>CAUJDN010000135.1 GCA_963169195.1 Acidobacteriota bacterium | reverse complement strand
GGCCGCAGATGCGGCCTATCGCCTCCCCCAGGCGCCCTTCAGCTTGTCGGCGAGCGATCCCAGTCTCTCGGAGGGCGGCGCGTCCTGGCGCGCGGCGTACTCGCGCACCTCGGCCTGTTCCTGTGCCTCGAACACGGCCTTCCGGCTGAGGCGGATCCGCCGGTTCGCGGGATCCACCTCCTGGACGATCACCTCGATGGCGCTGCCGGCCGGCAGCACCCGTGCGAGATCGGCGTCCCTGTCCACGCCGGTCTCCTCGATCGGCATCAGGCCGACGCGGCCGGGCGCCAGGAAGACGAAGACGCCGAAGCGCTCGTGGCGATCGATCGTACCGGTCAGCCGGGCTCCCGGGACGATGTCCTCAGAGGCGCCGATCGCGCCGGCGGCACGCGTCGAGCCGTCCGGCACCAGGGCCACGCCGATGCGCCGCTTGTCCGGCTCGACGCTCAGGACCTCGAACGCCGCGGTCGTCCCGACCGGCACTGATTGCGCCCAGCCGTCGCGCCGGCCCGTGGGCGGAAACGTCGAGGCGTGCGCGAGGGCCTCCACGCCCGGCTCCAATTCGACGAACGCGCCGAAGTCCGCCACGCGGGTGACGCGGCCCGTGTGCACCTGGCCCGTCTCGTAACGCTCCGGTACGGTGGCCCACGGATCGTCCGTGGCCTGCTTGAGGCTGAGCGCGATCCTGCCCGTGGCCTCGTCCACGCGCAGCACCTTGACGGTCACCTCGTCGCCGGGCGAGACCACCTCGGAGGCGTCGGTCGCGCGCGACCAGCCCATCTCCGAGATGTGGACCAGTCCCTGCACGCCGCCGCCCAGATCCACGAAGGCGCCGAAGGCGGGCACCGACACCACGCGCCCGCGGAGGATGGCGCCGGGTACGACCGCGAGGCGCACTTCGTCGGCGCGTGCCTGCTGTGCCTCCTCGAGCAACGCACGGCGCGAGACAACGATGTTTCGCCCGCCGTCCGTGTACTCGACGATCCGGAACGTGTAGCGCTGCCCGACGTGCACGGCGGGGTCCATCGTGCGGGCACTGTCGATCTGCGAGAGGGGGCAGAACGCGCGGCTGTGGCCGATGCGGATCTCGTAGCCGCCCTTGTTGACCCCCTGGACGGCGCCCTCGACGGGGAGGCCGGCATGGTACGCGTCCTCGATCTGCCGGTCGGTCGCGGCCCGGCGCGCGAGCTTCCGCGAGAGCGTCACGCCGCCGGAGGTCGAGATGACGGTGGCCTGGATGCGGTCGCCAACCTCGACATCGAGGGCACCGTGATCGTCCTTCAGCTCGGCGGTGTCGATGACGGCCTCGCTCTTCCCCCCGACGTCCACCAGCGCCACCTCGGCGCCGATCTTCACAATCGTGCCCTCGACGACCTGTCCCTTCGCGACGGGCTTCGCCTTCAGCGACGCCTCGAACAGCGCGGCAAAATCTTCGTCCTGTTCACTCACGATGGTCCTCCGGGGCCTGGCACGGTTGGCTCAAAAACAGCGCAGTCCCTGCCATCATCGCAAAAACCACGGCCTTCGTCCCATGGCCGGCGCCGGGCCCTGGTCGCGGATCCTGATCGCGGGTGCGGCCAGCCGAGCCGTGTGCTAAGGTGTGGCCCTCGAGACGGTCGCATCTCGAACGAGGACGCCGATGGACGCCCGGAGCAAGCCCCTCACCCCTCGCACACCCGTTGCCGTCATCGGTATCGGGTGCACGTTCCCAGGCGCGCCGGACGTCGAGTCCTTCTGGTCGAACGTGTGTGCCGGAGTGTCGGGCATCTCGGAGGTGGATCCGGCGCGGTGGGATCCCGAGGTCTTCTTCGATGCCGATCCGGACGCTCCCGACCGCACGTATTCCAAGGTCGGCGGCTTCATCGCCGACTGGCGCTTCGACGGCCGCGGCTTCCGCATCCCACCTTCAACGGCCAGGGTCATGGACCGCGCACAGCAGTACGCGCTCACGGCTGCGCGCGAGGCGATCGCCGACGCCGGCCTCGATCGGCGTCCGTTCGATCGGGATCGCACGGCGGTCATCCTGGGGGTGGGCGGCGGCAGGCTCGAAAACGAGGAGCGACTCGTGCAGCGCGTCCAGCTGCCCCTCGTCGAGCGCGCGCTCCTCGAGGCCTTCGATCGACACGGCATCGCGGCCGATCGCCGTGGCCCGATGCTGGCCGCCGTCCGCGAGGAATACCTGCGTGGCCTGGTGGATGTCAACGAAGACACGTTTGCCGGGCTGTGCCCGAACGTCGTGGCGGGGCGCGTGGCCAACTTCCTCGATGTCCACGGCCCCAGTTACGTCGTCGACGCGGCGTGCGCGGCCAGCCTGGCATCGGTCGACAGCGCCGTCGACGGCCTGCGCGCCGGTGACTTCGACCTCGCGGTGTGCGGCGGTGCGCACGCCCACATGGGCCCGTCCTTCTTCGTGGCCTTCAGCAAGTTCCGCGGCCTGTCGACGCGGCGTGTCAGCCCGTTCGACGAAGCGGCCGACGGGTTCCTGCTGGGCGAGGGCGCAGGCGTGCTGGTCCTGAAGCGGTTGGACGAAGCGCTTCGCGACGGGGATCGGGTGCGCGCCGTCATTCGAGGGGTCGGGTCATCGAGTGACGGCCGCAAGAAGGGGATTGGCGCGCCCAACCCGGAGGCGCAGGCCCTGGCGATGAGGCGGGCCTTCGAGCAGGCCGGCTACTCGCCGGGCACCGTGCAGCTGCTCGAAGCCCACGGCGCCGGCACCCCCGTCGGCGATCCCGCCGAGCTCCAATCCGTGCACGACGTGTTCGGCCCGTGTCTGGCTCCCGGCCAGAGGCTCGCCATCACGGCCGTGAAGTCACAGGTGGGGCATCTGATGGGGGCCGCCGGGGCCGCGGGCCTGATCAAGACCGTGCTCGGATTGCACCACAAGGTGATGCCCCCCACCATCAACCACACGCATCCGAGTCCGGCCATTCCTTGGGAGACGCTGCCCTTCGAGATCGTGACCACGCCGCGCCCGTGGGAGCCCAACCGGGACGGGCTGCCGCGGCGAGCCAGCGTCTCGGCCTTTGGCTTCGGCGGCAGCAACTTCCACCTCACGCTCGAGGCGTTCGACGATCGCTGGCATCTCCCGTCGGCGCAACCGCCCGCGCCGCCACTGCCGTCGCGCGAGCCGATCGCCATCGTGGGTCTCGGCGCCTGCCTGCCGAAGGCGCCCGACGTGGAGACGTTCTGGGACAACCTCGTGGGGGGAGTGTCGGCCATCACCGACGTGCCGCAGGATCGCTGGGACGGTCAGCCCGACCTGTACGTGGACGCCGATCCGGACGCACCGGACAAGAGCCATGGACGGGTGGGCGGCTTCACGCCGCGGCCGCCGGTGGACGTCAGGCGCCTGCGGCTGTCGCCTGCGACGGTCACGCAGGTGGACCCGGGCCAGATGCAGTTGTTCGCCAGCGCGCTCCGCGCGATCGACGCCACGCAGATCCTGGCCTCGCCGGAGGTGCGCCAGCGGACCGCGGTGATCTTCGGCGACAGCGGCGGTAACCGTGAGCTGGTCTGGTCGGTGGTGGCCAGGACGTCCGCGCGACGTGCCGAAGCCGCATTGAGGCGCGCCGCGCGCGGGACGGGCCTTGCGGAGGATCTGGCGGAGCGGCTGGGCGGGGATCTGGTGCGGACGCTGACCGGGCATCGGCCGCCGGTCACCGAGGACACCATCGTCGGCATCGCCACGTCCATTGGTCCCGCACGGATCGCCAAGGCGCTGGACCTGATGGGGACGCACATGACCGTGGATGCGGCCTGCGGATCGTCGCTGGCGGCCGTGACGGTGGCGGTTCGCGGGCTCCAGTCCGGCAAGTGGGATGCCGTCGTCACTGGCGGCGTCGGCGGGGGCGTCACGCCGCACCTGGCGATTGTGGCGTCGAAGGCGCGCGCGCTCTCGGCCACCGGCAGCCGTCCGTTCGACGCGGGTGCGGACGGCTTCGTGGCGGGTGAGGGTGCGGCGGCCTTCGTGCTCAAGCGCCTGAGCGACGCGCTGGCCGCCGGCGATCGCGTGTACGGCGTCATCCGCGGAGTGGGCGCTTCCACCGACGGGCGCGGCCACTCGATGTACGCACCCGATTCCGCGCGCCAGGCCCTGGCGCTTTCGCGCGCATACGCGGATGCGGGCCTGCCGTCCGCCAGCGTGCAGTACGTGGAGTGCCATGCGACCTCGACACCCGTCGGGGACGCGGCCGAGATCGACTCGCTCCGCCGTGTGTTCGGCGACCGGCGTGACGGGCGTCTCGGCATCGGATCCGTCAAGGCGCAGATTGGCCATACCATGTCGGCGGCGGGGGCCGCGGGGCTGCTCAAGACCGTGCTCGGCCTCGACCGGAAGACGCTGCCCCCCATGCCGGCCGTGGCCTCACCCATCGACGGCCTGGCGTCCGGTCCCTTCGAGCTCGTGACCACGCCCGCACCCTGGCCGCGCCCGGCCGACGGCGAGCCGCGGCGCGGCGCCATCAACGCGTTCGGGTTCGGTGGCACCAACTGGCACGTCGTCGTGGAGGAGTTCGTGCCGGAGTATCACCGGGCGCTCATGGCCCGCGCGCCCGCGCTCGTCACGACCGGCGGCGCGGCGCACGTGATGGCTGCCGTGGCGCCGGTCCGAGACCACGTCTTCGTCGCCGCCGGCGCCTCGCACGCAGATCTGCTCGCCTCGGTCGGTCGGCTCGCCTTTCCTGACGGGCGCCACGCGGGATCGGGTACGTCGCGGCTCGCCTTCGTGGCGCGCACGCGAGAGCAGTTCCAGGCCCAGGTCGATCTGATCTCGACGCACCTGCATCCCGGCCGGCGGTCGCCGGTGCTGGACGCCCAGGGCGTGGCCACGTCCGAAGGGCTGCCGGGCGAGCGGGGAAGCGTGGCGGGCCTGTTTCCGGGGCAGGGCGCGCAGTACGCGGACATGCTGCGCGACCTCGCGGCCGAGTACGCCGTCGTCGGCGACACCCTCGCCGAGGCCAACGACGTGCTGCGGGACGTCCTGGGGCGGACCTACGAGCAGCTCGTGTTCACGGCGACGCGGTCCGCGGAGGAGCGGGCGTCGGTCGAGGGCGAGTTGTCGGCGCGCAGCGATGTCCTGCAGCCGGTGCTCGTCGTGGCCGAGGTCGCGCTCGCCCGGTTGCTTGCGACCCACGCTGTTGGCCTCGAGGTCGTCGCCGGCCACAGCCTGGGCGAGTACGCCGCCCTGGTCACCGCCGGCGCCCTCGATTTCCGCCAGGCGGTCCGGGCGGCGCACGCGCGCGGCGAGGCGTTCCGGGAGCTGGCCGAGCGCTCCGGCGACGCGGGCCGCATGGCGATGGCCACCGCGCCGGCCGATGCGGTCGAAGGGGTCCTGCGCGACGTGTCCGGCTATGTCGCCGTCGCCAACCGCAACTGCCCGACCCAGACGGTCATCTCGGGCGAAGAGCCCGCGGTTCGCGAGGCCGTCTCCCGCCTCGAGGCCCAGGGCATCGAGTGCCGGGTCCTGCCCATCGCCGGCGCCTTTCACTCGCGCGTGGCCGAGGCGGTGCGCGGCCGCATGGAACAGGCCGTCTCCGCGCTCGACGTGCGCCCGCCGTCCACACGGGTGCTCTCCAGCGTGGACCTGCAGTACTACGAGCCAGGCCGGGACTGCGCGGACCGCGTGCGCGCCAACCTGGTGAGCCAGCTCACGACGCCCGTCGATTTCGTGGGACTGGTGGCTCGGCTGCATGCCGACGGCGTCCGGACCTTCATCGACGTGGGGCCCAGGCACGCGCTCGCCGGCTTCGTCGCCGACATCCTCGGCGCGAGCCGTCCGCATCGGGCCCTGTTCGTCAACCATCCCAAGTTCGGCGAGTTGGCGCAGTTCGATCGATTCGTCGCCCAGTGCGCGATCATCGACGTCGGCCGCCACGTGGACGGCTCCTCGGGCGTCGCGTCGGCCTCCCCGGCCGGGGGCGCCCCGGTTCGTGCGAGGACGGGGCCGACCGGCGAGCCAGCCGATCGTCTGTGGATCACGGGCGTGTCGGTCGGCCTGCCGGGCAAGGCCGCGCGTGTCTTCTCCGACGAGGGGTTCGATCGGCTGCTCGCCGGTTCGTGCTTCATCGAGCCCGTGCCCGACGTGCTGCAGGACCGGCTGGTCGCCAAGCGCATCACGCGCCTCGTGAAGACCGAGGATGGCGAGCCCCACCTGGCGGAGGTCACGAGCCGCGAGGATTCCGTCAAGCTGGCCGGCCAGCGTGGCGCGTTCGATCTTCGCGATGACTTCGGACTCGAGGACGAGTGGCTCGCCAACGCCGACATCTCGTATCAGCTGGCGGTCGCGGCGGGCCTCGAGAGCCTGCGTGACGCGCGGATCCCGCTGCAGCGGGCCTACAAGCGCACCTCGCGCGGCGGATCCCTGCGTGCCGGATGGATGCTGCCTCCGCCCCTCCAGGACGACACGGGCGTCGTGTTCGCGTCGGCCTTTCCTGGCCACAACACGCTCTATGCCGAGCTCGGACGCTACTACAAGGCGACGCACGGCGCCGTCGGCGCCAGGGCGCTTCGCGAGGAGTACCTGACGCGCCTCGACGCGGCCCGCAGCGAGGGCGAGCGCCTCGAGGCGGACCAGTGGTTCGTCGGTGAGCGGCGCGCTCGCGCGCTCGATGGGGCGGGCGAGCCCTACCGCTTCAACCGGAACTTCGTGGCCGACTACGTGTGCATGGGCAACGCGCGGTTCGCGCAACTCGTGCGGGCGCGCGGGCCCAACCTGATGGTGAACGCCGCGTGCTGCTCGACGGCGGCCGCGCTGGCGACCGCGGAGGACATGATCCGGTGCGGCCGCGCCAGGCGCGTCGTCGTGCTGGCGGCCGACGACGTGAGCTCGGACGTGTTGTTCGAGTGGATTGGCGCGGGATTCCTGGCGGCGGGTGCGGCGGCGACGGATCGCGAGGTGGCCGAGGCCGCCCTCCCGTTCGACCGGCGCCGCCACGGGATGATCATCGGCATGGGCGCCGTCGGCTTCGTCGTGGAATCCGAACGCTCCGCCCGCGAGCGCGGGCTCGAGCCCGTGGCGGAGCTGCTCGGCGTGCGCTGTTCCAACAGCGCGTCGCACCCGACGCGGCCGGATGCCGATCACGTGGCCGCGGAGGTCGCGTCGTTCCTCGAGATCATGCGGGCGCGGCACGGCATCGAGGGACGGGAGATTGCCCCGAACCTCGTCTACGGATCGCACGAGACGTTCACGTCGCCGAGCGGCGGCATCGGCGCCGTCGAGGGGCGGATGCTGAAGCAGGTGTTCGGCGACCACTGGCGCGATGTCCTCGTCGTCAACACCAAGTGCGCGACCGGCCACGCCCAGGGAGCCAGCCTCGAGGACGCCATCATCATGCGGGCGCTGCAGGCGGGCAAGGTGCCGCCCGTGCTGCACTCCACCCAGGTCGATCCGGACCTGGCCGGCATCAACCTGAGCAAGGGCGGCCCGACCGATCGCGAATACGCGCTGCGCTTCGCCGCAGGCTTCGGATCGCAGGTGGCGATGTGGATGACGCGGGTCGTCACGCGCGCGGCCGATCGCGTGACCTCCGAGGAGCGATACGGGGCGTGGCTCGAGGCGGTAACCGGCGTGCCCGGCGCGCGTGTCGCGGTCGTGAAGCGCGTGCTGCAGGTCGAAGGCGCGGCCACGGCCGAGCCGCCTGCACGGCCGGAGGCTCGACCGACGGCTCCGTCGCCGCGCGTGACGCCGCCGGCGCCGACTACGCCGCCGCCGGTCGCCGCAGGGCCGGCGGCCGCGGCCGGCCGCGCGCAGGCCTCCAGGCCGGCACCCGTGCCGGCGCCCCCGCCCGCCCCGCCCCGGGACGTTCACGACCGCGTGCTGGCGATCATCGAAGAGAAGACGGGATACGAGCGGCAGTATCTGGATCTCGACCTGGATCTCGAGGCCGATCTGGGCATCGACACCATCAAGCAGGCGCAGGTGATGGCACGCCTGCGGGAGACCTTCGGTCTCCCGAAGGATCAGGACCTGCGGGTCAAGGACTTCCCGACGCTGCGCCACGTCGTGCAATACGTCGAAAGCCGGACGGGCACGCCCGTGGCGACGGTCGCCGCCGCCGTCCCGGCCAGCGAAGCCTCGGCATCCGCGGTCCCGCCGCGCGCTCCCGCGCCCGCGCCCGCCGCGGCGGCCACCGCGCCCGCAACAGCGACGGATGCGCACGTGCTCGATGTCGTGCTCGGCATCATCGAGTCGCAGACCGGGTACGAGCGCGACGCGCTCGAACTCGACCTGGATCTCGAGGCCGACCTGGGTATCGACACCATCAAGCAGGCCCAGGTGATGGCCCGCCTGCGCGAGGCGTTCAACCTGCCGCGCGAGCAGGGGCTCCGGGTCAAGGACTTCCCGACGCTGCGGCACGTCGTGCAGTTCGTTCAGGCCCGATTGAGCGCCTCGACCTCACCGGCGGCGGCGCCGCTCGCGGCGCCTGCGACACCGACCGTGCCTCCCGCGGCCGCGACCGCGCCTGTGCCCGCCGCGGCGCCGGCCGCGCCGGCACACGACATGGCGGCATCACCGGCCGGCACCGCGGTACCATCGACGGAGGGCCGGATCCTGGATGTGGTCCTCGGCATTCTCGAGTCGCAGACCGGGTACGAGCGCGAGGCGCTCGATCTCGACCTGGATCTCGAGGCCGACCTGGGTATCGACACCATCAAGCAGGCCCAGGTCATGGCCCGCCTCCGCGAGGCGTTCGACCTGCCTCGCGACCAGAACCTGCGCGTCAAGGATTTCCCGACGATCCGTCATGTCGTGGCGTACGTCGCGGCCCGAGTCACCCCGGCCGCGGCCCCGGCGGCCGCACCCGTACTCGCATCGGCGATGCCCGGGACCGCTGGCATCGCAACACCAGACGGCGCGCCGCCAGGCATCTGTCGCCTGGGCGTTCGCTGGGCCCCGCTCGCCATCGAGCACGAGCCGGCCGGCGTGCGCGTGTCCACGGACTGGACCGTGCTCGTGACCGACGACGGGTTGGGCGTGGCCGAGGCGCTGGCGGACCTGCTGCGGGCTGCCGGTGCGCGCGTCGAGATCCTCGCGGCCGCTGGCGACCTCGCGGCCGTCCGCTCGCGCCTCGGGCGCATCCGCGCGCTCGTGCTGCTCCATGCGCTCGCCACCGATCCGGCGGTCGCCGCGATCGATGCGGCGGCGTGGCGTGGGGTCCTGGATCGCAAGGTCGGGGCCAGCTTCCGGGCGATCAAGGCCCTCAAGGGAGAGCTGGAGGCCGCCGTGGCGGTGACGGCCATGGCCGGTCCGTACGGCTGGCGGGGACAGCTCCTCGACCCGGCCGGTGCCGGAGTCGCCGGGCTGATCAAGACGCTCGGACACGAGGCGCCCACGACGCTGGTCAAGGCCATCGACGTCGAACGGCCCGCGACGCGAGACGAAGCCGCGCACGTGGCGGCCACCGTCCTGCGCGAGATCGAACGGGGCGGCACGCGGACCGAGGTCGCCTACCGCGACGGGCTGCGGTTGGTGCCACGCGCGGTGCAGGAGCCGCTGGATCTGTCCGGTGCGCCCGTCCGGACCCTCGGGGCCGAGTCGGTGATTGTCGCCTTCGGCGGGAGCCGGGGCGTAACGGCTGCGGTCGTGAAGGATCTGGCCCGGCGCTGTCGCGCGCGCCTCGTGCTCGTGGGCACGCGCCCGCAGCCGTCGAACATCGCCGAACTGGCCGCGCTCGATGCCGACGGGCTCAAACAGCTCAAGCGGAAGATCGCCCAGGGCTGGAAGGCGCGCGTGACCGGGGTCAAGCCCGTCGAGATCGAGCGCCGGTACACGGCCGTCCTGCAGTCCATCGAGGCCTATCGCACGCAGGAGGCCTGCACGGCGTCCGGCGCGGCCGCCAGCTACCATGCGTGCGATGTGCGTGACGCGGCCGCCGTGCGCAACCTCGTCCGGGGCGTGCTCCGCCAGCACGGCCGGCTCGACGGCGTCATCTTCGGCGCCGGCACGATCGAGGACAAGCTGATCGAGGACAAGGCCCTCGAGTCCTTCGACCGCGTGTTCGGCGTGAAGGCCGAGGGCATCTTCAACGTCTACAAGGCCCTCGACGGCGTCCCTCTGACCTTCCTCGCCGCGTTCTCGTCGGTGGCCGGGCGCTTCGGCAATGCGGGACAGGCCGACTACGCAGCCGGCAATGAGGTGCTCGCACGCTTCGTCGGCCTCATGCAGGCGGCGCGGCCGGAGTCCCGCTGCGTGGCGATCGACTGGACCGGGTGGGACGAGGTCGGCCTGGCCGCCCGCTCCGGTGTCATCGAGTTCATGAAGCAACAGGGCTTCGAGGCGCTCTCGCCGGCCGAGGGCGCGCGTTTCTTCCACGAGGAGGTCGCCCACGGACGCGGGCCCGAAGAGGTCGTCATTGCCAGCATGGGCCTCCCCATCGACCGGGACGGCCAGCTGACGGCGGTGCTGCACGGCGTGCCCGCCGGCCCGGCGGATGCCGCACGCGTCGGCGTCTTCGTGGAGGGCGTGACGGCGCACGCCCCCGGAGCCTGGCTGACGGCGCGGGTCCGGGTGGAGCCCGCCACCGATCGGTGGCTGAGCGATCACGTCATCGACGGGGCCCCCCTCGTTCCGGCCGTGTTCGGCATCGAGATGATGGCCGAGGCCGCGAGCCTGCTGTTTCCGGGCCTGCACCTGAAGGGGATCCGGGATCTCCGGCTGCATCGCGCGATCAAGGTCCTCAAGGGCCGCACGGTGGCCCTGAAGGTCCGCGCCGTGGCCCGCGCGGGCGACACCGACGATGAGCGGATGGTCCGCGTCCAGGTCCTGTCCGACTTCGTCGGGCCCGACGGCCGCGTGCTCGTCGCCGATCGGGAGCACTACACCGGCGAGGTCCTGCTGAGCCTGCGTCCGCCGGTGGCCGGACGCGGCGATCCGCACGCGCTGGCCGGCGTCGCGGCGGAGACGGCCGTGCCCCCGCTCTACGGAGAGGGCGGCGCGCTGCCTCACGGGCCCACGTTCCGGGTGATCGAGCGCGTCGAGGGACTGGATGGCCAGGGCGTCGTCGCGTCGGTGGCCCTGCTCGACGAGGGCCGGGCCCTCCCGTCCCTGAACGGGCACCATCTGCTCACCATGCCGTTCGCACGGGAAGCCGCCTTCCAGTCGGCTGGCCTCTGGGGGATCCTGCGTCACGGCAACTTCGGGCTGCCGCATGGCTGCCGTGCCCTCCATCACTTCGGGACCCCGCCGCCCGGCACGCGCCTCGTCGTCCGGGCGGTGCCGACGGTGGTCGATCCGGTTCGCATCGAGTACGACATCGACGTGCTCGGCGACGACGGCCGGCTGTACGACCGCATGGAGGGCTTCTATACCGTCAATCCACTGGCCGCGGTCGCGCGCACGGTGGACGGCGCGGCGGGCGAGGACCTGCCGTGAACTTCAGCGGCCGCAACGTCGTCGTGCTGGGCGTCGCCGATGAGAGCAGCATCGCGTGGGCCATCGCGCGCGCGTTCCACGCGCACGGCGCGACCGTCTGGATCGGGTACCAGCAGAAGTTCTTCAGCCGTGTGCGGATGCTGCTCCGGCAGTACGCCGACGTCCAGGGCCAGCGCTGCGACGTCACCGACGACGCCGAGATGCAGGCGTTCTTCGATCGATTCAGGGGCGCCCCCATCGACGTGCTGGTCCACGCGGTGGCGTTCGCGCCGCCAGAGCTCTTCACCGAGCCTCCGTCGGCCGCGACGCCGGAGGCCTTCGCCCAGAGCCAGCGGATCTCCGCGCTGTCGCTGGCAAGCGTCGTGCGGCACGCCAAGCCGTACCTGCGGGAATGGGGGAGCGTCATCACCCTCAGTTTCCAGGCGTCGGAGCGTGCGGAACCGATGTACGGCATGATGGGCGTCGCCAAGGCCGCGCTCGAGAGCCTGGTGCGCTACCTGGCGCTGGAGCTCGGCGAGCTGAGGGTGCGCGTCAACGCGATCTCTCCCGGTCCCATCGAGACGCCCGCGGCGACGGGCATCCTCATGGCCTTCCTGGGCCAGCGCGACCTGCGCGGGGCGCTGCGGCACGATGTGGCGCTGGCCGCGCTGGACACCGCGCGGCGGCAGCTTGGCGACGACGCGGATCCGGTGGCCTGCGCCTCCGCGGCATGGCAGCACGTCCAGCAGGCCTTCGCGGAGCGATCCGCCATCCGGGAGGCGATCTCGGCCGAGGATGTGGCCGGCTGCGCGCTGTTCCTCGGGAGCGACTATGCGAGGAAGATCACAGGTCAGGTGGTGAGAGTCGATTGCGGATTGTCCAGTTCGATGATCATCTGAGGCTCCCCGGGGCCGCGCTGGCGTTTGTCTGCTTCGGCGAGGCCGACGGAGCCGACGAGGTATGGCCGGCTCCCTGGCTCGGAGCGGGGGAGCGTGCCTACGCGGCACGCCTGCGGGTCGCTCGACGTCGTGCCGCCTGGCTGGCGGGCCGACTGGCCTCGAAGATGGCACTGTCGAGCCTCCTGCCATCCCCTCCGCCCCTGGCGCAGATCGAGATCCTGCCGGCGCCCGGCGGGGAGCCTGTCGTCTGCGGCGCGGCCCGGGAGGCGGGCCTCGACGTGTCGATCGCGCACACCCAAGCCATGGCGGCGGCCCTCGCCTTCGAGCGAGCGCGGACGGGCGCGATGGGCATCGATATCGAGACCTGCGACCAGCCGCTCGATCCCGCGCTCGTCGACTTCGCCTTCAGCGACGAGGAGGCCGAGGCCCTCGCGTCCCTTGGCGGGGCGGAGGATCGGCACCGGCGGGCCCTGCAGTTGTGGACCGCGAAGGAGGCGGCGCTCAAGGCCGTGCGGCGCGGCCTTCGCCTGCCGCTGTCGGCGGTACACGTCACCTGTCGTGACGACGAGGGCCCGGGACGCGCGTCCGTCCAGTGCACGCCGGAGACGCGCGTGCCCTTCGAGGTCCGGGCGGTTGGCTGTCCCGGCCACGTCGTCGCGGTGGCGGTGGAGGCGACCCATGCGCGGTGAGGAGGCCGTCCGTGCCTGGCGGCACGTCGAGCATCCGATCTGGTTCTACCGGCTGGTGCAGCTGATAGGGGCGGGTCCCGTGCGGCTGGCTTTCCGCACCTCGGCGGTGGGCATCGAGAAGATACCGCGCACGGGCCCGGTCATCCTCGCGTCGAACCACGCCAGCAACATCGATCCGATTCTCGTCGTGGCGTGCCTGCACCGCCCGCTCTTTCACCTGGGCAAGCACACCCTCTTCAGCGGGCGCATCGGCAGCGCGTTCCTCGAGACGCTCGGCGGGCAGATCCCCGTCGATCGCGAGACGGGTGGGAACGAGGACTCGCTCGAAGCGGGGCTCGAGGTGCTGGGGCGGGGCCTGGCCCTCGGCATCTATCCGGAAGGCACGCGCACACCCGACGGGCGGCTGCTGCCCGGCCGGACCGGGGTCGCGCTGTTCGCGTTCCTGACGGGGGCGCCCGTCTTCCCCGTGGCCCTCAAGGGCACCTTCGAGGCGTGGCCGCGCGATCGCCGATGGCCGAGGCTGCGATGGCCGACGGCGGTCATCGTGGGTGATCCCATCTCGGTGGCGCGCGATCCGGGCGCGGCCCACGATGCGCGGCGCTGCCGGCAGCTGACCGACGACATCATGACGGCGCTCGGGGGCCTGCTGGGACGGACGTACCAGCGCTCGCGCATGGCCGGGAGCGCGGCATCCGACCCCGCAGGCCGCGGTTAGCAGCCCGCGACGAAGGACCCGATGACAGCCGCTTGCACCACGGGCTAGCGCTGGTCTCCAGGCGCGCGGCCTGCGATAGGATGGCGCTGACACGCCACGCATCCCACATCCTCCAGGGGCAGATTGTGACCGACCATCCCGACCCGACTCCTCAGGCCGAGCGCATGCGCGCGTTCCTGTCGTCCGTCCCGCTCTTCCAGACGCTGCCCGAGGCCGAGCTGACGCTGCTCGCCTCCACCGTCGAGCCCGTGGACGTGCCGCCCGGGGGGCTGGTCTTCCGCGCGGGCGATCCGGGCGATGCCATGTTCGTGGTCGAGTCCGGCCGCCTGCAGGTCGTGGTGGCGCTGCCCTCCGGCGAGTCCCACACGCTGGACACGCTGGGCCCCGGCCAGGTCGTGGGCGAGATGGCCGTCCTCTACAACCGGCCGCGATCGGCGACCGCCGAGAGCGCGGACGGTTGCCGGCTGCTGACGATCCCGGCCTCGAGCCTCGAGCGGTTGTTCGCGGCGTATCCGCAGGCCCGCAGCAGCCTGCTGGAGGCCGCCGCCAGGCGCCTGCCCAGCCTGTACCTCGCTTCGGTTCCGATGTTCGCGGGCCTCGACGTCGATGCGCTCCGCGAGCTCGACGTCGAGAGCAACTGGGTGCGCCTGTCGGTCGGCGAGGTGCTGTTTCGCGAAGGGGACCCGGCCGAGGATCTGTACGTCGTCGTGCGCGGGCGGCTCGCGGCCCGGGCCGCGCGGCATCCGGAGCGGGTCCGTCACCTCGGGCACGCCGACGTGGTCGGCGAGGTGGCGCTCTTCGCCGGCGAGCCGCGCAACGGCACGGTGTGGGCCGTGCGGGACTCCGAGCTGATCCGCGTGTCCAAGGCGGACGCCTACTGGCTGCTCCAGCGGCACCCGAGGGGGGCGCTCGAGATGGTGCGCGGCCTCGTGCAGAGCGTGCGAGCTGCCCGCGTCCACCGGCCCGAGGCCCCGGTGTCCACGATCGCCATGTTGCCGGTCGGCAAGGGCCCGCTGGCACCGGAGTGGGTGGCGGCCCTGTCGCGCGCGCTGACCGAGGTGGGTGGGCCGACGGAGCTCGTCGACGGGTCCTATCTCGAGACGACCTTCGGCCGGCCCGTGCCGGATCCGCTTCGCGATTCGGCCGCGCAGGTCCGTGTGAAGGCCTGGCTCTTCGAGCAGGAGGAGCACACCACGTTCACGCTGTTCGACTGTGGCTCGGTCCCGGACGCGTGGACGGAATTCCTCCTTCGGCAGGCCGACCTCGTGCTGCTCGTGGCGCCCCCGGGCTCGAACGCGTCGGACGTCGATGCCAGCCGGTATCTCGCGGCTGGCGGCCCGGTGGCGCCCTCGACACCGCGGGTCCTGGTGCGGTTCCACCATCCCGACGTCGATCAGCCGTCGGGCACGGCGGCGTGGCTCGCACGGTTCACGGTGGCGCGCCACCATCACGTGCGCGTCGACCGGCACGAGGACTACCGGCGCGTGGCCCGCTACATCGCCGGCAGGGCCATCGGCGTGGCGCTCAGCGGCGGCGGCGCCCGGACGCTCGCTCACATCGGCGTGCTCCAGGCGCTGGACCAGCGGCGGGTGCCGGTCGACGCGATCTGCGGGGTCAGCGCCGGCGCGTTCTCCGCCGCCTACACGGCCCTGGGCCACGGCGCGTCCGCCCTCGAGCGCCTGTGCCTGGAAAACATGAACAACTACCGCCTGGCCAGCGACGCCACGCTGCCGATGCTGGCGTTCCTGTCGGCCAAGAACTACGTGCGCATCATGCGGCGCATGTTCGGCGAGGTGCAGATCGAGGACCTCTGGGTGCCGTACTTCTGCCTGTCCGCGAACCTGACCACGGCCAGTGTCGTCGTCCACGATCGCGGTCCGCTGTGGCTGGCGCTCAGGGCCTCGACCTCGGTGCCGGGGATCCATCCGCCGGTCTGCATCAGCGGCGAGCTGCTGGTCGACGGCGGCGTGCTCAACAACATCCCCATCGACCTGATGCGCGAGCGGTGCCCCGGCAAGGTGATCGCCTCCGACGTGAGCCTCACCGTCGATCTGCGGACCACGGCGCCGGACCAGCCGGCCGTGTCGGGTTGGCCGGAGCTGCGGGCCCGTCTGCGCCTGCTCGGCAAGCCGCGTCCCGTGCTCCCGAACATCTTCGAGATCCTCACGCGGACGGCGACGCTCAGCAGCACCCGGCACGCCGCGTCGGTGGCCCAGGCGGCCGACCTCTACGTGCGCACGCCGACCGAGAACGTCTCGACGCTCGACTGGAACGCGGGCGTCGTGCTCTTCGAGCCCGCGCGCAAGCTGGCCCTGGAGGCCCTGGATCGATGGGACTACATGCGTGAGCTGGCGTAATCGCTCCGCCCGGCCGTCCGACGCACATCGACGTGCACACCGACGGGCCGGGTGATGGGCAGGCGTGCGCTCCCACCGCGCGAAGCGCGGCCTGCTCTCCGCGCGGCCCTAGCTGTGCGTCCCCGGCGCCTCGTGGCCCGTCTTCTCCACGTACTCCACGTAGCTGCCGGGGTAGACCAGCGGTTCGCGGCTCGTGCCGTCCTCGCCGCCCAGCTCCAGCACGCGGGAGCCCAGCCCGCGGAGGAACATGCGGTCGTGCGAGACGAACACCATGGTCCCCTCGAAGTCCTTCAGGGCCTCCACGAGCATCTCCTTCGTGGCGAGATCCAGGTGGTTCGTCGGCTCGTCCAGCACCAGGAAGTTCGGCGGGTCGTAGAGCATGCGCGCCATGGCCAGCCGTGACTTCTCACCGCCCGACAGCGCCCGGATCTTCTTGTCCACGTCGTCGCCCGGGAACTGGAACGCGCCGGCCAGCGTCCGCAGCACGCCGATGCCGTCGTGCGGGAAGTCCTTCTGCAGCTGCTCGAGGACGGTGAGGTCCGGATCCAGCAGGTCCAGCGACTGCTGCGCGAAATAGCCCATCTTGAGGGAGGCGCCCAGGCGAACTTCGCCCCCATCCGGTTCCAGCGCCCCGGCCAGCATCTTCAGCAGCGTCGTCTTGCCCGCGCCGTTCCTGCCCATCACCGCCCAGCGCTCGCCGCGGCGGACCGTCAGGTTGAGCCCGTCGTAGACGACGCGCGCGCCGTAGCGCTTGCGGAGATCCTCGAGGACCGCCACCTGGTCGCCGGATCGTGGCGGCGTGCGGAACTGGAACTTCACCACCTGGCGCTTCTTCGGCAACTCGATCTTCTCGATCTTGTCCAGCGCCTTGAGGCGGCTCTGGACCTGCGCCGCCTTTGCGGCGTGCGTCCGGAAGCGGTCGATGAAGCGCTGCTCCTTGGCGAGCATGGCCTGCTGCCGGGCAAAGGCCGCCTGCTGGTTCGCCTCGCGGATGGCGCGCTCGCGCTCGTAGAAGTCGTAGTTGCCGGAGTAGACCGTGATCTCGCCGTTGTCGATCTCGGCGATCTTCGTGACGATGCGGTTCATGAACTCGCGGTCGTGCGAGGTCATGAGCAGCGCGCCGGGGAGCGACGTCAGGAACTGCTCGAGCCAGATGATGGACTCGATGTCCAGGTGGTTCGTCGGCTCGTCCATCAGCAGGACGTCCGGCTTGCCGAGCAGCACGCGCGCCAGGGCCACCCGCATCTTCCACCCGCCGGAGAGTGCGCCGACATCGCCGTCGATCTGGTCGTCGGCCAGGCCCAGGCCGTGCAGCACCTCGCGCGCCTGCGCCTCGAGCGAGTAGCCGCCCAGGTGCTCGTACTCCTCCTGCACCTCGCCGAAGCGCGCGAGGACCCGGTCCATCTCGTCCAGCCGGGCCGGGTCTTCCATGGCCTGCTGCAGCGCTTCGATCTCGTGGTGCAGGTCGCCCAGCCGTCCGCTGCCCGCGATGGCCTCGTCCAGGACCGAACGCCCCGACATCTCCTCGACGTCCTGCCGGAAGTAGCCGATGGTCACCTTCCTCGGCACGGTGACCTCGCCCTCGTCCGGAAACTCCTCGCCGACGATCAGGCGGAAGAGCGTCGTCTTGCCGGCGCCGTTCGGGCCGACAAGGCCGACCTTCTCGCCGGGGTTCAGCTGGAAGGACGCGTCGACGAAGACGAGCTGTCGGCCGTACTGCTTGTTGATGCTGGCGAGTGAGATCACGGTGGGAGTCGGGAAGCGGAAGTCGGCAGTCGGGAGTCGAGCGCCGCAACTGGAAGCGGGGAACTCGGGGATCGATCAACTATACCGGCTGAACGGGCAGGACTCGATGAAGGCTTTGGTGGCCCTGATGGCGCTGGCCCGTGCTTGAGTACTCCAGGGGCACGCCGCCGGTGACCGGCGAGCGCCCGGCCGTGCACGCTGGTCGAGGCCTGGAACCGGGGGATGCGCCGCTGGATGGGCGTTGCGGCCGGGGATGCGGTCTGGTTCGAACCTGCAACCCGATTGACCGTCGTGGGCGATCACCCCGTGGGCACGGCGATTGTCCAACTGTGGCCGCGGCGCTGACCCCGCCGGCCCCCCACCGCCGCATCGGTCGCCGGACCACCGCGGCCCGGTCAGTCCGCCCCGGCCCCGGCTTCCGCGCGGCCCTTCATCTCGAGTTCGCCACGCAGGATGGAGCACCACGACTTGTGCTCGGCCACCGGCATGCCGCACTCCACGCACACCCGCACACGGGCCTTCGATGGCTCCGCCTTGCCGAACAGTCGTTTCAGAAACGTCATGGGACCCCCGGAGCGAAAGCGGCTTGCGCCGACGTCTACCGATACGTTGGACGGGGCCTCGGGGTTCAACGTTGGCACCCGTCATCGCATGGTGCGCGACGAATCGAGCCGGCGTCGCCGGCTGAACCGGGGCGGCGCGTCGGGCCATGGGGTCGCGCGTCAGGGCACGATGGCGACCGCCGACACCGGCCCCGCGACGCCGCGGATGTTCACTCCGCGCACCTCCAGGCGGCGGTCGTGTGCCCCGACCGTCCAGGTCAGCTGCAAGGACGTGTGAGCCCGCCACGGTCCCGCCACTCCCGCATCGTCAATCACCCGGTACTCGGCATGTGACGGTTGGAGGACGGTGTGCTGCAGATCGAGCGTGAACGCCATCGGGCCCGTGCGGCGCGGGCTGAGCCACACCTGGTTCGGGCGCCACTCCACCGCCTGGCGGTCGCCCGTGGCCACCCGCGTCAGCCGTTCGTGCGGATAGGGCGACGGGACGGTGCTGGTCTCCCACGGCACCGTATGGTCGTCGTGCCACTCCACCATGTCGTCGAACCGGTCGAACGGAGGCTCGGAGGGCGCCGTCACGTGATTGGCATTCAGGTGGTAACGCGTGTAGTAGTAGATCTCTGCCGTTCGGTGGGGAAAGTGCCTTGGATCCGGGTGGCCGGCCTGAACGCTGCCGAGCACGAGCGCCAGGTCCGGGTCGTCGCCCTGCACGAATGCGTCGTGGACTTCGAGCGCGCTCTGCGGCACACCCTCGCGTTCGAAGTGGTTGTTGTACGTGGCGTCCATCAGGACCCACTTGTTGAAATCGTTCGACCAGACCTCGGTCGTGAAGTGATTGTACGGGTTGTCCACCGGACCGACTTCGAGATAGCGGGCCTGGATGCCGGCCGCCGCGAGTGCCTGCAGGAACACCTGCGCGTACTGCCCGCAGAAGCCGCCCGTGGATCCCGCCCGAATCCAGTCGAGAATGGTCATCGCGTCCCATGGGGGATAGGGGTCTGGAATCCCGTAGGCCCATTGGGCGTACACCCAGTCCTTGAGTCGCAGGATGCCCTCGAACTCGGACGATGCCCCCTGCATCACGGCGGCCAGGTGCTCGCGGACGGCGAACTCGGCGAGGCGAGGTGTGCTGAAATCCTCGTGTCGCACCGGGAGGCGCGGCGCGTCAGATGCCTGCGGGGGCGCCTGCACGACCTGGAGGGATGCTCCCGGGAGCGACAGGGTGACGGGCGCTGACGCATCGCCGATGCCCGCGGCATTCCGGCCGCGCAGGGTGATCGTGTAGCTGCCGTTGGGCACACCCGGGAACGTCACGCGCCCGGTCGCTGGCACCACGAACGTCTCCCGGAAGGTGCCCGTGACATCGACGAGGACGTCGGCCGGAGCGCCGCCCCCGTAGGTGTTGCGCCAGGCCAGCGCGACGTCCGACCCGACGGCGAGCCCGGTGACGGCCTCCGGCGCGGAGGGCCGCCGCAAGGGTCCGACGATGACCTCCACCTCGTTCGACGCCCCGGTCCGAATCCCATCGTGGACGGCGCGCAGCCGGGCGAAGTACACCCCGTTCGGAAGCGCGAAGACGGCCGTGGTGGCCGTGCCCTCGACGACGGCCTCGGTCCATCTCTCCCCGGGCGCGAATCCGCCCTCGACGATGTAGGCGTCCGGCGGGGCGTCCGGCCGTGCGTGCGTCCAGGTCAACGTCACCACCTGACCCTCGACGAGCGCGACCAGCAGGTTGTGTGGAGGTTCCGGCGATTGCTGGCCCGCCCGGGCTGGTGCCGTGACACTGGCCAGGAGGAAGCTGCACACGCAGATGGCGCGACCGAACGACATATGTCGTATCCTACCTGCGAATGTCGGAATCCTGCTCGTCGGGCAGCGCGTGGAAACGAATGGCTGCCGCGCGTCACCAGCTTCGTGCGATCCGGACGAGGCACAGGCGCCGGAAGGCGCGCTGAAACCCGCCACGCGCGTTGACAAGGATCTGGAGGGAGTGGTACACCGGCGTCGCGCGGGCTCCCTCACGCGCATCGCGCGTGGTCGCGATCCCTGGCGGTTCGGCGCGGCGGTACATGGTGGACGCTGCCCCCCATGTGCCGGAAGCCGCTGAGATGGATGGGCAGGACGAGGCGCGCCACGGCGAGCCAAAGGAGAAGGAGACCGTATGAAGAGAGCACATCGAGTCGTGAGCGGGGCTGCGCTCGCCATTGCGTTGTTCTATGCGCCGCTGGTGGCCGGCCAGGAGCAGGGGCTGGGGGCGAACGACCCGCAGCTGTCGGCCGAACGGTCCTGGGCCGTCCAGAACGCGCTGGCCGCCATCGACCGCGATCGGGAGGCCGCCGTCAACGCGCTCATCGAAGGCTGGGTCCCGTACCTGGACAAGGCGGCCTACGACCCCTGGAGCGAGATCAAGCCGATCGCGATGAAGGCGCCCGCGTGGCAGCTGCTGGGCGCGTCCCTCGTGGGCGACTACCACACCATGGTGAACATCCTGCGCGGCAAGGTCGGCGCCGCCAAGTACGTCAACGCCCTCAACCAGCCACAGGCCAAGAAGTGGACCCCCGCGAGCCCCCAGGTCCTTGGTGACACGACTGCCGGGCTCATCTTCACGCCCATCCCGCCGTGCCGGATCGTCGACACGCGGGGCACCGGCGCCCGCACGGGGATGCTGGCCGTGAACACGCCCAGGACCTTCGATCTCACGACCGATGGGTATACAGAGGGGCAGGGCGGGCAGACGTCGGGGTGCACCGGGCTTCCATCCTTCAGCCACTACGGGTTTTCCATCAACATCACGGTCGTCGGGTTCTCGGGGACCGGCGGCTTGCAGGTCTACCCGTACTCAGGGTCGATTCCCGCGACGAGCATCATCAACTACTTCCCGGGCGCCGGCGCGCTGGCCAACAATGGCCCGGTCACCGGCTGCTACGGTTGCGCGGACGACATCACCATCAACGCCTTTCAGGCGCCGACGCACGTGATCATCGACGTCATGGGCTACTTCGAGCGTGGCCCATACATCGGCTCGAGCACCTCGCGCGTTGCGGGCACGCCCGTCGCCGTCGCCGCCGGAGGCAGGACCTTCGTGTACAGCGGGAGCTGCCCGGCGGGGACGGTCCTGGTGGCCGGAGAGAACGACTTCGGTGGGTCGGATGTGGCGATCGGGGAGTCGCGCCAGGATTCGATCATCCCCGAGAGGTGGGTGATGTGGATGATCAACAATGACGGCGTGTCTCGTACGTCAACCACCTACGCGCGTTGTCTGGATACGCCGATTGAGGTGCCGTGAGCGCGGGTAGCTGACTCGCGGACAATCAGGTACCTCTGCGGGGGGCTCCACGTCGTCACGTGGAGCCTTCCTTACCCGTCAGTCATGGACGCCGCCACGATGAACCGGTTCCGTGCGCCCCGGCTGCGGTGGCCCTGGTCGATCGCCCGCCGATTGAGATGACGACCACGGGCCAATCGGACGGTGGCGCCAGTGCGGGGTCGCCGGGCGGCTCGTGGCGCGTCCGGCCTGCAGGCGCGTGGATCGCGCTCGGGCTCCTGGCGCTCTATCTTGTCTGGCCCGCACGGGAGTCGCCGCTTCTCACCGGCACACCCTTCACACTTCCCGGCTTCGTGCTGGCCCTGGCGCTCTCGGTGGTGGCCGCCGTCGGCCGGCCCCGATCGTGGCGCGGATGGATCAATCTCCTGCTGGCGGCTGCGACGGTGGCCAAGATCGGCCTCACGACGTTCACTCCGCTGACGGGCTGGGCGACGTCGCTCTACGCCAGCGCCGGCTTCGACGGGCCGCGCGAGCGGTCGACGGAGTTTCGCAGCGCCGAATGGACACGGCTCGATTCCCGCCTGGACTACTCGGGCAGCCGATTCCCACTTCACTTCTTCAACGACCTCGCGTACAACTTCCACCCCAACCGTCAGTCGCCCCCGTTCTCGGCTGTCTCCCAGGCCTTTGCCTGGGTCCCTGCGCGGCGATCGTATGCGGTTGAACTCGAGTGCCTGACGGCGTGCGCTGTCCTGGTGGATGGCAGGGAGCTCGGACGGGCCCCGGCGGCCGACGGCTCCTCGGTTGTCCGGAGCGTCATCGACCTGGAGGCCGGTCGCCGGCAGTTCCTCGTTCAGTACCAGAATCCCGCTGACGCGCCGCGCCGACTGCGAGTGGACGTCCGCGAAGGCACGGAGGCCGGCGAGCCCGGAGCGCCGCTGCAGTTGTTCCCGCGCCCCGTGCACGAGGGCACAGCCACCAGGCTTCAGCTGGGGCGCTGGGGCATGGCGTTGTGCGACGTGGTCATCGTCATCGTGGCCGGCGCCTGGCTCGTCCTCGGACTTGGCGCGGCTGTGGGCGGCGCCAGCCGCCTGACCGGGCCGCCGGTCGATCGCTGGATGCGAGTCGGGGCCTGTGCGCTGTTCTTCGGCGTGGCCCTCTCCGAGTACCTCCGGCTGGACCCGAACTCACCCGTCGTCGTGCTCATCCAGAACGGACACGACGCCTTCGCCTACGAGGACTACGCGCGCCGAACGGTGCTCGACGGCTGGTTGCTCGACACCGGACACCTTGCCGGGCATGCGTACCTCTACATGATCGGGTACCACTACCTGATGACAGGGCTGCACGCCCTGTTCGGTGAGTCCCTCCTTGCGGTCCACTACGGCCACTCGTTGATGCTGCTGGCCTCCATCTTCCTGGCCACCGGCATCGTGCGCCGCATCCTGGGGTGGCCGGCGGCCCTCTTCACCTGCGCGCTCGGGTTCTACTTCGGCTGGACGCTGTATTGGACACGCACGTACGTCTTTCGCGAGAACCTCGTGCTGCCGCTCGATCTCGCGCTGGTCTATGTGGCAATCCGCGTTCGCGCCTTCCAGCCTGCGAGCGCCGTGCTCCTCGGGCTGATCGCCGGCTTCAACGTGATCACCGACTTCATCAACGCCCCGCTCATCCCGGGCATCGCCGCGCTGGTGTGGTGGAGGTCGGCGCCATCCGGATCCCGGCGACCCGTGACCCTGTTCCTTGTGGCCTGTGCGCTGGGCCTGTCCCTCATGCCCGCACGCAACCTGATCGTCACGGGGTGGCCGACGTTGATGCCGACGGAGGGGCCGCCGACGCTCTGGTGGGGCAACAAGCCGCCGCCCGGGCTGCCCGATCACCAGGTGGAGGGCGACTGGAACGGCGTCGTCCTCAACTATTTCCGCACCGAGCCGGAGTACTTCACGACGCACATGGTCCGGAAGGCCTTGTACAGCGTCGGCTTCTACTCGGTGCTCATGCAGGCGCAGCCGGCGTACACGGAGTTCTCACTGGCCAACCTGCTGGCGGTGGCCCTGGGCGTCGTCGCGCTGGCGCCGCTCGTGCGGCTCGAGCCGCGCCTCCTCATCCTGTACGGCCTGTGCCTCCTGAAGTGGGCGACCATCGTCGTGTACAACGCCGATCACAACGTGGATCGGTACGAGACCGTGATGATCATGATGGCGTTGCCCCTCATGACGGCCGCGCTGACCCTGATGTGGCGGTGGAATCGGACCCTGCCCGTGGTCATCCTGGGTTCGCTTCTCCTGTTCGACGTCTGGCGGGTTTCCCCGGCGCTGGGGCACTACCGGTTCAGCGTCAAACCGCAGGTCTACAGCCAGAGCTACCGCACACGACGACGGGAGACCATCGCCGACTTGAACCGGGTCCGGCAGCGACTCTCCTGGAACCTGACGGACGACTCGTCCGAGTGGCGGACCGGTGAGGGTTTCGCGTTCATCCCGGGCCCGCCGCCCACCTACCAGCTGCTGAGGGCCGACAGCGGTGGGCAGGTGGACTCACCGCCGCTCGAACTCCCGGCGGATGCCATCCGTCACGTGGAAATCGAAGCCGGCTTCACGGGCTGGGGCCATGCGGCCAAGCTGGTCATCTTCAAGGGGAGCGGACCACCGGCGGCGATCATGTTCCCGATCGATTCGTCGGGCCGCATCCGCGTGTATCGCATTCCCGTGACGCGGAGTGGCGAGTGGACGGGCATCGTGTCGCGCGTGGGGGTGGGGTACGCCGCGGGCGACACGATCACGCTCCGGGCCTTCCGGTTCGTCCCGTATTCGGATACCGTGACGGGGTTGACGTATTCGACCGACTGACGGCGCCAGCGGACGAGGGACATGAACGCCCCGACCACGGACACGGACAGGTTCGCTTTCGGCAGGAACTGGGCGTCGTACTCGGCGCTCATCGACCACGCGCGCGTGGACGCCGCGGTGGCCGGGGTGCGGCGTCTGGTGGGCCGGGAATCCCTGGCCGGGTCCCGCTTCCTCGACATCGGCTCCGGATCCGGGCTGCACTCGCTGGCGGCCTGTCTGATGGGAGCGGCGCAGGTGACCGCGGTCGATCTCGACCCGGACAGCGTCGAGACGACCAGGCGCGTGTTGTCGCGGCTCGGCGGCGAGGTGCGGTGGACGGCCGACCGCGTGAGCGTCTTCGACCTCTCGCCGGCCACGCACGGCGTCTTCGACATCGTGTACTCGTGGGGCGTCCTGCATCACACGGGCCGCATGGAGGAGGCCGTGGCCTGCGCCGCACGCATGGTGGCCCCGGGGGGCCTCCTGATCGTCGCCCTCTACCAGAAGACCCCGCTGTGCGAGTTCTGGAAGTGGGAGAAGCGCGCCTACGTCCGCCATCCCCGGACGTTCGCACCGGCCGCGCGCGTGCTGTTCAAGGCGGCCATGGTCGCCGGCTACGCTGTCAGCGGCCAGAACCCGTGGACCAGGATCAGGACGTATGCGGGCAACCGCGGGATGGACTGGAGCCACGACGTCAACGACTGGCTGGGCGGCCTGCCATACGAGTCCATTTCAGCCGAGGAGCTGAGCGGGCTGGCCGCGAGGCTCGGCTTCCGGGTCGTCCGTGCGTATCCGACACGCATCCGGGCCTTCGGCGCCTTCGGGACCGGGTGCGACGAGTACGTGCTCGCACGCGCCTGACACGCCCCGGCTGGTCATCGTCTCCCGGCGTTCCGCCTACCCCGACTTCCGCGACAGCAGCTCGTCGAGCAGGGATTCGGTCGCTCGCACCATGGCCGTCAGCGAAAACATCTGTTCCACGCGTGCCCGCCCGGCGGCGGCCATCCGGGTCCGCAGCCCCGGGTCCGCCAGCAGCTGGCCCAGCCGCGCCGCGATCGTGGCGGGATCCCGGGCCGCAACCAGGTACCCGGTGCGCCCGTCGAGCACGAGCTCGGCTGTCCCCCCGACATCGGTGGCCACACACGGGAGTCCGCACGCCATGGCCTCCAGCACCGCATTGGGAAGGCCCGCCGAGATGGACGGCTGCACGTAGATGTCCAGGCCGTGGAGGAAGCCGACCGGATCGGTGACGTGGCCGATGAACCGGACGCGGTCGCCAAGGCGCAGCGCCGCGGCCTGCCGAGCCAGGGCCTCGCGCTCGGGGCCGTCCCCTGCCACGACACAGGTCCAGTCGACGCCGGCGCTCCGCAGCCCGGCGAGTGCCCGCAGGAGCGTGCCGTGGTCGTGCGCGACGTGCAGGCGCGAGAGATTGCCAATCACGAGCGGTGCGCCCGACCTCGGGCGCGGCGAGAACACCTCGGTGTCCACGCCGTTGTAGATCAGGCGCATGCGACTCGACGGCAGCTTCAGCGCCGACTGCCAATAGGCCATGCCCGCCTCGGAATTCGTCGTCACGACGTCCGCGAGTCGGGCGGTGAGGCGATTCACACGGACTCTGGCTGGTGATTCCCACGCCACGACCCGTTCGCTCGAGATGATGACCTTCACGCCGGCCGCGCGCCCGAGCACCCGGCCGACCAGGTTGGCGTGGAACATGTAGGTCAGCAGGACGTCCGGCTGTTCACGCCGGAGCCAGCGCCAGAGGCGCCAGACGGCCTGCAGTCGCTCGGCGGACGAGGCGACGAGACTGGTCGCGGGGACGTCGGCGGCTTCCAGCTCCGACAACAGGCGGCCGCCCCCTCTCACGAGGCCGAGCACGTGCGGCTGGAAGCGGCTCCTGTCGAGACCACGCGCCGTGCGGACCACGACGCGTTCGGCCCCGCCCACGTCGAACGTGGGCAGGAGGAACACGATTCGTGCCGCGCGGCCCCTGGTCACCGTCTCACCGTGTGTCATACGGAACGCGTGAGGCTGGCGCCCGCCGCGGCGGGAGACGAGACGCCGTCGACGAACTCGCGGTGCCACAGCTCGAGCATCAGCAGGCTCCACAACACGTGGTGCCACCTGGCCGTCCCGCACCGCTGCTGCTCGACGAGCTCCCGGAGGCAGGCCTGGTCGAAGTAGCCACGCGCGAGGGCCCTCGAGCCGAACAGCGCCTCGTCGAGGACGTCGGCGAGCTCGTGCGTGAGCCAGTGGTCGATGGGCACCCCGAAGCCCATCTTCGGGCGATCGATCAGGGCCGCGGGGAGCAGCGGCCGGGCCACCTCCTTGAGCAGGTACTTGGTCGTGGTGCCCCTCAACTTCAGATCCACCGGCAGGCGCGCGGCGAACTCGACGACCTTGTGATCCAGCAGTGGCGACCGCGCCTCGAGGCCGTGGCTCATCGCCGCGATGTCCACCTTCACGAGCAGGTCGTGCGGCAGGTACATCTGGATGTCCGCGTGCATCGTGGCATCCAGGAACGACCGGGCATCGCTGGCCTCGTAGGCGGCGTCGAGCAGATCGAGCGAATCCGACGAGCCGACGAGGCGGGCGAACTCCGGCGTATAGAGCCGGGCCTTCTGGGCGTTGGTGACGTTGGTCACCCAGTGGCCGTAGCGCCGACGCGGCTCCTCGAGGGACGCCGCCGCGAAGCGATCGAGCCGGTGGAGGAGCCCCCGCCTGGTGGGGCGGCGATTGAGCCGATGGACGACCCGGGCCCCCGCCGCCCTGATCCCCCGAGGGACCCAGTCGACGCGCGACGCCATCACCGCGGCGAGGTAGCGCTCGTACCCCGCGAAGCTCTCGTCGCCGCCGTCGCCATTCAGGGCCACCGTGACGTGCTGCCGCGTGAGCTTCGCCAGGTAGTACGAAGGCACGGCCGACGAGTCCGCGTACGGTTCGCCGTAGTGCCGCACCAGCCGCGGCAGCACGTCCCGGACGTCGGGATTCACGACGAACTCGTGGTGGTCGGTACCGTAGCGCTCGGCCACCGACCGCGCGTGGTGCCGTTCGTCGTACTCCCGCTCGTCGAATCCGATCGAGTAGGTCTTGACGCGACCGAACTGCGCCATCAGCGCGACCACGAGCGAGGAATCGACGCCGCCCGACAGGAAGGCGCCGACCGGCACGTCGCTGATCAGGCGGAGCCGGACGGCCTCGGTGAGCTGCTCGAGCACCGACTCCCTGGCGTCGGCTACGGTCAGGTCGAGCTTCGGCTCGTAGCGCAGGGTCCAGTAGCGCTCCGTCCTGACCCGTCCCTCCCGGTATTCCAGGAAGTGCGCGGGAGGCAGCTTCGCGACGCCCTGGAAGGCGCTGAGCGGCGGTGGCACGTACCCGTAGGTCAGGAAATGGTGAATCGCCAGCGGGTCCGGTCGCCGCGACATCCCCGGCTCGACGGCGAGGCCCTGCATCTCCGAGGCGAACGAGAACCCCGTCCCGTCGACGCGGTAGCAGAGCGGCTTCTTGCCCAGGCGATCCCGGGCGGCGAACAGGGTCTCGCGGCTCGCATCCCAGATGGCGAACGCGAACATCCCGCGCAGTCGCTTCAGGCACTCGGCCCCGAACTCCTGATAGGCCGCGAGCAGCACCTCGGTGTCCGATCCGGACCTGAAACGGCAGCCGCGCTGCTCGAGTTCCGCCCGGATCTCCTGGAAGTTGTAGATCTCGCCGTTGAAGACGATGGTGCACGCGCCGTCGGCACTCGTCATCGGCTGGGCACCGAGCGGGGACAGATCGATGATCGCCAGGCGACGATGGCCGAGCACCGCGCGCCCGTGCGTCAGGACGCCGGCGCCATCAGGCCCACGATGCGCCAGGGCCAGGCACATCCGCTCGACCGTCGCCCGCGTGTCCGGGCCGGGGAGGCCATTCACGACTCGGCCGGCAATTCCACACATGGGGCAGGGATCTCGTCAGTGACCCGGGGCGCGGAGGCGGTTCCGGTGGGCCTGGTGCCACCCGTGAACCGGCCTGAACGCCGCGAGCATCCCCAGGAGGAAGTAGAACACGTGTTCGAACAGAGTGGGCGTGAACTGCCCCGCCACATAGATGGCCAGCAGCGAGGCGAGTGCCCAGTCCGCGAGATCGCGACGCACGATTCGCGCGTCCTGCCACATCCGCACGATGACGGCAGGCAGCAGGAGCCAGACGAGGCCCGCCAGCAGCCCCCCTTCGATGGCGGCGTGCAGCACGACATTGTGCACCGCCGCCACCTTGCCCTCGACGAGCCGCCCCGGGAGGTACGACTCGGACTGCTGCGCGCCGATGCCGACGAAGACATTCTGCGACCATGGCTCGAACATGCGCCAGACGACGTCCACGCGGTAGACCATGTCGATGCTCGTGCGCGGCGTCAGGGTCTGGCTGATGCGTGCCTGGATGGCGGCCGGATAGAGTTCGAGGAGGTAGCCAAGGGAGACCACCGCCACCATCGCGATCACCGCCAGCACGCCGAGCAGCGTGCGACGCACGCGTGTCAGGATGTACACGGCGGTGGCGACCATGATCGCGATCCAGAGGCTGCGCGATCGCATGACGGCCGCTGCGACGGCGATGAGGCTCATGGCGGGAATCACCAGGAGCATCCCGAACCATCGCCCCTGCATCAACACCGCGAGCAGGGCGGTCCACGCCGTCACGAACAGCCAGAGCGCCTGGTTTCCCATCGCCCCCGCGATACGCGTGCCGGTCTCCCAATGAAGGCCCTGAACCACCATGAACACCACGATGGCCGATTGCACGACGCCGGAGACCATCAGGCCGAGCCTCGCGACGTGTCCCGCGTGAGGCAGCGCGCGCAACACCGCCGTCACCGCGGGCACGTAGACCAGCATCATGAAGGCCATGTGGAGCCACGTGAAGACCCCGAGTGCCGGCTGACCGGCGCGCGTGAACGCCACCAGGGCCGACAGCAGGTTGATCGCGAAGAGCGTCATCAGCAGGGACAGCCCGCGACCGCTCAGCCGTGTTCCGTGCAGGGCGAGCCACCCGGCCGCGACGAGGACGAACAGGTCGGACCAGAGGAAGTAGCGGTACAGGCTCAGCGGCGCGAAGTCCATCAGCAGCGCCGCTCCGACAATTGCGAGCGTCGCGACGCCGCCGGTTGGCAGGGTCACCGTGAGGAGCACGAGCGTGGCAAGGGCGGCCGCCGTGCCGAGAATCGCCAGGAGCGGATCCGGGAAGACGAGCGACAGCGCGGTCGACGAGGCCGCCGCCAGGAAGGCGGCTCCGACGCCGAGGCCAGCGGCGGTCGGCCACCCGCCCTTCACCGAGGACAGGGTCGTCGCGTTCACGTGAGTCCGCCCCCGGGTGTGCTGGGGAAGTGGCGCAGGGCCAGCCTGAGATCGTTTCGTTCTCGAGCCCCCAGACCGACGAGGTACAGCGTCACCAGATAGCAGACGGTGACGGCCGGCACGCCGATGCCCAGCATCGTGGCCGGTGGCCAGTTCGAGGCGCGGGCGCCGAGCGCCACGAGTCCGGCGAGCCCCACCGCGGGGGCGACGGGCCGGAGAATCGCGATCAGGTCCCCCAGACCCCGCTGGCCGCGGCGCCTGGCGGCCTGCCACGGCACGTACCAGGTCGTGAGCCCCAGCGAGGCCAGCACGGATGCCAGCGGCGCTGCCGCCAGCCCCATCCGCGGCACCAGGGCCCACGTCAGCGCCACCTTGACCACGCCTTCCGACACCGCCACCGTGGCAATGGCCCGCATGTGCGTCGTGCCATACGAGCCGATCGTGCTCGCGTGGACGAGGACCTGAAGGGCGACGAGGAGGCCCAGCCAGGCAAAGACGGCCATGGGCGCAACGTGCGCCGCGCCGACCCAGAGCGACACCACGTCTCCGCCGAACGAGGCGGTCAGCAGGCCGGCCAGCGACGCGATGGCGCATGCGACAATCGCCCCGAGACGCTGCCAGTGCCGCGCCGTCTCGTGCTCCGCAGCGGCCTGAAGCTCCGCCAGCATCGGATAGAGGGAGTCGGGAATCTTCCAGACCACCTGCACGGCGACGTCCGCCAGCTTGAACGCGAGACCGTACACCGTCGCTGCCGCGGGGCCCAGCAGCAACCCGATCAGGATGATGTCGGACTGGCGCAGGAAGTACGCCGCGCTGTAGCCGAGATGTCCGAGTCCGCTGGTCATCAGCGCCCGGAGCGTCGGTCGGTCGATGCCCGGGGCGGCCTGCCCCTCGTGCCAATGTGGTCGCGCCGCCACCCACGCCACGATCGTCACCAGCGTCGTCGACGCCACGAGCCCCAGGGCCAGGCCCACGACGCCCAGCCCCGCCCACAGCCCCGCGCCGCCCAGGACGGCGGACACGGGCGCCATGCTCGCGAGCAGCAGGTTGGCGAGTGACATCCGCCGATACCCGGTCAACAGGCTGAACGCGAGGTTGAACTGCATGTAGATCGGCAGCTGCAGCAGGGCGATGGCCATCGCGGCCCCGCTTTCGATGGCGTCATGCCCCACCGCGAGGATGCCGAGCCCGGCGACGGTCACGCCGGCACCGAGCGCCGCATAATAGAGCGCCGCCGTCTGGTACAGCCTCCGGGCACGATCCGAATCCTGCGAGACACAGCACTCCGCGGCCGTGCGGATGACGGGGACCGCGATCCAGGTCGTCGAGAACGAGATGATCTGGGTGGCCTGCAGAATCATCAGCCAGGTGCCGAAGCCGTGCGGGCCCAGCACGCCCAGGAAGATCGGCACCGTCACGATCTGGGTGAGCAGGCTGGCCCCGAGCAGGACGTAGTTGGAGGCCAGCGCGTGCAGATAGCGGCGGAATCGTCCGGGGGCCCGTGCCGCGCCCACCGCGGCTGTCGGGGGCGTCGCCATCGACGTCACGGCGGCGCGCCGCCTGCCCGATGCGGCCCGGTGCGACTCACGGCGCCTGGGTGCGCGGTACCCTGAGCAGTGTCCATGCGATGGCGGCCATGAGACCGAGGCCCGTGCTGACGGCCGTCACGACGACGCGGACCGGCCACGTGGGACCGCTCGGCGCAGGCGGCGGCGCCAGGGCCTGGGTGGGAAAGGTGACCGTCGCTTCGGCAATCTCGGAATCCCGGAGTTCCCTCGCGAACGTCAGCAACTGCGTCTGCTTCTCTTCGACCTGCCCCTGCAGCAGCAGGATCGCCGGCGCGGATACCCCGGGATTCAGGCGCATCTTGCCGAGGGTGGCCTCCATCTCGCTCAGTGCGTGCTCGATGCCCGCAATCTGGGCGCCGAGCGTGTCCTGGAAGGCGCGGCTCTTCGTCACCGAGGTCTCGTAGTCGCGCCGATGGCGTTCGATCACCAGGTCGACGATCTTCTGCGCGACGGCCCGGGCGGTTTCGGGACCGTCACTCCGTGCGGTGACCTTCACGTACACCGGCGCGGCGGCGGCCCCGACGCCGCCCTCCACGGCCTCTGCCCGGACCGATCGGCGGGGGACCGGCCGCCCGAGGGCTTCCGCGAGCTGGCTGCGAAACCCTTCGCTCCCGATCAACGCCGCCACCGCATACGCGTTCTCGAGGGGACGCCCGAAGGCCTGTCCCACGCGGATGTTGGCTTCGGATTCGTAGGTGGGCGGGACGAGGAACGAGAGCGCCAGGCCGCACGCCGCTGCGATCAGGGTCGTCCCCAGCAGGATCCCTCGGGCCCGCCAGAGGGCCGCCAGGTCCCCGAGCGCATCGGGAGCCACGGAGGTCGCACGCTCACTCGTTTCCGCCAAGATGCCACCTTTCGAAGAGGCTGAGCCGTGGGGCAGATCCGTCCACACGTCTGCCGCCATTATGTTCCAACTGGCCAGTCTTCAGGCGGGCGGGCGCTCGGCGACGACCAGCATCTGTCCGGCCATCGGCCGCCACGGCGACCGCAGGTACAGTGGCACGAGAAAGCTCAGCCCTCCGAAGCGGCTCTTGACCGTCAGCGGCAGGAACTTCGGAATCACCCTGGTGACGCGCAGGCCGTTGGCCGCGAGCCAGTCGGCGAGGGACACGTCCGTGAAGATGGTCCGGTGCGTGTAGTCGTCGAAGTAGCGGCCCGGCTGCAGCCGGAAGTTCGGCTGCACCAGTCCAAGCCGCCCCCCGGGGACCAGCACCCGCCTGAGCTCGATGGCCATGGCATCGAGGACGGGCCACTCGAAGTGCTCGAGGAAGTTGCTGGCGAACACGAAATCGAACTGTGCGGACGGCATGGTCCGCAGCGCGGCGAGCGCGTCACCGACGATCGCCTCGACGCCTGGGGCGGCTGCACGGCGCACCGTCTCCGACAGATCGACCGCCACGCGGCGTCTCGCCTGCACGCCGTTGATGAAGTAGCAGTATCCCGCACCGAGCTCCAGCACGGCGCCCTCGGGCGGCACGAAACGGGCGAGATACTTCCCGAGATGCCGCCACATCCGCGCCCGCCGCGCATCCTCGGCGAAGCGTGTGGTGAAGTACTGTTCGTGGTCGCTCATGAGGAAGGTCCTGGCCGCCGCCGTGACGAGCTTCAGTACCTGAAGATCCCCCTGTACATCCTCGCGATCTCCGCGAGCGACCTCGCGAGATTCTTCAGTCGGATCGTGGAGCTTTCACCGAAGCTGCGGGGAAATGTCCTGATGCCGACCTCGCCGACGGCGAAGCCGCGCAGCATGGCCTTGATCGCCAGTTCAGCACCGATGATGTTCCCATCGGACTCGAGCTCGACGGCTTCGATGACAGACCGGTGCACCAGCCTCAAGCCGGTCGAGATGTCGCGGAAGCGGGTCCTGAACAGGAACCGCAACACCACGTTGTACGCCCAGGACAGGAAGATCCTCAGGGTGGAGTAAATCCTCTTGTACCTGAAGGTGATGATCAGGTCGTATCGGTGTGCCACCCTGACCAGATCGCCCAGGTCCAGGAGATCGTATTGGTCGTCGCCATCCGTCAGGGCGATCCAGTCGTACCGGCTGTTCCTCACCACCGACTTGACGGCGGACCCATATCCAAGATTTCTTTCATGGTGAATGACCCTGATCTCCGGGTGGACCCTGGCCAGGTCGTCAGCAATCGCCCCAGCCCGGTCTGGCGAGCCATCGTTGACGATGATGACTTCGAAGGGCACGGACAGGGACTTGCCCACGGTCAGCGCCTTCATCGCCACGCGCTCGACGGTGCCCTCATCGCAGTACACGGGGAAACCGATGGTCAGCGACTCGAACCGAGGGCTTGTCATGACATCACGTGTCCAGCAACGATCGGCGTCTTCCAGCGCCATTCGCCTGGCATGCGCCAGGGCGAGCAGCGGTGAGGCACCCGGGAGGAGTGATCGCAGCCGGTCCCGGTGCCCCGCCGGCCGAGGGCACGCCGGGACGGCGGCGTCTCGCCGGAGCGGCGACCGGACAGTCCGGCAGCCCGCATCATCTCAAAGATCTGCGACCTCGTGAAGCGCCGCTCGAGCCATCTGCCGGTGCGCTCGTCGCCATTCGGCCTCCGGTCGTTCGTACCCCCTCTGGCATAATACAGGCTACGGATGCAGCGGATTCGGGTCCTGCGCGTCATCGCCCGCCTGAACGTCGGCGGTCCGGCCATCCATGCGACGCTGCTCACGCAGCGCCTGGACCCCAGCCGCTACGAATCGCGCCTGATGGCCGGCAGCGTGGCACCCGGGGAGGGCGACTATCTCGACCTCCACGGACGGGCGCTTCCGGGCCTCATCAGCGTTCCCGAGCTCGGACGCGAGATCCGAGGCCTGTCGGACCTGCGCACGCTCTGGACACTCGTGCGCCTGATTCGCGAGTATCGGCCCCACGTGGTCCACACACACACCGCGAAGGCGGGCGCCGTGGGCCGCGCGGCCGCCCTGCTGTGCGGCGTCCCCGTCGTGGTCCACACCTTCCACGGCCACGTGCTGCGCGGCTACTTCTCCCCGTTGAAGACCCGCCTGTTCGTGGACATCGAACGGTGGCTCGGGCGGAGGAGCTCGGCGCTGGTGGCCGTGAGCCCGAAGGTGCGCGAGGAACTGCTCGAGTTCGGGGTGGGGCGCCCTGAAAACGTCCACGTGGTGCCCCTCGGGCTGGACCTCGCCAGGTTCCGGGACTTCACGCCGTCGCGCGTCGAGGCCCGTGCGGCCCTTGACGTGCCAGCCGATGCGTTCGCCACCAGCATCGTGGCCCGGCTGGCGCCCATCAAGGCGCACGAGGTGTTCCTCGAGGCCGCCCGCCGGCTGCGGGCGGAACGCCCCGATGCCGTGTTCCTGATCGTCGGCGACGGCGAGCGCCGCGACGAGCTCGAGGCCCTGGCGGCGCGGCTCGGGCCGGGCGCGTCCGTCCGCTTCCTCGGCTGGCGCGCCGACCTCGAGCGCGTCTATCGCGCCTCCGACGTCGTCGCGCTCACCTCGAGGAACGAGGGATCGCCCGTGGCGCTCATCGAGGCGATGGCGGCGGGGTGCCCGGTGGTGTCCACCCGCGTCGGCGGCGTCCCGGACGTCGTGACCGACGGCGAGACGGGCCTGCTCGTCGCGATGGACGATGCGGCGGGCGTGGCCGATGCGTTGAGGCGCCTGGCGGGCGATCGCGCGCTGGCGGCGCGCCTCGGCGCCGCCGGCCAGGCGGGCGTCATCGAGCGATACGGTGCCTCGCGCCTGCTGCGGGACATCGATGCGCTCTACCAGGCCCTTCTGAACGAGGCGGGGGTGCGGCCGTGATGGCCATCGCCTGGCCGGCCGTGGCGGCCTGTGGCCTGGCCGTCATGCTGACCGTCATCATCAAGCGCGTCGCGCTGGCCGCGGACATCGTGGCCGTGCCCAAGGCGGACCGCTGGCACCGCGGCCGGATTCCGCTGCTCGGCGGTGTCGCCATCGCCGGCGCGGTCCTCATGGTCGCCGCCCTCGTGCCCGGGCGGTCCGGACAGGCCTGGCTGCTGATTGCCGCCTCCATGATGCTCGCCATCGTCGGCCTCGTCGACGACGTGCGGCCCATCCGCCCGCAGACGAAGCTCGTGGCGCAGGTGCTGGTGGCGTCCGCGCTGGCCGGGTCCGGACTGACGCTCGGGCTCACCCGGGTGATGGCCCTGGATCAGCTGATCACCGTGGTCTGGCTGGTCGGGCTGTCGAACGCCTTCAACCTGCTGGACAACATGGACGGCCTGGCCGCGGGCATCGGCTTCATCGCCTCGGCCTTCCGCCTGGTGTTCTTCCTCCAGGACGGCAACATCGAGGGCGCCATCCTCGCCGGCATCCTCTGCGGCGCGCTGGCGGGCTTCCTCGTCTTCAACTTCCAGCCCGCGTCCATCTTCATGGGCGACACGGGGAGCCTCTTCATCGGGCTGATGGTGGGCGGGCTGAACGTCCTCGGCCCGCTCGCGTACTCGCGGGGCACCTTCTCGGTCCTCGTGCTCCCGGTCCTGATGCTGCTCGTGCCGCTCTTCGACACGACGTTCGTGACCATCGCGCGCACCATCGCGGGCCGATCGGTGGCGCAGGGCGGGCGGGATCACACGTCGCACCGGCTGGTGGCGATGGGGCTGTCGGAGCGCGGCGCGGTGCTCATGCTGTGGGGCATCGCGGCCCTCTCGGGGATGGTCGCGGTGCTGTCGTACCGCTACGGGCTGCCCTACACCGTCACCCTGGTCGGGTTGCTGGTGGTCGGTGTGCTCGTGCTGGCCATCCAGCTCGGCCGCCTGCGCGTGTACCCCGAGACCGGACAGGACGTGCCGCGCTTCGTCACGGCGCTGGCCGACTTCCAGTTCAAGCGGCAGGTGGCCACCGTCGTCATCGACGCGGTGCTCATCGTGCTGGCGTACTACACGGCCTACCTGCTGCGCTTCGAGGGGAACCTCGAAAGGGAGCTGCCCGCCTTCTCGCGCTCGCTCCTGATCGTCCTGGCGTGCCAGCTCGCCGCCCTCGCGCTGTTCCGCACCTACCAGGATCTCTGGCGATTCGCGGGCCTGCACGACATGGTCAACCTCCTGAAGGCCACCTCGGTGGGCGCCGCCGCGGCGGTACTCGCCCTCGTGTCCCTCGAGCGCTTTCAGGGCTACTCGCGCGCGCTGTTCGTCATCCACTGGCTGCTGCTGATCGCCTTCCTCGGAGGCAGCCGCCTCTCGTTCCGCGCCCTTGGCGAGCTGCTGCCGGGGCCGGGGCACGGCGCGCGCCGCACGCTCATCTACGGCGCGGGCGCCGGCGGCGTGATCGTGCTCCGCGAGGCCCGGACGAACCGGGCCCTGGACTGGCACGTCGTGGGATTCGTGGACGACGACCGCGAGTTGCAGCGCACGAGCGTCCAGGGCCTGCCGGTGCTCGGCGGCCTCGATCAGCTCGCGCGGCTGCTGGCCGAGCAGGGGATCGAGCAGGTGGTGGTGTCGACTTCGGCGCTCGATGCCGAGCGGCGCGCCGGGCTCCGCCGGCAGTGCGCGGAGGCGGGCATTCCGCTGGTCCAGGCCTCGCTGCAGTTCGAGGCGGACACGCGTGCCTGAGCGCGGTGCGTCAGCTCGTCCCCGCCATGATGGCTGCGGCCCTCTGATTCCGGGACGATGTGCTCCGGCGTGGACGGGCTAGACTACCGATATGGAGCTGTTCGGCGCCCTGCCCGGAGGGAGTCTCGTCGCTGAGGGACTGGCCGATCTACGGGCAGGCCGTGAATCGGTCCCCGCCCTGCTGGTGTCGATCGGCGCGCCGCGCCTCCGGGCCGCGGGCGTGGACGTCCCGGTCGCCCTGGCCCAGGCGGAACACCGACTGTACGCCCGGATGTGCGAGGCCCACGGCAATGCCGCCCATTCACAGTACAACGCACTCGTTCGCCGGCTGGTCAGTTTCGAGCGGGCGCTGGCATGCGCGCGACGACGATGCGCTGCTTCGGGCGATTCCCAGTCTGAAGGAGCGCCTCTCGATGAACATCGAGCTGGCGGCGCCAGACGATTTCATCCCCGTCCGGGAGGGCTGGGACGCCCGAAGCCCGTTCGTGGCACAGGAAGGTCCGCTCACGTTCTGTCATTTCGACTTCGTCGCCCAGGCGCTGGCGAAGATCGAGCGCGGCCACGCGCAGGACGTCGAGGACGTCCAGACGATGCTGGAACGGGGACTGGTGACCGCCGACGCGCTGCGCACGGCGTTCGACGAGATCGCGCCACGGTTGTATCGATACCCGGCCGTGGATCCTGAGGTGTTCCGGCGCGCTGTGGAGGCCATCACGGGAGGGCCGTGGTGAGCTGCAGTAGGCTGTCAGAACCGCACCCAACCATGCCTCGCCTCATCGCTGCTCTGGTGGTCCTTGTCGTTCTCGGGGCGTCGCCCGGCGCCCAATCGTCGCTACCCACGCCGGAATCGGTGCTCGGCCACCGCGTCGGCGCCGACTACAAGGTGGCCACCTACGACGAGACGGTGGCCTACTTCCAGAAGCTCGACGCCGCGTCGGACCGCATGACGATGATGCAGGCGGGGAAGTCCACGGAGGGGCGCACGTACTGGCTGGCGGCGATTTCCTCCGCGGCGAACCTCGGGAAGATCGATCGCTATCGGGAGATCGCGCGCCGGCTCGCGCGGCCTTCGGGTCTGGGCGAGGCGGAGGCGCGGCAACTGGCCCGGGAAGGCAAGGCCCTCGTGCACATCGACGGCGGGCTCCACGCGACCGAGGTGGCGGGCCCGCAGCACACCATGCAGCTGGCGTACGACCTGCTGGCAAGGGCCGACGATCCAGAGTACGCGCACATCTTCGAGAACGTGATCCTGCTGTTGTGGCCCACCATCAATCCCGACGGCCAGCAGATGGTGGCGGAGTGGTACCGCGGGAACGTCGGCACGCCGTTCGAGGTGGCGCCGCTGCCGCGGCTCTACCAGGAGTACGTCGGGCACGACAACAACCGCGACGGGTACATGCTGAACATGATCGAGTCGCGGGTGATGGAGCACGCGTGGCGGCAGTGGGAGCCGCAGATCATCCACGTGCACCACCAGAGCTCGCCGTTCCCTACGCGCATCTGGCTGCCGCCCTTCGCCGAGCCGATCGCCACGCAGGCGCCCTATCTCATCTCGCGCGAGATCAACATGATCGGGATGGCGATGGCCAAGGGGCTGGAGGAGCGCGGGCAGGTGGGCGCCACGCACATGGGCACCGGCTTCGACGCGTGGTACCCCGGCTACATCGACTACAAGCCGGTGTTCCAGAACATCGCGTCCTACTGGACCGAGACGGCGCTCTACTCCTACGGCACGCCGCGGCTGTACACGCTGAACGACTACCCGCAGAGCATGCGGGACCTGCGGCCGCAGGCGCTCTACACGAGCCCGTGGCCCGGCGGATGGTGGCGCCTGCGGGACGCCGTGGAGTACATGGAGACGGCGTCGCTCTCCGTGCTGGACTACGCGGCGCGCTATCGCGAGTCGGTGCTGATGAACCGCTACCGCGCCGGCCGATCGCAGATCGAGAAGTACACGAAGGCCCCGCCCCATGCGTACTTCGTCCCGCAACAGCAGCGGGATCCCGTGGCCGCGGTCGAACTGCTGCGGCGACTGGCCTTCCAGGGGATTCGCGTCTCGCAGCTGACCGCGCCGGTCACGTCAGAGGGCGTCACCTACGCGGCCGGCACGTGGGTCGTGCCGATGGACCAGGAATTCGCGGAGACGGTGCGCCAGGTGATGGACGTCCAGCGCTATCCGGACCTCCGCGAGTCGCCCGACGGCCCGCTCGAGCAGCCGTACGACGCCGCCGGCTGGACGCTGCCCTTCCAGATGGGCGTGTCGGCAACGGCGCTGACGACGCCGATGACCGCCGAGCTTCGCGCCGCCATCAAGCCGCTCGGCGTGGAGCTGCCCGCGAATGGCCCGGCCACGCCCTACGAGCCCGGCGCCACCGACGTCGCGCCGTTCGACAGCGCCCCCGGCGTGGGCTTCGACACGAACGGCGTGGCCGCCGCCATTGTCCCGCCGGCCGGGAAGGTGACCGGCACGGGCACGGCACTGGCCCTGGACCCCGCACAGAACAACACATACGCCGCGCTCAACCGGGCGTGGGCGTTGGGTGGGCGCGTGTTTCGCGCGAGTGCAGCAGGTGCAGCAGGTGCAGCAGGTGCGGCAGGTGTATCGGGCCTGCCTCGCCGAAGCGCCACGGCAGGGGCTGCCGCGGAGGCGGGTGCGGTGCAGCGCTACGTCGTGACCGGGCTCTCGCCGGCGCAGCAGGACGAGCTGGTGAAGGCCTACGCGCTGCAGGCGGAGCGCGTCGCGGCGCCGCGTGGCGCGCGCGAGTTGAAGCGGCCGCGCGTGGGGCTCTACCGGCCGTGGATGGCCAGCATGGACGAGGGCTGGACGCGCTGGGTGCTCGAGCGCTACGGCTTCGACGTGGTGAGCCTCTACCCGCGCGACTTCCGCGGCGGCGCCCTGGCGGACCGCATCGACACGCTCGTCATCGCAGACGAGGCGCGCGGCCTCCTCGACGGCTATGCGAAGGGCGTCGTGCCACCGGCGTTCGAGGGCGGCATCGGCGAGGACGGCGTGCGGGCCATCGACGCGTTCGTCAAGGCAGGCGGGACGCTCGTGTGCTTCAATCGCTCGACGGCCTTTGCCATCCAGCAGTTCGGACTGCCCATCAAGAACGTCGTCGCGGGGATGAAGCGCCAGGAGTTCTTCACCGGTGGTTCGGTGATGGCGGTGGAGACGACGCCCACGCATCCGGCGATGGCCGGCATGCCCGCGCAGGCCGCCGTCTTCGTGGACGGCAGCCCCGCATTCGAGACCAGCGAGGATTTCAAGGGCGAGGTGCTGGCCCGCTACCAGTCCACGGGCTCGCCGCTGATGTCCGGCTACCTCCTGGGCGAGCGCTTCCTGCACGGACGCGCCGCCGCCCTCGACGTCGCGTACGGGAACGGCCACATCATCCTGCTCGGCTTCCGCCCCCAGTGGCGCGGACAGCCCTTCGGCACCTTCCGCGTGGTGTTCAACGCGGTGGTTCACTGAGAAAACGAAACCACGACCCCCGACCCCAAGACCCCAAGACCGTAGTACCTTCAACCAGTGCCCCTCGTCACGCTCGACCGCATCGTCCACGCGTACGGTCACCTGCCCCTGCTCGACGACGCCTCGCTGCAGGTCGAGGCGGGCGAGCGCGTGGCCGTCATCGGGCGGAACGGGTCGGGCAAGTCCACGCTGCTGCAGATCCTCGGCGGCGAGCTCGCGCCGGATCGCGGCACGGTGTGGCGCCAGCCCGGGACGCGCGTCGCGCGGCTCGTGCAGGACGTGCCGCTCTCGGCCAGCTCGCCCGTCTTCGACGTGGTGGCCGAGGGTCTGGGCGACCTGGCGGACCTCGTGCGCGCCTATCACCATGCGGCGCTGGACGTGGCGCATGACGCCTCGCCAGCGGCGCTGGCGAGGCTGGGCGCGCTGCAGCACGAGCTCGAGGAGCGGGATGGCTGGCGGATCGAGCAGCGCGTCGAGCTGGTGCTCTCGCGCCTCGACCTGTTTGCCGACACCATCGTGGACACGCTGTCGGGCGGGTGGAAGCGGCGCGTGCTCCTGGCGCGCGCGCTGGTGGCGCAGCCGGATGTGCTGCTGCTCGACGAGCCCACCAATCACCTCGATGTCGAGGCCATCGAGTGGCTGGAGGCGTTCCTCGCGGAGTACGTCGGCGCCGTCGTGTTCGTCACGCACGACCGCGCGTTCCTGGAGCGGCTGGCCACGCGCAGCGTCGAGCTGGACCGCGGCCGGCTCACTTCGTGGCCCGGCGACTACGCCACGTTCCTCCGGAAGAAGGAGGAGTGGCTGGCGAGCGAGGCCGTGCAGCAGGCGAAGTTCGACCGGAAGCTGGCGGGGGAGGAGGCCTGGCTGCGCCAGGGCATCAAGGCCCGGCGCACGCGCGATGAGGGGCGCGTCAAGGCCTTGATGGCGATGCGTGCCGAGCGCGCGGCCCGGAGGGACCAGGCCGGCCAGGTGCGGCTGCAGGCGAGCGAAGCCGAGTCGAGCGGCAAGGTGGTGTTCGAGGTCGAGGGCCTTCGGAAGGCCTATGGGGACACGGTCGTGGTCCGCGACTGCTCGACGCGCATCATGCGCGGGGATCGCATCGGCCTCATCGGCCCCAACGGCGCGGGCAAGACGACGCTGCTGCGGCTGCTGCTCGGCGAGGTCGAGCCGGATGCCGGCGAGGTGCGTCAGGGCGCCAACGTCCAGGTGGTCTACTTCGACCAGCAGCGCGAGCAGCTCGATCCCGAGCGCACCGTGGTGGACACGGTCGGCGATGGCAACGACACGGTGACGGTGAACGGGCAGTCCCGGCACGTGCACGGCTACCTGCAGGATTTCCTCTTCTCGCCGGAGCGGGCGCGATCGCCGGTGAAGGCGCTCTCGGGCGGCGAGCGCAACCGGCTGCTGCTGGCGCGGCTCTTCACGCGGCCGGCGAACGTGCTCGTGCTGGACGAGCCCACCAACGACCTCGACCTCGAGACCCTGGAGCTGCTCGAGGCGCTGCTGGTGGAGTGGCAGGGCACGCTGCTCCTCGTGAGTCACGACCGGCGCTTCCTGGACAACGTGGTCACCAGCACCATCGCGTTCGAGGGCGAGGGGCGGGTGGTCGAGTCGGTCGGCGGCTACGAGGACTGGAAGCGGCAGGCGGGCGCGGCGGGCGTCGGGCCGGTCCGCCGGAATCCTGGCGAAGGCGGAAGCCGGGAGCCGGGCGCCGGGCGTGGATCACGGCCGGAGCGCGGGGGCGATGAGCCGCTGGCGCCGCCCCCGAGGCGCAGGCTCTCCTTCAAGGAGCAGCGCGAGCTCGAGGCGTTGCCGGCCACCATCGAGGCGCTCGAAGCGGAGCAGGCGCGGCTGGGGGCCGAGGTCTCGGCGCCCGACTTCTACCGGAAGCCCGCGGCCGAGATTCACGAGGCGATGGCCCGGCTCGAGGCGCTGCCGGCCGCGATTGAGGCGGCGCTGAAGCGCTGGGACGAGCTCGATTCCGCCGCGGTTGCTCCGCGCTGACGCGGTCGGGCCGCCGCGGGGTCCCGGCACGATCGGTGGCGGTGGCTCGCCGGGCGCGGCGCGTCACCTGCCCCGGGGTGTGTTGTGCGTGTATGGAACAGGGCTGGCGGAGAGAGTGGGATTCGAACCCACGGTAGAGTTTCCCCTACACACGCTTTCCAAGCGTGCTCCTTCAACCACTCGGACATCTCTCCGTGTCTTTGGAATCAGCAGTTTACAGGCTAGTGGCTGAGCCAGCAAACCCGAATTGTGTAGCGGATTGTGTAAGACCCCTTAATGTGCCGCGATCACTTACGGCGATTTGGAACAGCTTGGCGAGGGCGTCCGCACCACCCGCGCTCGGCTTCGGCCATCCAGTATAGAACGCCGCGGGCGTTCCGATCGGCCCGTTCTGGATCTCCGGCTCTTCGCCCCGCCTGTGGACAGCGCTGATACGAACGCTCGTGCGGACACCTGAATCTCGACGTTTGGCGGGAGCATTTTGGGGGTCGGCCTCCCGCGGTCCTGCCTCGTCATGCGATGGGAACGACCGTGCACGTCGTCGAAGCGAAGGCGATGGAGGGTGGGCTTGTGACCGCCTCGGCAGCGGAACTGGCCGCGGGGCTCGATCGCGACGGGCACATCCGCGTCTACAACATATACTTCGACACCGGTAAAGCGGACCTCAAGCCCGAATCGAAGCCGGCGCTCGATGAGGTCGCGGCGCTTCTCAAGAATCGCGCCGGGCTGCGCCTGATGGTCGTCGGCCACACCGACGCCACTGGTGCGCTCGACCTGAACATGCGATTGTCCGCTGAGCGCGCCGCTACGGTCGTGAAGGCGCTCGCGACGACCTACGGCGTCGCCGCCGGCCGCCTCGCGGCTCACGGCGTCGGCCCGCTTGCTCCGGTCGCCTCGAATCGCACCGAGGACGGCAAGGCCAAGAATCGACGCGTGGATCTGGTCGAGCAGTAGGCGCTGACTCGTGGGAGGCACGTGCCGGCGACGCCGTCGAGGTCATGCGGTGCGTCGGGGTTTCGGGATGAGGGCGACCTGAAAGCGCCCATCGGTGACCGTGACCGGCTGGTCAGTGGCCAGGTCCTTACCCGTGAACGCGAATCGTCCGGATGCCTGCTTGGCATCGAGCACCTCGATCGTCACCGAGCCGGACACGGGCGTCACGAAGCGCTTCGGTTTCGTTCTCAGCGTCAGCACGAGGTCGACCAGACCGCCGTCGGCGTCGAGTGTCAGCCCGAACGTGCCCACCTTGGCGCGAGGGACCTGCAGCTGCACCTGGTTGCTGAGATTCGACAGCACCAAATCACCATCGGCCATTGACGCAACGCTCACGACCGCAGAGAAGGGCGCGCCGTCGATTCGAGCTGTGACCGTCCCGTCGGTCAGCGCGGGGCCCTGCCCGGCCGAAGAAACACCCGCGACCAGCAGGCCAACGACAACGACGATTCGGAGACGCCTCCGCAGAGCCATGGGCGTTCCTCCTAGACCACGATCCGTCAGTGAAAGTCCGTCATTGTAAGTCGATCGGGCGGCCCGATCACACGCGCGGCGCCGACGTTCGCGACGATGACAGATCTTCGAGACCCGTCGTCTTCATCGCTGCCCTCCGGGAGGTTGCTCGCGCGACGTCCCGCCTTCACCTGTGGCCGACGTCTGCTGATGCAGTGCCGCCGGGGAGGCACCGAGGCCGTCGCCGCAGGGCGACCCGAAGAGCCACAGCGGCCGGTGGAGGCCCCTCAGCTATCACGGGCATTACAGGGTCGGCCCTTGGACTACGCGCGGCGTCGGCAGGGAGTTCGCGTACGTGTTCGTCCAGCGTGGCACGCCGGACGATGCATCCCGCCCGCGTCGGTGACCCGCGTCCTGACGCGTCAGCCGTCCGTCCTAAGAGTGAGACTGGACGCGTGGTTTGCGCTGAGATGGCGGCATGGCGGGAGCCGAAGTCGGGACCGGTACCGCCACGATGGTCAACCCCTCGATGCCCCTGAAGTCCTTCGGGTTGCAGGTGTACAGTGGCAAGCCGTTCGCGAGAGCCGTCGCGGCGATCATGACGTCGTAGGCACGCGGCTTGACCGCGCGGCCACTCCGTCTGAGCGCCAGCGCGACGCGGCCGAACGCCCGGGCCGCGGCCACATCGAACGGAAGCGGATCGAAATCGGACTCGGCTTGCTGGACGTGTGACTGGCGCGCCGCACGTTCCTCGTCCGTCGTGGCAACGAGCGGACCAACCGACAGCTCGGCGAGCGTCACCGTGGTGATGAGCGGCTCCGCCGGCAGGAGGCTGTCATCCAGAATCTGCGACAAGAGGATCACGGTGCTCGTATCCAGGATGCCGCGCTCGTGACGGACGCGTGCGCGCGTGCTCACAGCGACGAATCCAGAACCCGATCGATGTCCGCCTTCATGCGGGCAGGGTCGACGTGCGCCAAGCGCCGCCACCGCCCCAAAAGGGCAGCGGCCGGCAGCGGGCGGCGCGACAACGGCCGGAGTTCGGCGATCGGCTGCCCATCACGAGTCACCGTGAGGGACTCGCCGCGGACGACCCGCTCGAGCACCCGTCCCCCGTCATTGCGCAACTCTCGCACCGTGACTTCGGCCATGTCCTAACGTATCACCGGTGAGACGAACCGGCAACGGAGAAAAGACGTCGTGCCACGCAGCGTCCAACGCCGAGAGCGTGGACAGCGTGAACGTGAATCGCGGATTGTGTCAGGACTGTGTCACATGACCCCTGCGACCCGGGTGTGGCCGTCGAGCACCTCGTAGCAACTCGCCGTTGCGCCAGCGGCGCGTCGTGAGCGACACGATACTTCCGGTGCTTTCGCGATCACAACCTCCCGGATCAACACCTCCCGGATCATCGACTCCCGCCCCGTTGACGTCGACCCCGCGCCGGCAATCTCCCGCGCCACCCGGTCGCCACCCCGCGGCGTGATGTCGGCGGAAACGCCACTCACCCCTCGCAGCGAGCGCTCGCCGATGGCCGCACGCGGTCTCACGCCCCGCCGCGGCGTGAGGGCCCTGGACCCGAGAACCCGAGAACCCCGAACCCCTCCGTGCTATACTCCCCCCGTGACCACGACCATGCGCACCGGAAAGGGCACCACGCGAAAGCGGGCGTGCCATGCGCCGGGATGCGTGGGTCCGTGGTCCACTCCATAGAACGGGAACCATCGACCGGCCCCTTGCGGGGCCACCACCACCCGCCGCGGCACACGCCCAGGCGGGTTTTTTGTTTTTCGGGGAGGGACACGTGCAGAGGATCGACGTCGGCGTCCTGGGGGCGACAGGCATGGTGGGGCAGCAGTTCGTGTCCCGCCTGGCGCAGCATCCGTGGTTCAACCTGACATGGCTGGCCGCCAGCGAGCGCTCTGAAGGCCGGGCGTACAAGTCCGTGGCGCCGTGGCGCCTGTCCACGCCCATCCCCGACGGGTCGGCCGATCGGGTCGTCGAATCCTGCACGCCGGGTCGGGCACCGAAGGTCGTCTTCTCCGGGCTGGATGCCTCGGTGGCGGGCGAGATCGAGGGCGCCTTCGCCGCGGCCGGCCACATCGTCGTCTCCAACGCGCGCAACTACCGCATGGATCCGCTGGTGCCGCTCCTCATCCCCGAGGTGAACGCGGAGCACCTGCAGGTGCTCGCCGAGCAGCGCGCCGCGAAAGGCTGGACCGGCGCCATCGTCACCAACCCGAACTGTTCCACCATCGTACTGGCCCTGGCCCTGGCGCCGCTCCGCCACTTCGACATCCGCAGCGTCGTCGTCTCGACGATGCAGGCTGTGTCGGGGGCGGGGTATCCGGGGGTGCCCTCGCTCGACATCCTCGGCAACGTCGTCCCGTACATCGGCGGCGAGGAAGAGAAGATGCAGACCGAGACGCTGAAGATTCTGGGCAGCGACGGCGGGCGCGTGCCGCACGCCGCGGTGGTGAGCGCGCACACCAATCGCGTGCCGGTCATCGACGGGCACACCATGACGGTATCGGTGGACCTTGGCGAGAAGCCGTCGCCCGAGACCGTCGTCGCGGCCCTTCGCGCCTTCAAGGGGCGGCCGCAGGAGCTGGGCCTGCCGAGCGCGCCGCAGCCCGCCATCGTGGTGATGGACGAGCCCAACCGCCCGCAGCCGCGGCTCGACGCGGACCTCGGCGCAGGCATGGCGGTCAGTGTCGGGCGCGTCCGCCCGTGCCCCGTGCTGCACACCCGCTTCGTGGCCCTGGGCCACAACACCGTGCGCGGTGCCGCGGGGGCCGCCATCCTGAACGCGGAGCTGATGCACGCGCAGGGGTTGCTGAGTTAGGTCGGGAGTTCCGCCTTCGCCAAGGCTACGGCGGACGCGCACGGCCCAAGCCCCAAGCCCCAAGCCCCAAGCCCCAAGCCCCAAGACCCAAGACCCAAGACCCAGTGGAGCAGCCATGGTGGTGATGAAATTCGGCGGAACCTCGGTCGCGGATCGCGCGGCCATCGAGCGGTTGATGGCCATCGTGCGGGCCGAGCGGCAGGCCGGCGCGCAGCAGGAAGGCGGTGACGCGCGCGGGCCCATCGTCGTGGTGTCGGCGCTGTCGGGCGTGACCGACCGGTTGCTGGGCGTGGCCGCCCAGGCCGGGGCGGGGGACATCGACGGCGCGATTGCCAGCCTGCGGGACCTGCACCAGCGGCACATCACCGTGGCGGACGTGGTCACGGACACGGCGCTCGGCTCGATGCTCCTCGACGAGATCGCGGGCGAGTTCGCGGAGCTCGAGCGCGTCGTCTCGGCGCTGGGTGTGCTGCGCGAGGTGTCGCCGAGGTGGATGGACACGATTGCCGCGGCGGGCGAGATCCTGAGCAGCCGCATCGTGGCCGCGGCGCTCGACGCGCAGGGACTGCCGGCCGGCTGGGTGGACTCCCGGCTGGCCGTGGTCACCGACGCCGAGCACCAGGCCGCCGCGCCCCAGTTTCCGGAGACGACGGCGGCGCTGATGATTCACGTGGATCCGGTGCTGGCCGCACACCGCATCCCGGTGATGGGCGGCTTCGTGGGCGCCACGCGGGACGGGGTGACCACGACCCTGGGGCGCGGCGGCTCGGACTACTCGGCCGCCATCGTGGGCTCGTGCCTGGGCGTGGGCGAGATCCAGATCTGGACCGACGTGGACGGCATGCTCACCTCCGATCCCCGTATCGTGGACGGGCCCCAGGTCGTCCCGCACCTCTCGTTTGCCGAGGCCTCCGAGCTCGCGTACTTCGGCGCGAAGGTCCTGCACCCCGCCACCATCCAGCCGGCCGTCGCGCGCAGTATCCCGGTGCGGATCCTGAACTCGCGTCGCGCCAACGCGCGCGGCACGCTCATCACGGCGGAGCGGCCGGTGAGCGAGCGCCCGCTGACGGCCGTGGCGTCGAAGACGGGCGTGACCGTGGTGGACATCACCTCGACGCGCATGCTGATGGCACACGGGTTCCTGAGCCGGCTGTTCTCGGTGTTCGACCGCTGCAGGATCCCCGTGGACGTGGTCACTACCTCGGAGGTGAGCGTGTCGGTGACCGTGGACGATGCGCGGCGCCTGCCCGCCGTGGTCGAGGAGCTGTCGAGCGTCGCCGAGGTGTCCTGCGAGGGACAGATGGCCATCGTCTGTGCCGTGGGGGACGGGCTGCAGCGGGATCCCGCGATGGCGGCGCGGGTGCTGGCGGCGGTCGGCGACGTGCCGCTGCGCATGGTGTCGCAGGCCGCCGGCCGGCGGAACATCACCTTCGTCATCCGCGAGCGCGACGTGCCGACGGCGCTCAGCCGCCTGCACGAAGCCTTCTTCGCGCCGTGTCCGGAGCCGGCCTCGGTGGCCGCGACCCGGGGCTGACCGCGATGCCGCAGCTGCTCATCGTCGGGCACGGCCGCATGGGATCGCTCGTGGCGTCCCTCGCCGGCGCCTACGGCTTCGACGTGGCAGGCATCGTCACGACTCGGAACGGCTCCCGGGCCATTGCCGATGGGGTCTTCGGGCACGTGGACGTGGCCATCGACTTCACGCTGGCCGGGGCCGTCCCGAAGACCCTGCCCGTACTGGCCGCACGCGGCATCAACGTCGTGGTCGGGACGACCGGATGGCAGGCCGACGAAGCCGCGCTGCGCAGGCTCGTGGACGAGGCCGGCATCGGTGTCGTCGCCGCCTCGAACTTCTCCCTCGGGATGAACCTGTTCCAGCTGGTCGTGGCGGATGCGGCGCGCCTCTTCGCGCGGCAGGCGGAGTTCGGCGCCTGGATTCACGAGGCGCACCACGACAGGAAGAAGGACGCGCCGTCGGGGACGGCACTCACGCTGAAGGCCGAGATGGAGCAGGCGGGCTTCGAGCGCGCCATCGACGTGTCGTCCACGCGCGCCGGGTCCATTCCCGGCACGCACACGGTGGGCTTCGACGGCCCCTCCGAGACCATCGAGCTCACCCACACCGTGCGCGACCGCGCCGTCTTCGCCCGCGGGGCGCTGATCGCCGCACGGTGGCTGGTGGGCCGGACGGGGTGGTACGGGATGGCCGACGTCCTGCGCGCGCCCATTGAGTGACTGGTGATGGACGATTCATCAAGCCCCAAGCCCCAAGCCCCAAGCCCCAAGCCCCAAGCCCCAAGCCCCAAGCCCCAAGACCGAGGTGACGCTCCATGCGCGACATGTGGACCGGCGTCGGAACCGCGTTGATCACTCCGTTCACGAAGAGCGGCGAGCTGGATGAGGCCGGCGTCCGGCGGCTGGCGCGCCGGCAGATCGAGGCGGGCGTGCACTTCCTCGTGCCCTGCGGAACGACGGGCGAAGCGCCCACGCTCTCGGAAGTGGAGAAGCGGCGCGTCGTGGAGGTGGTCGTCGAGGAGGCGGCCGGCCGGGTGCCGGTGATGGCCGGTGCAGGGGGCTACGACACGAAGGACGTCGTGCACGCCGCGAGGGAGATGGCCAGGGCCGGGGCCGACGGGCTCCTCTCGGTGACGCCGTACTACAACAAGCCCACGCCCGAGGGGCTCGTTCAGCACTTCTCGGCCGTGGCGGACGCGACGCCCCTGCCCATTGTGCTCTACAACGTGCCCGGCCGCACGGGCTGCAACATGGATGCGGCCACCGTGGCGCGACTGGCGACCGTCCCGCACATTGTCGGGGTCAAGGAGGCCTCGGGCAACATCCAGCAGATGGCCGAGATTCTTCGCGCGGTGCCGCCGGAGTTCCGCGTGCTCTCGGGCGACGATGCGATCACGATTCCGCTGATGGCGATCGGGGGGCGGGGGATCATCTCCGTGGCGTCGAACGAGATTCCCGCCGAGATGGCGCAGATGGTCGAGGCGGCGGAGCGCGGGGACTACGGCGCGGCGCGCGAGAGGCACCAGCGGCTGCTGCCGCTGCTGCTCGTCAACTTCGTGGAGTCGAACCCCGGCCCGGTGAAGTTCGCGATGGCGGCGATGGGATTGTGCGAAGAGACCTATCGGCTGCCGATGGTGCCGCCGCGGCCGGCATCGAAGGAGAAGGTCCTCGCGGCCCTGGCCGAGGCGGGCGTAGCGGTGCGAACGACGCCGGGAGGATGATGCCGAGATAGGATTCGCTGGACCGCGCGGATGCCGCGGGGGTCGGGGCGGATCGCGCCGATCACGACATCCGCGGGAGACGACCACGGGAGCCGACTGGTGAGAGAGCGAATCGAGGAATTGTTCGCGGCGGGCGCCGCGGCTGACAAGGGCGCGGCGCGCGAGGCGTTCGCGGTGCTCCGGCAGGCGCTCGGCGCCGGCGAGGTGCGGGCCGCCGAGCCGGATGCGGCCGAGCCGACCGGATGGCGTGTCAACACCTGGGTGAAGCAGGGCATCCTGCTCGGCTTCAGGTTCGGCGACCTCGTGGACATGAGCGAGGGGCTGCCGTTCTACGACAAGGACACGATGCCGCTCAAGCGGCCGGGGATCGCAGCGGGCATCCGCATCGTGCCCGGCGGATCGAGCGTGCGCGAGGGCGCGTTCCTCGCGAAGGGGGTCATCTGCATGCCGCCGATGTACGTGAACATCGGCGCGTACGTCGGGGACGGCACGCTCATCGACTCCCACGCCCTGGTCGGATCGTGCGCGCAGGTCGGCGCGCGCGTGCACGTCAGCGCCGCCGCGCAGATTGGCGGGGTCATCGAGCCGGTCGGCGCGCTGCCGGTCGTCATCGAGGACGACGTGCTGGTGGGCGGGAACACCGGGATCTACGAGGGGGCCGTGGTGAAGCGGCGGGCGGTCATCGCGGCGGGCACCGTGCTGACCGGATCCACGCCCGTGTACGACCTGCCCCATGGCCGCATCATCCGGCCGGAGCCGGGCCAGCCCCTCGTCATTCCCGAGGGGGCCGTCGTCGTGCCCGGCGCGCGCTCAGTCACGGTGGGCGCCGGCGCGGCCTGGGGCCTGGCGCTGGCCACGCCGGTCATCGTGAAGTACCGCGACGACCGCACCGACACGCGCACGGAGCTCGAGACGTGGATCCGGTAGATCCGGTCGCGCTGGCGCGGCAGCTCATCGACATCGACTCGACCACCGGGCGCGAGGGCGAGGCGGCGCGCGCGCTGGCCGCGTACCTCCGGGACCGCGGCTACTCCGTGCTGGAACAGCCCGTCGCCGACGATCGGATCAACGTGATTGCCGCGGCCGGGGAACCGGACCTGGTGTTCTCGACGCACATCGACTGCGTGCCGCCGTTCATCCCCAGCCGGCTCGAGGGCGGCCTGCTGTACGGCCGTGGCGCCTGCGACGCGAAGGGCATCCTCGCGGCCCAGGTGGCGGCGGCCGAGCGGCTGCGCGCGGCGGGCGAGACGCGCGTCGGCCTCGTGTTCGTGGCGGGAGAGGAGCGCGGGAGCGAGGGCGCGCTGGCCGCGAATCGCATCGCGTCGCGATCCCGGTTCCTGATCAACGGCGAGCCCACCGACAACCGTCTGGGCTCCGCGACGCGGGGGGTGTTCCGGGTGAGGCTCGTCACCACCGGCGTCGCCGCGCACTCGGGCTATCCCGCGCTCGGCCGGTCCGCCATCGAGGCGCTGGTGGACGTGCTCGTCGATCTGCGCGGGGCACCATGGCCCGACGACCCGCTGCTGGGGCGCACGAGCTACACGGTAGGGCTCATCTCGGGCGGCGTGGCGCCCAACGTGGTGCCGGCGCACGCCGAGGCGGAGATCATCTTTCGCAGCGTCGGGCCGCACGACGACATCCGCGCCGTCGTGGCGGCCACGGTCGGGGACCGCGCACAAGTCGTGGAGGTCCTCGAAGTGCCCCCGGTGCACCTGCAGACGCGCGAGGGGTTCGACACGGCGGTGTTCGCCTACACGACCGACATCCCGCTGCTGTCGAACTGGGGCACGCCGTTCCTGCTCGGCCCTGGATCCATCCACGTCGCCCACACCGACCACGAGCACATCGGGGTGGACGAGATGCTGGAAGCCGTCGTGCTGTACGAACGCCTGGCGACGACGCTGATGGGACGCTGAGGGGACGCCGATAACGCAGATGGCGCAGAGACTCGAATGGCCGTTGGGCCCTGAGGAGCGACATCGGGTGCACGGGTTCGAGCCCGGCGGCTCGGGCTCCCGACTGAGCCATCGGCCCTGCCGGCTGTTCGAGCTGGTGCCCGGCATCTGCGCGATCTGCGGCTGAAGGTGCGCCGGCCGCCCCGGGGGTGCTAGACTGGCGTTACGTTCCTTCACCGGGCGGTCATGCCTGTCCCGGTGGCGGGCCGCACCGCGGCCCGGGACCTGTGCAATCTCAGGGCGGCGAACCGCGTCAGGGCCGGAAGGCAGCAGCGCTCAGTCGTTTCCGTGATGTGTGCAGCCATCCCGGGCCGCGGTCGGGCCCGTTTGGACAGCCCGAGAACCTCCGAACCTCCGAACCTCCGAACCTCCGAACCCCAGAACCTCCGAACCCCAGAACCCCAGAACCCCAGAACCCCAGAACCTCCGAACCCCCGAACCCTCAGCCCGCCGTCCATGTCCTATCAGGTTCTCGCCCGCAAGTGGCGGCCCCAGCGGTTCGATGACGTGCTCGGCCAGCAGGCCGTGACGAAGACGCTCCGGAACGCGCTCAGGAGCAAGCGGATCGCCCAGGCATTCGTGTTCGCGGGCCCGCGCGGGTGCGGCAAGACGACCTGCGCCCGTATCCTGGCCCGCGCGCTCAACTGCGTGACGGGCCCCACGGCCGAGCCGTGCGGCGAGTGCGAGCCCTGCATCGAGATTGCCGAGGGCCGCGACATCGACGTCCTCGAAATCGACGCGGCCACCCACACCGGCGTGGACAACGTCCGCGAGGTGATCATCGAAGGGCTGGCCATCGCCCCGGTCCGCGACCGCTACAAGGTGTTCATCATCGACGAGGTGCACATGCTGTCGGCCTCGTCGTTCAACGCCCTGCTCAAGTCCATCGAGGAGCCGCCGCCGCACGTCGTGTTCATGATGGCGACGACCGAGCTGCACAAGATCCCGGACACCGTGCTCTCGCGCGCGCAGGTGCACGAGTTCCGGACCATCTCCGCGAAGACGGTGGCCGAGCGGCTGCGCTACATCGCCGACCAGGAGCACATCCAGGCGCCGGACGAGGCGCTGATGCTGCTGGCGCGCGCGGGCGAGGGCAGCATGCGCGATTCGCTGAGCGCACTCGACCAGGTGCGCGCGTTCTCCGGCGACAGCATCACCACCGAGGACGTCGTCACCGTGCTCGGCCTGGTCGGCCGGGATCTCGTGCTCGACATGCTCGATGCCGTCGTCGCCGAGGACGCGCCGGCGGCCTTCGCGCTCACCGAGCGCGCCATCGAGCGCGGCTACGACCTGAGGCTGCTCTGCCGGGAGCTGTCGCGCGCCATGCGCGACCTGCTCATCCTCTCGGTGGACGCGTCGCGCGCGTCGGATCCCGACGTGGTCGGCGACGGGGACCGCGACCGCCTCCTGGCGCTGGTGGACCGCTGGTCGCGCGAGGATCTGCTGCGCGGCTTCGACCTGCTCACCAGGGCCGAGCAGGAGATTCGCGGATCGGATCAGCCCCGCTACAACATGGAGATGGCGCTGCTCCGGCTGATGCACCTGCGCAGGCTCACGCCGCTGTCCGAGTTGCTGGCGGGAGGGGCCGCCGTGCTGCGGGGGCAGGGTGCGCCCGCGAGCGCCCCGCCTTTGCGCACGTCGGCCGCGAGGCCGGCTCCCGCGGCACCCCGCGTCGCTGCGCCCTCACCGTCACCTCGGGACGTCGTGCCCCCGGGCCCGTCACGGGTGCCGCCTGCCGCGCCAGCGGCCCCGGCGCCCGTCCGCGCGGATGCGTCGCCCGGGAACGGAGCCGGCGCCCGGCCCGCGGGCGACTATCGCGACGCCCTGCTCTCCCAACTCAGGTCGGCCAAGCCCACGTTCTACAACCTGGTCGTGGCGCAGGCGTTTCGCATCGACGCGGACGCGTCGGGCGTGACCTTCGCCTTCCAGCCGAACCAGAAGGTGCCCAAGCACCAGTGCGAGGACAACCGCGCGTGGCTCCAGGACGTCGTGGAGCAGATCGCCGGCGCCCGCCTGCCCCTGCGCATCGTGTTCACCGATGCACCGGCCGCGACGCCGCCCGCGCCCGCGGAGCCACGGGCCACGCCGGTGTCGGGCGAGCGGCAGCAGAGCGCGCTCGAGCACGATACCGTGCGGACCCTGCTCGACGTCTTCCCCGTCGAGAAGACCACGGTGCAGGGGGAGTAGTTCGGATCGGGAACCGGGAGTCGGGAGCCGGCAGTCGCGACGGGAGCCGGCGCGACGGGAACCAATGATGAACATCCAGGCCATGATGAAGCAGGCGCAGGAGATGCAGCAGCGCCTGCAGCAGCAGATGACCGACATGCGCGTCGAGGCGACGTCCGGCGGCGGCATGGTCACCGTGGTCGTCAATGGCCACAAGCACGTCCTCTCGCTCCGCCTCGACCCCGACGTCGTCTCGAAGGACGAGGTGGGCATGCTGCAGGACCTGATCGTCGCGGCCGTGAACGACGCCCATCGCAAGGTGGACGACGAACTGAAACGCACCATGGGCGGCATGATGTCCGGCCTCGGCCTCCCGCGCCTGTAGAACCCCAGAACCCCAGAACCCCAGAACCCCAGAACCTCCAGAACCCCAGAACCTCAGAACCCCAGAACCTCCAGAACCTCCAGAACCCCAGAACCCCAGAACCCGAGTCCCGTGCTCCCCGAATCCCTCCAGCAGCTGATCGATCAGTTCAAGCGGCTTCCCGGCATCGGGAGCAAGAGCGCGCAGCGCCTGGCGTTTCACGTCCTGCGGACGCCCCGCGAGGAGGCGGAGCGGCTGTGCGAGGCCATCCGGCAGGTGAAGGACCGCGTGACCTACTGCACCATCTGCAACAACATCACCGACGTGGACCCGTGCCCGATCTGCGCGGACGCATCGCGCGATCGCCACAGCATCTGCGTCGTCGAGGAGCCCCAGAACGTCAACGTGGTGGAGAAGACGGGCGGGTTCCGCGGGACCTATCACGTGCTGATGGGGGCCATCTCGCCGCTGTCGGGGGTGGGGCCGGACGACCTCAAGATCAAGGGCCTGCTGGGCCGCATCGGCTCCGGCGGCGTCGACGAAATCATCCTCGCGACCAATCCGACGGTGGAGGGCGAGGCCACGGCCATCTACCTGGCGCGCCTGCTGAAGCCGCTCGGCGTGCGCGTGACGCGCATCGCGATGGGCATCCCCGTGGGCAGCGACATCGACTACGCGGACGACCTGACGATGACCCGTGCGCTGGAAGGGCGGCGGGAGCTATAGGCCGCGCTTCGCGCGGTGGGCCTCGGCGCCTGCGCGCCCGGTGCTAAGATCCCTCCCAGCCACCCCCCTGGCCCATGCTTCCTGTCGCGTACCAAGTTCCGGCCGCCGCGGTTCTCGTCGCGGGCGGGCTGCTGTCGTGCCTCTTCGGCTACCGCCTGTTCAAGGTGGTGCTGGCCGTGTTCGGGCTCATCCTTGGCGCGCTGCTGGCCAGCTCCGTCTTCGGCGCCTCCGACACCACGCTCATGGTCGTTTCCGCTCTCATCGGCGGGCTCGCGGGCGCGTTCGTGCTGCTGGCGGGCTACTTCGTCGGCGTGGCGCTCATTGGCGCGGGGATCGGCGCCCTCGCGGCCAACCTGCTCTGGACGCGCATCCAGGGCGATCCGCACCCCATCGCCGTCATCCTGCTCTCCATCGCCGGCGCGCTGCTGGCCACGTGGCTGCAGCGCTACGTCATCATCCTCGCCACCGCGTTTGGCGGGGCGTGGACGTTCCTCGTGGGGCTCACGACACTCATGGGGGATTCCACCGCGCTCAGAGCCGCGTCCGAGGGTGACATCTGGGTGGCCTACCCGATGAATCCCGCTCCGGGCCAGGGCTGGCTGCCGTGGGTGTGGCTGGCGCTGGGCGCCGCGGGCACGCTGGTGCAGATGTACTGGACCGGTGGCGATCGCGGGCGCGTCGGCCGCCGAACGCGAAGGCCGAAGCCGGCAGCGTGAACACTTCTCACCTCCCTTCACGCTGCGCGAGCAGCGCATCCGCCGCGGCCAACCCGCTCAGGAACGCGCCCTCGATGCGGTTGCCGGCGCACCAGTCGCCGCAGGCCGCCAGCCGCAGGTCGGCATCGACGAGCGCGCCGTGATGGGCCGGCGGATGGCCGCACGCATACCGCCACCGGTGCGCCGCGAGGTGCACGGGCAGTGGCAATCGAGCCCGTACGAGGTCCGCAAAGGCATTCAACAGGAACGGCCCGACGACGTCCGCATCGTCGTCCAGGTGCGCGGCGCTCCAGTCGGCGCTGGCGTGCAGGACCCAGGTCTCGGCCAGGCCGCGCTGCGGCTTCGAGCGGTCGCGGGCCAGCCAGCCGAGCGGGCTCGCGGTGACGAAGGCGGCGTCGAAGGGCGTGGCCACGCGGTCGTCGAAGGCGACCATTACGGCCCAGCACGGGTGCATGCGGACCGCACCCACGGCGCGCGAGAGGGTCGGGGATGCCGCCACGAGCGGCACGGCCTGCGGCGCGGGCAGCGACGCGACGACGGTATCGAAGGGGCCGATGGTTCGCCCGTCGGCGAGTGACGCGTGCCACGCGGACGCGCCGGGCCCGGAATCGAGATCGAGGGCCGTGACGCGTGCGTTGCACAGGACGTCCAGGCCACGGGCGAGGTGACGGGCGATGGCGCTCATGCCTGGAACGCCCACCCAGCGGGCATGGCCGTCGTCCACCGGCTCGCGTCCCTCGCTGTCGAAGGCCGCCAGCTTGCCGTGCCAGGGCTGCGCCGCACGCGCCTTGTGCCACTCCTCGACTTCACGCGCGAAGCGCGCGTCGCGCACCGTGCAGTACTGGGCGCCGTGGTCGAACGCGAGCTCGGCCAGCTCGGGGCGGTCCGCGTCCCCGTTCAGCACGCGGCGCGTCGCCATGCGGCCGCCCGGCGCGCGGCCCTTGTCGAGCACCGTGACGGCGTGCCCGTTCTCCTGCAGCCGCCTGGCCGCGGTGAGCCCGGCGATGCCGGCGCCGATCGTGAGTACCTTCATGATCGTTTCGGGAGTCGGAAGTCGGGAGTCGGTTGTCGGGGGAACGCTTACTGAGTCATCACCCTCCCGAGGCTTCCCTTGTACCCCGTCATCTCGAGATAGCCGCGGCCGGTGAGGCGGGCGCCGCGGGACGTGCCAGCCACGTCCACCAGGCCCTCCCAGTATGCGATGCCGGCGCCACGGGTGAAGAGTTCCTGGTTCTCCATCGGCGTGGAGATGCGGAGGTCCAGGCCCAGTCCGGCCACCGCGATGGTCCAGCCGATGGGATAGGTTGCGCCCGAGGGGGCCCTGAAGGTCTGTCCCGTCGGCGCCAGCGTGAAGTCGGCGGCGGACAGGTGCGTCGTGCGGCCCGCGGTGTCCACGAGCGTCCCGCTCGACCGCGGATCGCGCGTGCCGTCGGAGCGGCGCAGCTGGTAGAGCATCAGCTCGCGCCCGTCCGAGAGCTGCAGGGACAGCCAGTCCCATCCCTGCTGCTCGCGCTCGAGGAAGCTCGTGCCGAATTCGTGGTCCATCCAGCTCTCGCCGCTGACCTCGAATCGCTCGCCATCGATGGTGACGACGCCACGCGTGGGCATGCGCGTGAGGGAGTAGTAGTGGGAGGCGTTGCCGGCCTGCGCGCCCTTCTGCGAGATGCCGTCGATGCCGTTGATGGCCGGCGCCTTCCCCTCGGAGAGCACCAGATCCACGCCGGCGCGATCGCTCGCGGCCCTGATCACATGGCGGCCCTGGTCGTCCAGCGAGGCCGACCAGTCCTCGTTCCAGACCCGGTAGCGGTCCGTCGCGGCACCCGAAAGGCCGGGCCCGCCGCGCGTGAGCTTCTCATCGAAGCGGTACCGTGCGCCTTCGGGATCGCTGACGGCCAGGTGCGCCATGTGGAGGTCGCGCACGGCCCACCGCGACGGGTTCTCCGGCGCCGCGACCACGCCCACGCGGAAGAACGTCACCTGGTAACCGAACCGCCGTCCCGCCGACGTCTCGACGTTGCCGGTGTAGTACCACCACTCGATCTTGTAGTCGGGGTGGCTGGCGTGATCGTGAGGGAACGCGAAGCGATACCCGGCGGCCGCCTCGCGCCAGTCGGCGGCGGAGAGGATGGTGGAAAGGGCCAGGACGAGGACGACCACGAGCTGGCGCCGCCGTCCTTGTGCGCACCCGCCCGCACCCGGCCGCACCCGTACCTCCCTATTCATCCTGTCCCACCACCAGCGCCGTCGCGCGGCGCGCCGGGTAGATGCCGGCCACGGCCGTGGCGACGACCACCGCGATCGACACCTGGGCCAGGAATGTGACCGGCACACGGAACTGGATCGTCCATCCGAAGCTCTGCACGTTGATGACGTACACCAGCAGCACCGACAGGGCGAGGCCGACGACGAGCCCGATGGCCTGGCTCGCCGCGCCGATGAGCGCCGCCTCGATGACGATGACGCGGCGCACCTGGCGGCGGGCCGCGCCGATGAGCCGCAGCATCGAGAGGTCCCGCTGCCGCTCGAGGACCAGCGTCAGCAGCGTCGCCGCCACGCCGAGCATGGCCACGACGATGGCGATGATCTCGAGGGCGTAGGTGATGGCGAACGTGCTGTCGAAGATGCGGAGCACCTCGGCGCGCAGGTCGCGGTTGGTGTAGATGAATGCGCGGTGGCCCTCGTCCAGCCCCGAGAGGATCTCCGACCGCACGCGCTCCGGCTCGAAGCCCGGCTTCAGGTAGGCCGCGAGGCCGCTGGGGGTGAGGTCCCCGAAGTAGCGCCGGAACGTGCCGCGATCCATGACGATGACGCCACGGTCCACGGCGTAGTCGTAGTAGACGGCCGCCACCGCGAAGGGCCGCGCGCCCTGTGGCGTCTGCAGGGTGAGCGTGTCGCCTGGGCGGGTGCCGTACTTGTTGGCGAACGCCTCGGAGACCACCACCGACTCGGTGCCGATGGCGCGCCTGAGCGCCTCGCGCCCGTCCGCCGGCGCCTTGAAGAGCAGCGAGCCGTGCGAGAGCACGAGCGCGAAGTTGCCGGCGCCGAGCACGACGAGGTTCCCGTTGTAGACGAGGTCGATGTTGCGGAACGAGTCCACCGCGTCCACGCCCGGGTGCGTCTCGACGGCCGCGATGACGGGCGCCGAGAGGGTCTGCTCCGAGCCCACCGTCGGCTGCAGGCCGGGGCCGATGAAGAGGTCGGCCTGAAGGGTCTGGCCCACCCAGTACGCCACCGTGTCGCGGAAGCTCCCGATCATCACGGCCACGGCCACCATCATCGACAGGCTCACGGCGAGTGCCGCCACCGAGATGGACAGCCGCGGGATGGCAGCGGCCAGGTTGGCGTGGGCCAGCAGCCCTTCCACCCCGAGGAGGCGGCGAAGGGGGCCGGCGAGGCTGCGAGCCAGTACGTGGATGAAGGCCGGCACCAGCAGCGACGCGCCGATGATGGTGGCCAACGACGCGGCGTAGCCGAACAACGGCCGTCCGTCCACCGGGCCCAGCCGCGCGAGGGCGAGCGCGACGAGCAGGACCAGCGCCGGCGCGACGAGCGCCGCCGCGCGCAGGCGCACGCGCGACGCCAGCCGATCGCTGCCGCGCATGGCCGCCGTTGGCGGCACGCGGCTCGCCTCGAGCGACGGCAGCGAAGCGGCGAGGAGCGACAGCGGCACGCCGATGGCGAAGGCCAGCCCGACGTGCCAGCCGGCCAGCGCCGGCGTCGAGGCCGCCGTGGCGATGTAGAGCGTGCTGACCGTCGAGCGCGTGAGCCCCACGGCCGCATCCGCCAGCACGCGGCCGAGGCCGATGCCGAGGAGCGTCCCCGCCAGGCCGAGGACGGCGGCTTCGCCGAGGAAGAGCCCCAGTACCTGCCGCCGCGTCACGCCCAGGGCGCGCAGCATGCCAATCTCCTCGCGCCGTGCGATGACCGAGATGGTGACCGTGTTGTAGACGAGAAACAGCCCGACGACCAGCGCCACCCACGACAGCGCGGTGAGGTTCAGGTGGAAGGCGGCCAGCATGCGTTCCACCTGCTCGCCCCGCCGCGACGGCCGCTGGGCGGTGAGCCCCGCGGGCAGCCGCGCCGAAATGGCGGCCAGGGCCGCGTCGATCTCGGCGGATCCCGGGGCGTTCGCCGTCGCCTCGCCAGCCGCGCGGCCGTCGCCGCGCAGCTGGACATCCAGCCGATCGACGCGCCCGAGCCGATCGAACGCCAGTTGCGCGGCCGCGATGTCCATCAGCACGAAGCTGCCGTCCATCACCTTTGCCGGCCCTTCGTCCTTCAGCAGGCCGCGGACGACGAACGTGTTCACGCGATCGCCGGCCATCAGCGGCAGCTCGTCGCCCAGCGCGTACCCGCGGCGCCGCGCCAGCTTCTCCGTGATCACGATGGCGCGGGGGCTCGTGAGCAGCTCCAGGAACTGCTGCGGCGTCTCCACCTCGACGCCGAGATAGTCGCGAACGGTCAGGTCCTGGAGGATGTCGACCCCCAGCACCTTCACCGCCTCGGTGCGAGGCGCCCTGAATCCCGCTCCCGCTCGCGTCGAGGGCGTGGGCGCTCCCGGGCCTGGTGCAGCCTGGCCACCGCCGACGATGGCCATCTCGCCCTCGATGACGGGCGACATGGTGCCGAACGCGCGCAGCCATCCGAGATCCGGCAGCCGCATCTCGTCGATCCCGCCCGTCCCGACGATTTCGATCGACGTGCGGCCGGCCACCGACGCGAGCGCCGTCTCGAACCCGCGCACCGAGCTGGCGTTGGTCAGCTGGATGGCGAGGACGACGGCGATGCCGAGCGCGATGCCCACGACGGTGGTGAGCGTGCGTGCCCGCTCCTGCGCCATGCGGCGGAGGATGAACTGCTCAAACAGACGGGACTGCATTGGCGCCGGGAAGCGGGAGGGCCATCGCGCCGGGAGCCGATGGCGCAGATTCCGCCGAGACGAAGCGGCCGTCCTTCATCCGCATCACGCGGCCGGCGGCGGCCGCCACCTCCTGCGCGTGGGTGGCCAGCAGGATGGTGATGCCCATGTCGCGGTTCAGCTCGGCCAGCAGCGCCAGCACCCGCGCGCCGTTCTCGGAATCGAGGTTGCCGGTGGGCTCGTCGGCCACCAGCAGCGCCGGCTCGTGCACCAGCGCCCGCGCGATGGCAGCGCGCTGCATCTCGCCGCCGGAGACCTCCTGCGGGTAGTGCCGCAGGCGGGGGCCGATGCCCACGCGTTCGGCGAGCCGCGCCGCGCGCGCCTCGGCTTCCGCGGCCCGCATGCCGCCCAGCAGGCAGGGCAGTGCGATGTTGTCGCCCAGGGTGAGGGTCGGCAGCAGGTTGAAGAACTGGAACACGAAGCCAATCCGATCCCGGCGCAGCCTCGTCAACGCGTCGTCGGTCAGCTCCGCGAGGGGGCGGCCCTCGAGGACGACCCGCCCGGACGTGGGCCGATCCATCGCGCCGCAGAGGTGCAGCAGGGTGGACTTGCCGCAGCCCGACGGCCCCATGAGCGCGACGAAATCCCCGGCCTCCAGGGCAAACGAGACCCCGGCGAGCGCGTGGACCCTCGCCGTGCCGCCCGTATAGGTCTTGGCGAGGTCGGTGGCGGACAGGAGGGGCATACCCATATCGTATGACCCCCGGGGGACGGGTGGGGTTGCGAAGAGGGAAGTGAGAAGTGAGAAGTGAGAAGTGAGAAGTGAGAAGTGAGAAGGCAGAAGGCAGAAGGCAGAACGTGAGGAGCCGGGTGGACGAACGACACCGCGTCTCCCGCTTCTC
>CAUJDN010000134.1 GCA_963169195.1 Acidobacteriota bacterium | reverse complement strand
CGCCGAACGCACCGCGGAACCCGCGCGCCAGCGCGTCACGGAAGCCGTTGCCGTAGGACAGCAGCACCACCACCGAGACAATGCCCCACGAGATGCCGAGCATCGACAGCACGGCACGCGTCCGGTTGCGCGCCAGGCCGGTGAAGGCTTCTCGGATGATTTCGGTGAGGAGTTGCATGGGGTTCTGGGGTTCTGGGGTTCTGGGGTTCTGGGGTTCTGGGGTTCTCGCCCGTCGCCGTTCGGTTCCCGGTTCCCGGTTCCCGGCTCCCGTCACTGTCGCTATGTCTCGTACCTGAGCGCCTCCACCGGCGGCAGCTGTGCCGCGCGGCGGGCGGGATAGGTCGAGGTCACGACGCCCACCAGGACCAGCGTGGCCAGCGCGATGGCGCCGGACTGCCAGGTCATCACCATGCCCTGGAAACGCTCGGGCATCGGGAGCGTGTTCACGAGGCCGCAGAGCCCCAGTGCCACGGCGAAGCCGATCGTGCCGCTGAGCATGGTGAGGAAGAAGCCTTCGAGGAAGAACTGCCGCTGGACCGCGGCCGTCGTGGCCCCGAGCGCCTTGCGGACGCCGATCTCGCGCGTGCGCTCGCGAACCGCCACCAGCATGATGTTCATCACCCCCAGCCCGCCGAGCGCGAGGGTGATGAAGCCGACGATGCTGAAGAACTGCTTCATGGTGCCGATCATCCGGCCGAACATGAGGCTCTCGAGCGAGGTGTCCCACACCGAGAGGGCATCCCGATCGTCCGGGTTGAAGCCCTTGCGGCGCGCCAGCACGTGGCGCACGTCGCGCTCGAGCGGCCAGTCCACGTCCTGGATGCGGCCCGTTCGCTGGTCGAGCACGCGGGGAAGGTCCGCCACCACCCAGGGCTTCGGCGCCACGATCAGCTGCGAGACCGTGCCCGGCGGCACGTCCGCGCGCGGGAAGTCCCGCGCCATGGCCTGGAACGGCACGAAGAGCTTGTCGTTGTCGGGCCCGCTGTAGTTGCTGTCCTGGTTCTTCTTCCGGATCCGCCCGACAACGGTGTACGGGATGCCGTTCAGATCCACCGTCCCGCCCAATCCGTCGCGCGCGCCAAACAGCTGCGCCCAGGCATCCGCGCCGATGATGGCCACGCGCCGCGCCTGCTCATCGTCCGCAGGAACGAAGTTGCGTCCCTGATCGATGTCCAGCGTGCGAATGGCCTGGTACTGAGGCTCGATCCCGTGCACGGAGAGCGATGCGGCGTTGTAGCGGCTCGTGATGCGGAGGCCGCGGTTGATCTCCGCGCTGACGACGGCCACGAGCGGCGCGTCGCGCTCGATGGCGCGCGCGTCCTCCACGGTGAGCAGCACGCGCCGGCCCGCGCGCTCGCCGCCCGCCTGCATCGTCGTCCGTCCCCCCCAGACGATGGCGATGTTCTTCCCGAGCTCTTCGAGCACGACCTGGTTGCCGCGCTGGAAGCCCTCGCCCGTGGCGGCCAGCACCACCACGGCGATGACGCCCCACAGGATCCCGAACATCGTCAGGACGCTGCGCAGCGTGTTCGCGCGGAGGTTGTCGAGCGCCTGGGTGAGGGCTTCGCGCATCGGGGACTTGGGGCTTGGGGCTTGGGACTTGGGACTTGGGGCTTGGGGCTTGGGGCTTGGGGGTTCAGCCGGGCAGGATGACCTTCTCGCCCGGCTTCAGTCCGTCCAGCACTTCCGTCTTCGTGCCGTTGCCGATGCCCACCTTCACGGCGGTGCGGCGGCGGCCCTTGTCGGCCGTGGGGTCGGCGACTTCCACCCAGGCGTTGCGGTCGGCGTCGTACGTGATGGCGGCCTCGGGGATGATGAGCGCGTCGGCGTGCTCCTCGAGCACGATCTCCGCGTTGGCCGTCATGTTGGCCTTCAGCTCCTTCCCCGGGTTGTCGATGGACACTTCGACCTCGAAGGTGGTGACGTTGTCCTTCTCGACGCCGATGGGCGAGATCTGCGTGACGCGCCCGCTGAAGACCCTGTCCTTGAAGCTCTCGGCGGTGATGCGGGCGGGCATGTCGAGCCGCACCTGCCCGATGTCGGCCTCGTCCACCTTCCCGCGCACGAAGACCCTGTCGATGTCGCCCAGCGTCAGCACCAGCGAGGCGTTGGCGCCAAGGTTGAGGATGGACGAGACAGGGCTGCCGATCTCCACGTCGCGGGTGAGGACGGTGCCGCGGATGGGCGCCTTGATGGTGGCGTTGGCCAGCTCCTCCTCCGCCCGTTCGACCGCGGCGGCCGCCTGCGCCACCTGGGCGCGCGCTTCGTTCACCTTCGCCCGGCCGATGAGGGCCTGCGAGCCGGCGGCGCGCTGCCGGTTGACCGCCTGCTCGTAGGTGGTCTTCGCCTGATCGAGCGCTTCCTGCGACACCAGCTTCTGCTCGTTGAGCGACCTGGCGCGGTCGTAGGCGGCCTTGGCGAACGCCACGTCCGGCGCCTCGGCCTCGATCTCGTGCTTGGCCGCCTGGGCTTCGGCGGCGGTCAGGGCGGCCCGGGCCGCCTCGAGGTTGGCGCGCGCCTCGCGGAGGCGGGCACGCAGGTTTTCCTTGTCCAGCTCGGCCAGCACCTGCCCGGACTCGACCAGCTGGTCCACGTCCACGGCGAGCCGCTCGATGATGCCGTTGGCCTTCGACTTGATCTCCACCTTGGTGATGGGCTCGACCTTGCCGGTCGCGACCACCGAACGGACCATCGGTCCGCGCTCCACGCTGGCCAGGCGCGACGGATCGATGCTGGTCGAGGCGCCGTTGGCGGTGGTCACGCCGTAGGCGGTGGCGACGACGATGCCGAGCACCACGGCGCCCAGGGTCCACTTGCGGGATCTGGTCATGACATTGACGTGTTACGACGCCGGGACGGGCAGGGTTCCCGTGCCCGCCACGCCCGACGCGGCGCCCGGCGATGGATCCCGGTACACTTGTTCGGTCATGTGGATTCTCCGGTCGACCGAGCCCGACCTTTCCTTCCGGCTGCTTCCTGGCGAGATTCGTACCATCGGCCGCGCCACCGGCGCGCAGTTCGTCGTGGACGCCCCCCTCGTCTCCCGCGTGCACTGCCGCCTCGCCTCGTCTGCGGAGGGCGTCCTGACCGTCGAGGACCTCGGCAGCACGAACGGGACGTACGTGAACGACTGCCGCGTCGAGCAGCCGACACCCCTGCAGGCCGCCGACACCCTGCGCGTCGGGCGGGTGGCGTTCGAGTTCTCGTGGTCTTTGGGGCTTGGGGCTGGGGGCTTGGGGCTTGGGGCTTGGGGTCTCGAGGTCCCGTCGCGCTTCTACTCCCGGTTCCCGGCTCCCGACGCTATCCTTGAGTGATGCTCCTCTTCACCGCTGCGGCGCCTCCCTTCATGAAGAACGGCTTCGTCCTCGGCTGCGAGCGGACGCGGGAGGCCGTGTGCATCGATCCGGGAGACGAGGTGGACGAGCTGCTGGCAGTGATGGCCGAGCACCGGCTGAAGGTGGCCGCCATCCTGCTGACCCATGCGCACCTGGATCACGTCTCCGGGGTGGGCCGTGCGGTCCGGGCCCTTCGGGCGCCGGTCTGGCTGCATCGGGACGACCAGCCGCTCTACGAGCGCGCTGCCGCCCAGGGCGCCATGTTCGGCCTCCGCATCGAGCAGCCGCCGCCCGTGGATCACTACTACGAAGGCGACGGCCCCTGGGGCCGCTTCGGCGATTACGAGGTGGCCGTGCACCACACGCCGGGCCACTGCCCGGGCGGGGTGTGCCTGGCGGTCAGCCGCGTGGCCGAGCCCGCCGCGCTGGAAGGTCTGTTCGTGGGCGACACGCTGTTTGCGGGCTCCATCGGCCGCACGGACCTCCCGGGCGGGAACTACGAGACGCTGATGCGCTCGATCACCGAGGTGCTCTTCCGCTTCCCGGACGAGGCCGTCGTCTACTCCGGCCACGGGCCTGCCACGACGATCGGCCGCGAGCGTTCGACCAACCCGTTCGTGCTCGAGTGGCTGATGCCGCGCGGCCGCTGACCATCGACGATGGCCGATAATCGTCCATCATCAATGGCCACCCCCACCGTACTGGCGGTCGTTCACGACCTCATGCTCAGCTCCCGCATCTCGGCCGCGGCGAAGGGGGTGGGCGTGGATCTGACGTTCACGCGCTCGCTGGATGCGGTGCTGGCGGCGGCCCGCGGGACCCCGGCGCCCGCCCTCGTCATCCTGGACCTGAACAGCGCGGGTGTCAGGCCGCTGGAAATCGTCGCGGCGCTCAAGGGCGATCCGGCCCTCGCCGGCATCCCGACGGTGGGCTTCGTGTCCCACGTGGACACCGCCACCATCGACGCCGCGCGCCAGGCCGGCGTGGACCGCATCCTCGCCCGCTCGGCGTTCGTGCAGCAGCTGCCGCAGCTGCTCGGGGGATAGACGGCGCCGGGAGTCGGGGGTCGACCGCCGGAAGCCAACAAGACGGGTCGCCAGGACCCCAGGCCCCAGGCCCCCTGCCCCAAGACCCCGAGCCCCCACGGACCCTGAGAACCCGAGAACCTGAGAACCTGAGAACCCCATGTCCCCGTCCGTCCTCGACATCTTCCGTGCCCGCACGCGCCTCCGCCCGTGGCTGGCGCCGACGCCGATGCGGGAATCGGCGTGGCTGTCTTCGGTGTCGGGCGGGCGCACGCTGCTGAAGCTCGAATCGCTCAACCTGACGAACTCGTTCAAGATCCGCGGCGCGTTCAACGCGCTCCTCCGCCTCGTCGAGTCCCATCCGGACCGGGCCGCGCGGCCGATGGTGGTGACCGCATCAGCGGGCAACCACGGGCGGGCCATGGCCTTCGCCGCGGAGCGGCTCGGGCTGCGCGTCGTGATCTTCACGCCGGCGAACGCGCCGCTCGCCAAGCGCGCCGCCATCCGGCGTCACGGCGCCGACCTGCATGACGAGGCACCCGACTACGATGCGGCGGAGCGCCGCGCACACGCCTTCGTGCAGGAGCGAGGCGGCGTCTTCATCTCGCCCTACAACCACCCGGATGTCATCGCCGGTGCCGGGACGCTCGGCCTGGAGATCGTGGAGGCCTGCCCCGACGTCGCCACGGTCGTGGTGCCGCTCGGCGGCGGAGGGCTGGCGAGCGGCGTCGGGCTGGCCCTGCGTGCCGCCGCGACACGCGCGCGGGTCGTGGGCGTCGAGGCCGCGGCATCCACGCCCTTCACGGCCGGTCTCGCCCGCGGGGCGATCACCGCCATCGAGCCGACGCCGACGCTGGCCGACGGGCTGGCCGGGAACCTCGAGCCCGGCGCCATCACCTTCCCGCTCGTGCAGCAGCTGGTGGACGCGGTCGTGACGGTCGGCGAGGACGAGCTGCGTGCCGCGATGCGCGCGCTCGCCGCGGAAGAGCATCTCATGGTGGAGGGGTCAGCGGCGGTGGGGGTCGCCGCGCTCGCCTCGGGCCGCGTGGCCACCGCCGGCCCGGTGGTCGCCATCGTCACCGGCGCCAACATCGACCTCGCGACATTCGTCGCCGCCGTCGCGGCGCCGGCTGCCCATTGAGCGATTGCCGATAGTCGGCAGTCGTCGATGGACGTGGCCGCGCTACCCGGGCGGCCTGGAGGGGCGTATCTCGACGCGGCTCGGCAGGCTGCGGCCGGGATGGTCCAGCAGGTCCTCGACGACCCGCGCCACATCGTCCGGGCTCAGCTTCCAGTTGGCGCCCGTCTCGGGCTCGCGGCCCGAGAAGCCGGTGGCCACCGAGCCGGGCAGGATGCAGCTGACACGGATGTCGTCGTGCCGCACCTCCTGCATCAGCGCCTCGGTGAAGGCGTTCAGGCCCGCCTTCGACGCGCAATAGGCGGCGCCGCCCGCGAAGGCGTTCGTGCTAGCCAGGCTGCTGAGGTTGACGATCCAGCCACGACCGCGTGCTTTCAGGTGCGGCAGCGCGGCGCGGCAGCCGTAGAAGACGCCGGAGAGGTTGGTGTCGATGATGCGGCGCCACTCGTCGTACGGCAGCTCCGACACGGGCGCGCCCCCGCCGACACCGGCGTTGTTCACGAGAACGTCGAGGCCGCCGAACCTCGCGACCACCGTCTCCACGGCCAGATCCACCGCCGCGGGATCCCGCACGTCGCAGACCAGACCGAGCACGCGTCCCGGGTCGCCGCACGTCCCGGCCAGCGCATGCTCCGCCCGCGCCGCCCCGCTCGACGTGGTGCCCGTCACGGCGACATCGTGCCCGCGGGCCAGCAGCCGCTCGGCGATGGCAAAGCCGATGCCGCGCGTGCCACCGGTGATGAGGGAGACGAGGGACATGAGGACCTCCTGGCGCCCGGGGACGAACGCTCCGGCTACAATCCTACCGTGACCATCGTCATTCTCGGCGCGGGCGAGATCGGCGCCACCGTGGCCCGGCAGGCCGCCGCGGCGGACATGGCGGCCCGCGTCGTCATCGTGGACGATGCCGGCACGGTGGCCGCGGGAAAGGCGCTCGACATCGCGCAGGCGGCACCGGTGGATGGCTACGCCACGCGCCTCTCGGGCACCGCCGACGAGTCCGCGGTGATGGACGCCGGCATCGTCGTCATCGCCGATCGCGTCGCCGCCGGCGTCTGGGACGGAGACGCCGGCCTCGGGCTGCTCGCGCGCGTGGCCGGCCTCAACCGCGCCGCGCCCGTGCTCTGCGCATGCCCGCACCAGGCCCTGCTGATCGATCGCGGCGTGCACGAGCTGGGCCTGCCGCCGACGCGCCTGTTCGGCACCGCGCCCGAGGCGCTGCGCGCGGCGGCGCTGGCGCTGGTCGCCCTGGAGGCCGAGCTGTCGCCTGCAGACGTCTCACTGCTCGTCGTGGGCCGCGCGCCCGACGAGATCATCGTGCCATGGGAATCGGCCAGCATCGGCGGACGCCGCGCCACCGACGTGCTGGCGCCTCCGGCCATCACCCGCATCGAGCATCGGCTGCCGCGCCTCTGGCCAGCCGCCGCCATGGCGCTCGCGAGCGCCGCCGCCCACGTGATGCGATCGATGATCACGCGCGCGCCTCGCGTACACGTGCTGCAGGTGGCGGTGGACGTGGGCCCGTCCATGCCCGGCCGATCGGCCGTCCTGCCCGCGCGCGTGCACGCGCAGGGCATCCTGCGCATGGAGCCGGCGCCGCTCTCGTCTCGCGACCGCGTGCGGCTCGAGACGGCGCTCGCGCGCTGAACGCATGCGCCGCACCCTGGCGTTCGTGCTGCTGTGGGCCGCGGCGCTGGGGGCCCAGGGGCCGCCGCGACCCACGGCCTCGGCATTCCTGTCGCACGTGCGGCACCTCGCGTCCGATCAGCTCGGCGGGCGCGGCAACGGCACGCCCGATCTCGAGCGCGCCGCCGACTACATCGCGGCACGGTTCCGCGCGGCGGGCCTCGCGGGCGGCGCCGGCGGCGGATCGTTCGACCAGCCCTTCGACACCGAGGTGCGGATCGAGCCTCCCTCCACGGCCGCGCTGCGGCTGGCCGCCGGGGGCACGACGCACACCTTCGGCCTCGGCGTGGACTACTACCCGCTGTCGGCCCTCGACCGGCAGCCCGGCGCCCCGCCGCCCGCCTTCGACGACGTGCCGCTGGTGTTCGCGGGCTACGGCATCTCGGCGCCCGGCCTCGGCTACGACGACTACGCCAGCCTCGATGTCGAGGGCGCGGCGGTGCTGGTGCTGACACACGAGCCGCAGGAAGGCGACGCGCGAAGCCCCTTCGATGGCCGCAACCTCACGCCAGCCGCGTCCATCTCGGCCAAGGCCCGCGAGGCGCGGGAGCGCGGCGCGCGCCTGCTGCTCGTCGTCGAGGATCCCTCGCACGTGGACGACCGCGCGATGCGCGGCGCGTGGTGGTCCGATCCGCAGCGCGACACCATGGGCCTCCCGGTCCTGCGCGTGGCCCGCGACCCTCTGGCCCGCGCCATCCCGGCACTGGACCTCGAGGCGGCCGCCGCCGCGATCGATCGGACGCTGGCGCCCGTCTCCAGGCCGCTCGCGGGCGCGACACTGGACTACGTCGAGCACCGCGCGCAGTTCACGGCGCGCGTCAGGAACATCGTGGGCGTGCTGCGCGGGGCCGACCCGTCACGGGCGCACGAGGCCGTCGTCGTGGGGGCGCACTACGACCATGTGGGGACGGGCGGCGAGTTCTCCCAGGCCCCGGAGGCGACCGGCGACATCCACAACGGGGCGGACGACAACGCGTCGGGCACCGCGGCCCTCATCGAGATGGCCCGCGTGGCGGGAGCCACGCCGGCGCGCTTCCGCCGCACCGTGGTGTTCGTCGCCTTCGCAGGCGAAGAACTGGGCCTCCGGGGATCGAGACACTACGTCCTGCACCCCACCGTGCCGCTGGAACGGACGGTGGCCATGGTGAACCTCGACATGGTCGGGCGCGCGCGCGGCCGCGTGCTGGTGGGCGCGTTCGGCTGGCGGGAAGGCTTCCCGGCGCTCTTCCGGCGCATGCAGTCGTGGACGCGGCTGCGGCTGGAGGACTTCCTCCGCGGGGGCGGCTATCAGGCCGATCAGTCCGACGGGGCGAGCTTTGCCGCTCGCGGCGTGCCGGCGATGGCGTTCTTCACCGGCTTCCATGCCGATTACCACCGGCCCTCGGACGACTGGGGGCGCATCGACGCCCAGGGCGGAGCCGAGGTGGCCCGGCTCGCCCTCAGGGTCGTGGAAGAGCTGGCACGTCAGTAGGCTTCGACCGGACGGTGAAGCGTGAGGCCATCGGCGAACACGGCCAGGCGCTTGCGGAGCAGCAGCCGCCCGCGGTGCAGCCGCGACTTCAGCGTCTGATCCTTCAGCTTCAGCCGCCGGCTGGCTTCCTCGGTGCTGAGCCCCTGCAGGTCGCGCAGGATGACGGGCGTGCGGTAGATGGAGGGCAGCGCGTCCACCGCCTCGGCGAGGCGCTCGCGCATCTGCTGGCGGAGCATCTGCTCGTCGGCCATCGACGACCAGTCGGCCGGGTCGTGCGCGCGCGGCGCGCCGGGCCCATCGTCCTGGCCAGGGCCGACGGGCACGTCGGCGAGCTCGGCCATCCGCGCGGCCCTGGTGTGGCGCAGCCGCGACATCGCCGTGTTGAACGTGATGCGGTAGATCCACGACGAGAGCGCCGCGTCGCCACGGAAGGCGTCGATCTTCCGGTACACCTTCATCAGGACATCCTGGGTGATCTCCTCGGCATCCTCGCGGTTCTTCACGTAGCGGAATGCCAGCTGGAAAATCTTCGAACCGTAGGCCGCGGCCAGCTCCCCGAGGGCGCTGTCGTCGCCCTGGCGGAGCCGTTCAACGAGGTGAGTCTCAGTAACCTGTTCGCGCATCGTCAGCACCCTTTCTGCATCTCTCATGGGGACAGAACCCCACGGGCGCGGTGGTTATTCCCGGGTGCGGGCGGGTGCGGACAGGTGCGGGCGGGCGCCGGCGGGTGCGGGCGGGCTAACCTGCTGATACCGAGTTGGTTACGTCACGCTCGAAGACCGCGGCGAACTCCTCGACGAGCGCCGTTTCCACGTCACGGACGAGGTGGGGGCGTCCCGTGGCCGTCTCCAGCGAGGTCACGCCGCGGTCGCGGATGCCGCAGGGAACGATGAGATTGAAGAAATCGAGGGCCGTGCTGACGTTGAAGGCAAACCCGTGGCTGGTGATCCAGCGCGAGATGCGGACGCCGATGGCGCCGATCTTCTCGGGGCCGCGCGCCGGGTGGGCCACCCAGGTGCCCGACAGGCCCTGGATGCGGCCGGCCTCGACGCCGTAGCGCGCGCAGGCGCGGATCATCACCTCCTCGATGTCGCGCACGTAGCGGTGCACGTCCCGGCGGTCCGGGTCGAGGTCGAGGATGGGATAGCCGACGACCTGCCCGGGACCATGGTAGGTGACGTCGCCGCCGCGTCCCGTCTCGAATACCTCGACGCCAAGCGCCTGCAGCCGGTCCGGCGACGCCAGGATGTGGCTGCGGCCGTCCTTCTTCACCCCCACCGTGAGCACGTGCGGGTGCTGCAGCAGCAGCAGCGTATCGGGGATGCGGCCGGCGCGCCGCTCCTCGACGAGCTGCTTCTGCCGCTCGAGCGCCTCCGCATACGGCACCACGCCAAGCCGTTGGACGTCAAGGGGTCGCATGTCTTGGGGCCTGGGGCCCGAGGTCTGGAAAGTCCTCCGCCTTCGTGACTGCCTCGTGGCCTCCCGTGTCCTCCTACACCTGCGCAGGATCGAAGTGCTCGATCGACTGCTTCAGGTCGGCCATGAACTGGTCGGCGACGGCGCCGTCCACGAGCCGGTGGTCGTAGCCGAGCGTGAGGTACCCCATCGTGCGAATGCCGATCATGTCGTCGATGACGACGGGGCGCTTCTCGATGGCGCCCACGCCCAGGATGGCCACCTGCGGCTGGTTGATGACGGGCAGGCCGAACTGCGCGCCGAAGTTGCCGGGGTTGGTGATGGTGAACGTGCCGCCCTGCACCTCTTCGGGGCTCAGCTTCTTCGCCCGTGCGCGGTCCGCGACGTCCTGGATGGCCCGCGACAGGCCCAGGATGTTCTTCTCCTCCGCGCCCTTCACCACCGGCACGATGAGGCCGTTCTCGAGGGCGACGGCGATGCCGAGGTTGACCGTGCCGCGATACACGACGGTGTCCCCGTCGATCGAGGCGTTGATCACGGGATGGCGGCGCAGGCAGTCCACCGCGGCCCTGGCGATGAAGGACGTGAAGGTGAGCTTCGCCCCGGCAGCCTCGTACTCGGCCTTCTTCGCCTTGCGGATCTGATCCACGCGGCTGTAGTTCACCTCGAACACCGAATACACGTGCGCGGATGTGTGCTTGCTGAGCACCATGTGCTCGGCGATCTTCTTCCGCATCACCGACATCGGCTCGACCCGGTCGGTGGGCAGGCGGAACACCGAAGGGGCGTGGCCGACCGGCCGGGCCGCCGCGGGGGCCGCCGGCAGCCCCTGGATCGCCGGGCCAACCGGCCGGTGCGCCGGGGCTTCAGCAAGGGTCACCACCCCGCCGCGCTCGATGAACGACAGGATGTCGGTCTTCGTGACGCGCCCGCCGATGCCGGAACCGGCGATCCGCGAGACGTCGACGTTGTGCTCCTTCGCGATCCGGCGGACGAGGGGGGACGAACGCTGACGCTCGGACGCCGATGGGGCCGCCGATGACGCAGGGGTCACAGGGGCCGGAGGCGGCGCAGATGGCGCAGATAGTACAGATGGTGCAGGGGCCGCATCCGGCGCAGCGGCCTTCGCCGCGGGTGTCGCGACGGAGGACCCGGCCTCGCCGATCAGGGCGACGACGCTGTTCACCGGGACGGTCTCGCCCTCCTTCACCGAGATGTCGAGGACCACGCCCGCGGCGGGCGAGGGGATCTCGGCGTCCACCTTGTCGGTGGAGATCTCGAACAGCGGCTCGTCGCGATCCACGGCGTCGCCGACCTTCTTCATCCAACGGACGATGGTGCCCTCGGCAATCGACTCGCCCATCTGGGGCATCACTACGGGTGTGGACATGGGTCGTTACCCTTCAGGTCTTGGGGTCTTGAGGGCTTGGGGTCTTGGCTCAGATATGAATCGCCGCGCCGTGCGCGGCGTGAGCGGCTTCGCCGACTGCCTCCGACATGGTCGGGTGCGCGTGAATCGTCTTCACCAGTTCCTCGACCGTGCACTCCATGCGCAGCATCATCACGGCCTCGGCCACCAGTTCCGTGGCGCGCGGGCCGATGATGTGCACGCCGAGCACCTCGTCGTACTTCTTCTCGGCCACGATCTTCACGAAGCCCTCGGTCTCGCCCGCCATCCGCGCGCGCGCCAGCACCTTGAACGGGAAGGCGCCCGTGCGCACGTCGTAGCCCTGCGCCTTCGCCTGGGCCTCGGTCAGGCCCACGCTGCCGATCTCGGGCTCGCAGTAGGTGCAGCGCGGCACGTGGTCGTAGTTGACGGGCGTGACGGGATGCCCGGCGATGCGCTCGGCCAGCACGATGCCCTCCATGGACGCCACGTGCGCCAGCTGGTAATGGGGCCCGCCCATGGTGACGACGTCCCCGACGGCCGAGATGCCGGGCACGCTGGTGTGGAACAACCCGTCCACCACGATGGAGCCCCGGTCCATCCTGACGCCGATCTCCTCGAGGCCGAGCCCCTCGGTGACGGGGCCGCGGCCGGTGGCGACCAGCAGCAGGTCGAACGCGGCCTTCTGCGGCGCCGCGCCCTGCCCCGGCCCGACCATCTCCACGTCCACGCCCTTCGTGCCGGCGGTCGCGCTGGTGACCTTCGTCCCGGTGTGCACCTTGATGCCGCGGCGCTTGAACGTCTTCTCGAGCTCGGCCGACACGGCCTCGTCTTCCCCCGGCACCAGGCGCGGCAGCAGCTCGATGATGGTCACCTCGCTGCCGAAGCTCCTGAAGATGGACGCGAACTCGACGCCCACGGCCCCGCTGCCCATGATGGCCATCGATTTCGGCACCTCGGCCAGGTGAATGGCCTCGTCGCTGAAGATGATCCGCCGGCGGTCCACCGCGATGCCCGGCACGCTGCGGGCGGCCGATCCGGTGGCGACGATGATCTCCTTCTTCGCGGTGAGACGCTGCGTCGCGCCGTCGTGCCGCGTCACCTCGACGCCGAGGCCGCCGGTGAGCCGCGCTGTGCCCTTGATCCAGTCGATCTTGTTCTTCTTGAAGAGCATCTCGATGCCGCCGGTGAGCCCGGTGATCATCCTGTCCTTGCGCGCGTGCACGGCGGGCAGGCTGATGCCCACGGCCTTTCCGTCCACGCCGGTGAGCCCCCACTCGGCGGCCCCCTGCGCCACCTTCAGGGCGTGCGCGTGCTCGAGCAGCGCCTTGGTGGGGATGCAGCCCCAGATGAGGCAGGTGCCCCCGAGCGCCTTCTGGCGCTCGACCACGGCCACCGTCAATCCGAGCTGCGCGGCGCGGATGGCGGCGACATACCCGCCCGTTCCGGCCCCGATGACCACCACGTCGTACCCGTTCGCCAAGGCCTGCTCCTTCCACGTGCGATGCGTTCCACGCATCGGGGGACAACGGTCAACCTCCCACTGTCGCTTGGAACCCGCGACAGCGTCAAGGCGTGATGCGGCGGTCCGGCTCAGGGCCGCGGGCCGGAGCGCGTGATCGATCCCAGGGGCACGAAGGTCGCGGTGGGCGCCGGCGGCTCGGGCGCCGGCGGGCCGACGGCGGCCTTCAGCTCGCCGTGCTCGTAGCGCAGCTGCCAGTACAGGTCGGTCAGCACCGCGATCCGGCGGGCCTGCCGGCGCACCAGGGCCAGCGCGACGAGCGCGACGACGAGCGAGACGACAGCGACGGCCGTGGACATGAGGGGAGGCGCCCCGGGACCGGGCGCCAGTCCAGCTATACTGCCCCTCGATGTCCCTCCGCCGCAAGACCATCCTGGTCGTGGACGAGGACGACGCCGCGCGCGAGGCGCTGTCGGCGCCGCTCAAGCGCGACTACCGCCTGCTGCGCGCCGCGTCGGGCGAAGCCGCGCTCGCCCTCATGGACCGCGAGGACGTCGACGTCGTCGTCGCCGGGGCCTCGCTGCCGGGCATCACGGGGTTCGAGCTGCTGCAGGTGGTCCGCGAGAACTTCCCGCTCGTCGAGGTCGTGATGACCTCGGAGGCGGCGGACGTGGGCCAGGCCGTGCAGGCCATCAAGCTGGGCGCCTACCACTTCCTCGCCAAGCCCGTCACGCCGGACCAGCTGCGCGCCGTGGCCGCGCACGCCGACGAGCGCCAGGAGCTGAACCGCCGCGTGCTGCGGCTCGAGGAGGAGGTGGACGAGCTCGGCCACCGCGAGTTCATCACCGGACCGAGCCCGGCGCTCCGCGACGTGCTCGACACCGTGCAGAAGGTGGCGAAGCTCTCGGCGACGGTGCTCGTCCTCGGGGAGAGCGGCACGGGCAAGGAGCTGCTGGCGCGGCACCTGCACCGCTGGTCCGAGCATCCCGAGGGCCCGTTCGTGGCCGTCAACATGGCGGCCATCCCGCGCGAGCTGGTCGAGAGCACGCTCTTCGGCCACGAGAAGGGCGCGTTCACCGGGGCGGTCCAGCAGCGCATCGGCAAGTTCGAGCTGGCCGCCGGCGGCACCCTGTTCCTGGACGAGGTGGGCGACCTCAAGATCGATCTGCAGGCCAAGCTCCTGCGCGCCATCCAGGAGGGCGAAATCGAGCGGGTCGGCGGCATGCGCCCGATCCGCACGTCGTTCCGCCTCATCGCCGCCACCAACGTGGACCTCGCGCAGGCGGTGAAGCAGGGCTCGTTCCGCGAGGATCTCTTCTACCGCCTCAACGTGATCCCGGTCCGGCTGCCGCCGCTCCGCGAGCGCATCGAGGACCTGCCGGTCCTCATCGACTTCTTCATCCGGCGCTACAACGCGCGCTTCAAGAAGAACGTCGCGGGCATGGCCGCCTCGACGGTGAAGATGCTCTCGCACTACTGGTGGCCGGGGAACATCCGCGAGCTGGAGAACCTGGTCGAGCGGCTCGTGGCCACCGCGCCGCACGAGTGGATCACCGACGAGGACCTGCCCTTCGAGTTCCACGCCGTCGAGCTGGACCGGACCGCCTCGGACACGAGCCTCCTCGACCGCGCGCTCACCACGTTCGAGCGCAACTTCATCGTGCGCGCGCTGGAACGCAGCGGGTGGAACGTCTCGCAGACGGCGCGCTACCTGGGCGTGCCGCTCAGCACGATGAAGTTCAAGATGGAGCGGCTGGACATCCGCGAGCTGGCGAAGAAGCTGCGAGGGAACTGACGCGCCGGCCGCGCGGGCGGCGGGGCCTGGAGACCCGTTCGGGGGGCAGATCTCCAGGCGCCTGGGATGCTACTTCTTGGGAAGGACCGAGTCCTTCAGCTGCTTGACGATGCGCGCCTTGACGACCGTCTTGGCGGCGATCTTGATGGGCTCGCCAGTCGCGGGATTGCGGCCGGTGCGGGCCTTGCGCTTCTGCACGACGAGCTTCACCATCCCGGGCAGCACGAACTCGCCCGTACGCTTCAGCTCCTTCTCGCACAGCATGGCGAGCTCGTCGAAGAAGTCGCGAGCCTGCGTCCGCTTGACTTCGAACCGCTCGGCGAAGTGTGAGAAGAGTTCCGACTTGCCCATCCTGCGGGCTTCTGGCATCGTGTCCCCCCGGTCGAGTGTGGTGCGCGCGCGTGTTGCACGAATGTCCGCCGATGGCGCCACCGCACGCGAACGGCTGCCGGCGGAAAAAGGCGGAAAAGCGACGTGCATCCTAACGCCGACGCCCTGATGTGTCAAACACCGAACGTCCGGATCTTATCTGATTTCGCGGACGGCGAGGGCCGCAGATGTCGTCCGGGGGGCAGGTGACAGGCCGCCGGCCGCGGTGCATGATCGACGGGTGACCGACACACCCGCCCCCCGGCTCGAGACCTTTCCCAACCCGCGCCCCGAGCGCGACTACGAGATCGCCATCGACTGCCCCGAGTTCACCTCGGTCTGCCCGAAGACCGGCCTGCCCGATTTCGGCGCCATCCGCATCCGCTACGTGCCCGAGGCGCACTGCATCGAGCTCAAGTCGCTCAAGTACTATCTCACGGCGTACCGCAACCGCGGCATCTTCTACGAGGCGGCCACCAACCAGATCCTCGACGACCTCGTCGGCGCGTGCCGGCCCAGACGCATGACCGTGGTCGGCGACTTCTCGGCGCGCGGCGGGATCACGACGAAGGTGACGGCGGAATACGTCAGGTAGGCAGAGCGGGTGCGGGCGGGTGCGGACGCCAGCCATGGATGAAAGCGACGAGCCCGTCATCGTCCCCATCGAGGACGCGATCGACCTGCACGCGTTCGCGCCACGCGACGTCGTGTCGGTGGTGGACGAGTACCTGCACGCGGCGTGGAACGCGGGACACCGACGGGTGCGCCTCATCCACGGTCGCGGCACCGGGGCCCAGCGCGCCGCGGTGCAGCGGCTGCTCGCGTCGCACCCGCTCGTGGACCGTTACTGGGATGCGCCCGAGTCCTGCCTGGGCGCGACGGTGGCCGAGCTCGCGGAGAAGACCGGCGCGTCGTAGCCGTCGCCGGCGACGGCGCGCGCCACGGCCTCGATGTGGTCCTGCAGCCCGCTGGTCCGCAGCGCCCGGACCGGCACGCCGGAGGTAACGGCGGCGGCCACCGTGCGATAGTCGCTGGGCACCGTCCAGTCGATCGTCATGCCCAGCACGCCCTCGATCTGCTTCATCGAGACCGCCCCGAACTCCGACGCGCGATTGAGCAGGACGCGCAGCTGCTCGGTGGACACGCCCGACAGCCGGACGGCATCGATGAGCCGCTGCAGGTTGCGCAGGCACGGCACGTCGGGGTTCGCCACGAGGATGACGAGGTCCGACGCCTGCAGGGCCACGGCCGTCGTCGGCGTGAGGGCGCCGCCGGCGTCCACGAACACGAACTCGTGGCTCGATCGGAGGCACTGCAGGGTCGCCTCGATGCCTTCGGCATCCCGCGCCGAGGGCCGGCCCCATTCGTCCCCGGCGGCGAGGACGTCCACGCCGCAGACATGGGCCGTGAGGTAGCCGGCCATGAGGCCGGGATCGCGCCAGGCCAGTCGATCCAGCAGGTGCGTGATCGTGAAACGCGGGCGAACACCCAGGAACAAGGCGACGTCACCGGGTGCCGGTTTCAGGTCCATCACCACGGTGGCCCGATCGGTGACGCGCCGTGCCTCCGCCGCGACGTTCACGGCCATCGTCGTCGTGCCGGTTCCGCCCTTCGTGCCAAGAAGACTGACGATCATGCGCCTGGGATGAGGCAACCCCTGTGCCACCCGGTCGCGAGGTGCGGCGACGTGCGTTTTCGTGGGAAATCGCACGCCGGCAAGGGCGCGACGCGTTGCAGAAACGTAACCCCCGGACGGAGTTTCGTCGGCGCCGGGCCCACGCCGGACGGGGCCAGTCGCCTGACGCCGGCGGTTTTCGGCCGAAACCGACCGATGCTCCGGCCCGCCGCAACGGTACGCCCCTTGCTCCGTGACTCCCGCCAGCACTTCCTCGAGGGAGCAGAGACGATGACCACGCCACCGACGTCCGCCGCTCCGCCGCGCCCCACCGTGGACGAGTGGGGCGTGTACGACCCTCAACAGGCCGGCCTGGCGGCACTCTTCACACGGCTGGCCGGTGTGCCGGAGCCGCGAGCCGACGGGATCGACCTCTCCGGTGCGCGCATCCTCGAGCCCCGGCCGGTGGCCGGGTCGTCGCCGGGGCTCCGCAAGTAAGACCGCGCCCGAAGGCGACACGCGCACGGAGATCCTGCAACGGAGCGGGGTGGCGGAGCGATCCGGCACCCCGCTTGCTGTTTGCCCGCACGGCGCGCTGAAGGGGCCGCGATGCTCGCGGTTTCTGCGATGCGCGCGCGGAGAGGGCGATGCAGGAACTGCACGCTGGTGTGCGCCCGGGCACCACGGTCCACGCGCGCGGGGCCACGTGGACCATCATCGACGTGCGGCGGTTCGAGGGCTGTGCCTTCGTGTCGCTGGAGCCCGCAGGGCCGGCGCGGGCCGGGCGCCGCACGACGCTCATCTCCCCTTTCGACGACATCACCGCCGCGCCCCGCGAGAGGCTCCTCGAACGGCCGCGCGCACGCGTGGCGGGAGCCGTGCTCGGCGCCATCGGGTGCGAGCGGCCCCCACGCGTGCTGTGGGCCGCCGCTGCGGGGCGGTTCACCCCGCTCGCGTGGCAGCTGGCGCCGGCGCTCGCGGTGCTCGGCGGCGCGACGAGAGTACTGCTGGCCGACGCGGTCGGCCTCGGCAAGACGGTGCAGGCCGGCGTGATCCTGGCCGAGCTGATGGCACGCGGGCTGGTCGAGCGCGCGCTGGTCCTCACACCCGCGGGACTGCGTGACGACTGGGTCGAGGAGCTGCGCGCGCGATTCGGCCTGGCCGCCGAAGCCCTGCACCCGGCGTCGCTCGCCGACGGGGCGTGGCGCACGGCGGGCGCCAACCCGTGGATGCGCGCGCCGGTCGTCGTCTCGTCCATCGATCTGGTGAAGCGGCCGGAGGTGCGCGCCGCCGTCGACGATCAGCCGCTCGACCTGCTCATCGTCGACGAGGCGCATCACTGCACGCCTGGCAGCGATCGCGGGGCGGTCGTCGCGCGCCTCGCCCGCGCGGTGCCGTGGCTGGTGCTCGCCTCCGCCACGCCCCATGCGGGAGACCCGCGCGCGTTCCGGTTCCTGCTGGACCTCGGGCGGGCCGGCCCCGACGAGCCCGCCATGCGGGTCTTTCGCCGCTCGCGGAGGGCGGCCGGCCTCGCGGGCCGGCGCTCGACGCACGTGCTCGCCGTCGTGCCCACGCCGGCCGAGCAGCGGCTGCAGGAGGCGGTCCGCGCCTACGCACGCGATCTCTGCGAGGGTCCGCGCGGTGGCGCGCCCGGCCTTCGGCTCGTCTGCGCCGTGCTCGCGCGGCGCGCGACGTCCAGCGCGCTGGCGGCCCGCCGCACGCTGGCGCGACGACTGGCCGCATTGACGGGCCGGCCTGCCGCGCCGGCCGAGCGCCAGCCGCTGCTGCCGTGGTGGGAGGTCGAAGACGAGGAAGGCCTGGACCCGTCGTGGCTGGGCACACCGGGGCTGCTCGGCACGGCCGACGAGTGCGCGCGGCTCCGCCGGCTCATCGCCCACGCAGACGAGGCGTGCGCGGAGCCGTCGAAACCCGGCCGCCTGCGCAGGCTGCTGGCCCGCGCGGGCGAACCCGCCATCGTGTTCACCGAGTTTCGCGACTCCATCGAGGCCTGCCTGCCCTTCGTGCAGGACGTCATGCCCACGCGGTGCCTGCACGGAGCCATGGACGTCCGCGATCGCCGTCGCGCCGTGGACGACTTCCGGCGGGGCCGGGCACGCCTGCTGCTGGCCACCGACGTGGCCGGCGAAGGATTGAACCTGCACGAGCGGGCCCGGCTCGTGATCACCCTCGAGTGGCCCTGGAGCCCGCAGCGGCTCGAGCAGCGGGTGGGCCGGGTGGACCGGCTGGGACAGGCGCGGCGCGTGCATGCGGTACACCTCACCACGCGTGGGACGTTCGAGGACACGGTGGTGGCGCGACTGATGGAGCGGGCGCGGGCCGCATCGGAGGATCTCGGGCGGTGGGAGGGCCAGGTCATCGGGGAACGCGCGATCGAAGCGGCCGTGCTCGGGGGCACGTCACATGGACAGGCCGCGGACGCGCCGCCTCCGCCGCCCCGCGCCGAGGCCGCAGCGGCCGACGAGGTCTGCCGGGTACTGGAGCGGCGACGCCTCGTGGCGCACGCGCGCCCGGGCGCGCCCCTCCCGGCGTGGTGCCTGCCGAGCGGGTGCGGGCAGGTGCGGGCAGGTGCGGGGCTCGCGGTCGTGTTCGAGGTCACCGACCGGTCGGGCCCCGGCCGGCTGGATGCCTGCGCGGTGGTCGCCATCGAGGTGGCGCTCGCGCGGGCTCCGGCGCACCGGCGCGAGTGGCGGGACGCCTGCCGCGCGGCTGCGCGCGATTCCCGCGTGCGCGCGGCTGCGCTGGCCGCCGTGCCAGCCGCGCCCGTCGGCGCGGACGCTCCCTGGCGCGACGTCGTGGCGAGGCTGCGCGCCATTCGCGGCGAACTCGACGCGACACCTCCGGCGACGGTCCAGGCATCGCTGTTCGACCGTCGCGCCGTGCGCGACGCCCTCGCCCGCGAAGCGGTGACGGTCAGGCTCCATGCGCATCTCGAGCGGAAGGCACGCGATCTCTCGGCGCCGGGGGGCGTGCGGGACGCGCGGGTACTGGCCCTCATCCCCCTGGCGTGACGCGGAGGCAGGATGATCCCGGGAGTCACCGGCGAGCTCGTGTCGAGCTCCTACCTCGCGCGCTACGTGCAGGAGCACGAGGAGGGCGGCGCGCGGCCCGACGCGTGGGCGCGCGGCGTCGTGCGATGGTGGCGGCACGCCCGGCAGTCGCTCGGGCCCGCGTCGCCCCCCCGGGCCATGCTCGACATCGGCACGCTCCCGCTGGCATCGCTGCTCGGGTACCGGGTCTGCGGGCTCGAACCCGCGGCGTGGGGGCATGCCGGTGTGCTGGCCGGCCCCGCCGGGCCGTGCGCCGTGTTCATCTCCACCGCCTGGGGCGCCGCGCCGGAACGTGCCTGGCGGGACGCGCTGCGGACGAGCCTCGCGGCCCGACTGCCCTGGGCCCTCGTGTTCAACGGCTCGCATCTCACGCTCATCGACGGCTCGCGGCCCTGGACGCGTCGTGTGCTCGGTTTCGACCTGGACGCCGTGTGCCGCAGCCCCGGCGCCAGTCATGCGCTGTGGCTGCTCGCGCGCGCCGACGCCGTGGGCCTCGAAGGTTCCTCCGAGCTGGCGTCCGCGGTGGCCGCCTCGGATCGGCACGGCGTGGACGTGTGCGCCGCGCTCGCCGGGGGCGTCCTCGACGCGCTCGGGCAGCTGGTCGCCGCGCTCGATCGAGCCGCGGCCACCCGTCGGCGGGACGATCCCCGCGGCGACGCGCGCATCTTCGAGCAGTCGCTCACCGTCGTGTACCGCCTGCTCTTCCTGCTGTTCACCGAGGCCCGGGGGCTCGTTCCCACATGGCATCGGGTGTATCGCCAGTCGTACAGCATGGACGCGCTCTGCCAGCGCGTCCTCGAGGGTCCGCCAGCGCGGGGCGTCTGGGCCACGATGCAGGCCATGTCGCGCCTGGCGCACGCGGGGTGCCACGCCGACGATCTCGAGGTGACCGCGTTCAACGGCCGGTTGTTCGCCCCCGCGCGAACGCCGCTGGCGGAGCGAAAGGGCGTTCCGGACGGGACGGCCGCGGGCGCGCTGCGGGCGCTGGCCACCACGCCGTCGAAGGCCGGCCGGGAGCGCATCGCGTTTCACGACCTGGGCGTGGAGCAGCTGGGCGCCGTCTACGAACGCGTGCTCGAGTACGAGCCGGTCCGCACGGGCCGGGCGCTGACCCTGCGGCCCACGTCCACGGATCGGAAGACCACCGGCAGCTTCTACACGCCCCGCGCGGTCACCGACTTCGTGGTGCGGCGGACGCTGGCGCCGCTTGTCGAAGAACGGACGTCCGAATCCATCCTGCGCCTGCGCGTCGTCGATCCGGCGATGGGGAGCGGCGCGTTCCTCGTGTCCGCCTGCCGCTTTCTCGCCGAGCGCGCCGAGCGCGCGCGGGTGGCCGAGGGCGCCTGGACGGAGCGCGACATCACCGAGGCGGACCGGGCGGAGCTGCGCCGCACGGTCGCCGAGCGGTGCCTCTACGGCGTGGACATCAACCCCACGGCCGTGCAGCTCGCGCGGCTCTCGCTGTGGCTGACGACGCTCGCCGCCGACCGGCCGCTCACCTTCCTCGATCACCATCTCGCCGCGGGCAACAGCCTCATCGGCGCGCGCCTGGCCGACCTGGCCCGGCCTCCGGTGGCGCGCGTCCCGCCTCGCGCCGGGGACGCCGGGCACGCGCAGCTCCACCTGTTCGGCGACGAGGCCGTCCACGCGCTGGCGCGGGCGGTGGTGCCCGAGCGGCTTCGCCTCGCGCTCGACCCGTCGACGACACCGCAGGCCGTGCGCGAGAAGGAGCAGCGCCTCGACCGGCTGCTGGCCGGGAACGGCTCGCTGGCGCGCTGGGCGCGCGCGGCCGACGTGTGGTGCGGCCTGGCGCTGGACACCCTTCGCCCCGTGAGCCCTGGCACCTACGCCGAGTGGCAGCGGCATGCGGCCGGGCTCGACACGTCGCTGCCCGCGCGCCAATGCCAGGCCGACTGCGAGCGCGCGACGGCGCTGGCCCGGCGGCATGGGGCGATCCACTGGGAGCTCGTGTTCCCGGAGGTCTTCCTGGACGAGGCTGGCCATCCCCTGCCCGACGCCGGCTTCGACGCCGTCGTCGGCAACCCGCCGTGGGAGATGCTGCGCGGCGACACCGGCGATGCCGGGCGCCGCGCCGGCCGCCGCGACGACTCGAGGGCCGTGCTGCGCTACGTGCGCGCGTCGGGCCACTACCCGCTGCGGGGCCGCGGCCACGCCAACCAGTACCAGTTGTTCCTCGAGCGCGCGCTCCAGTGGTTGAGGCCGGGCGGGCGCTTCGGGCTGATACTCCCGTCCGGCATCCAGTCGGATGTCGGCTGCGCGGATCTGCGCCGCGTGCTGCTGGACGGCTGCCAGGTCGACACCTGGCTCGGCGTCGACAACCGCCGGGGCATCTTCCCCATCCATCGCGGCGTGCGCTTCGTCCTGCTCGCGGGCACGTCCGGTGGCCACACCGCCACGCTTCCGCTGTCGGGGAGCCTCACGGACGCCGCGTGCCTGCATCGACTGCCGGATCTCCCCCGCACGGATGAGGGCGCCGTGCCGCGCGTCAGGATGACGCGCGACTTCCTGCGCCGGTGGGACCCGGCGCATCTCACCATCCCGGCGCTGGCCACACCACGCGATGCGGCGATCGCCTGGCAGGCCCTCGCGTCCCCGCCCCTCTCCGCCCCCGGCGGGTGGGGCGTGCGCTTCGGCCGCGAGCTGAACGCCACCGACGACGGCGTGCACTTCGTCGGCCGTCACGCCGGCGGCGCGCGGCTGCCGGTCGTCGAGGGCAAGCACCTGCGTCCCTTCGGCATCGACCTGGCGTCGGTCGCACGCTTTCTCGCGCCCGACATCGCGGCCCGGCTGCTCGACACCGGCTCGAGCTTCGGCATCGGGCGCGTGTGCTATCGCGACGTCGCCAGCTCTTCGAACCGGTTGACGCTCATCGCCGCGCTGCTGCCTCCCGGCACGGTGTCCACGCACACGGTCTTCTGCACGAAGCGCGCCCTGCGGCCGATGGACGCGTGGTGCCTGGTGGGCCTGTTGAACAGCCTGGTGGCCAACTACCTCGTGCGGCTGCAGGTGACCACGCACGTGACCACGGTGCTGATGGCCCGGCTTCCGGTCCCGAGGCCGGGGCCCGGGTCGAGCGAGGCGCGCGAGATCGCCGGGCTGGCCGAGCGGCTGTCCACGTCGTCGATCGAGATGGAACCGGAGTCGTACGCGCGCCTGAACGCCGTCGCCGCGCGGCTGTATGGCCTTTCCGGCGACGAGTACCGCCACATCGTCTCGACGTTCCCGCTCCTGCCCGCGGGCGTGCGGGCCGTTCTGCTCAGGGCATGAGCGGCCCTTCTTCGCCAGGCTCTTCTCTTCTCACCGTTCACGGTCCTCAATGGACCGCCGCCGCCCACACGCTCAGCGCGATGACGACGAGGATGGCGGCCGTCAGCAGGGTGGAGCGGCGGTCGCCGGCTCTCGCGTACCGGGCGGCGGCGACGACGACGCGCGAGACCGGCGTGAGGATGAGCATGAGGAGCCCCAGGTAGACGGGCCACGCGGCCCAAGGGGCCTCGGGCCGCATCCCGATGGTCACCAGGCCCACGGCCATCAGCGCGGTGCTCAGGCGCCCGTTCCACTCGAACAGCCGATCGGTCATGGCAGGCGTGACACCATGAGGGCCGCCACGCCCAGCAGGACCACGGCGAGGATGGTCTTGAGCCGGGCAGGGGACAGCGTCCGGCCGAGCCTGAGCCCCACGGTGGAGCCGACGCGGACACCGAGCACGGCCGACGCGGCGAGCACGGGCAGGAGCAGACCGCGGCCGAAGTAGACGAGGGCGCCCGACGTGGCGGTGACGCCAATCATGAAGGCGCTGGTGGCCGAGACCACGCGCATCGGGACGCCGCACCAGGCGTTGAGCACGGGCACTTTCACGACGCCGCCGCCCAGGCCCAGCAGGGTGGACAGGATGCCGGCCACGAAGGATGTCGCCAGCGCGAGCGGCATCCGCGTCACGCGGTACACGACCGCCTCGCCGCTCACCTCGTCGATGAACCGCCCGCCCCACTCGCCGGGGTCGGCGCTCTCGGGCAGGTTGTTGCGGTGCGCACGGCGGACGAACGTGAGCACGCTCATCAGCACCATCACCACGCCGAAGGTGATCATCAGCGCGCGGGGCGCGACGGAGACGGCGACGAGGCTGCCCAGCAGCCCGCCGGCCGCGGTGAGCAGCTCGAGCAGGAAGCCGAGGCGCAGGTTGATGTACTGCCGGCCCGCCATCGAGCCCGAGACGGCGTTCGAGGTCGCGACGACGGTGGTGAGGCTGACGGCGACGGCCTGCGGCATCGGGACGCCGAGCGCCTGGACGAGCACGGGCACGAGGAACACGCCGCCGCCCAGGCCGAGCATGCCGCCCATCACCCCGGCCACCACCCCCGAGCAGGCGGTGAGGAGGGCGAGCGCGAGCGACACCTCGGTGAGCACGAGGGCCTCAGCTCCTGGGATTGCCGGATGCCCAGGCCTTCAGCGCCGCGTAGAGCGTCGAGACGATGGGAGCGGGCACGCCGTGTGCCGTCGCGCGCCGGACGGCCGCGCCCTGCAACGCTTCCACCTCGATGCGCTTGCCCTGCTCGAGATCGATGAGCAGGGACGAGCGCGTCGCGGGCGGGAGGTTCGCCATGTACGCCTCGAGCGTCTCGAACCGGTCCGGCGAGATGGCGACGCCCTCGGCCTCCGCGATGGCGGCCACCTCGCGCGCGGCGGCGTAGAACATCTCGCGCACGTGGGGGAACGTCCAGATGTAGCCGATCGGCAGCCGCGCGGCGCCGGTGAAGCCGGAGAACGGCACGAGGTAGACGAACTTGTCCCAGAGCGGCGTGCGCGCGTCGGGCACCGTCGTCACCTGGATGTCCGCCGGCGCCATGGCGTCCGCGATGGCCTGCACGCGCGGCGTGAGGCCGCGCGCGCCGAACACCTCGCCGAAGATGACGGATCGGTGCACGCCGGTCTGGACGATGAGCCCGGGCGCCTCGAGCGCGGTGGCCACGTACGTGGTGCCGCCCAGCACGCGCGACTCCCCCACGACGGTGGCGAGCTGGTTCACGTTGTCCACGCCGTTCTGCAGCGTGAGGACGACCGTGTCCGGCCCGACGAGCGGCGGGATCATGGGAAACGCGGTGTCGTTGTCGTACGCCTTCACGGCGACGATGACGACGTCCACCGGGCCCACGCGGGTGGTGTCCGACTCGGCGGGCGACCGGACGACGAAGTCGCCGAGCGTCGCGCTGCGGATCTCGAGCCCCCGCGCGCGGATGGCGTCGCGGTGGGCGCCCCGCGCGATGAAGGAGACCTCGTGCCCGGCGCGCGCCAGTTTCGCGCCGAAATACCCCCCGACCGCCCCCGATCCGAGTATCGCGAACCGCATAGGGCCTAGAGCATATCGTGGTCCCGGCGGCCCGCCGTCCCGCCCCCGTGGCGCGGCGCCTTTGCTGTTATATTTGGCGCATGGCGGCCCGCCTGACGGCCTACGTGGTCGCGTGCATCGTCGGCCTGACCTTCATCGCCGGCCTCATCGTCGGCGCGCAGCGATCCGGCGACGGTCCGGTGGACCTGATCATCGTGAACGGCAAGGTGTTCACGGGCGACCGGGACGCCGCGGAGGCCCTGGCCGTCCAGGGCAACAAGGTGCTGCGCGTCGGCAGCAACCGGGAGATCCAGCGGCTGGCGCGCGCGCAGACCACGGTCATCGACGCGAAGGGCGGCAGCGTCCTCCCGGGCTTCAACGATGCCCACGTGCACCTCATCGGCGGCGGGCTGTCGCTCGACCAGGTGAGCCTGGCCGAGGCCGCGACGCTCGACGCGGTCAAGGAGACCATCCGGGCGTGGGCCGACGCGAACCCCGCGCGCGAGTGGATTCGCGGCCGCGGCTGGCTGTACGCCCCGTTTCCCGGCAGCCTGCCCACCAGGCAGCTGCTGGATCAACTCGTGCCGGACCGGCCCGCGTACCTCGTGTCGTACGACGGCCACACCGGATGGGCCAACAGCGCGGCGCTGGAGATCGCCGGCATCACGAGGGCGACGGAGAATCCGGTCAATGGCGCGATCGTGAAGGACGCGCGCGGCGAGCCGACAGGCGTGCTGAAGGAAGCCGCGATGGGGCTGATGAGCCAGGTCCTGCCCGTGCCCACCCGGGAGGAGCGGCTCGCCGCGGCGCGCGCCGCCATCGTCGAAGCGCACCGCGTCGGCGTCACCAGCGTGCAGGTCGCGGGCGGGTCGGTCGACGACCTCGACATCCTCGACGCGCTCCGGGAGCGGGACGAGCTGACGGTGCGCGTCTACCAGGCGCTGACCGTGGAACCGGATGCCACGACCGGGGACATCGACGCCCTGGACGAGGTGCGTGAACGCTTCGAGGACGACCCGCTCCTCAAGACGGGCGCCGCGAAGATCATGGCCGACGGCGTCGTCGAGACGCGGACGGCCGCAATGCTCGAGCCGTATGCGGGAACGGTGGACGACCGCGGGAAGCCGATGATCGCCCCCGACGCGCTGACGCGGCTCGTGACGGAGCTGGATCGGCGTGGCTGGCAGGTGATCACCCACGCCATCGGCGATGCCGCCATCCGCGAGACGCTCGACGCCTACGAGGCGGCGGCCTCGGCCAACCCCGCGCCCGCGCGCGGGCGGCGGCATCGCGTGGAGCACGTCGAGACCCCGGACCCTGACGACGTGCCCCGCTTCGGCCCTCTGGGCGTCGTGGCCAGCCTGCAGCCCGCGCACGGCGTGCCACCCTCGGCCGACGATCCATGGGCCGCGAACCTCGGCCCGGAGCGCGCGTCCCGCGGCTGGATGTCGCACAGCCTCGCCAGGGCGGGCGCCACGCTGGCGTTTGGATCCGACTGGCCCGTCGCCGACCTCGACCCGCTCGTCGGCATCTTCGTGGCCGTGAACCGGACCGACACGGACGGCGAGCCCGAAGGCGGCTGGATTCCCGACGAACGCCTCCTGCTCGAGGACGCGATCAAGGCCTACACGGCCAGCGCCGCCTGGGCGTCGTTCGACGAGCAGCGCAAGGGCACGATCGAGACGGACATGCTGGCCGACATCATCATCCTCTCGGAGGACCTCTTCGCGCTGCCGCCCGGGCGCCTCCTCGAGGCCGAAGTCGTCACGACCATCGTTGACGGCAAGGTGGTGTACCGAAGGGACACGGCCGAGACGACTGAGCACTGAGCCGCCGGTCACACTCGTTCCCGCCCGCGGTCGGGTCATCTGCGGCAGCGGCGGAACCCGCCGGGGGGCGCACTCGTCTGAGTCCTCGTCGCCATGCGTACCGCCCTCGCGGCGCTGCTGGGAGTGGCCATCCTCGCCACGGCCCGGCCCGCCTCCCAGGCTACCGATCTGGACCAGTTGATGGCGCGCGTCCTGGCGCGCCGCGACGAGAACTGGAAGAAGCTGCAGCAATACGTGCTGGACGAGCGCGAGTCGTTCACCCTGACCGGCCCCGGCGGCGTCCGCCTCTACGGATTCCGGCGTGACTACACCTGGTTCATGCGGGACGGCGTGTTCATCCGCAGCCCGCTGCGGGCCGACGGCGTGACGCTCACCGAGGCCGACCGCCGCAGGGCCGAAGCCGAGTGGCTGCACCGCGAGCAACGCCGCGCCGAGCGCCGACGGGCCCGTGAGGCGGAGACCGCCTCGGCGGAGTCGGCGGCGGCCCCCGCGCCCTCTGCGGCCCCTGGGCCATCTGCGTTCGAGCCTGCGTTCGTCTCCTACGCCTACTTTCTGCGTTTCACGTTCGAACCCAATCACTACGCGCTGGTCGGGCGCGAGCAGATCGACGGCCGCCCCGTGCTGCGCATCGAGTACTACCCCACGGCCCTCTTCACCGAGGGCCGCACGCGGCCCAACCGGCGCGTGCGCGACCGCGACGCCGAGGTCGAGGAGAAGATGAACAAGGTGTCGCTGGTCACGCTCTGGGTCGATGCGGAGCGGCACCAGATCCTTCAGTACACCTTCGACGACATCGACATGGACTTCCTGCCGGGCCGCTCCATGGCCCGGGTGGACGACGTCAAGGCGACCATGCGGATGGGCCAGCCGTTTCCCGGCGTGTGGCTGCCGCGGGACATCGACATGCAGTTCCGGATGATGATGGCCATCGGGGCGATCGACGCGCGCTACCGCGTCGAGTACCACGACTACCGGCAGGCCGACGTCACCTACAGGATCCGATGATCGTCCTGGCCCTCGTGCTCGCGGCGCAGGCGATGGTGGCGCCTCCCCTGCCGGCGCAGGCCGCGCGCATCGAGTCGGTGCTGATCCACGGCAATCACACGACACCGACCGGCGACGTGCTGGCCATCGTCGGTGACGTGGCAGGCCAGCCGCCGACCGACGCGCTGATGACCGCCGTGGCCGAGCGCCTGCGGCAGAGCGGCCGTTTCGCCGGCGTGGAGGTCCGCAAGCGGTACCTGTCCATCGACGATCCCGCGCGCGTGCTGCTCGTGATTGTCGTCGACGAGCGGGCCGGCGTCTCCGAGGACGACCTCACGCCAGGGCCCATGAAGCGGCTCACCGCCAGCGGCATGTGGCTCCCCGTCGTCGAGTACCGCGAAGGCTACGGGTTCACCTACGGCGCGCGCGTGAGCTTCGTGGACCGCCTCGGCCCGCGGAGCCGCATCTCGGTCCCGCTCACGTGGGGTGGCGAGCGCCAGGCGCAGGTGGAGCTGGAGCGAAGCTTCACGGGACGCGCGCTGGCGAGGGTGGTGGGCGGCGGGGGCATCGTCCGCCGCGAGAACCCGCACGTCGAGCTGGGCGACGTGCGCCGGACGATCTGGGCGCGCGTCGAGAGCGCACCGCTCCCCTGGCTTCGCGCCGGCGCCGGCACTCGCCTCTCGGACGTGTCCTTCGGCGCCATCGACGACCGGCTCACCACGGTCGGCGCCGACGTGACGATCGACACCCGCGTGGACCCGGCCCTGCCGAGAAACGCCGCGTTCATCTCCCTGGGAATCGAGCGTCTCGGGTTCGGATCGGAATCGTTCGGCGCGAGCGAGGCGCCGGGGACCGCGCGATCGGCGCGCCGCGTCACCGTGGACCTGCGCGGCTACGTCGGCCTCGTGCGCCAGGCCGTGCTGGCCGTGCGCGCGCAGTCGGTCGCCGCGTCGCGGGCGCTGCCCCTCTTCGAGCAGGCGCTCGTCGGCGGCGGCCCCTCGCTGCGCGGCTACCGCGTGGGGCAGTTCGCCGGCGACAACATGGTGGCCATCTCCACCGAACTCATCGTGCCCCTCACGCCGCCGCTCGGCATCGGGCGCTTCGGCATCAAGCTCTTCGCCGACCGCGCCGTGGCCTACGCCGCCGGCGACGCGCTGGCCGATCAGCCCTTCTCCTGGGGCTACGGCGCCGGCGCGTTCGTCAACGCCACGGTGTTCAGCCTCGGCGTGGACATCGGCTGGCGCGAGGGACGGGGCCGGCCGAACGCGCACGCGACCTTCGTGGTCCGACTCAGGTGACCAGCCTAGATGGGCCGCAGATGACGCAGATGACGCAGATGACGCGTCGCCTGGAGTTCCGGCCGGATTGGGAGGCCTACCTGTAACCCATCTGAGCCAGCTGCGGCTACTGCCCCGTCTGCGTCATCTGCGTCCCATCTGCGGCTACTGCGTCATCTGCGGCCCATCTGCGGCCTGCTTCTGCGGCCCCTCGGTGTTCACTTCACGCGTTCGAGGAACGCCTCGTACGCCTCGGGGCCGTGGGCGCTCATGTGGGCCGCGAACTCCGTGCCCACCGTCTCGAGGTTCTTCAGGTAGCCCGGGTCCTTGTAGGCCTCGCGCAGCGACGGCAGGAGGTCGCGCATCCGTTCCCACACCAGCAGCAGCTCCCGCCCGGACTGGAAGAACAGTTCCTTGTGCAGGATGCCGGTGACGATGAACGAGGCCACCATGTCCCAGTAGGTGACCACCATCCGGTACGAGGCGTTCTCGTCCGTGCCGGCCGGGGCCAGCTTCAGCAGCTCCTCGTAGGTCTGCACGCCCTTGCACCTGGCGGTGAACCAGGCGCGGGCCTGCCGCAGGCGCTCGTCGCGGCGCATCTCGTAGAGCCGGAGGATGAGGTTGGCGTCGTCGTAGGTGGGTCGTGGGTGCATGAGCGTCGATTATGGATGGTATCCGACAGGGTCGTGAACTGCGTCCGGGCCTTCGCTAAGATAGGAAGGTTATGAACCCGTGGGACCAGTTTACCGGGGCCAATGCCGGCTACGTGCAGGAGCTCTACGAACGGTACCAGCAGGACCCGGGGTCGGTCGACGACGCGACGCGCCAGGCGTTTGCGCGGTGGGCGCCGCCGGTCGAGGACGGCGTGGTGGAGCCTGCGGCCGGCGAGCCCGTCACGGCCGGCGGGGCGGTGGCGCTCAAGGCCGGGATCGCGGCGTTCACGCTGGCCGAGTCGGTCCGGCGCTTCGGCCACCTGGCCGCCCGCACCGATCCGCTGGGGTTCACCCAGCCCATTGGCGACCCGTCCCTGGACCCTCGGGCCCATGGACTCACGGAGGAGACGCTCCGCCGGCTGCCGGCCGACATCGTCGGCGGGCCGGCGGCGGCCGGGGCGGCGCATGCCTGGGACGCCTTCGAGCGGCTGCGCGCCATCTACTGCGGCAGCACGGGCCACGACTACAACCAGGTGTTCGTGCCCGAGGAGCGCGAGTGGCTGCGCCGGGCGGTGGAATCGGGGCAGTTCCGTCCCCCGCACGATCCCATCGACGGAGGCGAGCTGCTGGATCGGATCACCCAGGTCGAGAGCTTCGAGCGCTTCCTGCACCGCACCTTCCCGGGCAAGACGCGGTTCTCGATCGAAGGGCTCGACATGATGATCCCGGTCCTCGACGAGATCATCCACGACGCGGCGGCCGGCGGCGTGACACACGTGATGATTGCCATGGCCCACCGTGGCCGGCTGAACGTGCTGGCGCACATCCTCCAGAAGCCGTACGCGCAGATCCTGGCGGAGTTCAAGGATCCGCTGCTCCCCAGGTCGTGGGCGGAGGACCTCGGGTGGATGGGCGACGTGAAGTACCACGCTGGCGCCCGCGTCGAACGGCGCGACGACATGCCCGAGACACTGGTGGTGTCGATGCCGCCGAACCCGAGCCACCTCGAAGCCGTGGATCCGGTGCTGGCCGGCATGGCACGCGCCGCGGCGACCGACGTCGATCAGCCGGGTCCGCCGCGCCTCCGCCAGGCGCAGGTGCTCGCCATCCTCATCCACGGCGACTCGGCGTTCCCGGGACAGGGTGTCGTGGCCGAGACGCTGAACATGGCGCGGCTGGAGGGCTACGACGTCGGCGGCATCATCCACGTCATCGCGAACAACCAGCTGGGATTCACCGCGGAGCCGCAGGAGTCCTACAGCACCAGCTACGCCAGCGGCATGGCGCGCGGCTACAAGATTCCCATCGCGCACGTCAACGCCGACGATCCGGTCGCCTGCATCGAGGCGGCGCGCCTGGCGTGGGCGTACCGCGACCGCTTCGGGCTCGACTTCCTGATCGATCTCGTGGGGTATCGCCGCTACGGCCACAACGAGGGTGACGAGCCGGCGTTCACCCAGCCGCGGCTCTACCAGATCGTGGCCGCGCACCCGACGGTGCGCGAACGGTACGCGCGGCGGCTCGTGGAGAGCGGCCAGGTGACGGCCGCGGAGGCCGAGGCCATGGTGCAGGAGCGCTTCGGCGCCATGGAGCAGGCCTACGCCGCGTTGAAGCCCGAGCAGGACTTCGTGGCGCCGCTGCCGGAGGTCCCGCCCCGTGGCGCGGCCCGCCGGGCGCTGACCGCGGTGCCGCTGGATCGCCTCGCGTCGCTCAACGCGGAGCTGGCGCGGGTGCCCGAGGGCTTCACCGTGCACCGGAAGCTCGAGCGCGGCCGCGAGCGCCGCAAGACCATCTTCGACGACCCCGGGGAGCGGAGCATCGACTGGGCGACGGCCGAGGAGCTGGCCTTCGCCTCCATCCTGCAGGACGGCGTGGCCATCCGGCTCACCGGAGAGGACGTGGAGCGCGGCACGTTCTCGCACCGCCACGCGGTGTACCACGACGCCCTGACGGGCGCTGATTACGTGCCGCTGCAGTCCATCCCGAGCGCACGCGCGGCTTTCGAGATCCACAACAGCCCGCTCACCGAGAACGCGACCGTCGGGTTCGAATTCGGCTACAACATCCAGGAGCCGAATCGCCTGGTGATCTGGGAGGGCCAGTACGGCGACTTCATCAACGGCGCGCAGGTCGTGCTCGACGAGTTCGTCACCTCGGGCCGCGCCAAGTGGGGCCTGGCGCCCTCGCTGGTGCTGCTGCTGCCGCACGGCTACGAAGGACAGGGGCCGGATCACTCGAGCGCGCGGCTCGAGCGCTTCCTGAACGCCGCCGCCGACACGAACATGCGCATCGCGAACTGCACGACCGCGGCGCAGTACTTCCACCTGCTGCGCCGGCAGGCCGGGCTGCTCGAGACCGACCCGCTGCCGCTCATCGTGATGACGCCCAAGAGCCTCCTGCGGCATCCGGCCACGGCCTCCGCCCCCGCGGAGCTCGCCGCCGGACGCTTCCAGCTCGTCATCGACGACGAGTCGGCGACGCAGCCCGCGACCGTGCGCCGCCTGGTGCTCTGCAGCGGCAAGATTCACGTGGACCTGGCCGCCAGCGAGGCGCGCAAGGACAACCGGGCCGTCGCGCTCGCCCGCGTGGAGCAGCTCTACCCGTTCCCGGCCGACGAGATCCGGGCCGTGCTGGATCGCTACCCGAAGCTCCGCGACATCTGCTGGGTGCAGGAGGAGCCGGAGAACATGGGGGCCTGGGAGTTCGTGCGCCCGCTGCTCGAGCCGCTCATCGACGGCCGCTGGCCGCTCCGCTACATCGGGCGCGTCCGCAACTCGAGCCCGTCCGAAGGCTCGTCCACCTGGCACGCCGCCAACCAGCGCGCGATCGTCGCGCAGGTGTTCGAGCAGAAGGCGGACGTCGGCGAGGTGGACCGGGTGCTGTCGAAGAAGGTTTGAACGGATGGGGGCGGGCTTGGCCGCTGACGAATAGCCAGAGAGTCTGAGATGCCAAATATCGTGGTGCCCGAGCTGGGTGAGTCGGTGGTCGAAGCCCGTGTGGCGAAGTGGCTGAAGACGGTCGGCGACCGCGTGGCGGCCGGTGAGCCGCTGGTCGAACTGGAGACCGAGAAGATCGACCTCGAGGTGAGCGCCGATCGCGCGGGCGTGCTCGCCTCCATCGCGCACCAGGAGGGCGCGGACGTGAAGGTGGGCGAGGTGCTCGGCGTGCTGGACGAGGCCGCCGCCGGCACCGTACCCGCCCGCACCCCCCCGCACCCGCCCGCACCCGCCGTGCCCGACGATGTCCGCGTCACGCCGACCGCGCGCAACGTCGCGAAGGCGCACGCCGTGAACATCGAGGCGGTCCCCGCCAGCGGCCCGCGTGTCACCAAGGGCGACGTCCTGCGGGCGGCACGGCCCGTCGCCGGGCCTGAAGCCCCGGCGCTCCGCCCGCCCGGGGCGCCGACACGGCGAGGCGAGCACGCCCCCACGGCCGCGACGCAGGCGCCCGCACGCGCCGCCGCGCCTGGCGCCCGCGCCGAGACGCGGGAGCGGATGTCGAAGCGACGCGCCACCATCGCGCGCCGACTGGTCGAGGCGCAGCGCACCGCCGCCATGCTCACCACCTTCAACGAGGTGGACATGAGCGCCGTGATGGACCTCCGCGCGCGGCGGAAGGACGCGTTCCAGAAGCAGCACGGCGTGGGGCTCGGCATCGCCTCGTTCTTCGTGAGGGCTTCCATCAGCGCGCTCAGGGCGTTCCCCGCCATCAACGCCGAGATCCAGGGCGACGAGGTCGTCTACAAGCACTACTACGACATCGGGATGGCCGTCGGCGCCGAGGGCGGGCTCGTCGTGCCCGTGCTGCGCGACGCCGACACCATGTCGTTCGCCGGCGTGGAGCACGCCATCCGCGACTTCGCGAGGCGGGCGAACGACGGCACGCTCACCCTCGAGGACCTGAGGGGCGGCACCTTCACCATCACCAACGGCGGCGTGTTCGGCTCGCTGATGAGCACGCCCATCCTGAACCCGCCGCAGGTGGGCATCCTGGGGCTGCACAAGATCGCGGACCGCCCCGTCGCGGCGAACGGCCAGGTCGCCATCCGTCCGATGATGTACCTCGCCCTCAGCTACGACCACCGCATCGTGGACGGCCGCGAGGCGGTGCAGTTCCTCGTGCGCATCAAGGAGCTCATCGAGGACCCGGCCCTCATGCTCGTCGAAGGGTGAGGCGACGCGCGACCGGTTCGCGCGGGCCGCAGGGTCGCGCGCGTCAGAACACGATCTGCAGCCGGAGCACGCCCGACCAGAACGTCGTCTCCCCCGCCTGCGGCGTGCGCGCCTCGTCGTCGAACGCCTCGTGGACGGCGTTGGCCACCACCTTCACGTGCGGTGCGGCGTACCAGTTCACGCC
>CAUJDN010000133.1 GCA_963169195.1 Acidobacteriota bacterium | reverse complement strand
GAAGTGAGAAGTGAGAAGTGAGAAGTGAGAAGTGAGAAGTGAGCACTGAGAAGTGAGACGCAGGGGATGGGAAACTGAAGCGACAGGAGCGAGGTGCGATCGGCCTCTCACTTCTCACTTCTCACTTCTGACTTCTCACTTCTGCCTTCTCACTTCTGACTTCTCACTTCTGACTTTCCTTGGGGTGCGCCGCGGCTCGCGTCAATGGGGCCATTCCGCCGCGGCATCAGGCACCGGGTCACGACACGCCGTCGCTGACCGCAAGTCCCGCCATCGCGCGGGCCCCCATTCGCGACTGGAGCCATCATGCCGCGCGTCAAGCGTGGAGTCGTTCGTCGTCAGAAGCGCAAGAAGCTCTCGAAGCTCACGAAGGGCTACTTCCAGAACAAGAGCAAGCTCTACAAGTTCATGCGGGAGGCCGCGGAGAAGGCGGGGGTGTACGCCTACGTCGGCCGCAAGCGCAAGAAGCGCGACTACCGCAGCCTCTGGGTCGTGCGCATCAACGCCGCCGCGCGCGAGAACGGCACCACCTACAGCGTCTTCATGCGGGGGCTGAAGGCGGCCGGCATCGAGCTGGATCGCAAGAGCCTGGCCGAGCTGGCGGCGCGCGAGCCCGCCGCGTTCACGGCGCTCGTCAACAAGGTCAAGGCGGCCACAGCTTAGGGACTTGGGGCTTGGGACCTGGGTCTTGGGAACTCCCAGGACTCAGGACTCACGATCCAAGACTCAAGCCCCAAGCCCCAAGCCCCAAGCCCCTTGGGCCTCGGGATGTGATCTCGAGGCCCTTTCCGTATCATCACGGGCACATGACGACGATGGATCCTTCCGTGGGCACGGACCGCGCGCGGGCGCTCTTCGATGAGGAGCTGGCGGGCGTGACGTCGGCCGCGGCCCTCCAGGACCTGCGCAATCGCTGGATGGCGCGCAGTGGCAGCTGGGTGGCGGCCTTCATGGAACTCGTCGCGTCGGCGCCGCCCGACCAGAAGCGGGCGCTCGGCCGCGGCGCCAACACGCTGAAGAAGCACGTGGAAGCGGCCCTGGCGGAGCGCGAGGCCGCGCTCGCCGCCACGCGCCGCCCGGCGGGCGCCGTGGACATCACGCTGCCCGGCCGCGCGCCCCGGCTGGGCTGCCGTCACCCCCTCAGCCTCATCCGGGAAGAGATTGGCGCCATCTTCTCGCGCCTCGGCTATCAGGTCCTCGAGGGCCCCGAAATCGAGGACGACTACCACAACTTCGAGGCCCTCAACATGCCCGCCGATCACCCGGCGCGCGACATGCAGGACACGCTCTACCTCGAGACGCCGTTGACGCCCGCGGCCGGCGACCCGCCGACCCGCGGCCTCGCCCCGAGGGCGCCGCAGCCGCTCACGCTGCTGCGGACCCACACCTCGGCCATGCAGATCCGCCAGATGGAGCGCCACGATCCGCCGGTGCGGCTCGTCGCGATCGGGCCGGTCTACCGCCGCGACAGCCTGGATCTCACGCACACGCCGATGTTCCATCAGGTCGAGGGACTCGTGGTCGGCCGCGGCGTGACCCTGGCCGATCTCAAGGGGACGCTGCTCTCGATGGCGACCGCGCTCTTCGGGCCCGGTCAGGACGTCCGTTTCCGTCCCAGCTTCTTTCCGTACACCGAGCCCAGCGCCGAAGTCGACATCCGCTGCATCCGCTGCAACGGCGGGGGCTGCCCGATGTGCAAGCGCACCGGGTGGCTCGAGATCCTCGGCAGCGGCATGGTGCACCCCGCCGTGTTCGAATACGTCGGCTACGACCCGGACGAGGTCACGGGGTTTGCCTTCGGCATGGGCATCGAGCGCGTGGCGCTGCTCAAGTGGGGCGTCGAGGACATCCGCCTCTTCTACGAGAACGACCTGCGCTTCCTGGAGCAATTCGGCCGATGAAGGTGCTGCTCTCCTGGGTTCGCGAGTTCGTCGACATCGACGAGCCGGCCGAGGCGATCGGGCGGACGCTATCGCTGCGAGGCCTGGCGCTCGAGGGCCTCGAGCCCATGGGCGACGACGCGTTGATGGACTTCGACGTGACGGCGAACCGGCCCGACTGCATGTCGATGGCCGGGGTCGCACGCGAGATCGCGGTCGTGTACGGCCTGCCGTTCCGCGCGCCGTCCATGCGCGTGGGCGCGGCCGGGCCGGGTGCGCCCGACGCCGGAGCCCCAGCCCCGCCGTCGCCGCTCCCTGCGATGCCGATCACCATCGAGTCGCCCGATCTCTGCGCCCGCTACGTCGGCGCCGTGGCCGATGTCACCATCGCGCCGTCGCCCGCGTGGATGGCGGATCGCCTGAGCGCCTGTGGTGTCCGTCCCATCAGCAACGTCGTGGACATCACGAACTACGTGCTGCTCGAGCTCGGGCAGCCCCTGCACGCGTTCGACCACGCGCGCCTGGCAGGCCCGGCCATCGTCGTCCGCCGCGCGAGGCCCGGTGAATCGCTGACGACGCTCGATGGCAGGCCGCGGCGGCTCACTTCGGACATGCTGGTCATCGCCGACGCCGAGCGTCCGAGCGCCATCGGCGGCGTGATGGGCGGCGCCGACTCCGAGGTGTCGTCCGGCACGCGCCGCATCGTGCTCGAGTCGGCCTGGTTCAAGCCGCAGTCGGTGCGCGCGACGAGCCGGGCCCTCGCCCTCCGCACCGAGGCCTCGATGCGTTTCGAGCGCGGCGCCGATCCCACCATCCAGGCCGTGGCCATGGCCCGCGCCTGCGAGCTGCTCGCGCAGCTGGGCGCGGGGACGCCAGGGCCCGCCATCGACGTGCACCCCGTGCCGCACCAGCCGACGCCCCTGCACCTCGCGCACGCGCGCGTGCAGGGCCTGCTCGGCATGCCGGTTCCCGCCGACGAGGTCCGACGGATTCTCGCGGCGCTGGGCTTCGAGGTCGCACCCGCGCCGGGCGGATGGTCCGTCGTGGCGCCGGGGTGGCGCGTGGACATGCACCGCGACGTGGATCTCATCGAGGAGGTCGGCCGGCACCACGGCTTCGAGCACCTGCCCGCCACCTTCCCCGGCGTGGAGCAGGCGCCGGCGCCCTCCGATCCCCGCATCGCGCGGGATGCCCGCGCGCGGAAGGTCGCCCTGGCCGCCGGGTTCTCGGAGGCCATCAGCTTCGCGTTCATCGAGGCCCGCCACGCCGGGCCCTTCCAGGGCGACGAGGCCGCCGTGGCCCTCGCCAACCCGCTCTCGGAGAAGTTCGCCGTGATGCGCCCCAGCCTCGTGCCCGGGCTCGTGGAGGCCGTGAGCCACAACCGGCGCCACGGGCGACGCGACATCCAGCTCTTCGAGATCGGCACGCGATTCTCGCCGCGCGGAGAGATGCGCGCCATCGGCCTGGCATGGACCGGTCTCGCCACCCCGGATCACTGGAGCGGCGGCCGACGCGACGTGGACTTCTACGACATGAAGGGCGTCGTCGAGCAACTGGCCTCGCTCTTCGACGTGGAGCTCACGGCACACCCACCAGCCGCCGGCTCCGTGGCCGCCGCGGTACTGGTTCCGGGACGCGCGGCGGCCCTCACCAGCGGCGACCGCTGCGTGGGCTGGCTGGGGCAGTTGCAGCCGGCCATCGGCGATGCGCACGATCTCCCGGCGAGCGACATCGTGTACGTCGCCGAGTGCGACCTCGACCCGCTCTCTCCCACGGGCATCGCGCCGGCGCGCATGACGACGCCGCTGCCGCGCTTCCCGGCGGCGGTGCGGGACATCGCGATGCTGCTGGACGAATCCTTGTCTGCCGCCACGGTTCGTGGCACCATTCGGTCGAACGCGCCTGCCACGCTGGTCAGCGTGACGGAGTTCGATCGGTATCTCGGGAAGGGCATTCCGGACGGCAAGGTCAGCCTGGCGTTGCGCCTCACGTTTCAGGCCGTCGATCGGACGCTCACCGATGGCGAGGTCGAGGCAGCCACCACGGCCGTGGTCGAGGTCCTGGCGAAGAAGCTGGGAGCGGTCAGGCGGTAGGGTTCTCGGGTTCTGGGCCGCGCTGACGCTCGCGCGGCGCGGTGGGTGTGGGTTCTGGGATTGAGGTGGACGTGGCCACGAAGAGCGCGGCGGGACTGGAGCCGATCGATCGGCTCGAAGAGAAGGTCAAGATGCTGGTGAGCCTGATCGGGCGGCTCAAGAACGAGCAGGTCCGGGTCAGCGACGAGAACGCGAAGCTGCAGCGCGAAGTCGAGGCGCTCAAGGCCCGGCTGGCCGACGCCGAGGGCAGTTCCGCCGAGGCCGTGACGCTCCGCGAGGAGCGGGACCTCATCCGGGCGCGGGTCACGGAGATGCTGCAGCAGCTGGATGGCCTCAACCTGTAGCCGGTTGAGGCCGCTCCGCCTCCGCGGCTACGCCTGAGGGGCGCACCATGCGGGATCTCAAAGTCGTCACCGTCGAGATTCACGGCCAGCAGTACCCGATCAAGACCAGTCTGGACGCCCCGTACGTGGAGCAGCTTGCCGCGCACGTGGACTCGCGGTTGAACAGGGCCGCCCTGGCGGCACCATCGGCCGACACGGTGGCCCTCGTCATCCTGACCGCGCTCAACATCACCGACGAGTACTTCCGGGCCCGCGAGCAACAGGCCACGGACTCCGGCACGCTGGCCGAGCGCACGGCCGCCCTCGAGCGCATCGTGGACCAGGCGCTGGCCCTGGCGGACTGAGCGGGATCGCCGGGCAGGCGTGCCGCGAGACCGTCGCGTCTCGCCACAGATTTTCGCTGAATCGTTGCGGTTTCACGACCGAGCCTTGACCCGGCCCGCCCCCGGCCCTAAGATCGGGGTAGTCCTGCGTTGTTCGTGATGGTTCCGGAGGCTTGTCTGAGCCAACGTTAAAACCAAGCGAGTTGCGACAGCCGCGTGGTGTGCACGCCTCCGTGGAGAGGAAGCCTGAAGCGCGGCTCTTACAGCGGCTCCACCTGCTCTTGCAGGTTCAGCAACCCTCCCCACACGGCAAGGCGGGACACCCTTTCGTGACGGTATCGGAACTGGGCGAACACGCCCTGCTGGCGCGCATCATGGCGCGCCTTCCCCGGCCGGGCGCCCACATCCTGGTCGGGCCGGGCGACGATGCCGCGGTCATCGAGCCGCGGCGCCACCATCGGCTCGTGGTCACCACCGACGCGCTGGTCGAGGACGTGCATTTCTCCCGCGCGTGGTGCCGGCCCGCCGATATCGGGCACAAGGCCCTGGCCGTGAACCTCAGCGACCTGGCCGCCATGGGGGCAATCCCACGGTGGGCGCTGTTGTCCCTCGCCCTGCCCGGTGCCCTCCCCGTGGAAGACGTCGAGCAGTTGACGGAAGGCCTTGCCGCCCTGGCGCAGGTGCACGGCGTTTCGGTGGCGGGCGGAAACATCACGCGGAGCCCGGCGGGCCTCGTCGTGGACGTGACGGCGGGCGGCGAGGTGGCCTCGCGCCGCTGGCTCACGCGTGACGGCGGCCACCCGGGCGACGAGCTGTGGGTGAGCGGCACGGTCGGCTCGGCGCGTGCGGGCCTCGAGATGCTGGCGGCGGGAGACGCGACGGACGCCGGCTGCGTGGCACGGCACCTGCGCCCGGATGCGCGTGTGCGGCTCGGCGTGGCGGTGGCGAAGGTGCGGGCCGCGCGCGCGGCCATGGACCTGAGCGACGGCCTGGCCGATGCCGTCCGCCAGGTTGCGGCCGCCAGCGGCTGCGGCGCCGTCGTCTCGGCCGAGGCCGTGCCTGTCGATCCCGGCGCGAGACGGTGGTGGGAGCGGCGCGGTGCTGACCCGGTCGAGTGCGCCGTGGCGGGCGGCGAGGATTACGAGCTGCTGCTCGCGGTCCCTCCGCGCTGGGGCGGGCGCCTGAGGAACGTCCGGCGGCACGTGGCGGCGCCGCCCCTGACGCGGATTGGCGTGCTCACGCGCGACGGCGGGCTCTGGCTCGAGCGCAACGGTCGCCGGCGGGCGTGGCCCGAGGGGTTCGAGCACTTCCGGGAGTGAGGCAGGTGCAGATCTCACAGTCCATCGTGCTGCGCACTCTCGCGACGCTGACCGTCGCATTGGTCTACGTCTTCCTGTACGAAACCACGACCCGCGACTCCCGCTACGCCGCCAGACAGGCCACGATCGCCGAAGCCACGAGCCTGCCGCAGGCCGGCGCCCAGCTGGCCTTCACCGCCACGGCGTACTGCAAGGGCGACAGGACGGCGTCCGGCGTGGTCGTGCGCACGGGCATCGCGGCGGCGGATCCCGCGCTGCTTCCCGTCGGCACCGTGGTGCGCGTGGACCTGCCCAACCAGCGCTACAGCGGCATCTGGACCGTCATGGACACGGGACCGGCCGTGCAGGGACGCGTCATCGATCTCTACCTGTGGAGCTGTACGGAGGCGCTGGCATTCGGGCGCCGCCCGGTGCGATTGACGGTGTTGCGCCTCGGATGGAACCCGCAGATGAGCGCGCCGGGCCTGGTCGATCGGATGTTCCGCCAGCGCGAGGCCGACAGGACCGCCTCACCCCGGCCATCGGTGCCCGCCGATGGATCCCTGCCGAAACCATGATAGATTCCCGGGCAGCCGGATTGCGCACGTGCGAGCCTGACCCCTCGTAAACGCAGCTATCATCGCGCGCCATGCATGCGCTGTACGTCGTGGTCCCCGTCCTGGGCATCCTGGCGATCGCCTACCGCTATTACAGCGCGTTCATCGCCACGCGCATCTGGGTGCTGGACGACTCGCGCGTCACGCCTGCGCACGCCAACTACGACGGCGCGAATTACTACCCCACCTCCCGCTGGGTCCTGTTCGGGCACCACTTCGCGGCCATCACCGGCGCGGGCCCGCTCGTCGGGCCGATGCTGGCGGCGCAGTTCGGCTACGCGCCGGGACTGATCTGGCTGGTCGCCGGCGTGGTGCTGGCCGGCGCCGTCCACGACTCGATGATCCTGTGGGCGTCCACGCGCCGGGGCGGTCGCTCGCTGGCCGACATCGTGAAGGACGAGATCAGCCCGTCGGCCGGCGTCGTGGCATCGATTGCAATCCTCTTCATCCTCGTCATCGCGATCGCCGGCCTGGGTATCAACGTCGTCAACGCCCTGGCGGACAGCGTCTGGGGCACCTTCACCATCGCCATGACCATCCCGCTCGGGATCTTCATGGGCTTCTGGATGTACGTCTGGCGCAAGGGCCGCATCGTCGAGGCGACGATCATCGGCGTCATCGGCCTGTTGCTGGCGCTCGTGGGCGGCGAGCCGCTGAACCACTCGGCCGGGTGGTTCGCCAGCCTGTTCGATCTGTCGCGCACCGGGATTGTGATTGCGCTCTGCGTCTACGGGTTCGCGGCCTCGGTGCTGCCGGTGTGGGTGCTGCTGTCCCCGCGCGGGTATTTGAGCTCGTTCACGAAGATCGGCACCATCTTCTTCCTCGCCCTCGGCGTCATCTGGGTGAATCCCGAGTTCAAGATGCCGGCCCTGTCGGAGTACGTGGACGGCGGCGGCCCCATCATCCCGGGTCCGCTCTTCCCCTTCTGCTTCATCACCATCGCCTGCGGCGCCATCTCGGGATTCCACGCGCTCATCAGCTCCGGGACGACTTCGAAGATGGTGGACAGGGAAACCGACATCCGCCCCATCGGCTATGGCGCCATGCTCATCGAGTGTCTCGTCGGCCTGATGGCGCTCGTGGCGGCGAGCGCCATGGAGCCGGGTGACTACTTCGCCATCAACGTGGCGCCCGCGCAATACGCGGGCCTGACCTTTCAGGGCGCACAGCTGGCGCCGGTGCACCTGGCCGGAATCGAGGCGGCCGTCGGGGAAACCGTGACCGGGCGCACGGGCGGCGCCGTCTCGCTGGCGGTCGGCATGGCGCAGATCTTCTCGGCCATGCCGGGGATGCAGGGCCTGCTGGCGTACTGGTACCACTTCGCCATCATGTTCGAGGCGCTGTTCATCCTGACGACCATCGACTCCGGCACACGCGTCGGCCGCTTCCTCCTCCAGGAGTTCCTCGGCAAGGCCTTTCCTCCCTTCGCGCAGAAGGAGTGGATGCCCGGCGCGATGATCGCCACGGCGCTGCTGGTGCTCGGCTGGGGCTATTTCATCTACACCGGCAGCATCAATACCATCTGGCCCATGTTCGGCGTCGCCAACCAGTTGCTCGCCTCGGTGGCCCTGGCCGTGGCGACCACCATCCTGATCAACATGGGGAAGGCCAAGTACACGTGGGTGACCCTGCTGCCGCTGTCCTTCCTGGCCACCAACACGCTCTACGGCGGGTACCTGAACGTCCGCGACAACTTCTGGCCCCTCGCCGTCGGCCCCGATCCCGGCACGCAGGTGCAGGGCTGGGTGCTCACGGTCTGCACCGTCGCCATGATGCTGTGCGCCGTCGTCATCCTCGGGCAGGCCATTGCGAAGTGGGCCAGCGTGCTGGGCCGCGGGCGGCAACTGGCCATGGGGAAGGGCTAGCTGCGCCGCGCCCCTTGACGATGGCCGATTGTCGCCAATCATCAGGGGATCTGATACCCTGAGACTTGTCCGACTCCCACTCGGGCACGCCGGTCCCTCCCTCTGGCCGGCTAAAGGGCCGTCGGTCATCGACCGATACGGTAGGTGGCAACAATCTTCGGGGCCAGGTGGAACGGTCATGGCACAGAGGGACATCGTGCGACGGTCGGCGGCGTGGCGGGTGGGCGCACTCGCGATGGCGTTGCTCGGGGCAGGGGCGCTGCCGGCGCAGGCCCAGTTCCGGCCGCCGATGGAGGCCGCCGTCGGGGAGGACTATCACGTCGAGGCGTCCTACGGCTGGTGGAACGCCACGCCGGGCCTCATCGTGAATTCGGAATCGCTCGGCATCCTCGGCACCGACGTGAACCTGGTGGACGACCTGGGTATCGCCAAGAAGAACCTGGGCCGGCTGAACGTGGTGCTCCGACCGGCCACGAAACACAAGTTCCGGTTCGAGTACCTGCCCGTCGAATACCTCACCGACGCGGTCACGCTCCAGCGCGAGTTCGTGTTCAACGGCCAGCGCTACCGGGTGGGCCTGCCCGTCAGCACGACCGCGCAGTACAACACCTTCCGCTTCGGCTACGAGTACGACTTCATCTACCGGAACCGAGGGTTTGCCGGGGTCCTGCTCGACGCGAAATACACCGACGTGCGGGTGGAGCTGCTGAGCCCGATCGGCGAGGAGTTCACCACCGCCGTCGCCCCCATCCCGACCATCGGCTTCGTCGGCCGCGGCTACGTCACGAAGAACGTCGCCATCGGCGGCGAGCTGTCGTTCTTCCGCGTCCCCGACAACCTCAGCGAGGACTACGACGGCGAGTACACGGACTTCGACATCTACGGCACCGTGAACTTCACCAACAACGTCGGCGCGACGGTTGGATATCGTTCCGTGGACGTTTTCTACCAGGCCGACCGGGACACGGGCTCCCTCACGTTCAAGGGGCTCTACTTCACGGGTGTGGTGAGGTTCTGAGGTTCTGAGGTTCTGTGGTTCTGGGGTTCTGAGGTTCTGAGGTTCTGAGGTTCTGAGGTTCTCGGGTTCTGGGGTTCTGGGATTCTCGGATGCTCCGGGCCTGGGCCCGGAGGTTCGCTCCCCCTATCGCGGCTTGCGGGCGAGGCAGATCAATGACGAGCCAAATGGCATGGGGAGCACGCGGAGCGCGAGCGCCTCGGCACCGAGCGCGAGCGTCAGCGCGCCGTTGATGGGCGCGGCGGGTACCTTGATCTCCCACTCCGCGGCCTCCGCCTCCCCGCCTGGGCGTCGCCACCGATGCCCGACCCGCGCGGCCAGCATCAGCGGAAAGATCGTGGCAAAGGCGAACGTGAGGCGCTCCACCTGCAAGCCGGCTCCCTCGAGCAGGCGGCGGACCTGCGCCGGGCTGTAGCGCCGCACCTCCTCGGCCAGCACCGAGTGCCCGCCCCGCAGCATCTCCATCGCGGCGAAGTTCAGCACGGCGGCCCCGCCCGGCTTGAGGATGCGGGCCAGCTCGCCAGCCGCCTCCCGCTCCACCGGATCGGGCAGCGTCTGGAACACGTCGAACGAGGTCACCAGGTCGAACGAGTTCGACGCGAACGGGATGGCGTCGATGCTGGCCCGGGCAATGCGGCGCCGGCCGCGCTCGTGCGCGAACTGCAGGCCGCGCCAGGTGAGGTCGAAGCCGAACACCTCCCCGTAAGGGTCCAGCATCGCCAGGTTCGTGCCGGTCCCGCAGCCGCAGTCGAGGATGCGCGGCCGCGCAAGGCCCGCCGTCGCGCGCGCCAGGAGCGGCCGCACGAACCAGCGGAAGCCGCGGAACCAGAAGTGGGATTGCTCGGCGAGAGACGTGAGCTCGAGAAGACGATCCATCGGGCAGGTGGGCCGACCGGGCATGCTACCATACGACGCGCATGCGCTTCCGGGGCCTCGCCGAGGCCGCGGCCGTGGTCCTCGGTGCCTCCGCGATCACGGCGGTCCTCACCTACCCGCTGGCCTTCAAGGTCGACCGCATCGGCCGCATCAACACCGATGATGGGCGGTGGAGCATCTGGGTGGTGAACTGGGTGGCCCAGGCACTGACGACCGACCCGCTGGGCGTCTACCAGGCGAACATCTTCTTCCCACAGCGGAATGCGCTGGCCTTCTCGGAGCCGAACCTCGTCGAGGGCGCCCTCGGCGCACCCGTCTGGGCCCTGACGCGGAATCCCTACACGACGCACAACACCGTCGCGCTGCTCGCGTTCGTGATCGCGGCCGCCGGCGCGTACTACCTCGTGCGATACCTCACGGGCCACTGGGGCGCGGCGGCCGTCGCGGCCATCCTCTACGCGTTCTGCCCGTTCGCCTTCGCGCGCACCGCCCACATCCAGCTGCTGTTCACCGGCGGCATCCCGTTCTGCCTGCTCGCCTTCCACCGGCTGGCGGATCGCGTCACGGTGGGCCGCAGCGTCACGCTCGGCGTGCTGCTGTGGCTGCAGGCACTGGCCTGCGCGTACTACGGCATCTTCGCCGGGTTGATGATCGGCCTCGGCACGCTGGTGGTCGCCGCGTCCCGGCAGCGCTGGCGGGATCGCGACTACTGGGTCGGCATCGCCCTCGCGGCGTTCGTGGCCATCGGGCTGACGGTTCCCTTCTTCGTCCCCTACCTCGAGATCCAGCGCGAGACCGGCTTCGCGCGCACCCTGGAGGACGCGCGGATGTACTCCGCCGACGCTGGCGCGTGGCTGGCCTCGTCCGCCTGGGCTCACCGGTGGTGGCTGCCGTGGATCGAGCCGTTCAACGAGGTGCTCTTTCCAGGTATCCTCACGCTGCTGCTCGGCG
>CAUJDN010000132.1 GCA_963169195.1 Acidobacteriota bacterium | reverse complement strand
TACGAAGAACTGAAGGACGAGCTCGGGCTCGATCACTTCGAGGGGCGCTCGTTTGTCGGCTGGCATCGTCACGTCGTGCTGACGGCCGTGGCGTACGCCTGGCTGCAGGACGAACGACGCCGCGCCGGCGCGCGTTTGCCTACCCTGCCGGTCGCACGGGCGGTGATCACCGAGATCCTGACGGCCCATTTCTTTGTGACGCGACCGCATTACTTACGAACCATGCAGAAACTCGCGGAAATCAATCTGCGAATCTAACAAAGTAGTACTAGACCCGCGCCTCTACGGCCGCGGCGCGGTGGTCGCCGGCGCCCCCGACGCTCCCGCCGGGAGGTCGTTCCAGAAGAGCAGTGTGTTGAAGACCAGCGCGTGTTCGCCGAAGGTCTGCCACCGGTAGATGGGATTGTTGGCGAAGAGCAGCACGCGGCCCTTGCCCGACGGCGCGTCCACGATCATCGGCCGGTTGCGCAGCTGATCGGCGCCGCGCATCAGGCCGCTCAGCACGCCGGCCTCGCCGCCCTGATAGCGCGCCAGCACCTGCGGCCGCTCGGGCGACGAGCCCATGAAGGCCGCGAATTCGCCCGGCGGGCCGGCCTGGAGGAGCGGGCCGTCGGCCCAGCGCACCGGTAGCGTCTTCTGACCGGCATAGCCGTAGAAGAGCGGGTGCGCCGGCTGCAGGATCTCGCTCTGCACGTACGGGCCAGGCGCGTACCAGCCCGGCGCCGGGCGCTGCGCGTCCACGCCGCGCGCCAGGCCGAACTCGGCCGGGAAGTAGCTGGCGACGCCGAAGGTCATGACGAGGCCGCCCGCGTCGAGGAACCTCTGGAACTCCGTAACGCCCGCCAGGCCCATCCCGCCGCGCACGTCGTCGGTCTCGGCATACATGCCGAGCGACTTGAACCGGTCGTTCTTCCTGTAGGGCAGCGGACGCGACAGCTTCGGCTGCTCGTACACCACCGACTTGCCGTTCTGCGTCTGGTGCGGCACGACGATGACGTCGTACTTCGATCGCAGGTTCGCGCCGGCCTGGACGTGGTCCTTGTGGATCAGGTCGAAGGGGATCTCGAAGCGATCGAAGGCCAGGCGCACCCAGCCCACTTTCTCGGTGTTGGCCCACGTGGTGTAGAGGGCGATGCGCGGGAGGTCCACGTCGACGGTCTCCACCTCCGGCGCCGACGCCAGGCTGACTGCCACGAGCCCGAGCGACTCGATTTCCCTGCGAGCGCGGTCCGACGCCGGCACGAGGAACGACCCGGCGGGGAACTCCTGGTCACCCGCCTTGAACGCCGCCTTCGCGCCCTTCACCGCCACGTCCCTCAGGCGGTATCGCAGCGTGATGAGGTTGAGAGCCCCGTTGTGCCGGACGGCCAGGACCGATCCCGGCCCTCCCACCACCGAGCCGGCCGTCGTCACGTCCGCGGCGAGCAGCGTGGCGCTCGTGTCGAGGACCGTCTTGTCCTCGATGGCCTTCACCTCGATGTTGTTCGCCAGCGGCATCGTCCACGCGCTGTCGTCGTAGGTGTTCAGCTGCGGATCCGGGTAGGTCTGCTTCTCGAGCAGCGTCTTGGCCAGCCTCCCATAAGGCTGGTTCAGTTTCACGAGGTAGGAACCTCCAGGAAACGTACCGTCCTTCACCGTGAACGAGGCATCGGCTCTGTGCACCTCGATGCCCTGGCGGCGAAGCAGGTTGGCCACGCGGTCCACCTGCGTCTGGTCGCGCTGGCCGGCGGGAATGACGAAGCCATGAGGCGGCTTGCTCTGGCCCGCGGCGACCCCGTTCGCCGACTTCTTGTAGAAGTTCTCCACGACCATGGTCGGGAACCTCGAGGTGAGCTCGAGCGCGGTGAGCAGGCCCGTCTGGGCGTAGTTGATCGAGTTGCGAATGGACCAGTCGACCTCGCCGGCTGGCGCCGGGTTGGGGCGGAACCACTGGCGAGTGGTCTGCGGGCCCTGCAGACGCGCCTTCTTCGTGTTGGCGCCGCCCTGGTTGAACACCTCGTACATCCGGAGCATGCCGTTGTGGTTGGCCGCCGAGAATCCCAGGTAACCGGGTGACCACATGTCCACGAACCCGAAGTGCCAGACGCCCGGCATGCCGTAGCTGGTCAGCCGGTTGACCTCGTAGGTGGCGAAGAAGGGGAGCTCCGTGTAGAGCATCGGGTCGAGATTCGCGTTCTGGGGCGGCTGGCCGCTGAAGGTGTAGAGCAGGGTCTGCGCCTCGTGGACGTCGTGCCAGATGGGAGGCACCCAGTTCAGGTACCAGTCGAGGTGCGCGCGAAGGGAGTCGACGCCGTAGTTGATGTCGCGGTTGTTGTCGTGAAAGACGTACTTGCCCCAGTACGGCGGGCCGCCGTAGTTCTCGCCGCCCTCATACGGCTCGTCGATCTTGTAGGCGTAGTACCAGTCCACGTAGCGGTCGCGGCCGTCCACGTCGGTGGACGGCGTGATGCTGACGATGACGTTGTCTCGAATCTGCTGGATGTAGGGCTCCTCGCTGACCGCCAGGCGGTAGCCCAGTTCCATCGCGCTCTCGGGCGGGTTGGTTTCCGCGCTGTGGAGGCCCGTGGTGATGTGGTAATGCGGCTTGGTGGCGGCGACGACCCGCTGCGCCTCGGCTTCGGTGAGGCCGCGCGGGTCCGCCAGGCGCTTCATGTTCTGCCGATTCAGCTCGAGGTTCCTGATGTTGGTCTCGGAGCTGATGAAGGCGACGAGAATGTCGCGGCCTTCCTCCGTCTTCGCGATGGTGAACGTCTTCACACGGCCCGGCAGGGCCTTCTCGAGCGTGCGGAAGAAGCGGAACTGGTCGGCCGTGTAGGTGAGCTTCTTCTCGGTCCCGATGTGGTAGCCGAGGATGTCCTTCGGCGTGGGCACCCCGGCCCGCCTGGGCAGGTGGTCCACCAGGGGAGACAGGAACTCGGGCTTGGTCGTGGCCTGCTTGACGAAGCTGGCGAAGTCCTCGTCGTTGGCCGCGGCCTGGGCCGCCCCCCTTGCCGCCGGTCGTGCGGGCTGCGGCTCGTCGGCCCAGGAGCCGACAGCCGAGCCCACGATGAGGCCAGCCGCGATGAGGACGCCAAGGCTCAGCTTGGCATGTGAAAGACCACGCATTTGTGGTAACTCCTTCCAGCTCGGCGAGATAGGTTGAACAGGCAAAAACCGTTGAGCCCGTGAGCGCAGGACGGTAGAATCCAACCCTTTGGGCGGAACCCTATGATCAGCGTCGCCGCAATCCGGATGCAGCAGTTCGGCGTGCAATTCTATCAGGCCTCTCTCACCGCCAGTGACATCGACAAACTGGTCCGTTTCGAAGTGTTGAGTTACATCGACCAGGCTGCGGGCGTCAGGGGCCGGAAGAAGGGCCAGCAGTCGAAGATCAACTGGGATCTGCTCGAGCGGCGGATCGCGTCCAGTGAGAAGGCCTACCAGCGGCAGATCATCCGGAAGAAGATCGAGGAGCTGGTCCAGTACTACGAACAGTGCCGGCAGGCTCGCGACCTGCCATCGATCCCCGGTGCGGTGATCATCTCGGCCGATGAGAAGCTGGCCTTCGACGCCGTGGAGCCCGGCGGGTCCATGGGGCGGCTGAAGGTGCCGGAGCGTGAGGGTATCCTGCGCGCCATCGACGGGCAGCACCGGCTGCTGGCCCTGCACGCGGACATCGACCGCTTCGGCGACGAGCCGTTCACGGTGCCGGCCATCATCTTCGACCGCCTCCCCGAGGACCACATCGTCCAGATGTTCGTGACGATCAACGCGAAGCATACGCGGCTGAACGCGTCGCACCTGGTGACGCTTTCAGGGCGTCAACTGTATCGGGACGAGGCGCTGGCCGCGGCGCACGATGTCGTCCGGGCGTTGAACGACCGCGAGGAGTCGCCCCTGTGCGGCGACATCAAGCTGCTTGGCGTCGGCAAGGGCCGCGTGGCCCAGGCGCCGCTGGCCCAGGAGCTGAAGAAGCTCTTCGCGGATTCCGAAGCGCTCGGGGGCGCGCGCAAAGCGGAGGATTTCCGCGAGGACGCCAAACGGTTCTTCGTGAACTACTTCAAGCAGATCGCCAACATCTTCGAGCCCGCGTGGAACGGCCGGAAGTACAGCATCAAGTCGGCGGCGGCGCTGCGGGCCTTCATTCGCGTGGCGCCCGACGTCATCCAGAAGATCGACCAGCAGCACGCGGACCGTGCCGACTCGCGCGCGATCGGCCGCGTCATCTCGCCCTGGGGCCGCCGGATCGGCTCGCTCCGGTTCGAGACCGACGGCGCGTGGAAGCGCCAGGGCACCGTGGACGGGCTCGCCAAGGAACTGCGCCTGGCGCTGCAGTACCCCGAGGGCGTCAGCGTTTAGAAGTGAGAAGTGAGAAGTGAGAAGTGAGAAGTGAGAAGTGAGAAGTGAGAAGTAGAGCGCCCGACGGCCTGGCGTCGAGGGCGAGGCACGCGCGAAAGAGAAAAGGGCAGCCCGTGTATGCCACGGACTGCCCTTCCCCCACGAGAATTGCCGCCAGCTTGGCTCCCCCCAGCATCTACGGCACAGTGCCGTAGATAACAAACTGGCGACGCCCCCTACATAAACAAGCTCCGTGCCGCCTGTGGCGCTCGCGGAATCAGGCCATTTTTCGCGGGTTCGCCTGAAGGCCCTGCCGGGCACCGCCGCCGCCCGTCGACAGCATCGTCTCTGAACTTACGGTTCTGTCCCGGCCTCGGCGTGTCCGAGCGCGGTCACGCGCACGTGCTCCTCCTCCAGGGCCCGGCGGATGGCCATCGCCAGTTCCGCGGCGCCGGGCGTGTCGCCATGAACGCAGATCGTGTCGGCCTGCACGGCCAGTTCCGTCCCATCGATGGTGGTGACGGTCCGGCTGCGCGCCATCCGAACGGCCCGCGCCACGACCCGGGACGTGTCGTCGATGACACTCCCGGCCCGGCTCCGTGACACGAGCGAACCGTCGGGGTTGTAGGCGCGGTCCGCGAAGACTTCGGCCGCAGTCCGAAGGCCGTGCTGCGCGCCCGCGGCCAGGAGTGCCGATCCGGGCAGCCCGAACAGGAACAGCCCCGGGTCGAGCAGCGCCGTCGCCTTTGCGATCGCCGCGGCCAGCGCCTCGTCCCGGCATGCCATGTTGTAAAGGGCGCCATGCGCCTTCACGTGCTGCAGGCGCACCCCCTGGGCCGCCGCGACGGCCGCCAGGGCGCCCACCTGGTAGACGACCATGTCCTCGATCTCCCTGGGCGTGCAGCGGATCTCCCGGCGCCCGAACCCGGCGAGGTCCGGGAAGCCCGGATGGGCGCCTACGGCGACACCGTGGGCGCGGGCCAACTGCACCGTCTCCCGCATCACGCCGGGGTCGCCGGCGTGGAAGCCGCACGCGATATTGGCCGACGTGATGGCCGGCATCAGCGCCTCGTCCTGCCCCATCCGCCAGGCCCCAAACGACTCGCCGAGGTCTGAATTGAGATCTATTCTCATTTTGTGCTTGACCGACTGTTTTGGTCGGGATTAGGCTCGTGGGGACAAGTTGAGATTCGGTCTCAACTTCAACCGGCCATGACCCGATTCCGTTCCGTCCTGTTCTGGCTCCACCTGGTGTCCGGCGTGCTCGCCGGCGTCGTGGTGCTCATTATGTCCGTCACCGGCGTGGCGCTCACCTACGAGAAGCAGATGCTCGAGTGGGCCGACCGCCGGGCGTGGTCGGCACCGCCTTCGGCTGATACCGCACGACTCTCGCCGGAGACGCTGCTGGCGCGCGTCCGTGAGGCGAGGCCGGAGGCGGTGCCGACCACGCTCACGCTTCGCGCGGACCCGTCGGCGCCGGCCACCCTGGCACTGGATGGGGCCGGGCCGTTGCTCGTCGAGCCCTTCACCGGTGCCGTCATCGGTCCGCCACCCGCGGACCTTCGAACCTTCTTCCGGACCATGACGAACTGGCACCGGTGGCTGGCCCTCGAGGGGACGAGCCGCCCGGTCGGCAAGGCCGTGACGGGCGCTGCCAATCTTGCGTTCCTGTTCATCGTCCTCAGCGGGATCTACCTGTGGGTGCCACGTGTCTGGAGTCGCCTGCAGTTCCGGAACGTCCTGTGGTTCCGGCGCGGCCTGACGTCGAAAGCGCGGGACTTCAACTGGCACAACGTCATCGGCATCTGGTCCGCCGTGCCCCTCGCCATTGTCGTCGCCGGGGCCGTGCCCATCTCGTATCCGTGGGCCAGCAACCTCGTGTATCGACTGGCGGGCGAGGCTCCGCCGCAGCCGTCGGGCGCTCCACGTCCCGGCAGCCCCGCCCGGGCCGGAGCACGCGGTGCTGCGCGAGGCGGTGACACCGTCCGCGAGCCGCGCGCGCCGCTCTTGCTGGAGGGTCTCGATCAGCGCTTCGCAACGGCGGACCGGCAGATCGCCGGGTGGCGCGCGATGACCATCCGACTGCCGCAGGCGGCCGGGCAGCCGTACGTGTTCACCATCGATGAAGGCTACGGCGGGCAGCCGCAGAAGCGCGGCACGCTCACGATCAACCAGGCCAGCGGCGCGGTCGAGAAGTGGGAGACGTTCGCGGACCAGAGCGCCGGACGCCGGCTGCGCTCGTGGTTCCGGTTCGCCCACACGGGCGAGTACTACGGGCTCACCGGGCAGACGATTGCCGGCATCGTCTCGGCAGGTGGGGTGGTCCTCGTGTGGACGGGAGTGGCTCTGGCGTGGCGCCGTTTCCGCGCGTGGACCTCCCGGCGCCCGACGACGGCCGCGTCCGCGCAGAAGGTGGCGTGAGCGACCTCGTCTCACGGAGTCCGTCCATCTCCGGGCCACGACACCGAGGTCGGTCGTGGCTCCCTGCGAGAGCGCCTGCGCTCTCAACGCCACAGCGTCAGAAAGGTTCGTGGTTCCGATCATGTGCGTGCGTTCCTTCGTAACCGTTTCCCGCCGATCGCTTCTTCCCGGTCTTCGTCCGATTCTGGCCCTCGCCGCGCGCGCCGCGGTCGTTGCCCTGGTCGCTGCGGGTGCTCCCGTCCTCGCGCAGGAGGCCGCGCACCCCGGGGCGGGCCGCCTGACGGTACAGGTCACCGACCCGACAGGCGCGGCCGTCGCGGGCGCGATGGTCATGGCCCAGGCCGACGGCCTCCCGCCCGTCGACCTCGCCTGGGTGGCCGATGAAGGGGTCTACCGTGCGACCGGGCTGGCCGGGACGCGGTATGTCGTGACCGTCGTGCGCCAGGGGTTTGGTGCCCTCCAGAGCGAGGTGACGGTCGCGGCGACCGGTGACTCACGGCTCTCGGTCGGCCTGCAGCCGGCGGTGTTCACCGAGCGGATCACAGTCGAAGGCGCGGCGACGCGGGTGGACGACACCGCCCTGAAGCTGCCGACCCCGCTGCTCGAGACCGCGCGCAGCCTGACCATCTTCAGCGCCGAGCGCATCAAGGAGCAGAACTTCCGGTCCGTGAGCGACGCGTTGCTCTACGTGCCCGGCATGTCCGTCAACTCGTATCGGACGGGCAGCTACCACTTCTACTCGCGGGGCTACCGGATGGGGCCGAACGACACACGGGTGGATGGCTTCGTGGGTCTCAACGCCGGCGGGCGGTACGGCGGGTCGATGTTCGGTGTCGAGGACGTGGTGTTCCTGCGCGGTCCGGCCGGCATCCTGTACGGCTCCGCGGGATCGCCGGGCGGCATGGTGAACCTCGTCACGAAGAAGCCGCAGGCGTCGCCGGTGACGACCGTGGACCTGAGGACGAGCACCTATGCCGGGCGCGGCATCGGCGCGGGGGACCGCGGATCGGGCGGGATCGACTTCGACTCCACGGGCCCGGTGCCCGGGACACGCCGCGTCACCTACCGCGCGCTCGTCACCGCGGAGAACCTGGAATACTTCACCAACGGCGTGACCGATCGCAATCGCTACGTGTCGGGCTCGATTCGTGTCGCGCTCGATCGCTCAGGTCGGCACATGCTGACGCCCATCGTGATGTGGACGCGCTTCGACCGCCCGCAGGGCGGGGGACTCGTGGCGTCGCCGTCCACGTCGCTGTCCACCAGCGACGGCGTGAGCGGCCCGATCAACACCGCCGATCTCTCGCCGCTCGCCGTGAACTTCTCCTCCGGTGGCGGGGTCGACGACGTGCTCCAGGGTGGCGCCGAGCTCCGCGGCGCCGTCACGGATCGCCTCCGGTACTCGGCCGCGTACCGGTTCGTCGGCAACGACACCGAGATCGACCAGTTCACACCCGTCGTGAACAATGCGCTGCTCGCCTCGTCGAGCGTCCTGCTCCGCACTCACGCCCGCAGCAGCACCGAGCGCAGGAACCACAACTACGATGCGAACGGCGTCTACGAGTTCAAGACGGGCGGTGAGTGGCAGTCGCTGGTGCAGGCGGGCGTCACGGGACGCGCGACCGGCACGCGCCAGACCGCCCCGCAGGGGCCTGCCCCTGCCGCGCAGTCGCCCATCGACATCTACACCGGCGTGGCGACCGCGCCACTCGTGCCGAATTACCCAGCCATCGCCTTCCGTCCCCGAATCGACGCGACGTACTGGACCAGTTACGTCCAGAACCAGACCACGGTGGCTGACGGCCGCCTGGTGTTCACCCTGGGCATGGGCTACGGGGCCGACCGGCTGGCCACGACCGCACCCAGCCGCTCGAGCGGCGTAATGCCCAATGCCTCCATCGTCGTCCGTCCCACGCCCGACACGTCGGTGTACGCGAGTTACTCGACCAGCTACAACCCGGTGGACCCGTCTGCTGAGAACGCGAGCGGCATCGCGGGGACCTTCCGTGCGTCCCGCGGCATCAACGCGGAAGCGGGTGTCAAGGGCGTCCTGCGCCGGGCTTCATGGGCCCTGGCAGTGTTCCACAACGAGATCGACAATGCGCTGGTCCAGTCGGGTGCGGGCGATTTCAATCCCAACGGCAACCGCTATTTCATCGCCGCGGGCACGCGGCGCAGCCGGGGCGTCGAGCTGAGCGGCGACGTGACCCCCGTGCCGAGCCTCGTGCTGCAGGGCTCGGTCAGTTACCTGGATGCCATCTACACAGGGGCCGGGCCGGCCAGCGCGGCATCCACGCTCGCGATTCCCGGGTCGCGCGCGGAGAAGTCGCCGGTCTGGTCGTGGAGCGTCCTGTCGCGCTACACCCGGACACGCGGCCCTCTCACCGGGCTGGGCGCCTCGCTCGGCATCGCCTGGCAGGCCGAGCGCCTCGGGAGCAATGGCGCGCGCACGTTCGCGGCGCCGGACCCGCTGGTGCTGCCGGCGTTCACCCGGGTCGATGCCGGCCTGTTCTACCGGTTCGGCGAACGGACCTCGGTGGCGCTCAACGTGGACAACCTGCTGGACGAGCTGATCTTCGTCAACGCCAGCGTGGGCTCGTCCATCGAAGTGGCGGCGCCGCGCACGGTCTCACTGCGCGTCGGATACCGGTTCTGACGGGCCGCTGGTCCCGGCGGCCAGGGCTGGTATGATCCCGGTTCGGGCGCGCCGCCGCGGCGCGCCGGAGCATTCAGCCGGCCCCGGCCGGCACAAGGAGTCATCATGCGTCTCGTTCGCTTCGCGCTCGCACTGATGGTCGTTGGCACGGTCGCCAGCGGATCTGCCACGCTGACCGAACCCCGGAAGTACGGCGAGGGGGTCTCGCTCGAGACGGTGACACCCCTGGCATCGATCATCGAGAAGCCGGGCGACTTTGCCGGCAGGACCGTTCGCGTGGAAGGCACGGTCACGGCCGTCTGTACCCATGAAGGTTGCTGGATGACGCTGGCGCCGGAAGGGCAGGACGGCGGGCCGACTCTTCGCCTGAAGGTCGACGATGGTGTCATCGTGTTCCCGGTGACCGCGAAGGGGAGGAATGCGGCGGCACAGGGCGTTGTCGAGCAGGCCGGGTCCAGCTGGCAGATCAAGGCGACGGGCGCGCTCGTCTACTGAGCCCGCGCTATCATCGCCCGATGAAGCTGGCCGCGCTGCTCGTCCTGTTGGCGACCGCGCCTGCCTGGGCGCAGGCGCCCACCCGCCAGACACAGGAGGACGATTACACCCGGTATGAGCTGCTCGCGCCCGGGACCGGGCGATTCCGGATCCTCTACGAGGTGACCGCCACCACTGCGGGGGCGCCCTACTTCTTCAACGTGATCCGGAAGGGCAGTGTCGCCACCGACGAGCGCGTCATCGACTCGGCCACGGGCCAACCGCTCCAGTGGGAGGTCGTCTCCGGGGCGCAGGCACGGGCCGAGGGGCATCCAACGGCCGATCTCGACGCCGAGTGGATCAAGGTCCACCTGGCGAGGCCGGTGCCCAGGGACGGCGAAGCCCGCGTCCTCATCGACAAGACCTACAAGGACGACAAGAGCTACTACCGCGAGGGCGACACCATCGTCTTCGACCGGTCGCTCGGCATCCGCCGCAACAGCATCGTCCTGCCGGCTGGATACCGTCTCGTGAGCTGCAACGTGCCCTCGCAGGTGCGGTCCACACCTGATGGCCGGGTGATGATCAGCTTCATGAACACCGGCGCGGCGGCCGCCCCGCTCGTGGTGAAGGCGCGGCCCGGCCTGGCATCGTTCACGCCGGTGCTTCCGACGACGCGCGGCGCCGAGACGATGACGAGGCTCGCGTCGCAGGCATCCCGGCTGCAGGAGCGCGCCCATCAGGATCGCGAGATCGTCTATTTCCTGGACGACCCGGCGACGAGCTCGTTCAGCCTCTACCACGACTACACCGAGTCGCGGCCGGGCGTTGCCCACTACTTCAACGTCGTGCGGCCGGGCAGCCGTGTCTCGAACCCGTCGGCTCGGAATCTCGACACCGGTGACGCGCTGAAGGTAGAGACGCTGAAGGGCGCGGAGTTGAAGGCGCGCGGGCTGGATGCCGGCGAGCCCGTGTCGGCCGATGGGGAAGTGGTCGTCGTCTCGTTTCCTGCCATCGAGGCCGGGCAATCCACGCGGCTCCGGATTTCGGAGACCTACACCGACGCCGGTCGCTATCAGCTGCACGGGGATGAGCTGGTCTGGGACCGTGCGTTCGGCCGGCCGCGCAACACGGTCGTGCTCCCGGCGGGCTGGACGGTCGTGGCGAGCTCGATTCCGGCAACGATCTCGATGGACGCGGACGGACGACAGCGGCTCTCCTTCGAGAACAACCGGCCCGACGAGATCCAGGTGCTCCTCCGTGCGCGCCGTGTGGCGGGGGCGCCGAGAGCGGTAGCTAGGTGAGGATCGTCACCAGCATGGCCTTCTGCGCGTGCAGACGGTTCTCGGCCTGGTCGAAGACGACGGAGGCGGGCGACTCGATCACCTCGTCGGTGACCTCTTCACCCCGGTGCGCGGGCAGGCAGTGCATGAAGAGGGCGCCAGGCCTGGCCAGGCCCATCAGGGCGTCATTCACCTGGTAGCGCGAGAACTTGCGCTTGCGCTCGGCGTACTCGACCTCCTGGCCCATCGACGTCCAGACGTCCGTGTAGACCGCGTCGACGTCCCGCACGGCCGCCTTCGGATCGGTGAACTCCGTGAGGCCGGCCCCATGCTGGGAGATCGCCGCGGCCTGGTCCACCACTTCGTCCGGCAGCGCGTACTCCTTCGGCGTGGCGACGTGCATCGAGATGCCGAGCATCATGGCGGCGTGGACGAGGGAGGTGCAGACGTTGTTGCCGTCCCCGACGAACGCGACGCGACGACCTTCGAGATCGCCCTTCCACCGCTCGGCCAGCGTCTGGAGATCCGCCAGCGCCTGGCAGGGGTGCTCCTCGTTCGACAGCGCGTTGATCACCGAGAGACCGGGCGTGGCCTCGGTGATCTCGAGCAACCGGTCCTGGCCGAACGTGCGGATGACGGCGGCATCGACCCAGCGCTCGAGATTCCGGGCCACGTCGTGCAGCGGCTCGCGATCGGCGTGCATCACGTCCGCGGGGATCTCCACGATGTCGCCGCCGAGCTCCCGCACGCCGATGGTGAAGGTGACGCGCGTGCGCAGCGACGGTTTCTCGAAGAGCAGCCCCACGTGCTTCCGTGCCAGGGCCTGCGCCGTCGGGGCCTTCGGCCCAAGGTGGCGGTCGGCCTTCACCTTGATGGCCAGATCGAGGGTCTCGCGCAGCTCGACCGGGGTGAAATCGAGGATGGACAGGAAGTTGCGCGTCATTGAACCGCCGTGCCGTGAACCTGTGTGCTTCGAACCTGTGTGCTTCGAACCTGCGTGCTTCGAACCTGCGTGCCTCGAACCTGCGTGCTTCGAACCCGCGTGCTTCGAACCCGCGTGCCCCACACCTACGTGCGGTACTCCGCGTTGATCTTCACGTACTCGGCCGAGAGATCGCAGGTCCAGACCGTCGCGCGGGACGTGCCCCCGGTACCGAGGTCGACCTCGATCTCGAGATCGCGGCCCTGGAGGTACGCGGCAGCCTGGGGGGCGCGTTCATCGAACGGGCGGCCTCCCTCGAACAGCACGAGGGGACCGATCCGGACACGTGCCCGTTCGAGCGCGAAGGCGGCGCCCGATCGTCCCGCCGCGGCGACGAGCCTCCCCCAGTTCGGATCGCCTCCGTGGACCGCGGTCTTCACCAGCAGCGAGTTGGCGATGGCACGCGCGGCCGTCCACGCGTCGGCTTCGGTGGCGGCGCCGCTCGCGGTGATGGAGATGAGCTTCGTGGCGCCCTCGCCGCCCCGGACGATCCCGAGCGCCAGGTCCTGGGCCACCTGGCGCAGGCCCTCGACGAGCGCGGGATACAGCCCTTCGTCGATGACCACGCTGCTCGCGCCGTTGGCCATCGCGAAGACGCAGTCGTTGGTGGAGGGCTCGCCGTCCACGGTGATGGCGTTGAACGTGTGGCGGCAGGCGTCCGACAGCGCGCGGTGCAGCGTCGCCGGATCCACCGCCGCATCGGTCGTGAGGTAGCCCAGCATGGTGGCCATGCGCGGCTCGATCATGCCCGATCCCTTGGCCATGCCGCCCACGCAGAACGCGCCGACGTCGGTCGTGACCTGCACGGCCGTGGCTTTCGGAAACGGATCCGTCGTCATGATCGCGCGTGCCGCGTCCGCGCTGCCCGTCGCGCTGAGCGCCGCGACGGCGCTCCGTACGCCCGCGCGGATCGCATCCATCTTCAGGTTGACGCCGATGACGCCGGTCGAGGCGACCAGCGCCTGGTCCACGGCGGAGCCCGTCGCCTCCGCCGCCAGGATGGCCATCTCGCGTGCGTCGGCCATGCCCTGCGGGCCCGTGCAGGCATTGGCACACCCGCTGTTGGTGATGATGACCCGGGCCTGCCCGCCGCTCCTCGCGAGATGGTCCTGGCTCACCAGGACGGGCGCGGCCTTCGCCAGGTTCACGGTGAAGAGCCCGGCGGCGCTGGCCGGCAGATCCGACACGATCAGCGCCAGGTCCGGCTTGCCGGTGGCCTTGATGCCGCAGTGCAGGCCAGCCGCGCGGAAGCCTTGCGGGGCGGTCACGCCCCCGTCCATCCGGTCAATGCGCATGGGACCCCCGCCTCACGGCCGCGCCTCCGAGAGGACCCGGTCGAGAATGCCCACCGCCTCGTCCAGCTCCGCCACGGTCACCGTGAACGGCGGCAGCATCCGCACCACCCGCTCGGCGGTCCGGTTGACGATGAGCCCGGCCTCGAGGGCGCCCTCGACAACGGGCTGTGCGTCGATGGAGAGCTCGAGCCCGCGCATGACGCCCGCGCCACGCACGCTCTGCACGATGGGGTGCTTGACGCGCAGCGCCTCGAGCCGATCGCCGAACGCGGCGCCGACCTCGCGCACGTGGCCGATGAGGCCGCCACCCGCGTAGGGAACCGCCTCGGAGGTCCCGGTCAGCTGTTCGAGCACGTAGAGCGCCGAGCGCATGGCCAGGAGGTTTCCGCCGTACGTGGTGCCGTGATCGCCGGCGAAGATTCGCCCCGCGACCCGCTCGGCCACCAGCGCGGCTCCGACGGGCACGCCGGAGCCGATGGCCTTGCCGACCGTCACCAGGTCCGGCGACCAGCCGAACGACTGGTAGTGGAAGGCGCTGCCGGTGCGCCCCAGGCCGCACTGGATCTCGTCCGCGATGAGCAGTGTGCCGGTGTTCTCGGTGACCCGCTCGATGGCGGCGGCAAACCCGGGGGAGAGCGGCCGCACGCCCCCCTCACCCTGGATGGGCTCTGCGATGATGGCCGCCGTGCGCTCCGTGACGGCTGCTTCCAGCGCCGCCACGTCGTCCGGCGACACGAACGTCACCCCGGGGATGAGTGGCTCGAAGGGCTCGCGGTAGCCGGGATTCGACGTCACCGAGAGCGCACCCATCGTGCGGCCGGAGAACCCGTGCCTGAGGGCGACGAACCCGGTCCGGTCCTTCACGCCTTGCGAGAACCAGTAGCGCCGCGCGAACTTCAGGCAGGCCTCCACGGCCTCGGTGCCGCTGTTGCAGAAGAACGCCCGCTGCAGGCCCGACAGCGCCGCGAGCCTCGCGGCGAGCTGGCCCTGAAGCGGGTGGAAGTACAGGTTCGACGTCTGGATGAGCGTCGTCGCCTGGTCAGCGATCGCCGCGGCAAGACCGGGGTGTCCGTGCCCGAGCACGACGACGCCGATGCCCGAGAGGAAGTCGAGATAGCGGCGCCCCTCCGCGTCGAACAGCCGGGTGCCGTCGCCGCGGACGAACACCACCGGCTGCCGCTTGTAGGTCTGCAGCACGTGCCGAGCTTCGAGGGCCTGAACGTCCCGGGTCGTGATCATGGCGTGACTCGCGTTCCTGCAAATGGCGTCCGATCGAGCACGCGCCGCTCGAGGAACGCGCCCAGTGTCTTCGTGTCGCGGCCGTCCACGATGGCCACCTCCTTCACCCCGCGCCTGGCTGCCGCCTGGCAGGCCACGAGCTTGGCCACCATGCCGGCGCTGGCCGTGCCCGACTGCACGAGCGCCCGGATGTCGCGGGGCCCGAGGGCCGGGATCGTCTGCCCGTCCTCGTCGAGGACGCCCGGCGTGCCCCCGGCGACGATCAAGCGCGTGGCGCCGAGCCGCGCGGCCAGGCTCCCCGCGAGAGTATCGGCGTTCACGTTGAACAGCTGCCCGTTCCTCGCCGCGCCGATGCACGCGATGACCGGCACGAAGCGGCGGGCCACCAGCGTCGTCAGCAGGGCGGGTGCGGCCGCGCCCGTCGGCTCGCCGACGAGCCCGAGATCCACCACCTCGCCGCTGGTTGCGTGGTGCAGGGGCGCTTTCCTCACGGGCGCCACGCCGGCGTCGGCGCCGGTCAGGCCGACCGCCCGCCCGCCCGCGCCGTTGATGGCCGCCACGAATCGCGTGTTCACGGCGCCGGCCAGGACCGACACGACCACGTCCAGCGTGCGGGCGTCGGTCACCCGCAGTCCGTCCACCTGTCGCCTGGGGATCCCGAGCTCGGCCAGCGCCGCGTCGATTTCGCGGCCGCCGCCGTGGACGATGGCGAGGGGACCTGCGAGGCGAGCGACCATGCGCCCCATGGCGGCCAGCTTCTGCTCGTTCTCGAGCAGCTCGCCGCCGAGCTTCAGCAGCGTGAGCGTCACCGCAGCCCCGTGCGCTCGTCGAGACCGTACATGACGTTCATGTTCTGGATGGCCTGTCCGGCGGCGCCCTTCACCAGGTTGTCGATGGCGCTGGCGAGGAACACGCGCCCGTTGGCCTCGTCCACCTTCCAGCCGATGTCGCAGAAGTTGGTGTGGGCCACGTGCTTGATTTCGGGGAGCACGTCGCCCGTGATGCGCACGAAGGGCGCCCCCGCGTAGGCGCGCCCGAAGGCGTCCGACACGTGCGCGGCCGTCGTGCCCGGGACGAGCCGTGCGTAGATGCTGGACAGGATGCCGCGATCGAGCGGCACGAGGTGCGGCACGAACGTCACGCGCTGGCCGAGCGCTTGCTCCATCTCCGGCGTGTGGCGATGGCCGAACACCCCGTACGCGGCGACGCTGCCGTGGTTCTCGCAGAAGTGGGTGCGGTCGGTGGGCGCCTTGCCGGCCCCCGAGATGCCGGACTTGGCGTCGATGACGATGTCCTCGCCGGGGGCCAGCAGTCCCGCCCGCGCCAGCGGCAGCAGGGCGAGGAGCGAGGCCGTGGGGTAGCAGCCGGGGTTCGAGAGCAGCCGCGCCGTGCGGATGGCGGGCGTCTCGAACTCCGTGAGCCCATACGCGACGCGGTCGGGAAGGGCCCCGGTGGCCGGGTACCATGTCGCGCGCAGGACGTCGTCCCGCAAGCGGAAGGCGCCGGACAGGTCGATGACGCGGACGCCGGCGGCGAGCAGCTGCGGCGCCAGCTCGGCGGAGGCGGCTTCGGGCAGCGCGAGGAACACGGCGTCAGCCGATCCGGCCAGGGCGGCCTGGTCGAGGGGGCGCACCTCGCCGTCCCAGATGCGCGCGAGCGCGGGCAGGCGGCGAGGCGTGCTCGTGGCCTGGGATGCCGTGGCGATGGTGAGCGTGACGCGCGGGTGGCGGGCGAGCAGGCGGATCAGTTCCTGGCCGGCGTAGCCGGTGGCGCCGGCGATGCCGGCGCGAATGGGGCCCTCCGTCGTGTCTGCGGCCATGCCGTGTCGTCCCTCCCGTGGCGCGATCCCCCGGCGGCGCGGGCGGGCGCCCGCCGGAAAAGAATACTTATACAAGGCCGGGTCGCGTCTGTCAACGCGCAGGCGCTCCCATTGATGTATATTCTTTCATCAGGCTGTATATCCATGAAGCCGCGCCGTCAGGCCGCCATTCGGGACATCGTCGAGCGCGAGGCCATCCGCAGCCAGGAGCAGCTGCGCCAGCGCCTCGCGGCGCGCGGCTTCTCGGTGACCCAGGCCACGCTCTCGCGCGACATCAAGGACATCGGCCTGGTGAAGCGCGCCTCCGACAGCGCCTACCGCCCTGCCGGCGCGGAGGCACCGCCCGCCCCGGTGGCCGTGTCCGCGCTGACCCGCGCCGTCGCCGAATACATGGCCAGCGCCGAGCCCGTGCAGCAGCTCGTCGTGCTGCGGACGGGCCCCGGCCAGGCCCAGCTCCTCGGGGTGGCGCTCGACCGCGCGCCCCTCCCGGGCGTCGTGGGCACGATTGCCGGCGACGACACCATCCTCGTGATCGCGCGCGACGCCAGGTGCGCCCGGCGCATCGTCAGGCAGCTGGATCACCTGGCGGCTCACGACGCCGCCCGGTAGGTGAACGAGCGCATGGTCCAGGCCCCCGGGTCCGGTATGATCATGCGTCCCCGGACGCGGAGCTGGTGACCGCCGCACCCTGGGCATTTGTTTCTCACGGCTCACTTCTCACGGCTCACTCTGTCATGCCCCAGCACCTCTGGTCGGGCCGCTTCGACGAGGCCCCTGATCCTGCCGCATTCGACTTCGGCATCTCCTTCTCCTTCGATCGTCGCCTCTTCGAAGACGACGTGACCGGCAGCCTGGCGTGGGCGGAGGCGCTGGCCACCGCCGGCGTGCTGGACGCGAAGGACGCCGCGGCCATCCGCCAGGGCCTCACGGACATCCTCGAGCAGGGGCGCCGCGATCCCGACTGGGTGAACGGCCCAGACGAGGACATCCACAGCTTCGTCGAGCGTCAACTCGTCGCCCGCATTGGCGATGCCGGGCGGCGCCTGCACACCGGGCGGTCGCGCAACGAGCAGGTGTCGGTGGACCTGCGGCTCTATCTCAGGCGGAGGATCCCGCGGCTGCAGGCCGGCCTGCGCTCCGCCATTGCCGCCTTCGTCGATCAGGCCGGGTGCGCGGGCGATGCCCTGATGCCGTCGTACACGCACCTGCGCCGGGCGATGCCCGTGCTGGTCTCCCACTACCTCCTCAGCCACGCCGTGGCGTTGAAGCGGGACCACGAGCGGCTCGAGCAGGCCCGCGAGGAGGCCAACGCGCTGCCCCTGGGTTCTGGCGCCATCGCCGGTACGGGCTACGCCGTGGACACCGCCGCCCTCGCGGCGAGGCTGGGCTTTGCGAAGGTGGTGCCCAACAGCATGGACGCCTCGTCCGACCGCGACTTCGCGGCGACCTTCCTGTACGCCACGGCGCTGGCGATGGTGCACCTCTCGCGCATCGCGGAGGACTTCATCCTCTTCACGAGCGAGGAGTTCGGATTCTTCGAGCTGGCCGATGCGTCGGCGACGGGCAGCAGCATGATGCCGCAGAAGAAGAACCCGGACCCGCTGGAGCTCGTGCGCGGGAAGACGGGTCGGGCCATCGGTCACCTCACCGGACTGCTCGTCACGATGAAGGGGCTGCCGACCGGGTACAACAAGGACCTGCAGGAGGACAAGGAGCCCCTCTTCGACGCCGAGGACACGCTCGCGGTGTCGGCGGCCGCCGTCGCCGCCGTCATCGACAGGCTGTCGCTCCATCCCCAGCGCACGGGGCGGGCGGCGTCTGGCCTGCTGCTGGCGACCGACGTCGCGGACTACCTGGTGTCGAAGGGCATGCCGTTCCGGCAGGCACACGAGGTGGTGGGCGCGATGGTGCGCCAGCTGCTCACCGATGGCCGCGACATCGAGGCGCTGAGCCTGGTCGAATGGCAGGCCTTCAGCCCCCTGTTCGCCGCGGACGTGAAGGCCCGCGTGACCGCGGCCGCGTCGGTCCGAGCGCGCCGGACGCCCCAGTCCACGCACCCCGAGGCCGTGCGGGCCCGGCTGGCCGAGCTCAAGGCCTGGCTCCAGGGTTTCGCGGTTGCCGATCCGCCTTAGGTTTGCCCGCAGCCGCGTCGTCTGCTAAAATCCATGTGCCCTGCGCCCTGCGGTGTGCCGACCGTTCAGGCCTGAGCTTCCCACCCTGCGCTGAAGTGCTCTGACGGGCCGTGATCTAGGAACTGTTTCGGGGGAGTTGCATGCAGCAACGCCAGTATAGGCCTGGCGACGTGCTGGACGATTACTGTCCGCGCGAGCGCCGTATTACGGACCATGCCATTGTCGCGATGGTCGAGGACGAGATTCAACGCACGCGCTGCGTTTCGTGCGACGCCGAGCACGAGTTCAAGAACGCCAGGGTGCCCACCCAGAAGAAGCGGGCCTCGACCGCAGCCCTCTTCGCGCAGGTTCTCGACAGTGCCGATGCCCCGGCCGGACGCCTCGCCTCGGCCTCGTCAGAGGCCGTCGTGCCCGTCGATGCCGCGCCGGACCTCCCGCCGCCTGCGGCCGTGGCCGCACCGGAGGCGCCGGCCGAGCCGCCACCGTCTCCCGACGGTGACGATCGCCCGTTCCGGCGCTCCCTGATCCGCGCGCAGCTCCCCCGGCCCGAGGGGCAGCCTCCACCCGCCCGTGCCATCCCTGAATTCACGATGCACCAACCGCAGCCCCCGCGGGGCAAGCGCCACGGCCCTGGCCGGTTTCGCCGGCGGCCCGGAGGCGCGTTGGACGGCAGCGGGCCCATGCGCTTCGGGCGCGAGCAGGGCAACACGAGCGGCGGCGGCCAGGGCGGGCGCCGGCGTCGGCGCAAGAAACACTGACCGCACCCGGGGAGATCGATGACGACTGACGGACGCATGCAGGGAAAGGTGGGGTTGATCGTCGGCGTGGCGAACCATCGCTCGCTGGCCTGGGCCATCGCCCAGGCCGTCGCCGCCGAGGGCGCGCGCGTGGTGCTCACCTACCAGGATCGCTTCGAGGAGCATGTGAGAGCGCTCGCCGCCCAGCTCGCCCCCGACACGCTGGTGCTGCCGTGCGACGTGCAGCAGGACACCGAGATCGCGGCCGTGTTCGAGCGCATCCGGCAGGACCACGGCGGGTTGGACTTCCTGGTACACGGAGTGGCGTTCGCCGAACGCAGCGACCTCGCCAGTGCCTTCGTCCAGACCTCGCGCGAGGGGTTCCGCCTCGCCCTGGACATCAGCGCGTACTCGCTCATCGCACTGGCGCGGGGCGCGCAGCCGCTGATGCAGTCGCGCGGGGGCGGCAGCATCCTCACGCTGTCGTTCCTCGGCAGCGATCGCGTCTTCCCGCACTACAACGTCATGGGCGTCGCCAAGGCGGCCCTCGAATCGAGCGTGCGGTACCTGGCCAGCGACCTCGGGCCCGGCGGCATCCGCGTGAACGCCATTTCGGCGGGGCCGGTGAGGACGCTGGCGGCCGCCGGCATCGGCGGCTTCTCGTCGATCATGGGGGTCGTCCGCGAGAAGGCGCCGCTCCGGCGCGCCATCGACACGGCGGAAGTCGGGTCGGCGGCGGCGTTCCTGCTCGCGGACGGCGCGCGCGGCATTACCGGCGAGGTCCTCATGGTCGACGCCGGCTACCACGTGGTCGGGATCTAGGCGCCCGCTCAGGCGTCGTACCGTTCGACCACCACGGCGTGATCGGGCACCCCGAGCCCGCGCAGCCGGGCCGTGATGTCGCGCACCAGGGCGGGTGGGCCGCACAGCAGGCAGATCGCGTCGGCGGAGGGCAACGCCTCGGCCAGCAGCGCCTGGTCGATGCGGCCCCGCCGCCCCGCCCAGGCCCCGTGGCCGTCCCGGGTCACGGTCATCCTCAGCGTGATGCGCCCGGCCGCGGCCAGCGCCTCGAGCTCGTCCCGATACGCCAGCTCCTCGACGGCCCGTGCGCTGTAGACCACGCCAACCCGCGGCGGCGACGGGTGGTCGAGCGTGTCGATGAGCATGGACCGCAGCGGGGCGATGCCCGTGCCGCCCGCGACCAGCAGCAGTGACCCGCCCGGAACGGCGGGTGGCAGGACGAAGTGCCCGAACGGTCCCTCGACGTCCACGCCAACCCCCGGTGCCGCCAGCTCGAGGTGCGGGTCGGGACCGCCGGCATCGTCCACCTGCACGAGCAGGTCGATCCACCCGTTGCGGGCGGCCTCCCGTGGGGCGGACGCGATGGAGTAGGGTTTCCTGAGGGGTGAGCCGTGGAGGCCGGCCATGACCGCCTGGCCGGCGCGGAAGTGGAACCCGTGTGTACCCAGGCCGAGGCGGAGCAGGCGCGTCCGGGGCGTGGCACGGACGATGGCGCGGACCGTCAGGGTCGTAATCATCGCGGCAGCGTGCCGGGCCGGGTGTCAGAGCACGCCGAACCCGGCGCGCTGGATGTCGACGTCGGAGATGTCGCCGCCCGAGCCGGCCGGGACCATCACGCTCGTGATGCCGTCGGTACCGGTGGCCGCGGCTCGCATCTCGGCCCGCTGCTTGCGGCGCGTCTTGTCACGGTACATCCGGCTGTCGGCCGCGGCCATGATGGCTTCGTAGCCGTCCCCGTCCCGCGGGAAGATGGCGGCACCGACGCTGACCCCGACGGGCACGCGGCGCCCGGGCCTGACCTCGAAGACCATCTCGTCGACAGCGAGCTGCAGCTCGCCACGCTTGCGCTCGGCCTCCTCGGCGCCACAGCCTGACAGCACCACCACGAACTCGTCGCCCGCGTAGCGGATGCAGATGTCGTAGGGCCGGATGCCCGCGCGCAGGACCTGCGCCACCTCGCGCAGCGCGCGATCGCCCACGTTGTGCCCGAACGTGTCGTTGATCTCCTTGAAGTTGTCGAGGTCCATCACCAGCAGCGCGACCTCCGACTTCATGCGCTCGGCCCTCGCCAGCTCGCGCGAGAGGTGCAGGAACATGAACCGTGTGTTGGGCAGGCCCGTCAGCGGATCGGTGAGCGAGTCTTCCTGGGTCTGCTCGAAGACGATGGAGTTGTGGATGACGGCGGCGGCCTGCTCCGACACGCGATCCAGCAGGCGGCGGTGGTCGTCGGTGTAGAAGTCGGCCTCGGTGTGGTACACGGCCAGCGTGCCGATGAAGCGCTCGTTGAAGACGAGCGGCGCCACCAGCGCGGAGTTGAGCCACGTGACGGGATGGCCGATGCCGGAGGCCTCGAAGTCGGCGCTCGGCCGGGCGTTGACCAGCGGCCGTCGGTTGCGGGCCACCCAGCCGGTCAGTCCCTGGCCGGCCCGGATGGCCATCGAGCCGATGACGTCGGATTCGGCGCCGGTGGCGAACCGGCAGCGGAGCATGTCGTCGGGCTCGTCGTAGAGGAAGAGCGCGCACGACGAGAACGGGACGAGATTGGTCAGTTTCGACGCGATGAGGGCCATCGTGTCGGCCACGCCGAGGCTCGTCCCCATCGTCTGCGCGATCTCGTAGAGCGCGTAGATTTCGCGGTGGGCCAGCGCGATGTCGTCGAAGACGGTGCTGCCCCGGCCCGTGCCGTCGGGCAGGAACCCCACCGCGGGCCGCCCGAGATCCGACGTCGACTCGAGCGTGAGGCGGCGCCCGGGCTCGGCCTCGAGCCCCTGCGCCTCGCGCGCCATCTCGGGCAGCTTCTCGATGAAGAGGTCCACGACCTTCGGATCGAGCGCGCGCCCGGCTTCCTGCTGGAGCAGGAGCAGCGCCGCCTCGTGCGTCATGGCCCTGTGATAGGGCCGGTCCGACGTGAGCGCGTCGAAATAGTCCACCACGGTGAGGATGCGTGCGCCGAGCGGGATGTCGTCCCCCTTCAATCCCTGCGGATAGCCCTTGCCATCCCACCGCTCGTGGTGGCTCAGGATGAGCGGCGCCACGGGGTAGGGGAAGGGCACCGCGCTGATGATTTCGGCCCCGACCTGGGGATGGATGCGGATCTTCTGGAACTCCTCCTGCGTGAGCGGCCCGGGCTTCGACAGGATGTGCTCGGGGACGGCCAGCTTGCCGATGTCGTGGAGCAGCGCCGCGGTCTTGACGCCCTGGATCTCGCTCTCCGGCATGCCCAGGCCCCGCGCCAGTCCGGTCGCGTACACCTGGACGCGGCGGATGTGCGTCTGGGTCGTCTGGTCCTTGGCGTCGATGGCCAGGGCCAGGGCCTCGATGGTGGCCAGGTGGAGGTCCGCCATGGCCTCGACGTGCCGCCGCTCGTCGTCGATGCGCCCGAGGTAGACCTTGTAGGTGCGGTACGTGAGGTAGAGCGGCGCCAGGCCCAGCAGCGCCAGGTACATCAGCCCGGACGTCATCACCGCCCACGTCACGACGGCCGCGACCCCGGCGCCCACGAAATAGCTCGGCGCGCTCCAGAGGAAGTTCTGGTTCCAGACCGTCACCAGGGACTGCCGGGTGGTGAGCGCGATGGCGATGGCGATCGTGAAGGTGTTGACGATGAAGTAGGTCGTGGCCGCTGCCACCAGCGGCCGTGCGAGCCCCGCCACCGTGAAGTCCAGCATGCCGGGCACGCCTCCCGCCCGATCGAACGCGAAGCCGGCGGCCTGCACCGTGATGGCGAGGCACGCCATGCTGAAGAGGGTGCGGTGAACCGGGTTCCTCGCCTTCATCCGGAAGGTGCACTGGCTCCACGCGCTGGCGACGGCCACGAGCATCGTCTCGTTGGGGCCGAGCAGCAGGAGCGCGGCGAAATCCACCGCGTAGGACACGGACATCGTGGACCCGCTGCGGGCCAACGGCAGGCTGACCTTGAAGGCCGAGGTCAGACTCGAGAGGAGGAGCAGGACCGCGAACAGGACGGGCCGGTCGAATACGGAGCGGGGGCCCAGCCACACCAGTAGCGCGGCGCCGACCGCGATGATGGCGCCGACGTACGCGCGGGCGGGCAGCGGGAGGGCGCGCATGTCGTGTCCGGGATAATACATTACGCTAAAGTCATATGTCAAGAGTCATCAAATGACTCACATAAGACAATATACGACTTTATGTCGTCCCTATCTCCGGCCGCCCTTGCGACGAGGGTCGACCGGTGTCGACGGCTCGAGGCCGAACTCATCGATCTTGCGGTACAGGGTGCCCCGGCTGATGTCCAGGATGCGGGCGGCCTCCACCTTGTTCCAGTGGGCCGATTCGAGTACGCGGCTGATGTGGGCGCGCTCGGCATCCCGCAGGGTCGGGAGGCGCGTGCCGCCCGTGGCCTCGGGGGGCGCGGGCGCCTGGGCGTGCAGGAACTCGATGTCCGATGGGCGAATCAGCCGGCCGGGCGCCGAGAGGGCCGCGCGCGACACCGTGCTTTCCAGCTCGCGGATGTTGCCGGGCCAGTGGTAGCTCACCAGCTGCTCGGCCGCCTCCGGCGACAGCTGCCTGGCGTCGAGCGGCAGGCCATTGGCGGCGCAGTAGCGCGCGAGGAAGCGGTTGGCCAGGACGGGGATGTCGATGGCGCGTTCCTTCAGGGACGGCAGCCGGATGGCGAAGGCGTTGATGCGGTAGTAGAGATCCTCGCGGAACCGGCTGTCGCGCACGAATGAATCGAGTGGGCGGTTCGTGGCGGAGATCAGCCGGAAGTCCACCGAGATGGACCGGTTGCCGCCGAGCCGCTCGAACCGGCGCTCCTCGAGGACGCGCAGCAGCTTGGCCTGGGCCACGAGGGACAGGTCGCCGACCTCGTCCAGGAACAGCGTGCCCCCGTTGGCCATCTCGAGGCGGCCGGGCTTGCGGTCGTGCGCGCCGGTGAACGCCCCCTTCTCGTAGCCGAAGATCTCCGACTCGAAGAGCGTGTCGGGCAGCGCCGCGCAGTTGACGGCCTGGAACTTCTCCTGGCCGCGCCGCGACAGCTCGTGGATCATCCGGGCGACGACTTCCTTGCCCGCCCCGGTGGGGCCGAGGATGAGCACGGAGATGTCGGACTTGGCCGCCGTCCTGATCCACTCGAAGATGGCCAGCATCTTCTCGTCGCGGCCGATCATCTCGCGGAAGCGCTGCACCGAGGGCGACGACTCCTCGACGCCGACGTGCGCGCGCCGCTCGAGGAACGTGTCGAGCAGCGTGCCGGCCGGGCCGTCCGGGCGCGCGGCCGTGTAGCGCGGCACGTCGCCGGACGCCTTCCGGACGACGCCGAACTCGACGAGCTCGCGGACGCAGTTGTCGATGTCGAGGCGCAGGCGTCCGAACGTCTGCATCAGCGACTCGATGTCGAACGTCTCGCCGGGCCGTGCGCTCAGGAAGCGGAGGATCCCCGCGCGCAGCGGTGACTGCACCAGCGAGCGGAACCGGGTTTCAATGTCCGCCTCGGGGCGGGACACCGACGTCGCCCGCCGCGCCGCAAACGTCACATCATCCATGAGGCAGGTTCCGGGACCACAGGCAAATGCTACCCTAAGGCGATGCCGCACCGCGCACCGGGGTCTCCGAGGAAGGGCCGGACGTCGTTTCTCACCGGCAAACCCATCCGCTACTATCGGCCCAAGGGCTCGCCCGCGATACGCACGCTGGTGGACGAGGGCTTCCAGGCCTTCAACGCCGCCCGCCTTGGCGAGGCCTGCCGCATCTTCACCGACAAGATGCTGGCGAAGGACCACGACACCACGATTGCCCTGACCATCGCGGGCGCGATGACGCCGGCCGGCATCGGGGGATGCGTCATCGCCCTGATGGAACGTGGGCTGGTGGACTTCGTCATCAGCACCGGCGCCAACCTCTACCACGACCTTCACTACGCCCTCAACTTCACGCTGCGCCGCGGCTCGCCGTTCGTGGACGACCGCGTGCTCTACGAGGAAGGCGTGATCCGGATCTACGACGTGCTGTTCCCGGCCCAGGTGCTCCTCGACACCGATCGCTTCATTCGCGAGTTCCTGGTCGAGAGCGGTCTGGAGGGACCGGTGTCGTCGGCCCACCTGCACCACGTGCTCGGCCGGCACCTGCTGAAGGTGCGGCCCGGCTGCGAGGCGTACTCGGTGGTCGCCAGCGCGGCGAAGCACGGGGTGCCCATCTACACCTCGTCGCCCGGGGACAGTTCCATCGGCATGAACATCGCCTACCACGCGTTGATGAACGGCGGCACCCTCATGGTGGATCCGAACAAGGACGTCAACGAGGTCTGCGCGATCATCCTGGCGGCCGAGAAGAACGGCTGCGTCATCCTGGGCGGCGGCTCGCCCAAGAACTTCTACCTGCAGGGGCAGCCCACGCTCTGGGAGGTCTACAACATCCCCAAGGGCGGCAACGACTACTTCATCCAGATCACAACCGACCAGGTTGTCTGGGGTGGGCTCTCGGGGGCGACCCCTGCGGAGGCCGTCAGCTGGGGCAAGGTGAACCCTGGCGTCCTGCCGGACACCTGTGTGACGTACTGCGACTCGACCATCGCCTTCCCCATCTTCTCGGAGTACGCGGTCGGTCATCAAAACGGCCGGCGCACGCGGAAGCGACTCGTGCACAGGCGCGACGCGCTGGTGGCCGCCCTCGTCCGGGAGACGATGGCGCGGACGGCCCGCGCGGCCCGCCGATCGGCGCCGGCGACGCGGAAGGCCAGCCAGGGCTGATGCGCACGCTCTGGTCCTCGCTCGGGCCGGTCGCCGATGCCGTCGCGGCCAACCGGCCGCGCGTCTACGCCGACGCGAACGTGCCGGCCGGCCTGGTCGGGTTCATGCGGGACACGCTCGGGTGGGACGTGCTGTTCGTGATGGAGCAGCCGGATCTCCGGCGGGCCCGGGACGATGAGCATTTCAGGCTGGCGCGGCAGCTGCGGCGGACCCTCGTCACGCTCGACCGCGACTACCTGGATGATCGGCGCTTTCCGCCGGCGTCGAGCGCCGGTGTGCTGGTGATCGCCTCGCCGAACAGCCGCGCGTCCGAGTCCCTGCTCGCGCGGCTGGACGCGGGGCTCTTTCGTGCCGTCGGGGTGTCCTTGCCTCTCGAGGGGCGTAAACTGCACGCACACAGCGACTGGTCATCATGAATCTCGGGCTGGACCTCTCCAACGGCGCGGCACGCGTCGTCGTCGTCAACGAGCACGCCCAGGTACTGGCCAGGGCGGAGCATCCGATCGGTTCGGGCCCGGTGTCCCAGGCGGCCGGCGCCGCGATGCGCCGCGCCCTCGGGGGCGCCGGAGGCGTCGGGCGCGGGGCCGTCGCCATGACGCACCCCGGCGAGACGCTGCCGGCCGAGGTGGAGGCCCTCTTCCGCGAGTTGCTTCCCGGCACGCCGAGCCCGGCGGTCGTCGGCGCGGGCATGGCCGCGGTCATCGCCGAGGGGTGGTGCGGTGCGGCGCGGGGGCTTGCCAATGTCGTGGCGCTGTCCACGGGTGAGCACGTCACCGCCGGGATCGTGTTGAACGGCAAGCCGTGGTGCGGCGCCCATGGCCTGGCCGGATCGGTGGCCTGGCTGTCGCTCAACCCGGTCGAGCGCGAGGACTATCGCCGGTTCGGCGGCCTCGAGGCCGACGTCTCCGCCTCCGGCATCGTCCGCCGGACCGTCTGGCGCATCAAGGCGGGCGACAGTTCCCTGGTCGCCCAGCAGAACGGTGGCGACCTGTCCCGCATCACAATCGACCAGGTGCTCCAGGGAGCGCGCGCCAGCGATGGCGTGTGCTTGTCGGTCGTTCGCGACACCGCGAAGTACATCGGGATGGCGCTCTCGAATCTGGCCGCGACGCTCGATCCCGAGGTCATCGTCCTTGGCGGCCTGATCGCCACGTCCGGCGACATGCTGCTCGAGGGCATCCGGCTCGAGTGCGGTCGCCGCCTTGGCCCCGCGCAGGCCGAGCGCCTCCGCATCGTCCTCTCGCCGCTTGGCCACGACGCCGCGGCCATCGGGGCCGCGAGACTCGCCAGCGAGCCGCAATGATCGTCCTGGCGGGCGCCCGCGTGGTGCTGGCGGACCGCGTCCTCGCCGAGGGCTCGGTCGTCATCCACGAGGATCGCATCGTCGAGGTCCGCGACGGGGTCGTCGGAGCCGCCGCGGGCGCGCGTGTCCTGCCGATGCCCGGCCGGGTCGTCGTGCCGGGGTTCATCGACGTGCACGTCCACGGCGTCGAAGGCATCGATGTCCTCGACGGCGCCCTGGCTGTGGCGGCGGTGGCCTCACGCCTGCCGCGCTATGGGGTCACGGCGTTCTGTCCGACTTCCGTCGCCTGCACGCCGGCCGACCTGGACGTCTTCCTTGGCTCCGTGGCCGCGGCGCGTGCGGCGCCGCCGGCACGCGCGGCCCGGGTGCTGCCGGCGCATCTCGAGAGCAACTTCATCAACCCGGCGTGGAACGGGGCGCAACCGGCGTCCTGCCTCCGCACGCCCGGTGGGATCGGGCCCCTGGCGCCCGGCCCGGGCGAGTTCACGGCCGACGAAGTACTGCGCACGATGGCTGCCCGACAGGAGGCGATTGGCATCGTGACGATGGCCCCCGAGATCGACGGCGGCCTCGACCTCGTCAGGCATCTCCGCGGGCGCGGGCACGTCGTGTCCATCGGGCACAGCGGCGCCACCTACGCGGAGGCGCGCGCCGCGATCGCCGCCGGCGTCACCCACACCACCCATCTGTTCAATCGCATGACGCCGCTCTCGCATCGGGAGCCGGGCGTGGTCGGCGCCGTGCTCGAGGCCCCGGAGGTGGGTGCCGAGGTGATCTGCGACGGCTACCACGTGCACCCGGGCGCGGTGCGCCTTGCGCTCCAGGTCAAGTCGGCCCGGGGCCTCATGGCCATCACCGACGGCACCGCGGCCTCGGGTCTGCCGGTCGGATCGCGCGCCAGGCTGGGAGGCCGGCCGATTGTCGTGACCCCACGAGCGGCGGAGCTCGAGGACGGCACGCTGGCCGGCAGTGCCATCACGATGGACCGCGCGTTCCGCATGCTCGTGGAGGAGGCCGGCGTGCCGCTGCAGGTGGCCGCCCGCCTCTGCTCCACCACGCCGGCCGAGCGCCTGGGGCTGGCCGACCAGGGCCGCATCGCGGCTGGCGCCCTGGCCGACCTGGCCGTGCTCGACCCCTCGCTTCGCGTGCGGGAAACCTGGATCGGCGGCGTGCGCCTCCCGGAACCATGACCGCCGGCCGTCCGTCTACTGAGGCCATGAGCCAGCTCCACCTGCAGGCCAGCCTTCGGGGACTCTCACGCGCCGTGCTCGTCGCCGGGTGCGTGGTCGCCCTCCCCGCGTGCGAGGTGAACCTCAACACCGAGGGGCTCACATCGACGGAGACGAAGACCTTCGCGGTCACGGGTCAGCCCGACCTCACCCTCGAGACGTTCGACGGCTCCATCGAGGTCCACGCCTGGGACCGCAACGAGGTCGAGGTGACGATCGAGAAGCGCGCGATGGATCAGGCCCTCATCGAACAGATGAAGGTCGAGGCCGAGCAGCAGGGCGATCGCATCGTGGTCCGCGTGACGGGGCCGGCGGAGCGGGAGTTCAGCGGCGTGACGGTCGGCGTGCACATCTCGCCGGCGGCACGCCTCCGCGTCGCGGTGCCGCGGAAGCTGGCGCTGCAGGCGCGCACCGAGGACGGCTCGATTCGCGCGGAGAACCTCGAGGGACGCGTCGTGCTGCGGACCGGGGACGGCAGCGTCACGACGGACCGCCTGGCGGGGGAGATCGAGATACGCACCGGCGATGGCGCCATTCGGATGGAGCAGGCCGAGGGCCGGCTCAGCCTCGAGACCAACGATGGCAGCATCACCGTGTCCGCGAAGCCCACCGTCCTTCGTGCCCGGACGGGCGACGGCCCCATCCGGCTGCAGGTCGAGCCCGACGCCGCAATGGTCGAGCCCTGGGACCTGACCACCAGTGATGGCAGCATCACGATCACCCTCCCGCCGGCCTTCAACGCCGAGATCGACGCCGAGACCAGCGATGGGTCGGTGCGTTCCTCCCACCCCGCGCTCCGCCTCGACAGGGACGACGAGGGACGACGCGAGCGACGGCGCGAGCTGCGGACGCGGATGGGCGAGGGCGGCCCCGTCCTGAGGATCCGCACCGGCGACGGGTCGATTCGCTTCGAGAGCTAGGCGCGAGCCCTAGCGCGGGGGGGCGCTGGCGAACGGCGCCGGGTCCTCGAGCCCGATCGCTGCGAAGGCGTCGCGGCGCTCGCGGCACTTGCTGCAGCGGCCGCAGTGCAGCGGGACCCCGCCGGCCTCGGTCGGCGCGACCGGGTTCATGCACGACAGCGTCAAGTCCAGCGGAACACCCAGCTCCACGCCCCGGCGAATCACGTCCTCCTTGTGCATCTGGAGGAACGGCACGTGGACCTCGAGCACGTGATCGAGGCCGAGCGACAGCGCCTCCTCCATTGCCGCGAAGAACGTCGGGCGCGCGTCCGGAAACGGGTTGCCCGCCAGTGGACCGAGCGCGATGCGCGCCGCCCTCCGCGCGGCGGCGACCACGCCAGCCTTCGCCAGCAGCACCAGGTTCCGGCCCGTGAGGTACACGTCCTCGTCCGGCGTGTCGTAGGCCGGCGGCGTGCCGCGTATGGCCCAGTGCGACGGGGCGTACACGTCGCGCATGGTGAATTCGACGCGCTCGAGCGGGGCGATGCGCTCGTGAAGGGCGGCATGCGCGAGCAGGCGCGTGACCATGGCCAGTTCGAGCGGCTCCCAGGCCAGGCCCACGCTCACGTACACCGGCAGCACGTGGGCTCGCTGCGCTTCGTGCGCGACCAGGACGGCGCTGTCGAGGCCCCCGGACAACAGGACGAGCGTGGCGCCGGGCGGCGGCGCGGATCGATCCGCCATGGGTGTGCTTCATGCAGCATACTGTGGGCGACGGCCCGCGACGACTCATGATCGTCTTCGACCTCGACGGCACCCTCATCGATTCCGCGCGTGACCTGACGGAAGCCGTTTCCGAGCTCGTGCAGGGCCTTGGCGCCGGGCCGCTCCGCGAGGATGTCGTCGTCGGCATGGTGGGGGAGGGCGCCCGCACGCTCGTGCAGCGGGCGCTCGCGCATGCAGGCCTGGACCCGGCCACGCCCGGCGCGCTCGAACGCTTCCTGGCCATCTACGATCGCCGTCTGCTGAATCACACCGCTGCCTACGAAGGCATGCCCGAAGTGCTGGCGATGCTGGTGCACGCCGGGCCGCTGGCGGTGCTCACGAACAAGCCCGTCGCCCCTGCGGAGCGCCTGCTGGCGGCGCTCGGCCTTCGCGGGTTCTTCTCGGAGGTGATTGGCGGCGACGGCGTCCATCCGCGGAAACCCGACCCGGCCGCGCTGCGGGCGCTGGCGGCGGTCGGGGGGCCGGCCGTGATGGTGGGCGACTCGCCCGTCGACGCGGCGACGGCCGGCGCCGCAGGCTGTCCATTCGTGCTCGCGGCCTATGGCTTCGGCGCCGCCCGGTTTGACGGGCACGCCCCGGCGGGGGCGCGCGTCGTGCATCACCCGCGCGAGCTGGCGTCGCTCGCCGACACCCGTACCTTCGACGCGGCCCGCATGCCAATCGTCATGCGCTGATTGCCCCGGCCCTTCAGCCGGACACTGTCGGACACCTCGTCGCGCGCCTCCACCTCGATCGACTCGCCGGGCATCAGGTGGTGCTGCTCGATGAACCGGAGGAACGGCGCCTCCTGATCGGTGACGCGCGTCACCGTGACGCGCTCGCCCAGCGGACAGGTGAGCAGCGTGTCGGACTCGTGGCGGGCCACGCGGCCGTCCGCCCCGGGGATGGGGTCGCCGTGGGGGTCCACTTCGGGGCGGCCGAGCATCTCGTCGATGCGCTCGATGAGCCGATCCGACACGTGGTGCTCGAGCTGCTCGGCCTCGTCGTGCACCTCATCCCATCCGAGCCCCATCACCCGCACGAGGAACAACTCGATGAGCCGATGGCGCCTGAGGACCAGCGCCGCGAGTTTCTCTCCGGCCGCGCTGAGCCGCACGCCGTTGTAGGGTTCGTACTCGACCAGGCCGGACTCGGCCAGCGCCTTCACCATGGTTGTGGCCGTGCCCGGCGCGACGCCGAGGGCCGCCGCCAACTGGCCCATGGGCATGAGGCGCTGGCCTTCGGCCAGGTATCCCTCGCCCAGGTAGATGGCCTTCAGGTAGTTCTCGACGGTGCTGGACGGAAGCATCGCAGAATCATGAGTTTACCAGAGTTTCTATGCCCGGTTTTTGACATTTCGAAGCACATCGTGCTTTAATTTTGGACATTCAAAATTTGGTCGCGTCATGTGGTCCACCTGGGCGTTCGCCTTCTTCGCGCTTCTCGTCGCCCTGCTCTGGCCGGGAACCGGCGTCCTGGCACGGTGGCGTCGTCGGCGCGTCGCACTCGGCCGCGAGCAGGCCGAGAACGCCCTCAAGCACCTGTTGAGCCAGTCCTCGGCCGGCCACGCGGCCTCGCTCGCGTCGCTGCAGGGCGCGCTTCGCGCCAGTGACCGCGCCCTGCTGTCGCTGACGGAGCGGCTCGAGCGCGAGGGCCTCATCCGGACCAGGGGCACCGAGTTCCGGCTGACCAGCGAGGGAGAGCGCGTCGCGCTGCAGGTCGTGCGCGCGCACCGCCTCTGGGAGCTGTACCTGGCCGATGAGCTCGGCGTGCCCGTGGGCCAGGTGCACGAGAAGGCAGAGCGCGCGGAGCACCACCTGAGCCCGGTCGAGGTCGAGCGTCTCTCGGCGGCGCTGGGCCATCCCGAAACCGACCCTCATGGCGATCCCATTCCCGGGCGTGACGGCGAGGTCATCGCACCCGAGCTGACGCCGCTGAGCGCGTGGCCCGTGGGCCGGCCGGGGCGCATCGTGCACCTCGAGGACGAGCCCCCGCTTGCGTACGCGCAGCTCGCCGCGCTGGGACTTCGCCTCGGGCAGGTCGTGCACATCGTCGATGCCACCACGACGCGGCTCGTGCTGAGCGACGGCGAGAACGAGTACGTGCTGGCGCCGATGCTGGCCGGGAACGTCCACGTGACGGCTGCGGCGGGCGTCGCGGCCCCTGCGGAACCCGTTCTGCGACTCTCGGATCTGCCGGCCGGCAGCCTTGCCGAGGTGGTCGCGCTGGATCCCGGCCTGCGCGGCTTCATGCGCCGCCGGCTGCTGGACCTCGGCTTCACCCCCGGCGCCCGCATCCGTCCGGACCTCACGACGTTCTCCGGCGACCCTCGCGCCTATCGTCTGCGCGGGACCACCATCGCACTCCGGCGGGACCACTCGGACCGCGTCCTCGTCCGCGCCGTTGCCTGAGCCTCACGTGGCGCCATGACGATGCCTGCCAACTGCGAGACCTGCCCGGTGCACGCCGAGATGGCGCGGCTGGGTGAAGCCGTGGGCGCGTTCGACTGCGTGGTCGCGCTCGCGGGCAATCCCAACACCGGCAAGTCCACGCTGTTCAACGCGCTCACCGGCCTCAGGCAGCACACGGGGAACTGGCCCGGCAAGACCGTGACGCGCGCCGAAGGGGCGTTCCAGTTCGGCGGTGTCCGCTACAAGCTGGTGGACCTGCCCGGCACCTACTCGCTACTCTCCGCCTCGCAGGACGAGGAGGTCGCGCGCAACTTCCTGCTCTTCGGCAGGCCCGATTGCACCGTCGTCGTCGTGGACGCCAGCGCGCTCGAACGGAACCTGTATCTCGTGCTGCAGGTGCTCGAAATCACGGATCGCGTGGTCGTGGCCGTCAACCTGATGGACGAGGCCCGGCGGCGCGGCATCGAGGTGGACACGCGCAGCCTGGCGCGCGACCTGGGCGTTCCGGTGGTGCCCATCGTGGCGCGGACCGGCGAGAACGTGATGGCGCTGCTCGCCGAGACGACCGGTGTCGCTGCTGGTGACGTCGTCACCACGCCGCTCCGCTTCCGCGGGACGCCGGAGTTCGAGCGGGCGGTGAGCCAGCTCGTGCCCATGATCGAGGCCGCAGCGCCGGGGGTCCCCAACGCGCGGTGGATCGCCATCCGGCTCCTCGATGGCGACGCCGCCGTCGAGGAAGCCCTCGCGACCGGACAGCTCGCCGATCTGGTGGCGCGGCAGCAGGCCCCCGACATGCGCTTCAGCCGGAAGATCGCGCTGCAGGGGGCCCAGTGAGCGAGCAGGCCGCCGTCTCCCCCGGCGACATCGTGCGCGAGGCGGCGAGCCTGCGCCGGTCGCTCCAGGCTGGATTCCGTGAGGAGGTCGTCACGTCGCTGTACGGCGAGGTGGAGCGCATCAGCCGCCGCGCGGTGCGCGATGCCGGCGCGCAGCCCCTCGAGCTGGACCAGCGCATCGACCGCATCGTCACTTCGCGCGCGCTGGGCCTGCCGCTGATGCTCGCGATTCTCGCGGTGATCTTCTGGCTGACCATCGTCGGTGCCAACGTCCCGTCCCGGATGCTGGCGACGGCGCTCTTCCGGGTGGAAGGCCTCGGCGCTGGCGCCTTCGACGGACTCGGCGCGCCCTGGTGGCTCACCGGGTTCGTCTGGCACGGCGTGTTCCGGGGCCTCGCCTGGGTGGTGAGCGTGATGTTGCCGCCCATGGCGATCTTCTTCCCGCTCTTCACCATCCTCGAGGACCTGGGGTATCTGCCGCGCGTGGCCTTCAACCTCGACTTCCTGTTCAAGCGGGCCGGCGCGCATGGCAAGCAGGCGCTGACGATGGCAATGGGCTTCGGGTGCAACGCGGCCGGGGTCATTGCCACGCGGGTCATCGACTCGCCGCGCGAGCGCCTGGTCGCCATCCTCACCAACAACTTCGTGCCGTGCAACGGCCGGTTCCCCACCCTCATCATGCTGGCCACGGTGTTCGTGGCCGCCGCCTTCCCGCCCGCGGTGGCCTCCCTCGTCGCAGCCGGCTCGGTCGTGGCCATCGTGCTCGTCGGGGTGCTCTTCACGCTGGTGGTGTCGTGGGCGTTGTCGCGCACCATCCTGAAGGGCGAGGCCTCCGTGTTCACCCTGGAACTGCCGCCGTACCGCCGCCCCGGTGTGCTGCGCATCCTCTACACGTCGCTCATCGACCGCACACTGTTCGTGCTCTGGCGCGCCATCCTGACGGCGGCGCCCGCCGGGGCCGTCATCTGGATTCTCGGCAACATCGTCGTCGGCGGCGAGAGCCTCGCCACCCACGTGTCCCAGGCCCTGAACCCGCTGGGCCACGCCGTCGGCCTGGATGGCGTCATCCTGCTCGCGTACATCATCGCGATCCCGGCGAACGAGATCGTCGTGCCCACCATGCTGATGGTGTACATGGCCGAGGGGATGATGACCGACCTGCAGGGCTTCGACGAGCTCCGCGCGTTGCTGGTCGGACAGCACGGCTGGACGCTGCTGACCGCCGTGAACCTGATGCTGTTCTCGCTGCTCCACAACCCGTGCGCGACGACCATCATCACGATCTACAAGGAAACCCTCAGCGCGAAGTGGGCCTCCATCGGCGCGCTGATGCCACTCGGGCTGGCCTTTCTCGTCACTTTCCTCACGGCGACCGCCGCGCGCACGTTTCTCGGGCACTGACGCCGCGCATGCCGCTCCCGGCCCGTCGCACGGGTGGCGGCGCCTGCTACGTGGCCGTGGGCGCGCCGCCGATGCCCCCGGAGACCCGTCGGCCGCTTCCTGTCGCTCGACTTCTCGCGCCCGGATGCGGCCATCCTCGGAGACCTGCAGCTCGGGTTCGCTTCCGTGCGCACGGATTCACGGAAGTGCGTATCGTGCCCCGGCTCCCTCGCCCGATGTGCCTGCCCGTGGCGCGGCGCTGACACACCCTATTGACAGATGGGCCACGGGCCGATGAATTGGGTGGCAGTGGCTCTGGTCGATTCCCTCCTGACCGCGATGGTGCGCGCCAACGGCGACGCGCTGGTGATGCACGTGGGCGAGAAGCCCATCGTGGTCGCGCGTTCACGTTCCATCGACCTTTCGAGCCATGGGTTGAACCTGAACGCGATGGTCGGCATGCTGGCGCAGCTGCTTCCGGCCGATGCCCAGGCATCGCTCGCGGAGTTCGGCGCGGTCGAACATCGCCTTCCGCCTCGGGGTTCCGACCACTTCACGGTGGTCGCGGCGCGCGGAGGCGACGACATCTGGATCGAAATCCGGCGGCGCCGCGAAGAGTCCTCACCAGGGACACCGGCTTCCGTGCCCCCGCCCACCGGACCCGGGGCGCACGCGGACGAGCCCGTCGCGGAGCCACCGGTGCCGCCTGCGCCCGACGTCGCGGAACCGTCGACCGAGGAGCCGACACCCGCGGCAGCGCACGCCGCACCGCCGGCCACGGTCGCTGCGCCGGTGACCGAAACATCCACCGAGGCGGATGTGCCCTCGGCGGATGCCCTGCCTGCTGCGGACGTGTCGACGGTCGGTGAGGCCCTGCCCGCCGGGGCCGTCCTGCCCGTGGCCGAGGCCGCACCCGCCGCGGCGGCGGAACCCGTCCCCGGGGTCGAGCCGGTCGCGGAGGCCGGACCCTCACGACACTTCGTGGCGCCCCGACAGGAGCCGGTGTCCGCGCTTGAAGATTTCACTCCCGAATCCGCGAGCCGTGCGTTCGCCACTGAATCCGGGCCCGGGTTCCCGGCCGGACCGGGCGAGGCGGACGGCCGCGCACGCGGTCTCGAGGCCACCCCGGGGCTCCTCGACGATCGGGCCACCTCAGAGGTCCTGGAGGAGCAGATGGCCTCGCCCGCGGCGGAGCCGGCGATGGCGCAGATGGCCGGCCCGTCCTCGAGTGACGAGGCGGTCACCGACATTGCGCCTCCGCCCGAGCACGCCCTGATCGAGGCTCCACAGGCCGTGGTGCCAGTGGTGGAGCAGGAGGAAGCCGCTGTGATGCCCGACACCGAGATTCAGACACCGATGACCGAGGGCCTGATGGCCGCACCGCCGGCGCCGGAAGCTGCCGTGACCGACGTGCAGCCCGTGGGTGCCCTGACGGCAGCCGGCGGCCGCGCGGAGGCGACGGCGGGAGCCGGTGCGCCGGGTGGTCCAGGTGCCCCGCCACCGGCACCGGGCGAATCGTCTGCGGCCGCGTTCGTTCCGGGAGCGGGCGATGGATCGAGTGGCGCCCCTCTCACGCGAACGGTGCGCATCGAGGTGCCGGCGCGGTCGGTGCCGGCGCGGACGTCCAGCGCGGAGCGTCTCCTGCGCCTGGCGGTCGAGAGCGGTGCCACCGAGCTGTTCCTCATGACGCAGGCGCGGCCTTACCTTCGCGTCGGCGGCGAGGTCCGCCTGCTGCAGGACGAGCCCGTGCTCTCGGCGGCCGAGCTCGACGCCGTGCTCGCGGACATCACGCCCGAGCCGTCGCGCGATGCCGTCAGCCGTGGCGACCGGGCCGAGTGGCTGGTCGAGCTCGCCGACGTCGGTCGCGTGCGCTGCGCCAGCTTCCGGGATCATCGAGGTCCCGGCGCCGTCTTTCACCTGCTGTCGACCCGCGCGGCGACCGTCGACCAGCTCGGCCTCGAGGCCGATGCCCGCGCCCTGGCCAGCGAGCCCGATGGTCTCGTGATCGTCGCGGGCCCCGCGGGCAGCGACAAGTCGGCCATCCTGGCGGCCTTCGTGGACGAGATCAACCGTCATCGCGCCGACTACCTGATCACGATCGAGCCATGCGTCTACCTGGTTCACGAGAACGTGCAGGCGCTCGTGAGCCAGCGCGAAGTGGGGACCGACCCGACACGCGCCGCCACGGCCACGCGCGCCGCGCTCAACGAGAACCCGGACGTCCTCGTCATCGACGACCTCGCCAGTGGCGACGTGGCCGTCCTGGCCGTGCAGGCCGCCTCACAGGGACGGCTGGTGCTGGTCTCGCTCGAAGCCGGTTCGACCGCCGAGGCGGTGCAGCGGCTCATCGAGCTCGTGCCCGTCGAGAAGCGGAGCGCCGTGCGCGATGCGCTGGCGCGGACGTTCCGCGGCGCCATCGCGCAGCAGCTGCTCCGGAAGAGCGCCGGCGGGCGCGTGGCCGCACGGGAGCTGCTGATGGGCACGGGCGCCGTCGCGCGCGTGCTCGCCGACCACGCGCGCGCGGACGTGGTCGCGGGCATCGAAGCCGCCTGTGGCGGCACACCGCTCGCCGACGCGGTGGCCGGCTACGTGAAGGCCGGGGTCGTGGACGTGCGGGAGGCCTTCAGGAAGGCGCCGAACCGCGAGCGCCTCGTCTCGGCCCTCAGGGCCGCCGGCGTGAGCACGGCCAGCATCGATCGGCTGCAGTAGTCACGCCAGCCAGGGCGCGAGTTCCTCGATGAGCATCTCGAGGACATCGTCCTCGGTGAGGGCGGCGATCGAACGGGTGCCCGGCTTCACCTCGCGCTCGGCGTGCAGCATCCGGCTGCCGCGGCCGCGCGTGATGCTCACCAGCGCCTGGGGAGGATCGGCGGTCGCGTCGAAGGACAGCACGATCGATTCGTCCCGGCGCCGGTCCGGCACCAGTCGGACCTCGCCCGACGGCGTCATCACGTCCCACGCGAGCCCCTCCGCCTTCAGCACGACCGCCATCGCCCGAAACGCGGGGATCGCCCGCGATTCCAGGAACGCGTCGTACGCCGTGCGGGCCTCGTTCACCTGGGCCCGCCGATCCGCGGCGTCGCGGCGCGCCCGTTCCAGGGCCTTCTGTACCCGCTTGCGGAGGAGGGCGATGTCGGCCATCGTCAGATGGTTCCCGCGGCCTTCAGGCTGGCGATCATCTCGTGATCGTAGCCCAGTTCGCCGAGCACCGCCTCGGTGTGCTGCCCGAGCGTCGGCGGCGGCGTGCGCACCGAGCCCGGCGTGCCGGACAGCTTGATGGGCGTGCCCATGACGCGCGTCGTCCCGGCCGTGGGATGCTGCAGCGTGGCCACCATCTCGCGCGCCGCGAGGTGGGGGTCTCCGAGCACCTCGCCCACGTTCCGCACCGCGCCACACGGCACGCTGGCGGCGTGGAACCGGCCGGTCCACTCCGCCCGGGTCCGCGCCCGGAGCGTGCCATCCAGCTCCGGCTTCAGCACGTCGTAATGCGCCATGCGGTCCCGATTCGTGCGGAACCGCGGATCGCCGGCCAGCTCCGGGCGGTCGATCGCGGGGCAGAACCGTTGCCAGATCCCGTCGTTGCCGACGGCAATGACCATCTCGCCATCGGCGGTCGGGAATGTCTCGTACGGCGCGATGGTGGGGTGGCGGTTGCCCATGCGCCCCGGCACCTGCCCGGTCGCGAAGAAGTTGCCCGCCTGATAGGTGAGCAGGGCCGCGGTGGCGTCGAGCATGCCGATGTCCACGCGCTGCCCCTGCCCGTCGCGCTCGCGCGCGAAGAGCGCCGCCATGACACCCTGGGCCGCGAACAGCCCCGCGACGATGTCCGAGATGGCGACGCCCAGGCGGTAGGCGGGGCCGTCGGCATCGCCGGTGACGCTCATCAGGCCGCCCTCGGCCTGGATGACCGCGTCGTAGCCCGCCTCGTCACGGCGAGGGCCCGACTGGCCGTACCCGGAGATCGAGGCGAACACGAGGCGCGGGTGGCGCGGGTGCAGCGCGTCCCAGCCGAGGCCTGCGCGCTCCATGGTCCCGGGCTTGAAGTTCTCCACCAGGACGTCGGCGCGGCCGGTGAGGCGCTCGAGCACCTCGCGGCCCCGCGGGTGCTTGAAGTCGAGCGTGACGCTCTCCTTGTTGCGGTTGATGCTCAGGTAATACGCGCTCTCGCTGCCGACGAACGGCGGCCCCCAGTGCCGCGTGTCGTCACCCCGGCCCGGGTGCTCGATCTTGATGACGCGGGCCCCGAGATCCGCCAGCACCATCGTGCAGTACGGACCCGAGAGCACGCGCGTGAGGTCGAGCACCGTGATGCCCGTCAGTGGTCCCGTCATCGTGCGTCCCATTCCCTCAGCCTCCGGCTGATGCGCGACAGGTCGGTGACCAGCGCGTACGCCGTCTGCGTGAGCGTGCCCTCGCGCTGGACGATGCCGATCTCGCCGAGCACGTCGGTGATCAGGTAGAGCGCGTTCTCGGTGTCCTCGAGGTTGGCCAGCGGATCGCGGGCCGCGAGCATCTCGGGTTCGACCCGCGCCGTGATGGTCCCGCCCTGGCGGGCCGCCGACGCCACCAGCCGGATGCGGCGGCCACGGGCGATGGCGGCGGCGACGTCGGCCGGCTTCACGTCGGCGATGCCGGTGCGCGCCACCTGGTGCGGCGCCATGGCGCCGGCCATCAGCACGTTGACGAGCGCCGCGGTCTTGGCGGCGGCGTCCCAACCCTCGATGTCGAGCGACGGGTCGGCCTCGGCGATGCCCCGGGCCTGCATCTCCCGCACCGCCTCGTCGAACGCCTGCCCGCGCTCCAGGGCCGAGAGGACGAAGTTCGACGTCGTGTTGATGACGCCGCGGAAGCCGTCGATCCTCACGGCGGGCAGGGTCTCGCGCACGAGGTTGAAGACGGGGATGCCGTCCATGACGGCGCCCTCGAAGAAGAAGACGCGATCCACGGCCTCGGCCAGCGCCTCGAGCTCGTGGTAGGCGAACGCGGCCGGGCCCTTGTTCACGGTGACCACGTGCATCTGCGCCTCGAGCGCGGCGCGGACGTGCGAGATGGCGGGCTCGCCGCGATCGATGTCGAGCACCGTGGACTCGAGACACACCAGGCGACCCTCGGCGGCCTCGTCCTCCATGGCCTGCGCGCTCTGCCGGATGATGTCGATGCCGCTGCGATCCACGGGGCCGGCCTGGAGCCGGTCCAGCGAGTGGCCCTCCTCCACCAGGGCGGACGCGCGCATGATGTCCACGCCGTCCGGATCCAGCACCGACCCGTGTCGGCGCGTGGCGATGGCCACCACACGCCAGTCGAAATCGAGCCGGTCGCCAATCTCGTTCAGGAGGTGCACGAACCGACGGCCGACGTGGCCGAACCCGACGAGCACCAGGGCCAGGTCGGGCGTCGTCATGCCCTGGGCGTGGCCGCCCGGTCGGCCGAGCCAATCGACTCGAGCAGCTCGTGCAGCCGCGTGAGCCCGGTGGCCATGTACGCCAGCGGCTCGCCGAACCCGAGCCGCAGGTAGCGATCCATCCCGAAGTGATCGCCGGGGACGACGAGCACGCTCTTCTCCTCGCGGAGGCGGGTGACCAGTGCCGTGGAGTTGACGGCGTGCGGGTAGCGCACGTAACAGATGGCGCCGGCCTCGGGGCGCAGCCAGTGAAAGCCGCGGGCCCCCAGCCAGTCCTCGAGCATCGGCAGGTTCGCGCGCAGGATGCCCCGCGTCCGCTCGAGGAGCCTGCCGCGGCGCGCCGGGTCCATCGCGACGCGCGCCAGGCGATCGGACAGGGCCCCGGGCGCGATGGTCGTGTAGTCGTGGTACGACCAGCACGACGCGACCGTCGCCGGGGGGCCGACAATCCAGCCCACCCGGAGCCCTGGGAGACCGTAGGCCTTCGACAGGCCGGCCGTCACGAGGACGCGTTCGCTGCGGCCCCACATCGAGGGCGTTTCCACGCCGTCGAGCTCGGCGCCGCGGTAGATCTCGTCCGACAGGATCCACGCGCCGACACGCTCCGCCGCCCGCGCGATGGCGTCGAGGTCGCCCGCGGTGAGCCGTGCGCCCGTCGGGTTGTTCGGATTGCAGATGACGATCAGCTTCGTCTTCGGCGAGACGAGCGCGTTCAGGCGGTCGAGATCCACGCGCCAGCGGCCCGCCGCCGTGTCCTCGACCAGGTGCCACTCGCGCACCGTGGCGCCGAAGGCGCGCGCGAGGCCCCAGGTCTGCATGTAGCAGGGCAGCAGCATCACGACTTCGTCGCCCGGCTCGACGAGACGCCACGTGGCGACGAAATTGGCCTCCGAGCCGCCGTTGGTGACCTCGACGTGATCCGCGCTGGCGCCGGGGTACAGCGCGGCGATCAGCGTGCGCAGCTCGACGGTGCCGTTCGACTGCGTGTACACGAGCGGCTGATCGAGGAGCGCATCGATGGCCGGCTGGTCCTCGAGGAGCTCGCGTGTCGACAGGGGCCGCACCCCGCTTTCCGACAGGTTGTACTCCACCAGGTTCTCGTAGGTGGACTGCATCCGCTCCATCGCGAACTGTTCGAGCTTCATGGCGGGCAGTATACTTGCGGTTGGCTCGACCTGAATGGGTGAGGAACTCGTACCCCGCTTCGCGCCGATTCCGGGTGGCCTCTTCACCAGGGGATCCGACGAGGGGAATGACGACGAACGGCCCCCGCGGGAGGTCCGCGTGGACGCGTTTCACGTGTCGGTGCATCCCGTCACCGTCGAGCAGTACGCGGAGTTCGTCCGCGACACGGGCCACCAGCCCCCCTCGCTTCGCGACCTGCCCCTGGTCGTCACGCCGCAGCACGAGCTGCCGTTCCGAGAACTGGCGGCCGCGTACGTGTGGCGGGGCGGCGAGCCGCCCCGCGAGCGGGGACGCCATCCCGTGACGCTCGTGACGCACGCCGACGCCACTGCCTACTGCCGGTGGCTGAGCGGCCAGGTGGGCGCCCTCGTGCGGCTGCCGACCGAAGCCGAATGGGAGCGGGCCGCGCGCGGCGACCTCGGGGGCAGGCGGTACCCGTGGGGCGACGACATCGACGCGTCGCGCGGGAACTTCCTGCCCGAGCCGGCGCTGAAGCGTCACCGCGGCACACGGCCCGTCGGCGCCTACCCCCCCAACGCCTTCGGCCTCTACGACATGGCGGGCAACGTCTGGGAGTGGGTGGCCGACTGGTACTCGCCCGACTTCTATCGTACGGGGCCCGCCGACAACCCGCGCGGGCCCGCGCAGGGCGTCTTCCGCGTCGTGCGCGGCGGGTCGTGGGTGAGCCACGACATCGACCAGCTGCGCTGCGCGCACCGGCACAAGGTGCCGCCGGACACCTACGCGTACAGCATCGGCTTCCGCGTGGTGTACTCGGGTTAGCGGGCCCTCGTGGGCCCCGGGGAGCTGCCGCCATGAAGACCACGTCCATCGCCTGCCTCGGAAGTCTCCTCCTCTGCGCGTCCCCGTCGTCGGCGCAGGGCCCGGCGGCCGTGGAGCCGCCGGTGGTGATCGTCCAGGGCGAGGGCCTCGTGCGCGTCGCGCCCGACCAGGCGTTCGTGCGCATCGGCGCCGAGTCGCGCGCGCGAAACCCGAAGGACGCGCAGGCGGCCAACGCCGAGGCGATGACCGCCGTCCAGCAGCGCCTGGCCGCGGCCGGCGTGCCGAAGGACGCCGTGCGCACGGTCGCCATCTCGCTGCAGCAGGAGTTCGACTACGCGGGAGGGCGACAGACGCCGCGCGGGTACGTCGCGCGCAACAGCATCGAGGTGCGCGTGGACGACCTGGGACGGCTGGGTGACGTGATGGACGCCTCCGTCGGATCGGGGGCCACGTCCATTCACGGCCTGCGCTTCGACCTGAAGCAGCGCGCGGTGAGCGAGCGCGAGGCCCTCCGGCTTGCCGTGGCCGACGCCATGCTGCGCGCGGACGCCGCAGCGAGCGGAGCGAAGCGTGCGGTGGATCGTGTGGTGCGTATCGCCGAGGGGGCGCCGGCCGCCGTCGTCCGGCCCGAGGCCACCGCGTTCCGCGCGGCCGCAGCCGATCAACCGGCGACGACCCCGGTCGCGGAAGGCGAGATCGAGATACGCGCCCGCGTGACGGTCACCGCCGCCATCAGGTAGGCGGTCCGGCGGTCTGGCGCCGGCATCGAACCGGCATGGGCCTGCAGGCGCCGACGAGGATGTGCCGGTGGACGCGGAGGGGGCCGGAGGCGTCGTGACGAATGGGTTGATGCTCGGCCCGGGTGTGACCGAGGCGATCCGGGCGCACGGGCGCCAGGCGTACCCGCACGAGTGCTGCGGCGCGCTGCTGGGCCGGGACGGCGTGGTGACGGAAGCCTGGGCGCTGCCCAACACGACCGAGGACGGACCACGGCACCGATTCCTGGTGCGGCCGGCCGACTACCGGGCGGCCGAGGAAAGGGCCGGCCGCCACGGCCTCGATCTGCTCGGGTTCTACCACTCGCACCCGGATCAGCCGGCACGGCCCTCACGGTACGATCTGGATCATGCGTGGCCCGTGTTCTCCTATGTGATCCTGTCGGTCGCCGGCGGAGAGCCCGCGGACGTGACGTCGTGGCGCCTCAGCGAGGACCGCGCGACGTTCGAAGAGGAGAGGCTGATCGACGGGGTCTTGGGGCCTCGAGGTCGTGGGGTCGGGGCCCAAGGTCCTGACGGAGAAGAGTGAGCGAGTATGCCGACGACGATATTGATTCCCACGCCGCTGCGCGCGTTCACCGACAGGCAGGACGCCGTCGAAGTGGACGGCCAGACGGTGGGTGAGCTGCTCCAGGGATTGACGACGAAGTACGCCGCGTTGAGGCACCACCTGTACACGGGTGAGGGCAGGCTCCGCAGCTTCGTGAACGTCTACGTGAACGACGAGGACATCCGCTACCTGCAGAAGGAGGCGACGCCGGTCAGCGCCGGCGACGTCGTCAGCATCATTCCGTCCGTGGCGGGCGGCAGCGGCGCCGTGGAGCCGTCGGTGCTGCCGTCCCTCACGCCCGAAGAGGTGCGGCGCTACAGCCGTCACCTGATCCTTTCCGAGGTCGGGATGGACGGCCAGCGGGCGCTCAAGGCGGCCAAGGTGCTGTGCATCGGCGCCGGCGGACTGGGCTCGCCCGCCGCGATGTACCTGGCCGCGGCCGGCGTGGGCACCATCGGCGTCGTGGACTTCGACGTGGTGGACATGAGCAACCTGCAACGGCAGATCCTGCACACGACGCCCGACGTGGGCCGGCCCAAGCTGGCGTCGGCCAGGGACACGATCCTCGCGCTCAATCCGCACGTGCACGTGGAGACCTACGACACCGCGCTCAACTCGTCCAACGCGCTCGACATCTTCGCGCCCTACGACGTCATCCTCGACGGGACCGACAACTTCCCGACGCGGTATCTCGTCAACGACGCCTGCGTACTGCTCGGCAAGCCCAACGCCTACGGCAGCATCTTCCGCTTCGAGGGGCAGGCATCCGTGTTCGCGACGAAGGGGGGGCCATGCTATCGGTGCCTCTACCCCGAGCCGCCCCCGCCGGGGCTCGTGCCGAGTTGTGCCGAGGCCGGTGTGCTGGGCGTGCTGCCGGGGATCATCGGCACGATTCAGGCGACCGAGGCCATCAAGCTGATTCTCGGGACGGGCGAGCCGCTCATCGGCCGGTTCCTCATCTACGACGCGCTCCGCATGAAGTTCCGCGAGTTGAAGCTGCGCCGCGACTCCGAGTGCCCGGTGTGCGGCGACCAGCCGACGGTCCGCCAGCTCGTCGACTACGAGCAGTTCTGCGGCATCACCGGAGGAGTCACGGCCGGCGCTGGCGCGGCCTCCCCCGGCCACGACGCGATGTCCGCCATGACCGAGATCGCCCCCAGGGAGCTGAAGGCCGCCATGGACCGCGGGGACGCGCTGCTGATCGTGGACGTCCGCGAGCCGCAGGAGTACCAGATTGCGCGCATCGAGGGCGCGGTCCTCATCCCGCTCGGCGAGATTCCCCGGCGGCACGCCGAAATCGACCGGGACCTCCTCGTCGTGTGCCAATGCCGGTCGGGTGTGCGCAGCGCCAAGGCGGCGGCGTACCTCCGCGGCCTCGGATTCCCTCGCGTGCTGAACCTGACGGGCGGCATCCTCCGCTGGAGCGACGAGGTGGATCCGAGCCAGCCGAAGTACTAGCGGGCCTCGCCGCTGCCGCGGCGCGGTGGGCCGCGCTTGGCGCGGTGGGCCCTCGGTGGGCGGGGCTTCGGGCCGTGGGCCTGGGGGCAGGCCTGCGGCGGGGCGCCTCGTGCGGGAGGCCGTTGGTGGGAGATCCACCCGCCGCGGGCGAGCCAGCTCGACCTGGCCGTGCGCCCACCGCGGCCCACAATCCCGACTTGCCAGGTCCGAGATGACGGGGCTAAAATAGGACTTCGTCGGTCGGATATTCGCCCGCGCCTATGCTGAGGTTCTCCAAGAAGTCGGACTACGCCCTCATTGCGATGAAGCACCTCGCGATGCGGCACGCCAGCGGCGATTCGTCGAGCGCCCGGGAAATTTCCGAGGCGTATGCCATTCCGCTCGAGCTGCTGGCGAAGATCCTGCAGCGGCTCGTCCGTGCCCGGCTGCTCGTCTCGGTGCAGGGAACGCGCGGTGGCTACCGGCTGGGTCGCCCCGCTGCCGGCATCAGCGTCGCCGATGTCATCCAGGTCGTGGACGGCCCGGTCACCGTCACGGCCTGCTCGCCCGACGATCACGCCTGCGAGCAGTTTGGGACGTGCAGCATTCGCGACCCGCTCTGGAAGATCAAGAGCCGAATCGTGGACACGCTGAACACCGTGTCGGTGGCTGAGCTGGCCACGGACACTGAAGCGCCGGTCCGCCCGGGGTCGGCGGTGTCGCCCCTGGCCTTCGTCTCGCCGGTGGGGGAGTCCTGAGTGGCGGGTCCCCTCGGAGGATCGACGGTGGTTTATCTCGATCATCACGCGACGACCCCCGTGGACCCCCGCGTGGTCGAGGCGATGCTGCCCTACTTCACCGTCGCGTTCGGCAACGCCACCAGCCGGACGCATCGCTTCGGCTGGGAGGCGAGGGAGGCCGTGGAGCGCGCCCGCCGGCAGGTGGCGCTGCTCATCGGCGCCGGTGCGCGTGAGGTCGTGTTCACGAGCGGTGCGACCGAGGCGAACCACCTGGCCATTGCGGGGGCGGCGGCTGCGGCTCCCACCGACCGACGGCACGTCGTGACGGTGGCCACCGAGCACAGGGCTGTGCTCGAACCGTGCCGACAGCTCGGAGCGTCTGGATGGACGGTGACCGAGTTGCCGGTGGATCCGACGGGACTGGTGGACCTCGACGCCGTTGCGCGGGCCATCACGCCCGGCACGGCCCTGGTCAGCGTCATGCTGGCGAACAACGAGATTGGCGTCCTCCAGGCGGTGGCGGAGATCGCGCCCCTCGCGCACGCCCGGGGCGCGCTTCTGCACACCGACGCGGTGCAGGCGCTCGGCAGGGTGCCGGTGGACGTGGCCGCGCTGGGTGTGGACCTGGCATCGTTCAGCGCGCACAAGCTGTACGGCCCGAAGGGTGTCGGCGCGCTCTACGTGAAGCGCGGTGTGGAGAAGCGCCTGGCGGCGCCCGTTCGGGGCGGTGGCCAGGAGCGGGGGCTCCGGGGCGGCACGTTGAACGTGCCGGGCATCGTCGGGTTCGGCGCCGCGTGCGACGTGGCGGGTCGTGAGATGCCAGACGAGGCGCGTCGTGTCGGTGCGCTGCGGGACCGACTGTGGCAGCTGCTGCAGGAGCGGGCCGGTGGCGTCTCGATGAACGGGGCGTCGGCGCCTCGGCTGCCGGGGAACCTCAACGTGCGCGTGGCCGGCATCGACGGCGAATCGCTGCACGTCGGCCTCACCGAGATTGCCGTGTCGTCCGGGGCGGCCTGCACGAGCGCCGAGCCGTCGCACGTGCTGATGGCCCTGGGCCTGGACAAGACGGCTGCCCTTGCCTCGCTCCGGTTCGGGCTGGGCCGCGGGACGACGGCCGCGGACATCGATCGTGCGGCCTCGCACGTGGCGGACGTGGTGGCGCACGTGCGGCGCTCGTCGCCCGTCGCGCGCCTGGCCGCGGCGGGCGCGGGCCGGTAGGGGGCGATGCACATGTACTCGGCAGCCGTGCTCGATCGCGTGCGCAACCCGCGTCGCGTGGGCGAATGGCCCGCAGGGCAGACGGATGTCGGCACCGGCGAGGCCGGGACGCTGGACGACGGCACGACCGTGCGGATCCAGGTGAGGGTCTCGGCCGGGCGCATCGTCGAGGCCCGCTTCAAGGTCTTCGGGTGCAGCGCGTCGATCGCCTCGGCGGCCCTGGTGGCCGAGTGGCTGGAAGGGGCCACGCTGGACGAGGGCCGGCGCCTCACGCCGGGACGCGTGGTGGATGCCCTTTCGCTCCCGGCCGAGCGCGCGCACGTCGCGCGCGTGGCCGTGGACGCGGCCCGCAAGGCCCTGGACGACGTGACGGAGAAGGCGGAGCGACGCCCATGATTGAGATCACCGAGAGCGCGGCGCGGGTCATCGCCCGACAGCTGGCGAAGGGTCACCGGGAGACCGGTGGCCTGCGCATCGCCATCAAGGCAGGCGGCTGCTCGGGTTACGCCTACACCTTTGGGTTCGACGAAGCGCCACGTGCCACCGACCAGGTGTTCGAGGGGCCGGGTGGGGCGAAGGTCTTCGTCGATCCCCGCAGCCTGAAGCTGCTGGACGGCACCGTGCTCGACTTCGACGAGCACAACCTGATGGCCACGAACTTCACGTTGAGGAACCCGCACGCGAAGAGCACGTGCGGCTGCGGCGAGTCGTTCTCGGCCTGAACCCAAGACCCAAGACCCAAGACCCAAGACCCAAGATCTCAGGACCGCACATGTCGACATCGACCGACGTCATCGAGCAACTGGCGAACACCGAGTACAAGTACGGGTTCGTCACCGATATCGAGCAGGACATCGCGCCGAAGGGGCTGAACGAGGACATCATCCGCCTCATCTCGGCCAAGAAGGCCGAGCCCGCGTGGCTGCTCGAGTGGCGCCTGAAGGCGTATCACGCCTGGCTGAAGATGACCGAGCCCGCCTGGCAGAACGTGACGTACGACGCGGTGGACTACCAGGCCATCTCGTACTACGCGGCGCCCAAGGAGAAGAAGAAGCTGACCAGCATGGACGACGTGGATCCCGAGATCCGGGCCACCTTCGACAAGCTGGGCATCCCGCTGGTCGAGCAGCAGATCCTGGCCGGCGTGGCGGTGGACGCCGTGTTCGACTCGGTGTCGGTGGCCACCACGTTCCGGAAGAAGCTGGCGGAGCTGGGCATCATCTTCTGCTCGTTCTCGGAGGCGGTGAAGGAGCACCCGGACCTGGTGCGGCAGTATCTCGGCTCGGTGGTGCCGCACACCGACAACTTCTTCGCGGCGCTCAACTCCGCGGTCTTCAGTGACGGGAGCTTCGTCTTCGTGCCGAAGGGCGTGAAGTGCCCGATGGAGCTCTCCACTTACTTCCGCATCAACGCGAAGGAGACGGGGCAGTTCGAGCGGACGCTCATCGTGGCCGAGGAGGGCGCCTCGGTGAGTTACCTGGAGGGCTGCACGGCGCCCAAGCGCGACGAGAACCAGCTGCACGCGGCGGTGGTGGAGCTGGTGGCCCTGGACCACGCCACCATCAAGTACTCGACGGTGCAGAACTGGTACCCCGGCGACCGGAACGGCGTCGGCGGCATCTACAACTTCGTGACCAAGCGCGGCCTGTGCAAGGGCCAGGGCAGCAAGATCACCTGGACGCAGGTCGAGACCGGCTCCGCGGTGACCTGGAAGTACCCCAGCTGCATCCTCCAGGGCGACGACTCGGTGGGCGAGTTCTACTCGGTGGCGGTGACCAACAACTTCCAGCAGGCGGACACCGGGACGAAGATGATCCACCTCGGGAAGAACACGCGCAGCACCATCGTGTCCAAGGGCATTTCGGCGGGCCGCGGCCAGAACGCCTACCGCGGCGCGGTGAAGATCGGGAAGAACGCGCAGAACGCGCGCAACTACTCGCAGTGCGACTCGCTGCTCATCGGCGACCGCTGCGGCGCCCACACGTTCCCGTACCTCGAGATCAAGAACACCTCGGCGAAGGTGGAGCACGAGGCCTCGACGTCGAAGATCGGCGAGGACCAGATCTTCTACTGCGAGTCGCGCGGCATCGCGAAGGAAGACGCCATCAACATGATCGTGAGCGGCTTCTGCAAGGAGGTCTTCCGCGAGCTCCCGATGGAATTCGCCGTCGAAGCGCAGAAGCTCCTCGGCATCTCGCTCGAAGGATCGGTGGGGTAGACCCAGACCTCCAGACCCAAGACCCTGAGACCCCAAGACCCAAGACCCAAGATCATGTCACTACTCACAGTCAAGGACCTGCAGGTGAAGGCGGAGGACAAGCTGATCCTCCGCGGCGTGAATCTCGAGGTGAACCCCGGCGAAGTGCACGCCATCATGGGGCCCAACGGCTCGGGCAAGAGCACGCTGGCCCGCGCGCTGGCGGGGCACCCGGGCTACGAGGTGACCGGCGGGCGCGTGCTGTACCGCGGCGAGGACCTGCTGGAGATGGACGCCGACGAGCGCGCCCGGAAGGGCGTGTTCATGGCGTTCCAGTACCCGGTGGAGATTCCGGGGGTGAACAACGCCTACTTCCTGAAGGCGGCGCTCAACGCGGTCCGGAAGGAGCGTGGGCTCGAGGACCTCGACGCGATGGACTTCATGGCGCTGGTCAAGGAGAAGGCGGCGCTCCTGGACGTGGACGAGGCGATGCTGCAGCGCTCGGTCAACGAGGGCTTCTCGGGTGGGGAGAAGAAGCGCAACGAGATCTTCCACATGGCCGTGCTCGAGCCCGCGCTCGCCATCCTGGACGAGACCGACTCGGGCCTCGACATCGACGCGCTCCGCATCGTGTCGAACGGCGTGAACGCGATGCGCAGCCCGGACCGCGCATTCATCGTCGTGACCCACTACCAGCGGCTGCTCAACCACATCGTCCCGGACCGCGTCCACGTGCTGAGCGAGGGCCGGCTGGTGAAGTCCGGCGGGCGCGAGCTGGCGCTCGAACTCGAGGAGAAGGGCTACGGCTGGATTGAAGAGACGATGGCCGCCGGCGCGAAAGGGACCCGGTGATGACGCCCGTGGCTGAAGGTCTGGACCCGTACCTCGTCGAGCACGAGCGCTTCGTGCGCGGGCGAGGCGACGTGGCCCCCGCGTGGCTGAAGGCCCTGCGCGGCCAGGCGCGTGAGGCATTCGAGCGGCACGGCTTCCCGACGACGCGGCAGGAGGAGTGGCGCTTCACCAACGTGTCGGCGATAGCCCGGACGGCATTCAGGCTGCCGGAGGGAACCCCGACCAACCCCGCCCCGCTCGTCTCGCGCGTGGCCGTGCCGGGCGCGGTGCGCATCGTGCTGCTCAACGGCCGCTTCACGCCCGAGCTGTCGGACCTGACGACCATGCCGGTCGGCCTCAAGGTCGGCAGCCTCGCAGCCGCCATCGCCCAAGGGGCGCCGGAGTGCGGTGTGCTCGGCCAGCAGCCGACCGACACCCAGGCGTTCGCCGCCCTGAACACGGCGTTCCTCGAGGACGGCGCGCTGATCGTGGTGCGCAAGGGCGCGGTGATCGAGGCCCCCGTGCACGTCATCGTCATTGCCGGCGGCGCGGCGAAGACGATGATCCACCCGCGCGTGCTGCTCGTGGCGGGCGCGGGCAGCCAGTCGAACGTGGCCGTGAGCTTCCTGACCGCCGCCGGCGAGGCGCACTTCACCAACGCCGTCGTCGAGGCGTCGCTGGCGGAGCAGGCCATCGTCAACTGCTGCCTGGACCAGCGCGGGACCGAGGGCTCGTTCCTCGTGACCAGCCTGCACGTGAAGGCCGATCGCGACAGCTCGTTCAAGCTGCGCACGATCACGCTGGGCGGCCGGCTCGTGCGCAACGACGCCACGGCGGTGCTGGCCGGAGAGGGCGCCCACGTGGACCTGGATGGGTGCTACCTGGCGGACGGCTCGAGCCTCGTGGACAACCACACCACGATCGACCATGCGATGCCGAACTGCACGAGCCACGAGCTGTACAAGGGCATCCTGGACGGCAGGGCGAAGGCCGTGTTCAACGGCCGCATCATCGTCAGGCTCGACGCGCAGAAGACCGACTCGAAGCAGACCAACCGGGCGCTGCTGCTCTCCGACGAGGCCACGATCAACTCGAACCCCCAGCTCGAGATCTTCGCGGACGACGTGAAGTGCACGCACGGGGCGGCCGTGGGACAGCTGGACGAGGAGGCGATGTTCTACCTGCAGGCCCGCGGGTTGAACCGGAAGGACGCGCGGGACATGCTCATCCACGCCTATGCGGGCGAGGTGCTCGAGCGGATCGCGATCCCGCAGCTGCGGATGCAGCTCGAGCGCGAGCTCTTCAAGCAGCTCGATCGCGACCTGGCCGAGCACGACCGGGCGCAGTAGGCGGCGCCACCGGGCGCCCCGAGGTGACAGGCGATGGCAACGGCAACCGCGTTCGACGTGACGGCCATTCGGGCCGACTTCCCGATCCTGGGCACCGAGGTGCACGGCAAGCCCCTGGTGTATCTCGACAACGCCGCCACCACGCAGAAGCCGCGCGTCGTGCTGCAGGCGCTCCAGGACTACTACACGTCGGGCAACGCGAACGTGCATCGAGGGGTGCATTACCTGAGCGGCAAGGCGACGGACCTCTTCGAGGGCGCCCGGGTGCGCATCAGCCGGTTCATCGGCGCCGCGGATCCCCGCGAGGTGATCTTCACGAGGAACGCCACCGAGGGCATCAACCTGGTGGCGCAGACGTGGGGGCGCGCCCACGTCGGCGCCGGCGACGAGGTGCTCATCTCGGCGATGGAGCACCATTCGAACATCGTGCCCTGGCAGATGCTGTGCTCCGAGAAGGGCGCCACGCTGCGGGTCATCCCCATGTTCGACTCGGGGGAGCTCGACCTGGAGGCCTTCACGCGGCTGCTGTCGCCGCGGACCCGGCTGGTCGCCGTGTCGGCGCTGTCGAACGCGCTGGGCACGGTGAACCCGGTGGAGGCCATCACGCGGGCGGCGCACGAGGCGGGCGCGGTGGTGCTGGTGGACGGGGCCCAGGCGGCCTACCACATGCCGGTGGACGTCGGCGCCATCGGCTGCGACTTCTTCGTGCTGACGGGCCACAAGGTGTACGGGCCCACCGGCATCGGCGTGCTCTACGGCACGGCCGCGCTCCTGGACGCCATGCCGCCATGGCAGGGCGGTGGCGACATGATCAGCTCGGTGACCCTGGAGCGTTCCACCTGGAACGTGCTCCCCTACAAGTTCGAGGCCGGCACGCCGCACATCGCGGGCGCCGTCGGCCTGGGCGCCGCCGTGGATTACATCGGCGCGATCGGGATGGACCGCATCCAGGCGCACGAGCGCGAGCTGCTGGCCTACGGCACCGAGGCCCTCCGCCAGGTGCCGGGCCTCAGGCTGGTCGGCACGGCGCCGCGGAAGGCGAGCATCCTGTCGTTCGTCGTGGACGGCATCCACCCGCACGACCTGGGTACCATCGTGGATCGCGAGGGCGTGGCCATCCGGACGGGCCATCACTGCGCGCAGCCGGTGATGGATCGGCTCGGGATTCCGGCCACGGCGCGCGCGTCACTGGCGATGTACAACACGCGCGAGGAGATCGATGCGCTGGTCGCCGCGCTCCACACGGCGCGAAAGGTGTTCGGCTGATGTCGGAACTGCACGACCTCTACCAGGAGGTCATCCTGGACCACAACCGGAAGCCCCGGAACTTCCGCGTCATCGAGCACGCCAGCGCCGCGCAGGAGGGCTACAACCCGCTGTGCGGCGACCGCCTGACGCTCTACGTGACGGTGGACGGCGGCGTCATCACGGACGCGGCTTTCCAGGGCTCCGGCTGCGCCATCTCGAAGGCGTCGGCGTCCCTCATGACCGAAGCCATCAAGGGCAGGACCGTCGAGCAGGCGCGCGCGCTCTTCGACCAGTTCCACCAGATGATCACCTCGCCGCCGGGGAGCCCGCTGCCCGACATGGGCAAGCTGGCCGTGCTGTCGGGCGTGCGTGACTTCCCGACCCGCGTGAAGTGCGCGGGCCTGGCCTGGCACACGATGAAGGCGGCCGTGTCGGATCAGCCGGCGGGGCCCGTGACGACCGAGTGAACCCGAGGTATCCGCCGATGATTCCGATGCCCTTTGGCCACGGCCTTGACGAGCCCGAAGCCCCGTTCGAGCAGGCCCCGTCCGAGTCGCTCGCCGACATCGTCCCCGATCCGGCGAAGACCGCCGAGCTCCAGCCGCAGGTCGTCGCCGCGCTGAAGTCGGTGTACGACCCCGAGATTCCGATCAATATCTGCGAGCTGGGTCTCATCTACGACGTGCTCGTGGATGCGGGTGCCCGCGTCGGCATCCGCATGACGCTCACGGCGCCCGCCTGCCCGGCCGCGCAGTCGCTGCCCGTCGAGGTGAAGCAGAAGGCCGCGTCGGTCCCGGGAGTCGCCGAGGCGAAGGTCGAGGTCGTCTGGGACCCGCCCTGGACGAAGGACCGGATGTCGGAGGCGGCGAAGCTGCAGCTGGGGCTGTTCTGACGCCGGTGTCCGTCCTGATCTGCACGGCGACCGAGTTCGAAGGCCGCCTCCTGCGCGAGCGGCTGGCCACATCCGAGGGCACGCGTCTCGTGGTCACGGGTGTCGGTCCCGTGAACGCCGCCCATGCGGTCACCGTCGAGATCCTGCGTCGTGCACCGGAGGCGATCCTGGTGTGCGGCGTGGGCGGCGCGTATCCCGGCTCCCGCCTCGAGGTTGGCGACGTGGCCTGCGCCGACGTGGAGTGCTATGGCGACCTCGGTGCGGTCGCGCCGTCCGGCTTCCTGGACATGAAGGCGCTCGGGCTCCCGGTGGTCGCCTCGCCCGGCCCGCTCTACAACGACCTGCCCGTGCAGATCTGTCCCGTGGACCGGCGCGTGAAGTTCGTCACGGTGAGCAGCTGTACCGGAACGGAGGCGGCCGCGCGGGCCCTCGAGGCGCGCACGGGCGGTGCGGTGGAGAACATGGAGGGCGCTGCCGTGGCGCACGTCGCCTGCCTGCACGGCATCCCGGTGGGCGAGGTGCGCGGGATCAGCAACAGGGTCACGGATCGCGACACCAGCGGCTGGCGGCTGAAGGAGGCCGCGCTCGCGGCCCAGGAGGCGCTGCTCGCGTGGATGACCAGGCGCTGACCTTCGGCTTCTCGACGTGCCCCAACGACACGTTTGCGTTCCACGCGCTGGTGCACCGGCTTGTACCAGGACCCCGCGTGGCGCCCGTCATGGACGATATCGAGGCCCTCAATCTGCGTGCGGAACGGGGGGCGGCCGAGGTGACGAAGGTCTCGATTGCCGCGTACGGGCGCCTGCGCGACCGCTACGCGCTGCTGCGCGCCGGCGGCGCCGCGGGTTTCGGCGTCGGCCCCGTCATCGTCGCCAGGTCGGCGCGCGAGGTGGGCGGGCGCATCGCCATTCCCGGCGAGCGCACCACCGCCGCGCTGCTGCTGCGGCTGCTGGGCCGGTTCGACACGGTCCCGATGCGCTTCGACCAGATCGAGGACGCCGTGCTCCGCGGCGAGGTGGACTGTGGCCTGCTGATTCACGAAGGCCGGTTCACCTACGAGGGCAAGGGCCTCACGCTGCTCGCGGACCTCGGCACCGTCTGGGAGGCGCGCATGCAGTGCCCGCTGCCCCTGGCGGCCATCGCCATCCGGCGCGATCTCGCGGCCGCGCTGGCACCCGCCATGGATCGGGCCCTCCGCGCGAGTGTGGAGTACGCCTTCGCGCATCCCGATGCCAGCCGCGACTACGTGGCCGCCCACGCCAGGGAGATGGATGCGGGCGTCGTGGCCCGTCACATCAGCCTCTACGTGAACGACTACACACGAGCCCTGGACGACCGGGCAGTGCGCCGGATGATCGCCTGGGCCGAGGCCGAGGGGTTGTTCACGCCGGGCGACCCTGCGCTGCCCATCTTTGCCTGAGCCCGGGCGGCGCCCGGGCTCGCCTGGCGGGACTACTGCGTGCAGCGTGGCGCGGCGGCCGGCACTCCCTGCATGACGAGTGCCCGGTACTCCGCGATTTCCTGCTCGCACTTCGACTTGTCGGCCCGCTTCACCAGCTGGAACAACGCCCACCCCGCCAGGGCGGAGAAGGGCACCGCCGGAGACCGGAACGCCTGGGGCGTCCAGTGATTCAGGAACTCCTGGTGCGTGGGCGCGCCGTACCGGAGCGGCGCACCTGCCGAGATGTCGAAGTCCTCGATGACGTCGATTCGCGGCGCCGCCCCGTAGACCTGCACCTGGTACTCGAGCCTGAAGGGGGTGCCGGAGGCCTGCTCGCGCGCCGCGGAGACGCGAAGCTGTTTCTGGATGCGGCTGAGCGAGACGCCCATCCTGGTGGCGTCCACCGCCGGCACCTGGCCGCTGGCGGCCGGCTCGACCGCGTTCGCCGGCCCCGCGGGCTCGGGCGGCTGCGCCAGGCCCGGCGCCGCCACCCCAACCACCAGCGCAAGGGCCAGTGCCGCTCTCATGCGTTCATTATGACGCGCCACGAGCCGCGCCGGCCGCGATCCCCCGACGGACCGCATAGACTGGGGCGGAGCTTCTCGAGGGATTCGACTCGTTGCGACCCATCATGATGGCGGTCCTGGTGGCCGCAGGCACACTGGCGGCGGTCTTCGCCGGCGTGCGCCTGTTCGAGCGCAGCCTGGCCTTCTTCCCGCTCCAGGGCGAAGGCGAGACGCCGGCGTCGTTCGGCGTGCCCTTCGAGGCCATCGATCTCACCACCGCCGATGGCGAGCGCGTGCACGCGTGGTGGCTGCCTCACGAGCCCGCGCGGGCCACGGTACTCTACCTGCACGGCAACGGCGGCCACCTGTCGCTCTGGGCGCCGGTGCTGATCGGCATCTGGCGGCAGGGCTACGCCGTGTTCGCGGTCGACTACCGGGGCTACGGGCGAAGCACGGGCCGGCCGTCCGAAGCGGGTCTCTACCTCGACGTTGCGGCCGCAGCGGCCGCGGTGCATGCGAGGGGAGACCGCGGCCCGGCGCCGCTCGTCTACTGGGGGCGCTCGCTCGGCGCGGTGATGGCCGCGCGCGCCGCCCGCGATCGGGTGCCGGACGGCCTCGTGCTCGAGGCGGGGTTTCCGTCCGTGCGTGCCGTGCTCGAGGGCACCCCCTTCTGGCTGCTGTCGTGGTTCTCGAGCTACCGCTTTCCGGCGAGTGAGTTCCTGGCCGATGTCCGCGTGCCGACCCTGGTAATCCACGGCGAGGCGGATTCCGTGATCCCGTTTCGTCTGGGGCAGCGGCTGTTCGAGAGCGTGCAGGGCCCCAGGCGGTTCGTCGCGATCCCAGGCGGTGATCACAACGATCCCCAACCGGCCGATCCCGGGCGATACTGGACGGCATTGCAGGAGTTCGTTCGGACGCTCGAGGCACGGGAGGTTCGAAGCACGCCGGGTTCGAAGCACGCCGGGTTCGAAGCACGCCGGGTTCGAAGCACGCCGGGTTCGAAGCACGCCGGGTTCGAAGCACGCCGGGTTCGACGCACACCGGGTTCGACGCACGCCGGGTTCGACGCACACCGGGTTCGACGCACACCGGGTTCGACGCACACCGGGTTCGAAGCACACCAGGTTCGAAGCACACCAGGTTCGACGCACGGGGGTTCGGGTGCGAGCTGAGGGGGGGCGATGCGGAAAGCGATGAGCGGTGTCGTCGCGGTGGCGGCGGCGTGGGTGGGTGTGGCGGCCACGGTCGGGATGGAGTCGCAGGGGGCACTGGCGGACCTCGTGCTGATGAACGGGGCGGTGCTCACCGTCGACGCGCGGGACTCCGTGGCGGAGGCCGTCGCCGTCTCGGGCGGGAAGATCGTCGCCGTCGGCACGAACGCGGCGATCAAGCCGCGCATCGGCCCGTCCACCGAGGTCGTGGACCTCGCCGGGCGCGCCGTGACGCCAGGGCTCATCGACTCGCACGTGCACTTCTCCGAGGCCGACAAGCTGTTCAACGTGGACCTGAGCGACCCGTCCGTCACGACGATGGACGACGTGCTCCAGCGCGTGGCCGCGCGCGTGAAGCAGGCGAAGCCCGGGGAGTGGATCCGCGGGCGCGGCTGGGACGAGGGCCGGCTGGCCGAGCGTCGGTACATCACGGCCGCGGACCTCGACAAGGTGGCGCCGGACAACCCCGTGTGGCTCACCCAGACCACCGGCCACTACGGCGTGGCCAACTCCTACGCCCTGAAGCTGGCGGAGGTGCGGAGGGAGACGAAGGACCCGCCTGCCGGCACCATCGATCGGGACGGGGACGGGACGCCAACGGGCGTGCTGAAGGAAGCGGCGCAGGGCCTGGTGACGGGCCTCGTGCCGCCGCTCACGCGCGCGCAGCAGAAGCAGGGCATCCTCGAGATCATCGCGGACTTCAACCGGGAAGGGATGACCGGCGCGAAGGATCCCGGCATCGGCGAGCTGAAGTGGGAGCTCTACCGCGAGCTCCTGGACGAGGGGAAGCTCACGGTTCGCGTGTTCGCGCTGTGGTCCGGGGCGAGGCGTGCGGCGGATGCGTCCGTGGTCATGGCGCGCGTGCAGCGGCAGCCGAAGCCGCCGGCCTCGTTCGGCGACGGCATGCTGCTGTCGGGCGGCGTGAAGATGTTCATGGACGGCAGCGGCGGCGCCCGGACGGCCTGGATGTACGAGGACTGGAACAAGGAGTTCACCGCCCGTGACACGGGCAATCAGGGATACCCCTCCACGCCCCCCGACGACTACCGGCAGATCGTCTCGGCCCTTCACGCGGCCGGCATCCACGTCAGCACGCATGCCATCGGCGACCGTGCCATCGACTGGGTCGTGGACACCTATGACCAGCTGCTGAAAGCGACGCCGACGAAGGGGTTGCGCCACGGGATCATCCACGGCAACACGCCGAGCGATCACGCCATCGACGTGATGGCGCGGCTGCAGCGCGAGTACGCGGCGGCGTACCCGGAGGCGCAGGCGCCGTTTCTCTGGTGGATCGGCGACACCTACGCGGCGAACCTCGGGCCGGAGCGCGGGCGGCGCCTGAAGCCCTTCCGGACGTTCCTGCGGAAGGGCGTGCAGTGGGGCGGCGGATCGGATTTCGCGGTCACGCCGTATCCGGCGCGCTACGGCCTGTGGTCGTCGGTGGTCCGCGAGACGCTGAACGGCACGCACGGGCGCACCCCGTTCGGCACGGACGAGTCCATCGACATCAGAACGGCACTGCGCTCGTACACCCAGTGGGCCGCGCACACGATGTTCCTGGAGGATCGCGTCGGCAGCATCGAGGTGGGGAAGGAGGCGGACCTGGCGGTGTGGGACAGGAACCCGTACGCGGTGCCGCCGGCCGAGCTCAAGGATCTCGTCTGCCAGATGACGTTCGTCCGCGGGCGGATGGTCTATCGCGCGGAGCCGCTCGGCCCCGCGGTCAGATAGGGCGCGCGAGTCCAAGCCGGGGACGGCCGCGCGCATGAGATCGGCGCCGGCCGTCCCCGACCCGGCCCCGATGCGTGGCAGGCCTCATCCGAGCAGTTCGGCGAACACGAATCCCTGGCGCTCGATCACGGCGCCAACGCCGACGTCGATCGCCGCGCGGAACATCGGCCCAGCGAAGGCGAACGTGTGGAACTCGCCGTTCTCGCCGCAGGGATCCACGCCGCCCTGGAGATCGGCCAGCAGGGCGGTGTCGAAGCGGCGGCCTGCGAACGAGCGGTCGAGCGTCCGTGAATCGACGCACGTGATCCGTGCCTCGAGCCCTGCGGCGATCATCTCGTGCGCCAGGCTCGCGGTGCCGCCGTGGTTCCAGAGGGGGAACAGCGGTTCCAAACCCGACCCTGCCAGGCGCGCCTCGCGATGGCGACGGATGTCCTCCAGGTGGAGATCGCCGAACGCGATGTGTGTGAAACCAGCGTCCACCGCGTCGCGAACGGCGGCGGCCATGCGGCGCTCGTGCAGGGCCCACGCAGAATCCTTCCCGGACGACCAGGAGAGGAGCGTCTTCACCGGAGTGCGTCCGCCATGCGCTGCACGACGTCGGCCACGCGCGGTCCGGGCACGGTGAGGCCCCGGCCCGTCAGCACGACCACGCGTGTCTGCCGCACGGCCGGCACCGATGCCAGGGACGCCCAACTCGCGGCCTCGCGCGTGGCCTCCTCCGTCGTCAGGACGTCGGCGGACCGCATCTCCAGGATGACGTCCGGCGCGCGTGCGAGGATCAGCTCCGTGCTGGCCTGCACCGACTCGCGGTCCACGTCCGCGAAGACGTTCACGCCTCCGGCCGCCTCCAGCATGTCGTGCAGGAAACCCCGCCCACCGCTGGCGTAGACATTGCGGAGCGTGCCGCGCTCGCGGCCGAACACGAGCAGCGTGCGGGGCCGCGGCCGGCCCGCATTCGCCGCGCGGATGGCCGCCAGGCGCGATTCGATGCCGAGGGCCGCCGCCTCGGCTTCCCGCGCGTGTCCGGTGCGCGCGCCGAGGGCGCGCATGGTTGCCGTGATGGTCGCCAGCCCGGCATGGCGGTAGTCGAAGAACGGGATTCCCGCGCGCGCGAGCTGCACCTGCAGATCGGTCTGCGACCCGTAGGTGATCACCAGGTCGGGCCGGAGCGACAGGATGCGCTCCACGTCCGGGTCGAGCAGCGCTCCGACCCGGGGCAGCGCCTTCACCTCCGGAGGGTCCTGGTCGTAGCTGCTGACCGCCGCCACCTGCGAACCTGCGCCGATGGCGAAGAGCATCTCGGTCACGGCCGGCACGAGCGAGATGACCCGCCGGGGGGCCTGAGCCGACAAGGAAACCACGAGGGCCACGACGAGAATCACGAAGGTCACGAAGCGTCTCCCAGGGGCGGAGACGGCTTGGCTTCCCTGCAAGACCCTTCGTGCCGACCTTCGTGTCCTTGATGCCTTCGTCGTCTCTGTTCTCACGCCTGCCTCACCAGCAACCAGAGGAAAAAGGGCCCGCCGATGAGGGCGGTGATGATGCCGACGGGGATCTCCAGCGGCGCCATGGCTGTTCGCGCCACCAGGTCGCAGAGCACGAGAAACGCCGCGCCGAAGAGCGTGGCGGCGGGCAGCACGACGCGGTGGTCCGAGCCGACCACCAGCCGCACCAGGTGCGGCACCACGATCCCGATGAACCCCACCGGGCCGCCGAGCGACACCGCCGCGCCGGTGGCCAGCGATGCGCTGAAGAAGGCCCACCGCTGCGTCCTGGCGACCTCCACGCCCCGGCTCGCCGCCATGTCCTCGCCCATCGTCAGGAGGTTGAGCGCGCGGGGCAGCATCGCGAACACGACGAAGGCGGCCACGATGAACGGCGCGGCCGCGACGATGGGGCCGTAGCCGCCGACGTCCAGGTCGCCCATCAGCCACCGCACGGCGCGGAACGACTCCGCGAAGTCCGCCAGGTACTGGACGAACAGGATGAGCGCGGAGAAGAACGAGTTGAGCGTGACGCCCGCCAGCAGCAGCACGTTGGTCGAGAGCCCGCGCTTCTGCGACGACGCCAGCCCGTAGACGACGGCGATGGCGGCGAGCGAGCCCAGGAAGCTGGCGACGGGCACCGACGAGACACCGAGCGCCCCGACGTCCAGCCCGAGGGCGATGGCGAGCATGGCACCGAGCGCCGCGCCCGCCGAGACGCCCAGCGTGAACGGGGTGGCCAGCGGATTGCGCATGAGCGCCTGCAGCACCACGCCGGCGGCCGCCAGCGCGGCGCCGATGAGCGCGCCGGCCAGCACCCGCGGCAGCCGCGCGACGAAGAAGATCTGCGCGTCCACGTTGTCGGCCCAGGGTTGCGCCGTGTCGAATGCGCGCGCCAGCGAGATGGGCGTGCTGCCCACGGTCGGCGCCCAGAGGATCACCGCGAGGGCTCCCGCGCCGAAGAGTCCGACGACGGTGAGGAGCCGCCGGCGCAGGCTCATGGGCGCAGGCGGCGGACGGGCACCACCGTCATGTGGCCGGTCGCTTCGTGGACGTGCACGTCGGCGTCCACGTCGTAGAGCGCGCGCACGTGCGCCGGGGTCAGCACGTCCTGCGTCGGGCCGCTGGCGAGGACTCGTCCGTTCCGCATCATCACCAGGTGCCGGCAGATGGACGCCGCCAGGTTCAGGTCGTGCGTCGAGATGGCCATGGTCACGCCGCGATCGCGGTTGAGCGCGGCGAGCAGCGCCGCGATGTCCAGCTGGTAGCCGAGGTCCAGCGACGCCGTGGGCTCGTCCAGCAGGAGCACGTCGGAGGCCTGCGCCAGCGCCGCGGCGATCACCACGCGCTGCTTCTCGCCGCCGCTCAGCGTATGGAACTCGCGGTCTTCGAGGTGCGCGGTGCCCGTGGCGGCCAGCGCCTCACGGGCGAGGACGTAGTCGCGCGGGCCTTCCACCTCGAAGAGGCCCAGGTGCGCGTGCCGTCCCATCAGCACGATCTCGAGCGCGCTGTACTCGAAGGCCAGCTCCGTCTCCTGCGGCACCACGGCCAGGCGGCGTGCGATCTCCCGCCGTGACAGGTGGGCCATGGGCTCCCCGTCGAACAGCACGCGCCCCGAGGTGGGCTGGCGCGTGCCGCTCAACAGGCGCAGCAGCGTGGTCTTTCCGGAACCGTTCGGGCCGAGGATGCCGATCAGGTCCCCGCGGCCCACCTCCAGCGTCACGCCGTCCACGACCACGGGCGTGCCGGCGTGGTAGCGGAACGTGACGCTATCGGCCCGCAGCAAGGCGCACTCCCACATAGGCCGTCCGCCGAGGCGCCGGGTAGCCCAGCACCTCTTCGTACGCCCGGTCGAAGAGGTTCAGCACCCGCGCCAGCACGGTGACGCCGCCCGCGAGGCGGACCGACGCGCCGAGGCTCGCCGTGCCGTAGCCGGGGTTCGTGTAGAGCCCGCCGGTCGGGCCCCAGGCTGGCTCCGCGTCGAGCGTCTCGCCGCGCACGAGGACCTGGGCGAACGCCGCCAGGCGGTCGCGCGTCCACGACGCGTCGATCGACGCCTGGTGACTGGGACGGCGCAGCAGCCGATCGCCCACAGCGTAGGGCGGCGGCGCGGAGGATGAGCCGTCCACGGCAAGGATCTCCGTGGAGAGCACCGAGTACGCGACCTGCAGCGAGAGGCCCACGCCCGGGCGCCACGCGGCGGAGAGCTCCGCGCCCCGGGCGCGCGCGTTGGAGATGTTGTCGGTGCTCCAGCGGCTGGCGCCCGCGAATGTCCGACCGACCGAGATGATGAGGTCGTCGTAGGTGTTGAGGAACGCCGTGGCATCCAGGAGGAGGGCGCCCCCGGCCAGCACCTGCGCGACGCCGATGTCCGCGCTGCGGCTGCGCTCGGGCTTCAGGCCGGAGTTGTCGGTGAAGGCCATCTCGAACGCATCCGGCGGCCTGATGCCCGTGCCCACGGCGCCGTGCACGCGCGTCCACGCCCGCGAGGTTGCCGGATCACCGGCCACCATCCAGCTGGCGGCCAGCTTCGGGTTCACCGAGGTCAGCGTCTCGGCCGGGAAGTCGGGGCGCGGCGTGAAGGCGGACGGATCGCCCGGAAACGCGTCGCGATGTATCCGCTCGCCGCGCACGCCCGCCGTGACGCTCAGCCGGGCGGACGCCTGCCAGCGCGCCTCGGCGAAGAGTCCCAGCACGCTGCGCTTCACGGGCACTTCACCGGCGGTGCCCGCCGTGATGTAGGTGCTGCCGCCTTCCTCGCCCAGCCACTCGATGCCGCCGGTGAGCCCGAGGGCCGGGGCCGCGGCCACGTCGGTCTGCGTGCGCACGTGCGTGCGTCGCGATTCGCCCTCGGAGGGGAACGCGCTCTCGAACACCAGATCGTAGTCCGCGGCGTCCACCTCGGTGCGCTGGCGGACGCGGCTCGAGGCGCCGAACCACGGCTGAATCCATCGCAGGCCGCCGCTCAGGCGATCCGTCCGGGTGCGTGCCGTGCGGTCCACGCCGAAGAAGCGCCCCGCGGGATCGGCGCCATACGGGCCGGGCGAGCCGCGGCTGGTCTCCAGGTAGCGCAGCGTGCCCTGCAGATCCGCGCCGCTTCGGGCGGCACGCCAGCCCAGCGTCACCGCCCCCTGTGCCGTCCACGCATCGTCGTTCGTGACCAGCTCGCCGTTGGCCGCGCGGCCCGTGAAGCCCCCCTCCTCGAAGTAGTCGCCGCCGGCCTGCCAGCGAACGCCGCGGTGCTCGCCGGCCGTGGATGCGGCGGCGCGGCGCATCGCGCGGCTGCCGCCTTCCAGAAGTCCCTGTGCCGATGGCACGCCGCCGCTGCGCGTGATGACGTGCACGACGCCCCCGATGGCGTCCGCGCCGTAGAGCGCGCTCTGCGGGCCGCGCACGACCTCGATGCGATCCACGTCGGCCAGCGGGAGCTGCGAGAGGTCCATTCCGCCGCCGAAGCCGTTCGCACGGATGCCGTCCACGAGAACGAGCGTGTAGTCGGACTCGCCGCCGCGCGTGAAGAGCGACGCCACGGCTCCGGGACCCCCGTTCTGCTGGACGACGAGGCCGGGTACGGAGCGAAGGGCCTGGCTGGCCGTGAACTGCTGGCGCGCCCGCAGTTCGGCGCCGGCGATGACGGTCGTGCTGTCGGGCACCCGCGACAGCGGCTGGTCCACCTGCGCGGCCGTGACTACCAGATGCTCGTCCACGGCGGCCAGGCGAAGGGCGAGCGCGACGTCCACCGGGGTGCCGGACTCGATCACGACTTCCTGGACTGGGGCGCCGAGGCCCGGCGCGGAGGCGTGCACGGTGTAACGGCCGGGTGCAAGCGCCGTCACCTCGAACGTGCCGGTGGCGTCCGAAAGAGTGGATTGCGGCGACGCCGTCGGTCCCTGGACCACGATGGCCGCCCCGGCGACGGGATGCCCGTCCGGATCGACGACGCGCCCGCGGAGCGCCGCATCCTGGGCCAGGGCCGGGACGGCGATCGAGAGGAACAGCGAAAGGAAGAGCGGAGCCTGTCTGCACAGGCGGGATGGGCAGTGCATGGCGCCTCCCCGGCGTGACCCGCGCCGGTGCCCCCGCCGACATGGCGGATGGGCCGAAGGACGGATTCCGTGGCGGAAGGTCTCCTGACTTGCGGATCGTCACGCGCGCCCGGCGTCTTCCCATCGCCGGAGGCGACAGTGACGTCTCGCCGAGGGCCGCCAGGCATTCCGGGCGGCGACGGCGGAGGGATCGGACGCGCGCTCCCCGCTTACAGTGGCGGGACCGTGTGGGCTTTGCACCCAGCTTCCCTGACCGCCTGGAACGCGTCGGTTGTCAGGCGGATTGTAGCATGGCAGAATGGCGCCGGCCGGCGGCCCTGGTGCCGCCGGAGGGCCGGTGCTAACAGGTGGCTGCACATGGGGTTACCGGCTCTGTAACGTTCCCGTGCCGCTGGGCTGGGTTTGGGGATAGAATACAGAGTTTGTGTTTGCCATCATGACGCCCCGCCAATCAGGGCCGACCACAAAGAGGAACGCATGAGCAAGAGTTCGACCGTGACCGTCCGCGAGACCCCCGTGCAGAAGGTGGCCTCCGCGACGGCTGGCGGCCTTGTGATTCACGGTGAGAATTTCGTCATCGACACGGACGATCGCATCGAGCTCGTGGACCTGACCGACAGGGTCATGACCTACGTCCGGCAGTTCAACATCAAGGAGGGCATGATCACCCTCTGGTCGATGCACACGACCTGCGCCGTCTTCATCAACGAGTTCCAGCGCGCCCTGCTCGTGGACATCAAGAAGTTCCTGGAAGAAATGGTGGCCCGCGATCGGTACTACATGCACAACGATCCGGATCACTCGGATTGCGACCGCATGAACGCCGACTCGCACCTGCGCGCCATGCTGCTGGGCCACTCGCTCACGCTGCAGATCAGCGGCGGCGAAGTGGTGCTGGGGCAGTGGCAGCGCATCCTCATGGCCGAGCTGGACGGCCCCCGCGCGCGCACGCTGCGCGCGCAGGTGTGGGGGATTAGCTGATACGTCCGGGAGTCGGGAGTCGAGACCGCCCTCGACGCCTCCTTCGATGATTGCGCGCCTGAAGTCTGCGGGACTCGCCGGGATTGCCGACAAGGTCGAGGCCCGCGAGCGCCTGACGTTCGACGAGGGGCGGCAGCTGTTCCACGCGCCCGACCTGCTGGCGCTCGGCTGGCTCGCCAACCGCGAGCGCGAGCGGCGCCACGGGGCCCGCACCTACTTCAACCACAACCTCCGCCTCGAGGCCACCAACGTCTGCACGGCGTCGTGCCTCTTCTGCTCGTTCGCGCGGCTCAAGCCGGGCGGTGACGGCGCCTACACCAGCACCATCGACGAGGTGGTTGCGAAGCTCCAGGCGCGCGTCCACGAGCCCCTCACCGAGATCCACATCGTCAACGGGCTGCACCCCGACCTGCCCTTCAGCTACTACACGGCCCTGCTGCGCGGGCTGAAGCAGGTGCGCCCGGACGTCCACCTGAAGTGCTTCACCGCGGTGGAGATCGCGTTCTTCGCGGATCTCTATGGGAAGACCGACGAGCAGGTGCTCGTCGAATTGCGGGAGGCGGGGCTCGACTCGCTGCCCGGCGGAGGCGCGGAGATCTTCGCGCCACGCGTCCGGCAGAAGATCTGCCACGACAAGTGCGACGGGGATCGCTACCTCTCGATTCACCGGACGGCCCACCGTCTCGGCATGCGCACGAACATGACGATGCTGTACGGGCACATCGAGACGATTGACGAGCGCGTGGATCACCTGGTGCGCATCCGCGCGCTGCAGGACGAGACGGGCGGTCTGCAGGCGTTCATCCCGCTGGCGTTCCACCCGGACAACAACCAGATGCGCAAGCTCCCGGCGCCCTCCGCGGCCGATACGCTGCGCGTGCTCGCCGTGGCTCGCCTGCTGCTCGACAACGTGGATCACATCAAGGCGTACTGGATCTCGTGCGGGGTGGAGGTGGCGCAGACGGCGCTGTGGTTCGGCGCCGACGACCTGGACGGCACCGTGCAGGAAGAGACCATCTACCACATGGCCGGATCGTCCACGCCGACGGCGCTCTCCACCGGCGACATCGAGCGGCTCATCCTCGACGCCGGCCGCGAGCCCGTCGAGCGCGACACGCTCTACAACGTCGTCCGCGTGCCGCACCTGGCGCACGTCTGACGTGCTATAGTCGATCGCAGGCCAAGCGCGCGGCCACCCGGGCTGTGCGTTTGGTCTTTTTCGTGTCCGGAGATTGCGAAACTTTTCACAATCCCGCAAGCCGGCACGACCGACGAGGCACCGCGACGATGAGCACGGCCACGTTCCTGCCAGTCCTGACCGAGGTGGAGAAGGCCAGCATCGGCGAGCGTCAGCCGCTCCCGGAGCAGTACCTCGGCCTGCCGGATGACGAGATGGCCGCGCGCATCGCGGCGGCCCGCGCCACCCTCGGCGACCGTCTCGTCATCCTCGGCCACCACTACCAGCGCGACGAGGTGATCCGCTTCGCGGACCACACTGGCGACTCCTTCAAGCTCGCCCGCGAAATCGCGAAGCACCCGCAGGCCTCGTTCATCGTCTTCTGCGGCGTGCACTTCATGGCCGAGAGCGCCGACATCCTCAGCCTGCCGCACCAGAAGGTAATCCTGCCGGACCTCGCCGCCGGCTGCTCCATGGCCGACATGGCCACGCCGGACCAGCTGGAGGTCTGCTGGTCCGAGCTCGAGCAGCTGGGCATGGCCTCGCGCGTCGTGCCGGTCACGTATATCAACTCTGCGGCGTCGATCAAATCGTTCGTCGGCGAGCGCGGCGGCACCGTGTGTACTTCCTCCAACGCGGCCGCGACGCTCGCCTGGGGCTGGAGGCAGAAGGAGAAGATCCTCTTCCTGCCGGACCAGCACCTGGGCCGCAACACCGCGTGGAAGATGGGCGTGCCGCCCGACGAGATGGTCGTCTGGGATCCGTTCGAGCCGTTCGGCGGCCTCACGCGCCACCAGGTGGAGAAGGCCAAGCTCATCCTGTGGAAAGGGCATTGCTCCGTGCACGTGCGCTTCACGGTGAAACAGATCGAGGCCGTGCGGGCGCAGCATCCCGGCGTGCGCGTCATCGTGCACCCGGAGGTGCCGCACGACGTGCTCCGCGCAGCGGACGACTTCGGCTCCACGGAGTACATCCTGAAGACCGTGCGCGAGGCGCCGGCCGGCACGACCTGGGCCGTTGGCACCGAGGTGCACCTCGTCCATCGCCTGGCCGAGGAGATGGCGCCTGCGAAGACCGTACTGTCGCTGGATTCGATGGGCTGCCTCTGCTCGACGATGTTCCGCGTCTCGCCCAACCACCTGCTCTGGGTGCTCGAGGGCCTGGTCGCCGGCGACGTGCACAACCACATCGTCGTGCCGGATCGCGACAAGAAGTTTGCGCGGGTCGCGCTCGACAGGATGCTTACAATTACCTAGAGGAGTTGATTGCACATGGCCCATACACTGCCAGCCCTGCCGTACGACTTCGCGGCACTCGAGCCGCACATCGACGCGCAGACGATGCAGATACACCACGGGAAGCATCACCAGGCGTACGTCACGAACCTGAATGCCGCGCTCGACAAGCACCCCGAACTGCACGACAAGGGCCTCGACGCCCTGCTGCGGGATCTCGCGGCCGTCCCCGAGGGCGTCCGCACCGCGGTCCGCAACAACGGCGGCGGCCACTGGAACCACTCGATGTTCTGGAAGCTGATGGGCCCGAACGCCGGCGGCGCTCCGACGGGCGACGTGGCCGACGCCATCGACGCGTCGTTCGGCAGCTTCGACACGTTCAAGGAGCAGTTCCAGGCCGCCGGCATGGGGCGCTTTGGCAGCGGCTGGGCGTGGCTGGTGGACAACGGCGGGAAGCTCGAGATCACGAGCACACCGAACCAGGACAACCCGCTGATGGACGGCAAGAAGGCCATCTTCGGCGTGGACGTGTGGGAGCACGCCTACTACTTGAAGTACCAGAACCGCCGCGCCGATTACCTGGCGGCGTTCTGGAACGTGGTGAACTGGGGAGAGGTGAATCGGCTCCTGAAGGCGTAGAATCGATTACGCCGGGAACCGGGCAAACGGAGCGCCGGGGCTTCAGCCCCGGCGTTCGTGTTTCTGCCGGCCCCGTAGCGCCTCACTCCTTGCGCCCGTAGCCACCGATGACGGCTACCCCCAGCATCGCCAGCAGGCCCCACGAGTAGAGGTTCCAGAGCCCCGCGTCGAGCGCGGAGATGCGGGGCATCCCCGCGGCCTCGCTCGAGGCCGTCGCTCCTGACATCAGGATCGTCGGCAGGAAGTACGGCAGCAGGAAGGGCCACGTGCAGACCGCCAGGTCCAGCAGGTTTGCACGGCGGTACGGCGCGAGCCCGGCCGCCTCACCTGAGCGGCGCGCGTAGGAGCCTACGGTCAGAACGGCCACCACGCTGTGCGTGGTCACCAGCACCGCGCCCATCACCGTGGCCACGATGCGCGCCTCCGCGAGGCGCGGCGTGGCCGCGCGTTCAGGCGCGGCACCCACGAGACGCGAGAGCGTCCCGCTCGCCTCCAGCCCAGCGACCAGTCCGACGAGCAGCAGCGTGAACACCGTCACGCCCACGCCCCGCTCGAGGCCGTCGATGATCAGGCTCCTGGCCGTGTAGCTGCCGGGCTCGACGCGCAGCAGATCGCCCGGCGCCAGCAGGCCCAGCGGGAGGGCAATGGCGATGGCGGCCACGATGCCGGCCATGAGCGCCTCAACGAGATGCCGGCGGGCCAGCAGCATCCCGACGATGAGCGCGGGCACCAGCGCCATGGGCCAGCCACCCGGGCGAGCTTCGACCGAGGCCGCGGCGACCGCACCCTCCGGCGCCCCGGCCAGCACGAAGTAGGCGACGGCCGCCGAGACTCCCGCGGGCAGCACGTACTTCAGCCGCGCCCGTACGGTTCCGCCGATGTCGGCGCCCTGCGTGCCGGACGTGGCGATTGTCGTATCCGAAATGGGCGAGATGCTGTCGCCGAAGGTCGCCCCCGCGAGGATCGCGCCAGCCAGCACCCGGGGATCGACGCCGGCACCCGTGCCACCGGGATAGAGCAACGGCCCGCACACGAGGACCGTCCCGAAGCTCGTGCCCGTGCCGGTCGCCACGATCGCCGAGACGACGAAGGCCGCGGCCGCGTAGGCGCCGCCCGACGCCCCGAGCGAGCCCGCGGCCCAGACCAGCGCCTGCACGAACCCGGCGGCGCTCATCAGCGTGCCGAGCACGCCGGCGAGCAGCCACGCCATCACCATCAGCAGCACCATCGGCTGCGCCATGCCGGCCAGCAGCGCCTCGGAGTACTGCCGGCGGTCCCTCGCCAGGGCCAGGCCAAGGGCCATGGCCGCGAGGAGGACGGGCCAGAAGCCACGCTCGTCCGGGGCGCCTGTCAGCGCCAGCCATCCGACACCGACGAGGAAGAGCAGGAACGGCGCGAGCGCGCCGGCGTCGCCGCCGCGCATGGAGAGGGGAAGCGTGGCCATCGATGGGCGGCTATAGACTACTGCTGATGGACGACGAGTTTCCGTTGTACGACCTGCGCGTCGAGGTGGTGGCCACGGACCGCCCGATGGTGTGCGGACACCGCGCGGGCGACTGGTTCGAGGTCCGGGGTGAGAACCTGCAGTTCCCCGACGGCCAGGGGTTCTCGATGTTCGCGCTGGCGGCGCTGCTGCCGCTCCTGCCCGCCAAGCAGCGCATGACCGACGCGAACGACTGGATGACCACGGACACCGACATCGCCTGTCCGGATCCGAACTGCGGCGCGCGCTTCCGCATCACGCGCACCGCCGTGCGCACCTTTCGCCACAGCGAAGTGACGGCCGTGCCGTTGCTCCCGAGACCCTCCACGGCGCGATGAGCGTTCAGCGAGCGACGCTCGCCCGCGGCTACACCATCTCACGCATCCTGAAGGGTGGATGGCAGCTGGCGGGAGGCCACGGCCCCGTCGAGATGGACGCGGCGGTCGCCGGCATGCGCGCGTTCGTGGAGGCCGGCATCACCACGTTCGACTGCGCCGACATCTACACGGGAGTGGAGGCGCTCATCGGGGAGTTCTTGCGGCGGCTTCGCGCCGAGGCCGGCGCCGCCGCCGCGCGCCGCGTGCAGGTCCACACGAAGTGCGTCCCTGACCTGGACCAGTTGCCGACGCTCTCCAGGCACGACATCGAGGCGATCGTGGATCGATCGCTGGCGCGCCTCGGCGTGGACGCGCTGGACCTGGTGCAGCTCCACTGGTGGGACCACCGCATCCCCGGCTGGGTGGAGGCGGCCGGGTGGTTGGACGATCTGCGGAAGGCCGGCAAGATCCGCCATCTGGGCCTGACGAACTTCAACGTCGATCGGGTGCGCGAGATCGTCGGGGCCGGCGTGCCCGTCGTCTCACACCAGGTGCAGTATTCGGTGCTGGATCGGCGTCCCGCGCACGGGATGACGACGACGTGCCGGGAGCGCGGCATCGGGCTGCTGACCTACGGGACACTCGCCGGCGGCTTCCTTTCGGAGCGCTGGCTGGGGCAGTCAACGCCTGACGAGCCGTTGGAGAATCGGTCGCTCGTGAAGTACCGCCTCATCATCGAGGAGTACGGCGGCTGGGCGGCCTGCCAGGAACTGTTGCGTGCGCTCGACGCCGTCGCAAGGAAGCACGAGACGACCGTCGGTGCCGTTGCCATCCGCTGGGTGCTCGACCAGCCCGGTGTCACCGGCGTCATCGTCGGGGCCCGACACGCGCGACACCTGCCGGAGACGGTGGCGGCGGCATCGCTGGCGCTGGACGAGGAGGACCGCGCCCGCATTGCGCGCGCGCAGGAGATGGCCACAGGACCCGCGGGCGATGTGTACGATCTCGAGCGCATCCCCGGCGGCCGGCATGCCGTGATCATGCGCTACAACCTGCACAACACGGGATGATGCGCGCGCTGCTGCTCGTCGTGTGCGCGATGGTCGTGACCCTCGTGCCGCCCGTGCGCGCGCAGGAGGCGGACCCGGCACCCGATATGGTCCAGGAGGCGGATGCGGCGCCGGCGGCCGATCCCGAGGTATCGGCGAGCGTCTCGAACGTGACGCGGGTGGAGTCGTGGCGCTTTTTCGAGCCGCCAGGCGACGCGGTCGACCCGAACTACACCTTCTTCGGCAACCGCTTCGACACCTACCTGCGGGTGCGCGGGTCGCGTTTCGACCTGAGCGGCGGGTTCTCGTACGTGCGCGTCGAGCACCTGCCGACCGATGCCATCGGCCCCGGCGGACTCGGCACCGGCCCGTTCTACTACGTCGCCTCCGGCATCCCGTATAGCTACCAGGCGTCCGTGAAGGAGTTCACGGCGTCGGTGCACACGCGCGACCGGCGCCTGGGCGTGACTGTCGGACGCATGCCGTATATGTCCGGCGCGGAAGGGGAGCCGTTCAACGTGCGACCTGCCGCCACGCGGGTCGCAGACCTCAGGCGCCTCCGGCTGGACGGCCGGCTCATCGGGACGTTCGACTGGTCGTTCTACCAGCGGCGCTTCGACGGCGTGCGGCTCGACCTCGCGCGCGGTCGTGACTACGCGGGCGCCGGCGCGTTTCTCGTGTCGCAGGGCGGCTTCGAGGAGTCCACGAACCTCACGATCCCGAAGCTGCAGGTGGGTACCGCCTTCGCCGGCCGTCGGCACGGCTCGACAGCCGAGACGCAGGCGTTCGCGGCCATCTATCGCGATCGCCGGGCGATCGACATCAGGCCGGACAACGCCAACGTCCCCGTGGACGCAGCGGATGTCACGGTGTGGGCCGCGGGCGCCTCCCACCTGGGTACGCGTGCCCTCGCACGCGGCGATGTCGACTGGCTGGCCTGGGGCGCGCTGCAGGGCGGGGACTGGTACGGGCAGCCGCATCGCGCGTTCAGCGGCGCCGTGGAGGGCGGCTATCGATGGCGGACGACGCCGGCTCGCCCGTGGCTGCGGGCCGGCCTCTCCTACGCCTCGGGCGATGGCGACGGGCGCGACGACCGTCATGGCACGTTCTTCCCGATGCTGCAGGACACGCGCACGTATGCGCTGTCGATGGTCTACGCGCACGCGAACCTGCGCGACGTCTTCGCGCAGGTGCTGGCCGAGCCGCACGCACGCCTGCGGGTCCGCGTGGACCTGCACCGCCTGGATCTGGCGCAGGCGGCCGACCGCTGGTACCAGGGGAGCGGCGCCACGGCGCGGGAGGGCCGGTTCTTCGGCTTCTCGGCGCGCCCCTCGAACGGCGCGCGCAGCCTGGGCACCATCCTCGAGGGGACGGCGGACGTGGGGATCTCGCGCTACTGGTCGGTGAACGGCTACATCGGCCGCATGTGGGGCGGCCCGGCCGTGCGCGGGGTGTTCAGCGGCGACCGGCTGTTCTACTGGTACGTGGAGAACGTGCTGGAACTGAGGCTGGGGCCGTAGGGGCTTGGGGCTTGGGGCTTGGGGCTTGGGGCTTGGGGCTTGGGTCCGGGGGCGTGGCGTGTCTGCGCCGATTCGGGCGTACGCAGTTTCCGCGATCAGCGCGAGGGCGGGTCGTCTCAGTTATTGCGGTTGATGCAATGGCTGCGCCGAAGCGACGCGCGTGATGTCGCCTGAATCGCGAAGTGGTGAGGGCGGCATACCGACTGCATGTGCCAGCTGTCATGGCACGAGACCATCGCAAGCTCGCCGCTTTCGATCTGGCCGATGAACTGACGTTGTGCGTCTACCGTTCCACGAGGGCATTCCCCGCCGCTGAACGCTTCGGGTTGCAGGCACAGCTTCGTCGCGCCGCAGTCTCTGTGCCTGCCAACATCGTCGAGGGCTGCGCTCGGTCTGGGGAGCGCGACTACTTGCGGTTCATGGAAATCGCGTTCGGGTCATGCAGGGAGCTGCTCTATCTCACCAACCTGTCTCATCGCCTGGGTTTCCTGGACGCCGACTCCTCGCTGGCGATCGAGAGACTGGGGAATCGGACGGCTGGAGCGCTATTGCGTCTGCGCCAGTCCCTGGACCGCCGCTGAGAGTGCTGCCCAAGCCCCAAGCCCCAAGCCCCAAGCCCCAAGCCCCAAGTCCCTAAAACAACGTCACCCCCACCTCCGTCCCCGCCTCGACGATGGTGACATCCGCGGGGATCTCGATGTAGCCGTCGGCGCGCGACATCGAGGTGATGTCACCGGACGCCTTGAACGCCGGCACCGCTCGTCCATCCATCACCCGCACCGTGTAGAACTGGTGACGCCCGGCGACCGAGTTCACGCGCGCGGCGAGGGGCATCCGCACCGTGCGCGGGAGCGAGGGCGGGAGCCTCGCCATCCGGCGCAGTGCGGGGACCAGCAGGATGTACGCGTTCGAGAGGCACGACGTCGGGTAGCCCGGCATGCCGAAGACGGGTACGCCCTCGACATGGCCGAAGAGCGTCGGCTTGCCCGGCTTCACGGCGATGCCGTGGAAGAGGACCGTGCCGCGGCCCGTGATGACGTCCAGGATGAGATCGCGCTCGCCGACGGAGCTCCCGCCGGAAAAGACCACGAGATCGTGGCGGAGGCACTGGTCCAGGGCGTGGTCGAGCGCGTCCAGCGTGTCGCGCGCCGTGGAGACGGGCGCGGCCACGCCGCCGTGATCGTTGACCACCGTGGCGAGTGTATAGCGGTTGATGTCGTAGATCTGCCCGGGTCCCAGGGGCTGTCCCTGCTCCGCGATCTCGTTGCCGGTGGAGAGGATCGCCACGCTCGGTTGTGCCCACACGTCCACGTCCGCCAGGCCCAGCGCGGCCAGCGCGCCGACGCGGCTGGCGTTCAGCACCTCGCCGGCCTGGAGCACGGTCTGTCCCGTCGAGATGTCCGCACCTCGCGGCCCGACGTTCCGTCCGATGTGGACGGGCGTGTGGACGGCCACGCGATCGCCATCCAGGGATGTGTCTTCGACCATCACCACCGCGTCGGCGCCCGCCGGCATGGGCGCGCCGGTGGCGATCTCCACGCACGTGCCGTGGGTGACGGCCACGGTGGGGACGTCGCCTGTGTAGACGCGGCCCGCGAGCATCAGGCTGCGCGGCGTGTCGCGGCTGGCGCCGTCGGTGTCTCCGGCCTTCACCGCGTAGCCGTCCATGCTGGCGCGATTGAACGGGGGCACGTCGAAGGTGGCCACCACGTCAGCCGCCACCACGCGACCGGAGGCCACTGACAGCGGCACGCGCTCGCGGCGTGCGATGGCGGGCATGCCCTCCGCGACGATCGCGTGGGCCTCGGTGATCGAGATCGTGCTGGTGAACGGCCTCATCGTCATCGGCGTGTCTCGGCGACCAGGTGCCCCAGTTCGGGCACGAGCAGGCGCGTCATGGCGAGGCGTACGGCGTTCTCGGAGCCGGGGAGCGCGACGACCACCTTGCCGCGGCAGGTGCCCGCGCAGGCGCGGCTCAGCATGGCGGCGGGGCCGATCTCCTGGAAGCTCAGCATGCGGAACAACTCGCCGAAGCCGGGCAGTCTCTTCTCGAGGAGGCCGTCGATGGCCTCGAAGGTGCTGTCGCGCCGGGTGATGCCGGTGCCGCCGGTGGTGATGACCATGTCCACGTGCTCCATCGCCGCCTGGAGCTTCACCAGCGCGGCCACCTCCTCGGGCTCGTCCCGGACGATGCGCCTGGCGATGACGGTGTGGCCGGCGGCGGTGAGGAGATCGACGATGGCCTTGCCGCCGGTATCGGTCTCTTCGGTGCGCGTGTCGCTGACGGTGATGACGTAGCAGCGGACGCTGACTGGCGCCCTGGCGCGGTGTTCTGCGAAAGACATCGTTCGTAGATTATGGCGCGAGCGGGTGCGCTACGATAGCGCCGTGCGCGCTCCCTGGACGATCGCCCTTCTGGCCGCCGGCCTGCTCGCCATCCCGTCCGCGCAGGCGACGCTCGACCGCGAGGCGCAGCGGTGGGTTGCGCAGACGCTCGCGAAGCTCACGTGGGACCAGAAGATCGGCCAGCTCATCGCGCCGGCCTTCAACTCCACCTATCTGCCGACCGACAGCGACGCCTTCGACACGCTCGTGCGCGCGATGCAGGAGAGCCACGCGGGCGCCGTCATCGCCTTCGGTGGCGTCGAGCCCGCGCCGCGGGTGCTGCTGAATCCGTCGTACGGCACGGTGATCCTGGGCCAGCCGCTGGCGCTCGCGGCGACGCTGAATCGACTGCAGGCGGTCGCGCCGGTGCCGCTCCTCGCCTCGGCGGACTTCGAGTTCGGTGCCGGCATGCGTATCGGCGGGGCCACGCGGTTTCCACGCGCCATGGCGATGGGGGCGGCGGGCGACGAGCAGTTGGCGTTCGAGGCCGGGCGGCTCACCGCGATCGAGGGCCGCGCCATGGGCGTACACGTGAACTTCGCGCCCGTGGTCGACGTGAACAACAACGCGCGCAACCCGGTCATCAACACGCGCTCGTTCGGCGAGGATCCCGCAAAGGTGGGCGCGCTGGTTGCGGCCTACGTGCGCGGGCTGCAGCAGGGCGGCATGCTGGCCACGCTGAAGCACTTCCCCGGGCACGGCGACACCGAGGTGGACTCGCACCTGGGCCTGCCCATCATCACGCACCCGCGCGAGCGGCTGAACACCACGGAGCTGCCGCCGTTCAGGGCGGGGATGGCGGCCGGCGCCGCCGCGGCGATGGTGGCGCACATCGAGCTGCCGGAGCTGGACCCGGAGAGGGGCCCGGCCACCTTCAGCCGGCCCGTCATCACGAACCTCCTGCGCCGGGAGCTTGCCTTCCCCGGCCTCATCGTCACCGACTCGATGAAGATGGACGCCATCGCGCGCATGATGGCGCCGGGCGAGGCGGCGGTGAAGGCGGTGGCCGCGGGCGCGGACCTGGTGCTGGACACGCCGGATCCGGCCGCGGCGTTCCGGGCGCTGAAGGCGGCGGTCGAGGGCGGGCAGATCGATCGCGCGCAGGTGGAGGCGTCCGTGAAGCGCATCCTCGAGTCGAAGGCGCGCCTCGGGCTCCATCGCACGCGCACCGTGTCGATGGAGTCGGTCACCACCATCGTCGGGAGCCGGCAGCACCAGGCGGTGGCGCGCACCATTGCGGAGAAGGCCGTCACGCTGATCAAGGATGATGCGAACCGTGTGCCCCTGCGCCTGCCGCCAGACGCGAGCGTGCTCTACCTCTCGGTGCTGGACTACCCCTCGGGCTGGCGTATCGCGGCGCCGAGCCGGACCATCATCCCGGAGCTGAAGGAGCGCTGGGCCGCGACCGAGGCTGTCGAGGTCTCGGACCGCTCGACGCAGAACGAGCTGGACCTGGTGCGCGCGATGGCCGGCCGCTTCGACGCGGTGGTGGCGGGCGTCTTCGTCCGTGCCGCCTCGGGTAGTGGCCGGCAGGATCTCGGTCCTGGCGTCGTGCGCCTGCTGCAGGATCTCGCGCGCGCCACGAAGCAGCGATCCCAGCCGATGGCGGCGGTGTTCTTCGGCAACCCCTACGTCGCGGCCACGGTGGCGGATGTGCCCGCGATGCTGCTCACCTACGACTTCTCGGACCTGGCGGAGGAGAGCGCCGCCCGCGCGCTGGCCGGCGAGGCGCCGATCGCGGGGAAGCTGCCCATCTCGCTGCCGGGGCTGTTCCCGGCGGGACATGGCTTGACGCGCTGAGGCCGGCCCGCGAGCCCGCCGATTGCGGCGATTCGTCCCTGCCGCCCTGGGCCTCGCCCTCACCCCGGAGCCTTGCCGGCCCGGGAGCCTCCTGTGCTAAGATCAAGAGTCTTCGCGCCCTTAGCTCAGTTGGATAGAGCGTCTGGCTACGAACCAGGAGGTCGCACGTTCGAGTCGTGCAGGGCGCGCCAACCTTCGCTCCTGAATTCCCCGAGCGTCGGTTGGCCCCACCACCGCAGCCACCCGCTCAGGGCTGGTTCAACTCCACAATCGCGACCGCGTTCCCGTCGTTCATCGGGATCACCAGCCGGTTCCGCTTCGAGTCGTAGGTCATCGACGCCGCGCTCGGGATGCCCGAGGCGATGACCTCGGCCTTCTGGCCGGGGCGGATCCGCGACACGAACCCCTCGCGCACGCTGCTGACGTACTTCGTGCCGTCCGCCAGCACCACGATGCCGTCGTTGCCGGCATGCGTGGACGGCTCCGTGGCGAGGAGCTCGCCATCCGGTGAGTAGGTGAGCACGTCCGCGGAGCCGATGTTCACGACGACGATGTTCCCTTTCGCGTCGAAGGTAATGCCATTCGGCAGGTTGATCGG
>CAUJDN010000131.1 GCA_963169195.1 Acidobacteriota bacterium | reverse complement strand
ACCCCCAGCTTCGAAGGCTGGTGCTCTATCCAACTGAGCTACGAGCGCCGGACGTGGCGAGCTAGTGCTTCGCCGACTTGTACTGAATCAGTTTGGCGGCCTCCACCTCCGACGGCAACTCCGACTCACCCGCGGGGAACTGATTCACCTTCAGCATGTGCGCAATGATGTCGGCCTTGGCCGACATCGCGAGCGCCTCCGGGTCGCTGGGGGGCATCGAGATACGGATGCGTTCGAGCAGATCGCCGACCGACAGGCCCTCCCACGCCGCCGCGAACTCCGGCCCGGCCAGGCCCGGGGCGAATCCGTCGCCGGCCAGGTCGGCCTGGTGGCAGCTGGCGCACTCCTTCTCGTAGGCCTCCGCGCCCCGCTTGGCCTGCTCCTCGGTGAACACCCCGTCCCACACGGTCTTCTGCTGCGCGCCCGTCTGGGCCACCGCGCCGGCCAGCCACACCGCACTTGCCATCACTGCCACTGCCCTGAACCTCATCTGCACATCCCTCGCGTACGACATTTTACCGTAAAGCCGCTGCCGACCCGACGCGACGGCGCCTGGCCGCTCAGTCCGGGCGCTCACCAAGATGAGCTTGAACGACCGCCGCGATCTCGTCGAGGGCCCGGGCCAGGGTCCGGCTGACCTGTTCGCGCTCGTCCGCCGTGAGGGCGGTGAGCGCGCTGTGCATCGGCGTGGTCCGGCTCCTCAGCGACAGGGTCAGGTGGTAGTCCCGGGTGGGGTCCAGGAAACGCTCCCGTGCGATCTCCATATGGGCGGTAAGTCTATCTGTCTGAAGGCCCGCCGTGGACCCGAACCGGCCGGGCCGGGCCGAACGACCGTTGAGCGTTCCCGGTGACAAACGCGACGCGCCGGGTTAGACTCTGCCACCCGCCTCTGTGGCCTATGTGCTGGTGGGTGTCAGGATTTGGCTGTCGGTCAACGGGGGAGTTGAGCTATGGCAGATGCTCGTGTCCGCTTGGGCGCGTGCGCGACCGCTATGGGGTTGGCCCTGATGGCCTCTCCGGCGGCCGCGCAGATGCAGCCCGCCGGTCAGGTCACGTTCACCAGGGACGTCGCTCCGATCTTCCAGAAGGCCTGTGAGTCATGTCACCGCAAGGACTCGATCGGGCCCATGTCGCTCGTGACCTACGAGGAGGCGCGCCCGTGGGCGCGCTCCATCAGGGCCCGTGTCGCTGCGCGGCAGATGCCGCCCTGGCACATCGACAAGAACGTCGGCATCCAGCACTTCCAGAACGACCGGTCGCTGACCGACGCCCAGATCGCCACCATCGTGAAGTGGGTGGACACGGGCGCGCCCAGGGGCGACATGAAGGATATGCCGGTGCCGGTGACGTGGCCGGACGAGGAGGCCTGGAACTTCACCAGCCTGTTCGGTGAGCCCGATCTGATCATCAGGACTCCCCAATGGACGCAGCCGGCGGTGGGTCAGGACGCCTGGTACAAGCCGGTCGTCGAGAGCGGCCTCACCGAGGCGCGCTGGGTGCGCGCCATCGAAATCCGTCCGGGCACGAAGAAGGGCCGTCGCATGACGCATCACGCCCTGGCGCACCTCCAGCAGGAGGAACCCGGCGTGAATGCCCAGGAAGCGGGCGCGGGCCTCTTCATGGAGTGGGCCGTGGGCAAGCAGGGCGAGATCATGCGCGAGAACAGCGGCAAGCTGCTCCTGCCCGGCTCTCGCTTCGTCTTCGACATCCACTACCACTCGGTCGGCGAGGAGATCACCGACATCGTCGAGCTCGGCATCTACCTCTACCCGAAGGGCCAGGAGCCGAAGTACCGCCAGACGCTCTCGCTGTACAGCAGCATCCAGGGCGGCAACCGTAACCTCGACATTCCGCCACACTCCGTCGTTGTCACCCAGAACTTCCACGTGATGCCCAGGAACGGCCGCGTCGAGAACTTCCAGCCGCACATGCACCTGCGCGGCAAGGCCATGTCGCTCGAGGCCATCCTGCCCACGGGCCAGACCCGGATGATCAGCATGGTCAGCGAGTTCGACTTCCAGTGGATGTCCAACTACGTGTACGCCGACGATGTGGCGCCCCTGCTGCCGAAGGGCACGATCCTGCGGGTGACGTCCTGGTACGACAACACGGCCAGGAACAAGAACAACCCCGACCCCAATCAGTGGGTCGGCTGGGGTGACCGCACCGTGGACGAGATGGGCCACGCGTGGATCAACATCACCTATCTGGACGACGCGGACTTCGAGGCCGAAGTCGAGAAGCGCAAGGCCACGACCTCGTCGACCACAACCGCCGGGCGGCAGGAACCTCAGTAGCGCCGTGCTCATCGACCGACGGCCCGCGAAACGCTCTCTCGTCACGCGCGGTGGGATCGCCCTGCTCGCTGGCGGCTGCGCCCTGCTCGGAACGGCCCTCGTCTCTGCCCAGTTGCCGCTCGATGCCATCAAGGAGAGCGGCCAGGGTGTTTCACCGGCCTTCGAGGGCTGGTTCGAGACGAAGGACGGCAGGAAGGCCCTGCTCATCGGCTACTGGAATCGGAACACCAAACAGGCGCTCGACATCCCCGTCGGCCCCAACAACCGGATTGAGCCCGGCGGCCCGGACATGGGCCAGCCCACGCATTTCGACCCCCGACGCGGCTGGGGCACCTTCACGGTGGTGCTGCCGCCCGACTTCGGCGCCACGAAGCTCACCTGGACCATCGTCGCCAACGGCAGGACCGAGTCCATCCCGATGGGGCTCCACCCCGATTACGTGGTCGAGCCCTACCGGGAAACGGGCATGGGCAACACACCGCCCGTGCTGACATTCGAGCCGAAGGGACGCCCGTTCACGGGGCCGCCGATCGGCATCGCCGTCGAGAAGACCGCGACCGTCGGGCAGCCGCTGGATCTCACGACCTGGGCCACGGACGATGGCATCGAGGATCCGCGGTTCCCCGGGCGGGGCAACAAGCCGTTGAACGTGCGGTGGATCGTGCACCGGCAGCCTCCCGGCGCCGAGGTGAGGTTCGCGGAGGATCGGCCGAAGGTGGACAAGGAGAACGGCGGCAGGGCCACCACGACCGCCACGATGTCGACGGCCGGCGAGTACATCCTCCGCGCGCAGGGCACGGATCTGTCGGGCGAGGGCGGCGGCGGGTTCCAGTGCTGCTGGACCAGCGCGCACGTGAAGGTCGCCGTCAGGTAGGGACGACGGGAGGGGACTGAGAACCCGTCGGCCCCGGAACCGCGGCGCGCTACGCGTCCCGGCTCTCCGCCTGTACGCCGAGCCCGTCGCCCTCCACGTCCACGACGATGCGGGCGCCGTCGGCGACGTTGCCGAAGAGCAGGAGCTCGGAGAGCGGCTTCTTGATGCGGCGCTCGACCAGCCGCGCCATCGGGCGCGCACCGAAGGCGCGGTCGAAGCCGTGCTCCGCCAGCCAGGCCCGGGCCGCCGGGGTGAGCTCGATGGCGATGCCGCGGCCCGCCACCATCGCCGCCAGCTCGCCCACGTGCTTGTCCACCACGCGCTCGACTTCCCGCATCCCGAGTGCATGGAAATGGACGATGGCGTCGAGGCGGTTGCGGAACTCGGGGGAGAACATGCGCTCCAGTGCCCCGGTGGCGCGACTGGTCTCCCCCGCCTCGCCGAACCCCATCTTCCGTCCGGACAGGTCACGCGCGCCGGCATTGGTCGTCATGATGAGGATGACGTGCCGGAAGTCGGCCTGGCGCCCGTGCGTGTCGGTCAGCGTGGCGTGGTCCATCACCTGCAGCAGGATGGCGAAGAGATCCGGGTGGGCCTTCTCGATCTCGTCCAGCAGCAGCACCGCGTGCGGCGTCTTGCGGACGGCGTCGATGAGCAGGCCGCCCTCCTCGTAGCCCACGTAGCCCGGCGGCGCGCCGATGAGACGGGCCACGGCGTGCTTCTCCATGTACTCGGACATGTCGAAGCGCAGGAACTCCACCTTCAGCACGCGCGCGAGCTGCCGGGCAAGCTCGGTCTTCCCCACGCCGGTCGGGCCGGCGAAGAGGAAGCTGCCGATGGTCTTGTCGGCTGCCCGCAGGCCCGAGCGCGACAGCTTGATGGCGGAGGTCACATCGTCGATGGCCTCGTCCTGGCCGAAGATGACGGCCTTCAGCTCGGCGTCGAGGCGCTGCAGCGAGACGCGATCGTCGGAGGACACGGCCTGGACCGGCACGCGCGCCATCTTCGCCACCACGCGTTCGACGTCGACGACGTCGACCAGCGTCGATGGGGACGCAGATACAGCCGCAGATGCCGCCGATGCCGCAGATGGCTGCGCCATCTGCGCCATCGGCGGCTGCATCGGCGGCTGCATCGGCGGCTGTGGCTGCATCAATTTCGCGTATGCGCCGGCCTCGTCGATGACGTCGATGGCCTTGTCGGGCAGCTGCAGGTCGCGCAGGTGGCGCGCGGAGAGCGTGACGGCGGCCTCGAGGGCCTCGTCCGTGTAGGTGACGCCGTGGTGCTGCTCGTAGGCGCCCTTGAGCCCCCTCAGGATGGCGAGCGTCTCGGCCTCGGAGGGCTCGAGCACCTCGATCTTCTGGAAACGGCGCGACAGCGCGCGGTCCTTGTCGAACGACTGCTTCACGTCGCTGAAGGTCGTCGAGCCGATGCAGCGAAGCACGCCCGAGGCCAGCGCCGGCTTCAGCAGGTTGCCGGCGTCCATCGTGCCGCCGGAGGCGGATCCTGCCCCGACGAGGGTGTGGATCTCGTCGATGAACAGGATGGCGCGCGCCTGCTTCTCCAGCGCGTCCAGCACCTGCTTGACGCGCTCCTCGAAGTCGCCGCGGTACCGCGTGCCGGCGACCAGCGCCCCGAGGTCGAGCGCGAAGACACGCGATCCGCTCAGCGCGTCGGGCACGCGCCCCTCGTGGATGCGCAGGGCCAATCCCTCGGCCAGGGCCGTCTTGCCCACGCCGGGCTCGCCCACGAGCAGCGGGTTGTTCTTGCGCCGGCGGCAGAGCACCTGGACCATCCGCTCCACCTCGGCCTCGCGGCCAATCAGCGGGTCGATCTGCCCGCGTGCCGCCTTCGCCACCAGGTCCGTCGCATAGGCCTCCAGCGGATCCTTCGGACGCGCGCCATCCGGCTCGGCCCGTCCTGCGGCCGCCTTGTCGTCGGCCGGGTGCGAGATGGCGCGGAGCAGCATCAGGCGGTCCAGGCCCTGCTTGCGGAGGAAGTAGGCCGCGTGGCTGTCCTCCTCCTGCAGCAGGAACACCAGCAGGGCGCCGCTCTCCACGAGTTGCGCGCTGGAGTTGGCGGCATGGACGACCGCGCGCTCGACCACGCGGTCGAAGCCGATGGTGGACTCGGGCTTCACGGCCTTGCGGCCCGGCACGGGCGAGAAGGCACGCTGGAGCACGTCCTCGAGATCCCCGCGGAGGGCCCCCACGTCCACCCGCGACGCCTGGAGAACGCGAAGGGCCTGCGCATCGTCCAGCAGGGCCGTCAGCAGGTGCTCCAGCCCCACCATGTCGTGGCGATGGTCGGCCGCCAGGCGGAAGGCGCGCCGGATGGTCTCGAGCGTTTCGGGGGCGAACGGGACGGGCTGACGGCTCACGATGGCGATCCTTCCGGCTCGGGTTCGAGGGTGACCAGCAGCGGGAATTCATGCTGCTCGGCGAGCCGCTGGGTGGCCTGCTGCTTGGTTTCCGCGACGTCGCGCGTGTAGAGGCCGGCCACGCCCACGCCCGCGTGGTGGACGTGCAGCATGATGGCCCGCGCGTCGGCGGCAGCTCTCTGGAAGACCGTCTCGAGCACCCACACGACGAACTCCTGCGTCGTGAAGTCGTCGTTGTGGATCAGCACGCGCCACATCTTCGGCTCGTCGACGCGCTCATCGGCGCGCGAGTCGCTCAGCAGGTCCTCGCGAAACTTCGCGTCAGGCACACTTCAATTCTACGGGAACCGGGAACCGGGAGCCGGTTCCCGGCGGCGCCTTACGCGCGAACCTCGGCCATGAGCGCCAGCGTGTTCCCCTCCGTGTCCCCGAAGAAGGCCATCCACAGCTCGTGATCGGGCAGGCGCGCCACCAGGTGCGGGGCGGATCGGAACGGCACGCCCCGCGCGGCAAGCGCGTCGTGGGTCGCGGCTATGTCGTCCACCGTGAAATACAGGATGGATCCGGGATGGTCGTACTCGGGGCCGCTCGGCAAGCCGAGCATCAGCCGTGTGCCGCCGCAGTCGAAGAACGACATCGTCCCGGCCGAGAAGAGGAACCTCAGCCCGAGCACGTCGCGGTAGAACGAAGTCGCGCGCGTGATGTCGCGGGCGTTCATCGAGATCTGGCCGATGGTCGAAAGGGTCATGGTGTGGCTCGCCCCGCAGTCTAGCTGAGGCGCGCGGCACCTTGCACGCGAGGTGCGCGCGAAGCCGCAAGGCCACGGCCGTCAGGACCGTGCGGCCTCCTCCGAGGCCCTGGCGAGGGCCGCCGCGGGGTCCAGGCCCTCGTCGAACCGCCAGGCGCCGGGCCCGGGCTCGGCACAGAGGGCCGACACCCACGCCAGGAACACCCGCCGCGGAAGGAGGCGGGCGCCGAGCGACTCCAGATGTCCGGTGGCCATCTGGCAGTCGATGAGCGGCATGCCCCAGGCCGCCATCTGGGCCGCCAGGCAGGCGATGGCGATCTTCGATCCATCCGTCCGCCGCGAGAACATCGACTCGCCAAAGAACATGCGGCCGATGCCCACGCCGTAGAGGCCGCCGGCCAGCCGGCCGTCCAGCCACACCTCGACGGAGTGTGCGTATCCATGGTCCCGCAGGGCCGTATAGGCGGCCTGCATCTCGGGCACCAGCCACGTGCCGCCGCCCGGCTCTCGCGGCTTGGCGCAGGCCCGCAATACCTCCTCGAACGCTTCGTCGAAGCTCACACGGAAGTCCCGGCGGCGCAGCCGTCGCCGGAGCGAACGCGACAGGTGCATCTCCGTGGTCGGCAGGACCATCCTCGGATCCGGCGACCACCAGAGGATGGGATCCCCTTCACTGAACCAGGGAAAGATGCCATGCGTGTAGGCCTCGAGCAGCGTCGGGACCGAGAGGTCGCCACCGGCGGCCAGCAGGCCGTTCGGCTCGCGGAGGGCACGGCCGGCGGGAGGAAACCGCGCGCCGGCGGCGAGAAAAGGGATCATGCTAGAATCGGGGTTCGCCTTCCCGGACGGTGAGTGTAGCTCAGTGGTAGAGCTCCGGATTGTGGATCCGGCTGTCGCGGGTTCGATCCCCGTCACTCACCCCACCACATCCAAAACGCTCGTCGGGGCTTGCCTTCGCGTCGGGAGCGACGTGCAGCGGGAAATCATCCGCGACGGGAGCCCGCGCCCCGACCTCACCTTCTACTGCTTCACGTCGGCTCATTGTACGCTTCGAGCTCACCGATGCCCGTCGATCTGGCTCCCTGGATGGCGCGCCTCGAGGCTCGCCACCTCGCCAAGCTGCAGTTCTCCGAAGTCTCGCGCGCGCTGCGCGCGCTGTCGTCGGCCTACGTCGAGCGGCGGCACACGGCGATCGCCGCGCACCGCGTGCTGGACGGCGCCGGCAAGCGCGCGGCGTTCGCGCTCTACTACGG
>CAUJDN010000130.1 GCA_963169195.1 Acidobacteriota bacterium | reverse complement strand
CCGCTCTGCTTCCAGCCGCCGAACGGTGCCTCGGTGGCGTGCGGGGCCCACTCGTTGACGCCAACGATGCCGAACTCGAGGCCCTCGGACAGCTTGACCGCGGCGCGCAGATCGTTGGTCCAGACATAGGCCGCCAGGCCGTACGGCGTGCGGTTGGCGAGCGCGAGCGCCTCGTCCAATTCGTCGAACGTCACGACCGGCATCACCGGCCCGAAGATCTCCTCCTGGAACACCGGCATGTCGGGCCTGACGCCCGAGAGCACCGTGGGCTCGAAGAAGTACCCATGCGGCAGTCCCGCCGGGCGATGCCCGCCGGCGCGCACCTCGACGCCGTGGCTGGCGGCATCGGCGACGAGCGCCTCGACGCGATCCCGCTGCCGGGCGTTGATGAGCGGGCCGACCTGCACCTCGGCGTCGAGCCCGCTGCCCATGCGAAGCCCGGACGCGCGGCGCGCGACGCTGTCCGCAAATGCGTCGGCCACCGTGCGGTGGACGAGGAACCGCTGCGGCGCGACGCACACCTGGCCGTTGTTGCGGAACTTGCTGATGACGGCGCCGGCCGTTACCTGTTCGAGATCCACATCGGGCATGACAATGACGGGCGCATTGCCGCCGAGCTCCAGCGACAGCCGCGTCACCGTGCGGGAGGCGCCGTCCATCAGGATCTTGCCGACGCGGACACTGCCCGTGAAGTGAATCTTCCTGACCGCGGGGTGGTCCAGCATCTCCTGGCCCATGCCCTCGGGATCCCCGTTCACGAGATTCATCACGCCGGCCGGGATCCCCGCATCGACGAGGAGTCCCGCCATGGCCATCGCCGTGAGCGGCGTGAACTCCGAGGCGCGGCCCACCACGGTGCAGCCGGCGGCCAGCGCCGCGGCCCAGGCGCGCGCCGGGTTGTAGGCAGGGAAGTTCCATGCCGTGATGACGCCGATGACACCCATGGGTTGTCGCAGCACCGTCATGCGCTTCGAGCCCACGCGCGACGGGATGGTGCGGCCGTAGGCGCGCTTGCCCTCCTCGGCAAACCAGTCGAACAGATCCGCGCTCACCAGCCACTCGCCGCGCGCCTGCGCGAAGGGCTTCCCGCACTCGAGCACCGTCGTGCGTGCGAGCTCGTCGCCCAGCTCGCGCATCCGCGAGGCCGCCTTCTGGAGGATGGCGCCGCGCTCGTACGGCGTGCGCCGCGACCACGCCGGGAACGCACGCGCGGCGGCCTCGATGGCCGCGCGGCAATCGTCGCGGCCGCCGAAGGGCACCGTGCGCACGACGTCCTCCGTGGCCGGGTTGACGACGTCCCACGTGCCGCCGCCCGCGGCGCCCGTCCAGGCGCCGTCGATGTACTGCTGGTAGGTAAAGACCATGCGATACGGTAGCATTCGCCAGCCCGATGGAGGAATCGATGCGACGACCGTGCCCACGCCTGCTCACCGCCGCCTGCCTGCTCGCGGTGATCGCTGCCGTCGCACCGGCGGCCGGCGCGCAGCCCGCGCCGCTCGAGGGCTTCGATGCCGCCGTCGCCACTGCCGTCCGCGACTGGGAGACGCCGGGCCTGGCCGTCGCGGTGGTGAAGGACGGCCAGGTGATCTTCAGCAAGGGGTACGGCGTGAGAGCGCTCGGCGCCTCGACTCCTGTCGGCCCGGGCACGCTCTTCGCCGTCGGCTCGACCACCAAGGCCATGACCGCGGCGCTCGTCGGCATGCTGGTGGACGAGAAGAAGCTCGCGTGGGACGACCCGGTGTCGAAGCACCTGCCGTGGCTCCATCTCAGCGACCCGTACCTGACGCGCGAGGTCACGGTGCGGGATCTGCTGACCCACCGCGCCGGCCTCGGCAACGCCGACTACCTCTGGTACGGCCAGCCCACCGAGCCCCGCGAGATTCTCCGGCGCGTCCGCCTGCTGCCCTCCGCCTACTCGCTGCGCTCGTCGTTCATCTACCAGAACGTCATGTACGCCGCGGCCGGTGCCGTCGTCGAGGCGGTCAGCGGCCAGCCGTGGGAGCAGGTGGTGCGGTCGCGCATCTTCGAGCCGCTCGGGATGTCCGGTGCCATTCCCACGGCGGCGACGCTGGCGCGACAGCCCGACGTGGCGAGACCCCACGCGATCGTGGACGGCAAGGTGCGCGAGATCGAGAACGCGAGCACCGACACCGTCGCGCCGGCCGGCAGCGTCTGGGCCGGGGTGGAGGACATGGCGAAGTGGTCGGCGATGCTGCTGGCCCGCGGCAAGACGCCCTCCGGCCGTGCGTTGCTGGCGCCGGAGACCGTGGACGAGCTCTTCACGCCGCAGACGATGGTCACGCGAGAGGCGTTCTACCCGACCGCGCGGTTGACGAAGCCGAAGTGGACGACGTACGGCCTGGGCTGGTTCCAGCAGGACTACCGCGGACACGCCGTGGACTACCACACCGGCAGCATCGACGGCATGGTGGCCATCCACGGCCTGCTTCGCGATCAGGGCGTTGGGGTCGTGGTCCTCGCCAACCGGGACCATGCGGAGTTGCGCCACGCCATCATGTTCGCTGTCTTCGATCGCTTCATCGGCGGCGCATCCCGTGACTGGATCGCGGAACTGAAGACGTTCTACGACGCGCTCGACCGGGAGTCCGACGCGGCACGAAGGAAGGCCGACGCAACACGCGTTGCTGGCACGACGCCCTCGCTGCCGCTCGAGCGCTACACGGGCACGTACGCGGATCCGCTGCGGGGCGAGGTCGTCGTGACGCTCGACGGCGGCCGCCTGCACGCGCGGTACGGCTCCGCCTTCGTCGGCGCCCTCGAGCACTGGCACCACGACACGTTCCGGGCGACCTGGAAGGCGGCCTGGCGGGGAACCGCGCTCGCGACATTCGTGCTCGACGCCACGGGGCAGCCGTCCCGCATCGAGGCGATGGGCGGACGGTTCACGAAGCGCGACCCGTGAACGGGCCGCGCGCGGGCGAGGCTCACCGGCCCCGGGCGCGCCCTTCCCGGAAGCGGACGTGCCGCCGGAAGCCCAGGCGCTCGTAGACCCGGATGGCCGGCAGGTTCTCGCACCGCACGTTGAGCACGATGGTGTCCGTGCCGCGCTCGATCAGCCGTCGGGCCACGGCGGTGGTGATGGCGGAGGCGTGGCCCCGGCCCCGGTGCGCGCGGTGCGTGAACACGTTGCCGATCGCCCCGACGCTCTCCTCCGCCGAGTAGAGGTGCGTGCCGCCCGCGGCGACCAACCGTCCCTCGTGGCGCACGCCGACGAAGGTGCCATCCCCCAACTGGCTTCGCCAGAAGAAGTCGGGCGCCTCGTGCGTGGCTTCACCGTCGGCGTACAGCTCACGGATCTCGTGCTCGTGCGACTCGTCGAGCGGCTCGACGGCCGACGTGCCGGGAGCCGGCTGGAGGTCCGCGGGATCGAGGCCCATCCTGTGGACAGGGCGGATCCCGTCCACCGTGAAGCGTCGCTCCACGGCGGCCAGGAACGCCTCGGGGACCTGCAGGTAGCAGTCGCGAAGGTCCGGCAGCTCGTCGAGGACATCGGCATGGCCGGCCGCCCAGAGGATGGGCGCATCGAACTCGCGATAGAGAAGGGCGACGGAGGTCCCGCGGACATGCCACTCGCAGTACGGCTGCCGTCGCGGGTCGAGGTCGCCAAGCGCGTACGCGGACCACCAGGGATCGCGGTGCAGCAGCGCCCGGACCTCGCCCAGGCCAGGGGGCTGGCGCGCGGCAGGTGTCACGCCGCGAACACCGGCTGGCCGCCGACCCATGTCCCGCTCACCTGCAGGGCCGTGAGGGCGTCGGGCGGGGTCGTCAGCACGTTGCCGGAGAGGACCACCAGATCGGCCCGCATCCCCTCCCGCAGGCATCCGCGGTCGGCCTCGTCTCCGGACGCGATGGCGCCGCCCCGGGTGTAGGCGTCAAGCGCCTCGTCCAGCGTGATGGCTTCCGCCGGCGCGACGTCCTGGCCCTCGTCGTCCCGGCGGAGGATCGCGGCCTGTATGCCCGCCAGCGGCGAGTCGTTCTCGACGACGGGGGCATCGGACGAGAGCGCGACGGTGATGCCGGCGTCGAGCATCGCGCGAACGGGGTAGGTCCGGGTCAGCAGCGCGTCGGGCAGGTACTGTCGGAAGTTGCGGCCCAGCGCCTGGACGAAGATGGTCTGTGGCACGGCGATGATGCCGAGCCGGGCGGCCCGGGCCAGGTGGCCCGGGCCCGGAAGGCCGAAGTGCTCGATGCGGTGCCGCATGGGGCCGCGCCCCAGGGCCTCGTAGACGCGCAGCACCTGGTCGATGGCCACGTCGCCGATGGCGTGCGTGGCGACACGCCAGCCGGCCTCGTGGGCTTCCCGCGCGAGCGCGAGGAACTCCTGCTCGTCCATCCGCAGCACGCCGCGCGTGCCGGCGTGCCGGTAGGGGACGCTGAGCGCCGCCGTGGCGCCGCTCAGCCCTCCATCGGCGAAGAACTTCACGGTGTCGATGCGCAGGCGGTCACCGGCGTGCTTCGAGGGAAGCGGAGCGACGCCGACGCCCTCCACGATCCGGAGTGCCATCACGTTGACCCGGGCGGGCAGCCGATGCTCGTGATCGAGGCGCCGATACGCGTCCAGCAGCTCGGGCGCCACACCCGCGTCGTTGGTGCTCGTGATGCCGTGCGCGACCTGATGGCGTATCGCGGTCGTGATCATCGCCTCGTAGTCCGCGGCCGCGGGCGCCGGCATGCGCTGCAGCACGAGGCTCATGGCGCGCTCGGAGAGCACGCCCGTCGGCTCGCCGGCATCGTCGTGCCCGATCTCGCCCCCGTGGGGCGGGGCGGTGTCGCGCGTGATGCCCGCCGCCTCGAGCGCGCGGCTGTTGCAGGCGATGATGTGCGCACAGGTGCGCATGAGCACCACCGGGCGATCGGAGACGATCGCATCCAGATCGTGGCGCGTGGGGCCGCGGCCCTCGGGGAAGCGCGCCTCGTTGTAGCCGCGCCCGTAGAGCCACGCGCCCTCCGCCAGCGTGGCCGCCTTGTCGCGCACGCGTGCCCCCAGAGCGGCGAGACTCTCCGCGTTCCGCACGTCCAGCAGCGTTGTCAGGAGGTGCCCGATCTTCCAGATGTGCGCGTGGGCGTCGACGAATCCCGGCAGAAGCGTCCGCCCGGCCAGATCCACGACGCGGGTGCCGGGCCCGCGCAGGTTGCGCACGTCGTCGTCGGTGCCCACCGCGGCGATGCGATCGCCCCGGATCGCGAGCGCCGTGTGGCCGTGCCGCTCGTCGAGACCGGTCCAGAGCGCGCCGTTCAGGAAGATGGTGTCGGCTCGGTGCATGGGGATGCAGCCCCGAACGCCGCCGGCGTCATCCGCGCGTCCCTAGGCGTGCTGCAGCGCGAGGCCCATCTTCGCTTCGACTTCGGCGAGCGACGCCTCGATGACGGCCAGCCCCTCGCGCAGCTGCTCGTCGGTGATGGTCAGCGGCGGCAGGAACCGGATGCCGTTGGTGAAGAGCCCCGCTCGCATGGCGATGACGCCGCGCTGGAAGGCGCCCTTGATGATGGCCAGCGTCTCGTCGGGTGCGGGCTCCTTCGTCGCCCGGTCCTTCACCAGTTCGACGAGCATCATCGCGCCCAGCCCGCGCACGTCGCCGACAAGCGGGTGCTTCCGCTTCCAGTCCTCGAGTGTCTCGCGGAGGATCTGCCCCACGCGCTCGGCCCGGGCCAGGAACGCCGGCTGCCGCATCATCTCGATGGCCGCGATGGCCGCCACGCACGTGACGGGATTGCCGCCGTAGGTGCCGCCCATGCCGCCGGTGTGCGTCGCGTCCATGATCTCGGCGCGGCCGGTCGTGGCGCTGATGGGCATGCCCGCGCCGAGCGACTTGGCCGTCACGATGATGTCCGGCGCGATGCCGTAGTGCTCGAGCGCGAAGAGCCTGCCCGTGCGCGCGAAACCACACTGCACCTCGTCGGCAATCATGACGATGCCGTGCTGGGTGCAGAGCTCGCGGATGCGCTGCAGGAACCGCGGCGGCACCGGGACGAAGCCGCCCTCACCCTGCACCGGCTCGATGATGATGGCCGCCACCTCGCTTGGATCCACCTGGGCGGTGAAGGCCTGCTCCAGCTGCTGGATGCCGAAGTCGATGTGCTGCTCCTCGGTGACGCTGGCGGGGCGGCGGTAGACGTTCGGCATGGGCAGCCGGACGATGTCGGACGCGAAGGGGCCCATGGTCTTCTTGAAGAGGCCGTACTTGCTGGTCAGACTCAGCGTGAGGAGCGTGCGGCCGTGGTAGCCGCCCTCGAAGCAGATGACGCCCGGCCGCCGCGTGAAGGCGCGCGCGGCCTTCACGGCGGTCTCGACCGCCTCGGCGCCGGTGTTGGCGAGCAGCGTCTTCTTGGGGAAGTCGCCCGGCGTGATCTCATTCAGCAGCTCGCACAGCCGCACGTAGGACTCATAGGTCCCGACGAGCGAGCCCATGTGGATGACCGCGGCGGCCTGCCGCTGGACGGCCTGCACGACGGTGGGCGGGCAGTGGCCCACCGCCAGCACGCCGATGCCGCCGACGAAGTCGAGGAAGGTGTTGCCGTCCACGTCGTGCACGAGCGCGCCCTCGGCGCGTTCGACCACGACATCGGTGGCTCTGCCGAGGCCGTTCGGCACCGCAGCCGCGCGGCGGGCGAGCATGGCCTGGCTCTTCGGGCCGGGCACCGGGGTCTTCAACTGGATCGAGGCCATGGTCTGTTGCTCCTTCACTGGTGGGCGGTGCCGGCGGGACGCACGGCTCCGGGCACGTCCTTCGCCGCGTCGAGCACGATGAGCACGCCGTAGTTGTCGCAGACGGGGTCCTGCAGGTAGTCCTTCAGCAGGCCCCGGAATTCGAAGCCGACCTTCTGCTGCATCGAGAGGGTCGGGTCGTTGATGCGGCCGGACACGAGGCCCGCGTAGTACTCCTCGGCCGTCATCCGGTCCTTGACCTTGCCGTAGCCGCTCATCATGCCCGCCGTCACCTGGCCCTCGAGGCCCAGGCGCCAGACCAGCTCCTGGCGTGCGGCGTACAGCGCCTGCGCGAGCCCGCGGCCGCGATAGTCCGGGTGCACACCGATGTCCGCGCCGTACAGCCACGCGCCATCCGGTTCGTGCGAGGTGAGCCAGCCGCCCTGGATGATGTCGCCGAACGTGTGGTTCACGTGGTCGAAGTCGAAGTGCAGCCGGATGGTGGCCGTGGCCGCGACGACGCGGTCCCCGTCCAGTCCCACGAACTGGCCCTCGGGAAAGAGCTCCAGGTGCTTCAGGTAGTGCGCCGCCTTGAAGCGCTCCTCATCCGCCAGCGTGGGGAACACGACACGCTGCAGCGCCTCGAGCTGAGGCGCGTGCTCCGGTCGCGCGGAGGCGATGACGAGGCTGTTGGGCAGGACGCGGCGGTAGTCGGTCACGAAGGTTCCCTGCCGCGGCGGCGGCATCCCACGAAGTATACTGCGGCGTCCCGCCGCGCTTCAGCCGATGTCCCACGCCTTGACCCGCGTCGCCTGCGTTCTCGTCGGCCTGGCGGCCGCCGCGTGCGGGGCATGCACGCCGGCGCCCGCGCCGATGCCCACGGGCCTGCGGCACGACGTGGACGTGGCCATCCCCATGCGCGATGGCGTGGTGCTTCGCGCCGAGGTGCTGCGCCCCACCCCGGACCGGCGGTCTCCCTCGCTGGTGTACCGCACCCCCTACGGCGCCCACGCGGCCGTGGCCGCCTACACCACGTTTGCCCGGGCGGTGGAGCGCGGATATGCCGTGGTCGTGCAGGACGTGCGCGGGCGCTACCGCTCCGACGGCGAGTTTCGCCCGTACGAGCACGAGGGCAAGGACGGCCACGACACGATCGAGTGGGCCGCGGCGCAGCCGTGGTCCGACGGCAACGTCGGCACGTTCGGACTGTCGTATCCCGGCGCGGTGCAGTGGCTGGCCGCCATGGAGCAGCCGCCGCACCTGAAGGCCATGGTGCCGGCCATGACCTTCTCCACGCCGCAGAACTTCTTCTATACCTGGGGCGTGTGGGACATGTCCTGGGTGTCGTGGATCTGGTTCAACATCGCGCCGGACGCGCGGGCCCGGAAGAACCTGCCGGGCCCACGGACGGACGATGAGGTGCAGGCCGGCTGGCCGGCTGTCGAGCGGCGGATGCGGGACACGCTGCCGCTCGACGCGTTCGACGTGTTGAGCGACATCGCGCCCTATTACGCCGACTGGCTGCACCATCCCCCCGAGGATCCGTTCTGGGACTTCGCGGAGATTCGCGGCAAGTACGCCCGCACGGATGCGGCCGTCCTCAACCTCTCAGGCTGGCACGACGACAACTACGGGCCCGAGGGCGCCACCACCAACTTCAACGGACTGGTGAAGGCGCGCGGCGGCCAGCCCACCGGCACGTCGCTGCTGATCGGCCCCTGGGTCCACGGCGTGGGCGCCACCGCCCGCACGGCGGCTGGCGATCGGGAGTTCGGCCCCGGCGCGGCGATCGACTACGACGAGGTGGTCCTCGGCTGGATGGACCGCCACCTCCGCGGGATCGGTGCGGCACGCCCGGCCGACCCGCCCGTGCGCTACTTCGTGATGGGCGCCAACGTGTGGAAGACGGCCGACGCGTGGCCTCCGCCTGCGCGGCCCGCGACCTACGCGCTGACCGCCGCCGGCACGCTGGTGGAACTGGGGACAGTCCCTGTAAAATGGGGACAGTCCCTGTCACGAAATGTCACAGGGACTGTCCCCGCTTTCAGCCAATTCGTCTCGAACCCTGACAACCCGGTGCTCAACCCGTACGACTCGGCCGGTGCGCACGACTACCGCGCGCTCGTGGATCGCGAGGACCTGCTCACGTTCGACTCCGCGCCCTTCGAGGCCGATACCGAAGTCACCGGGCCCATCCTGGCCCGGCTCTTCGTGTCGTGCGACTGCCGCGACACCGACATCTGGGCGCGCGTGTACGACGTCGCGCCGGACGGAACCGCGTTCAACCTGATGAGCCCGGGCCTGGACGTCCTCCGCGCCAGCTACCGCGACCGGGCGAAGGGCCGGCAGCTCCTCACGCCGGGAGAGGTCTACGAGCTCCGGCTGGATCACCTGGTCACCAGCAACCTCTTCAAGAGCGGACACCGCGTACGGCTGCAGGTGTCCGCGAGCTTCTTCCCGAATTTCTCCCGCAACCTCCACACGGGGGACCTCGAAACGACCTCGTCGTGCAGGCAGCGTGCTACGATCCGCATCCATCACGCCGGGACGCGCGCGTCACAGCTCGTGCTGCCCGTCGTGGATCAGTAGGTGATCCACCGCCGGTTGCACGCGCGCCGGACGTCATGCCAGGAACCATCCCGATGACTTCGCAACTCGCCTCACGCCTCTGTCTGTCCTTCCTCGTGCTCACGGCCTCCGCCTGCGGACCCGCCCAGCCGGCGCCACCGGCGGAAGGCCAGGTTGCGGACCTGCTGATCACCAACGGCCGTGTCTTCACCGCCGACGAGCAGGGCACCACCGCCCAGGCCGTGGCCGTGTCGGGCCACACCATCCTGCGGATCGGGACCGACGCGGAGCTGGCGTCCCTGCGCGGGCCGAACACGCGCGTCATCGATGCCCGCGGCGGCACCGTCGCGCCAGGCTTCAACGACGCGCACGTGCACTTCCTCTCCGGAGGCCTGTCCCTGGACGACGTGGACCTCGCGGGACTGACGACCCTGCGCGAGGTGCAGGCCGCCATCAGCCAGTTCGCCGCCACGAAGCCCGCCGACGCGTGGATCAGGGGCCGGGGCTGGCTCTACGCGCCTTTCCCCGGCGGCAGCCCGACGAAGGCCCAGCTGGACGAGATCGTCCCGGACCGTCCCGCGATGATGACCTGCTACGACGGCCACAGCATCTGGGTGAACTCGAAGGTGCTGGCCATGGCCGGCATCACGAAGGACACGCCGAACCCGCCGAACGGCGAGATCGTCAAGGACCCGAAGACCGGCGAGCCCACCGGCCACCTGAAGGAGAGCGCATCCGACCTCGTCGATCCCATCCTGCCGAAGCTCACCGATGCCGATCGGCGCGCCGCGCTCCAGACCGCGTCCGCTTACGCCAACCGCTTCGGCATCACCAGCATCCAGAACGCGGGTGGCAGCCCCGAGGACATGGCCCTGTACGAGGCCGCGAAGCAGGCAGGCGAGCTGACCGTCCGCGCCTACCTCGCGTTCTCCGCCACGGACCGGACCACCGAGGCCGACGTCGACCGCATGGACGAGGCGTGGAAGCGCATGGGCGACGATCCGACGGTCAAGACCGGCATCGTGAAGATGTTCGCCGACGGCGTCATCGAGAGCCGCACGGCAGCCATGCTCGCGCCGTACGAGAAGACGAAGAGCGCGGGCACGCCGAACCTCACCGCGGAGCAGCTGAACCGCGTGGTGGCGATGCTCGACAAGCGGGGCTGGCAGGTGCAAATCCATGCGATTGGTGACCGGGCCATCCGCATGTCGCTCGACGCCTTCGAGCACGCCGCGAAGGTGAACCCGGCCCCGGCGCGCGGCCGTCGCCATCGCATCGAGCACGTCGAGGCCATCGCCGAGGCCGACATCCCGCGCTTCGGGCAGCTCGGCGTCATCGCCTCCCAGCAGCCGATGCACGTCGCGCTCGGGGACATGAACAGCGCGACGCCCTCCGGCCCGTGGCCCGACAACATCGGCCCCGAACGCGCCTCGCGCGCGTGGGCGTGGCAGCGCATCCGCGCGGAAGGCGGTCGCCTGGCCTTCGGCAGCGACTGGCCCGTCGCGCCGCTCGAGGCCGGGCAGGGCATCTGGCTCGCCGCCACGCGCATCACCCAGCCCGGCGGGCCCGAGCAGGCCATGCCGATGCCGGGCGTCCTCCGCGGCTACACGAGCGGGCCCGCGTATGCGTCCTTCGAGGAGCACCGCAAGGGCACGCTCGCGCCCGGCATGCTCGCCGACATCGTCATCCTCGGCAGCGACCTGCTCGCCACGCCGCCGTCGAAGCCGACCGGGGTCGTCGTCGAGACGACGATCTTCGACGGGAAAGTCGTGTACGAGCGCGGCAAGTCCTGAGAGGCGCGGGCCGCCCCGGGGATCTCGCGGCGCGGTCGGGGCGCGCCCGTCGCGTCAGTCCATCCGTTCCCAGAACTGCCGCCGGTTCGGGACGTTCGGGAAGACGAGCTGCCCCTCGAAGAACGTGAAGGGCTGCGACCATTCGCGGCCGTCCGACCAGGCCACGTCCAGCGACGAGCCCCGCGCGGCCCACCGCCCGGCCGTGACGCCGGATCGTTCGAAGGCGGTCACGGTCCACGTCTCGGCCCGGCCATCGGCGTGCAGCACGAGGTGCTCGTCCCGGGACTGCTCGAAGACGACGCGGGTGCTGCGCCAGTGGCCGACGACGGGCACGTCCTCGCGGCGCCCTGCCGGTCGGGCGTCGCCCGTCAGGCTTCCGCCTGTACCGCCCACCGCGCCGGCGGTGGCGATGGCCCTGGCGGCCGCGATGGCACCCTCGCGCGGCCAGTCGCGCGCGAGCTGCTCCATCAGGGGCCGCAGCGCCGGCGGCCAGCTGATGCCCGGGCCGTCGAGCGCGTCCCGGACCACCGCCGGACTGATTTCGTCCTCGAGCGGCGAGAACTGCGCGAGCACGGCCGCGAGCTGCTCGGGCGTGTCGACCGCGAGGGCCGAGCTCGCGACCAGGCGGACGGCCATGAGCCGCGCGGCCGGTTGCGCGCCTGACTGCCGGCAGTCCTCCGACAGCTGGCGCATGAGATGGAGGACGGTCCGCTGCTCGTCGGTGAGCGGCGCGGCCTGCAGCCTGGCGTCGATGAGATCCATCATCCGATCGCTGGCAATGGCGCGTTCGTAGCGGGCAACGGCCGCCGCGAGGCTGCGGTAGCCGTCCGCGGCTTCGAGCGCCGACACCGCGTCGGCGATGTCGTCGGCGCTGGCGGGGCCCGGATCCACGCGGGCGGATCCGCCCTGGCCGTAGGCGTGGCCGGCGCACGCCAGCGACAGGATGAGCAGGGCGAACGGCCGGCGCGCGCGAGAGGTCATGCGGCTACAGGGTAACGCCGAAGCGCTTCGCCAGGACGAAGGCGCCCGCCATCGACACGACGAAGAACACGATGAGCCAGTGCACGCGCGCACCCAGGACACTCAGGCCGGGCTCAGGGTAGCCGAGGGTGATGGACGTCACGGGGCTCCTGTCGTCCAGGGGCGGCTCGGACGGGTAGAGCAGCTGGTCCACGAGCCCGTACGGCACCCGCACCGGTGAGCGTCGGGCGACACCGCTCCCGACGTGGACGGCCTTCGTGGCCGAGCGCCCGCCATCGCGGACGGTGAGCGTGAAGTCTCCGGCCTCGGCGGGGACGATGCGCCACAGGACCTCGCTCGAGCCGACCAGCTCCACAGGCCCGGCGTCGACGTGAATCTCCGGCGGCGCCTCGAGCCCGATCGGTTGCGCGCCGGCCGGCGGATCCGCTCCGCCCCCGCTGGCGCCGGTCCGCTCCACCTTCACCAGCACAGGCACCCCGACCGCGAGCCCCTCGTATCCGTAGAACGCCTGCAGCTGCGCGATGACCAGCGCCAGCGGCACGATCATCCACAGCAGGGGCACCAGCGACAGCAGCAGGTAGCGCCCGTTCTGCCGCAGGACCTCCCCCAGCGCGCGGAGGATGGCGGCGAGGTCGTCGTTGAAGAGGCGGATCTCGAACAGCCCCGCGTGCATGGCGCGCTTGGTGGCCGCCATGGCCGGCTGGTTCGACGTGCGTGCCACCACGAACAGCATCGCCACGGCGGTGACGAGCGAGACGAGGAGCACGCCGGCCACGGGCGGCAGCGCGCCGACCAGGACGAAGGCCGCATCGAAGGCGATGGTGAGCGCCGCGTTGATCCCCGCCAGGGCGTGTCCGATCAGCGTATGCAAGCCGGTCTCTTCTGGCAGCAGGTGTCCACGATCAGGAGATGTAGCCCAGTCCCTTCAGCTTCTTCCTGATCTCCTCTTCCGAGTCGGAGCCCTCGAACTTCGACAGCTCCTTTTCGAGGACGTGCGCCACGAACTCGTCCACCGACGAGTAGCCGGCGAGGTCGGCATATCGCTTGGCCTTCACGAGCAAAGCCTTGTCCAGCTTGATGCGGGATCCGAACATGTCAGTGCTCCTCGGGACCATGTGGGAAACCCTCCACGCCGAACTCCGCGAGAATCGACGCGGCGAGGTCCTGGATGGCGGAGGCCGGCCGCTTCAGCGCGCGGCTGGAGAGCAGGATGCCGGGCACGGTTTCGTGGTCCATGCAGTGGTCGCCGCTCCACGCGCTCGTATTGTCGGCGAACACGTCCGTCGGCAGTCCACCCAGGGCGGACTCGTCCGATCCGCGCGTGCCCTTCGCGTAGCCCACCACCAGGTCCGGCGCCGTGTCCTCGTTGCCGGCCAGGCGATACGCGTCCTCCCGGCGATACACCTTGGTGATGGCGGGCAGGCCCGTGGCCGGATCGGTCACCTCCAGCAGCTTCGCCGCGAGCTCGCGCGCCAGGGCCTCACGCGCGCCGGGCTCGACGATGCCGCCCTTCTCGCGGCCGTGGACGTTGACGTAGAGGCCGTTCAGCCCGAGCGCATAGGCGCGCGTGCGCGACCAGTCCACGTTGCCGAACAGTCCGGGGTCGTCCGCGCGGTCGGGATCCACCAGCGCCAGGTAGCCGTTGTCGCGCAGCCAGCTGTTCAGGTGGAACGAGCGGCGCCACGTCGTGAAGCCGTGATCCGACATCACCACCAGCAGATCGTCGGGCCCGAGCGTGGCCAGCGTGTCCGTGACGATTCGATCCAGGCCCCGGTAGAGTTCCTCGACCACCGCCTGATTGGGGCCGTCCTTCGCGGCATCGTAGGCCGGATGCTGCGGGTCGCGCGCGCGCCACATCATGTGCGACACCTGGTCCACGTTCCCGAAGTAGTAGAAGAGCAGCCCGTCCTCGAAGCGGTCCAGCACGTACTTGTACTGCCGCAGGTTCTCCTCGCCCGCGATGCGCGCCTGTTCGAGGAACTCCTTGTCCGTGAGCACCCCCATCTTCAGCCCGTTGGTGTCCTCGGGCATGCCCTGGGTGTAGAAGCGGCCGGTCGCCTCGGCAAGCTCGGTGGCGAAGCCGTCCGGATGCGACACCGGCATGGCCGGCGCCAGCGGATCGATGTTGACGGGGCTGGTGTAGAGCTCGAAGAACGGGTCCAGCGCCTTCAGGTAGAAGCGCACCTCGCCGGCCAGCGATTGGGTGGGTGCGAGCGGAAAGCTGACCGGCACCCAGTCGCTCCACTCGCCGACGGCCAGCAGGCGCTCCTCGCCGCCCACCGTGAGCTTCACGTGGCGGTTGGTCCGGTCCAGGTGCGCGGTGAACTCGGCGCGGGCCTTCTCGGGCCGCGTCCGGAACGGGTTGTCGGGGCCCTCGATCGCCGCCCTGACGACGCCGTCGCGTGGTTTCACCTGGTGGACGACGCCTCCCGACAGCGTCTGGCCCGCGAAGGCGAACGGCTCGGAGGTGTAGAGCGCGAAGGTACCGTACGTGCCCAGCAGGTCCGGCGTGCCCATGCCGCTCAGCTCGCGCGTGGCCGAGCCCGAGGGCGGGAAGTTCGCGGGCATGCGGATGATGGTCGTCGGCACCCCGTGCGACTCCAGGACCTCCCAGAAGGGGCGCCCCTCCCGGAGCAGCTCCACCGTGCCGCCCGCGAGCGGGACCTGCCAGCCGCCGAGGCCGATGGCCCGTCCGCCCTCCGTCCTCGACGTGGAGAGGTAGGGCAGCATCGTCTTCGGGTCGCGATGGATGAAGTCGAAGATGCCGTGGCCGCCGGGGTCGAGGCCGGTGATGAACGACGACCATGCCACCGGGCTCTGCGGGGGAATGCTCGTGCCGAGCGCCGAGAATCCCCCGGTCCCGGCGAGCCGCGCGAGGCCGGGCAGGCGGCCGATGTCGATCATCTGTCGCGTCAGCTCGTGGTCCAGGCCGTCGAAGCCGAAGACGATCACCCTGCGGCCGACCGCCGGTGCCGACTGGCAGCCGACCGACGCAACGAGTCCGGCGACGGCGACCGCGCTCATGAACCACCGCAGCGTACGCGTCATTCGGATACGCCCAAACGTCCGGTCCCTGACCGCTGACCCCTGACGCCTGATCCCCGATTCCTGTCTCACGTGAGCCCCGCCAGCGGCCGGCCGTCCATGTGTGCCGGGGGCTCGATGCCGAACAGCTTCAGGGCCGTCGGCGCGATGTCCACCAGCGCCGGCTCCTCGGCCGTCACCTTTCGATTGCAGAAGAACACGCCTGGCACCAGGCGCGGGTCGATGCAGTGGTCGCCGCTCCAGGCCTTCACGTTGTCCTCGAAGACGGGGCCGGCGACCACACCCGTGGCACAGTCCCACGAGGTGCGATAACCCGCGTTGTAGCCGATGACGAAATCGGGCGCGCTCTCGAGGTACGGGCCGTCATAGATCTCCGTCGTGTCGAAGGCCTCGTTGATGCCCACAGCCTTCTTCTCCTCGTCCCTCAGCCCGCGCAGCTTCCGCACGATCTCCGCCTTCAGCGCCCGGGCCTCCTCGCCCGGCTCCACGATGCCCTCGGCCTCACGGCCCTGGAGGTTCAGGAACATGCCGGTCAGGCCCAGGGCGTAGGCGCGCGTGCGGGACCAGTCCACATCCCGCAGCCACTCCGAAGTGCCGTCCGCCCCCGGCTTGAGCGCCAGGTAGCCTTCGCGGAGCAGCCACTGGTTCAGGTTCACGCCGCGGCGGAACGAGCTGAAGCCGTGATCCGAGATCACCATGAGCACGTCGCCGTCCTTCAACTGCGCACGTACGCGCCCGACGAGCGCGTCGTTGTGCCGGTACAGCTCGCGGATGGCGTGCCGGTGCTCCGCCCGCTCGCGCCCGCGTCCCGCCGGGTGGCCCGGATCGATGTCGCGCCAGAACATGTGCTGGATCCGGTCCGTCGCGTCGAACACGCACACCAGGGTGCCCGTGCGCAGCCGATCCAGCGACGCGAAGAACATCGCCTCGCGTTCGCGATCGATGTCGTATGCCTGCTTCAGGAACGTCCCATCGTCGGTGACGCCCTCGTTGAGGCCCCAGGTGTCCTCCGCGAGGCCCAGCGTGGAGTACGCGCCGATCTTCTTCGCCAGGTACGTGGCGTAGTACGGCGGGTGCGAGATGGGCATGGCCGGCGATTCGGGGTCCAGGTTGATGGGCGCCAGGTACAAGGAGAAGTGCTCACCCATCTCCGTGACCAGCAGCCGCGTGAGGCCCCTGACCGATACGCCCGGCGCGGCGGAGAAGGAGAGCGCCACCCAGTCGCTCAGTTCGCCCGGCGCGAGGGTCGCGCGCGCGTCCCCGATGGACACCTCGGCCCGCGCGGCCGCGCGATCCAGCCGTGCGCGCAGGGGCAGCGTGAGGGGCGGTGCGCCCTCGAGGAACGCGTTCTCCGGCCCCTGCAGGGTGGTGACCACCTCGTCGCCGTCCACCGTGACCGGGAACCGCAGTCCGCCCTCCTTGAATTTCCGACCTGCGGGCCGCGTGGTGTAGAGCAGGAACGTGCCCTGCGTGCCCAGCAGGTCCGGCGTGCACATGGCGCTCAGTTCCGCGCCGTAGAAGTTGTCGGGCGGAAACGTGATGGGCACGCGCAGCACCGTGCTCCAGATGCGGTGCTCGCCGAGGATGGTCCAGAACGGCTTCGAGCGGCGCAGCAGGCTCAGCGCCGGCTTCTGGAGCGGGATGCGGTATCGACCGAGCTTCAGGAAGCGCTCGACCTTGCCGATTCGGGTTGACGACAGCATGGGCAGGTACGTGCGCCGATCCCGGTCCAGGAAGTCGTAGATGTTGTGCCGCGCCGGATTGGCCCCCGTGCTGAACGACGACCACGCCACCGGGGAGAGCGACGGGAACGTCGTCTTCAGCCGCCGATAGCTGCCCTCGACCGCCAGGGCCTTGAAGTTGGGCAGGAGGCCCTCGCGCATGAACTGGTCGGTGAGCTTCGGATCCTGGCCGTCGAGGCCCACGACGATGAGCCGTGAGATGGCGGCCTTGGGCGGGCGCGGCGTCGTGAGGGCCCGCCACGCGGCCCGGAACGGCCACGCGAGCAGGGTGAAGCCCACGACCAGCAGCGTCGTGACCAGCACGAACGCCGACGAGACCAGGGCGAACCCGGCGCCGGGGCCGATGTAGGCATGGGCCGGAGTCGCGGTGATGCCGAGCAGCAGCATCGCGAGCGCGGGCACGGGCCAGGAGGGGGAGCGGTGCACGGGCGCGGAAACCTTCGCATCACTCTAGCAGGTCGGCCGAATGGCCTGCCATCGCCCCCGGGGGCATTGACATCCGGGCTGGGCCTGTGCACTGAGGCGGTGTGGGGTGTATGCTGCGCACGCATGGCTGTCATCTCTCTGGCGAGGGGCGGCGCCTCGTCAACCCGACTCAACGTGGTACGTCGCTGACACTCGGTCTTTCCGAATCTCTCCGGAGGAGAATCTCTATGGGACGGAACTGGGTTCTTTCGACGCTCATCGTGAGCCTTCTGGCCGCCGCGGCGACGCCGGCGTCCGGGCAGACCGGCGCAGGGGCGCTTCGCGGCACCGTCCAGGACGAGCAGGGGGGCGCCTTGCCAGGCGTGACCGTGACGGCCACGAGCCCGGATGCGATCGCGCCGGCCGTCGCCGTCAGCGACGAATCCGGCAACTATCGATTGCTCAACCTGCCGCCTGGCAGCTACGTCGTGACCGCGGAGCTGACCGGTTTCTCCGTCTTCCGGCGCGAGGAGATCGTCGTCAGGGCGGGCGCCACCTTCCAGGTGGATGTCGTGCTGCGGCTCGGCACGCTGCAGGAAACGCTGACCGTGACGGCGGACTCGCCGATGATCGAGGTGTCGAAGGCGTCGAACGTCCTCAACGTCGACGGGGAGTTCCAGCGTCAGATGCCGATTGCCGCGCGGAAGAACTGGACCGACTTTCTCGAGATGACGCCCGGCGTGCACTCGCGGCCGTTCGATGACGGATCCGGCCGGATGGTGTACTTCGGGCACGCCACCGAGCACTTCGCGCACGTCGCGAACCTGGAGGGCATGCAGGCCGGCAACTACAACGACTTCCAGCTCACCTACGTGCAGATGGGCTCGGACATGATCCAGGACATCGAGACGAAGACGGGCGGCGTCGACGCCTCCACCCCGATGGGCACCGGCCTGGCCATCAACGTCATCACCAAGAGCGGCGGCAACCAGTTCAGGGGCTCCCTGGGCTACGCCTACCAGCCGCTCGAATCGGGCCTGAACGGCGACAACTCGACGGCGACGACGACCTTCGGGCTGCCGGCGGAGATTCAGCGCTATTCGACCTGCCCGAACTTCGAGTGCACGTCGACCGGAGGCGTGCCGGTACAATCCGGGGTGAAGCAGATCGACGCGTCGATTGGCGGTCCGATCAAGAAGGACCGGGTCTGGTTCTTCGGATCGTTCCGGTGGTCGGATGTCGAGACGGCCATCAGCCGCATCGACAAGCAGGTGAGTGACATCCGCAACTTCTTCCCGGACGCGTCGCTGTTCAACCAGAAGATCGAGGGCACCCAGCCGTACGTGAAGGTGACATCGCGGCTTGGCTCGTCGCACGAGCTGGCGGCCTTCTATCAGAACGACCGGACGAACGGCCAGTCGAACTGGGAGTACTTCTACGGCCAGATCAACGGTTACAGCAACGGCGGCAACCTGATCAGCGGCAAGCTGTCGTCGGCGTGGGGTTCGAGACTCACGACCACGTTCCTGGTCGGCTACAACAACAAGGGCTCCAACGACGACGGGACGTTCGACTGGCTGAACAGCATCGAACAGGGCACCGGCCCGAACGTCGGCATCTACCAGAGCACGCGGCTCGTCGGCGGCCTGATCACCGGCACCGGATTGATCCTGGAGGGCGGCAACCGCGCCACGGAGGCGATCGGCCCGGCGTCGGTCACCGTGTTGCGCGGTGACCTCACCTATTACAAGAGCGGCTGGAAGGGATCGCACGAATTCCAGACCGGGTTCTTCATCCAGCCGCGCAATACGTACGACACCCTCACGCGATACACCAACGACGGGTTCTACCTCGAGGCGCGGGTGCCGGTCGATTACGGCAATCCGTCGCTCGGCACCGTGCCGTTCCGGCGCCAGTACGCCGATCCGATCGAAATCACGACCCGCCAGGCGGTCGATCAGAACTGGGCCTTCTACCTCCAGGACAGCTGGAAGCCCTCGGGCAGATTGACGCTCAATCTGGGGCTGCGGATGGATTACGTGAAGCGCGAGGACAAGATCTTCGACATCACGCGGCAGCGGTCCTGGACGACGCAGCCCCGATTCGGGGCGGTCTACCTGTTGACCGCGGACGCGAAGAACATCCTGCGCGGCACGGTCGTGCGGGTCGGCGAGCAGATGATGGGCCGTGACGCCATCACCAGCTTCGGCGGCAGCGGCACCGTGAACATCACGACGCTCTACGACAACAATCTCGACGGCGTCTTCGAGACCGAGCGCTTCTCAGCCGCGTCGACGCCGACGCTGGCGACCCAGGAGTTCGATCCCAACAATCATCAGCCCTGGGTGGACGAGTGGATCGTCGGCTACCGCCGGCAGTTCCCGTGGCAGACCAGCCTCGATGTCGGGTTCATCTCGCGCAGCTACAAGCACACGTGGGCCACGGTCGAAATCAACGGCTTCTGGCCCGAGGCGCCCGGCCAGCCCTTCGGCGGCTTCGGACGCGTCGATCCGGAGCGCGGTGAGATCGAACGGCAGACCAACAACACCTGGTCCACGCTCGAGTACCGCGCCATCGAGATGACGCTCGCGAAGAACATGTCCAACGGGTTCCAGGTGATGGCCGGCTTCAACCGGCAGTGGCACCACATGGACGGCACGTGGAATCCGACCGACAAGGCGCGCTTCATCGCGCCGGACGCCTTCCCGAACGACGCCAACCTCTACATGCCTCGCGGCAACAACGATCGAAACAGCCTGCCCGAGACCGGCAACGCGCTCAGCTACGGGCCCACGTGGATGAAGTATCGCTTCAACGTGTCGGGATTGTGGAGGGCGCCGTTCGGCATCAGCGTGGCTGGCAGCTACGCGCTGCAGGCGGGGCCGTGGTCGGGGGCGATCCTCTATCAGCTCCCGGCGAACGATCCCGACATCATGCGGTTCGGCCCGACGACGTTCAGGTCGCCCGGAGGGCGCACTTTCACCAACCCGCTGTCGACGCGCAACCGCTATCTGTATCCCACGCGTGGGGAGGGGCAGATTCGCGCGCCCGGCATCCACACGGTGGGCCTGAAGGTCGGCAAGCGGGTGTCGCTCGGTGGGCCGCACAGCGTCGAGCTCTCGCTCAACGTCCTCAACCTGCTGAACGGGGGCGACTTCACGCAGTTCAGCTACAACAGCGCATATCAGTCGTGGAGTCCGAACTTCCTGCAGATGCGCAACCGGCAGTCGGCGCGCCAGATGCAGTTCACGGCGGTCTATCGCTTCTGACCTGGCCTCGGGCCTAGCGGCGGACGGGCGGCGACGGCTTCGAGCCGTCGCCGTCCAGCGCCGCCAGCAGCGCGGCGGCCTGGGATTCCGCCGGATTGAGGCGAAGCGCCTCGCGCGCCTCCATCCTGGCCTCCCCGACGCGTCCCGCACGCGCATACGCGGCCGCAAGATTCAGACGCCCGGTCGACCGCTCCGGGGCCAGGGCGCGGGCGACCTCGAGCGAGGCAATCGACTCGTCCACGCGCTGCTGAAGGAGCAGCGAGACCCCGAGCGTCTCATGGGCCTCGGCGTTGTCCGGCCGTTGCGCCACCGCCATCCGCAACCAGCGTTCCGCCTCGACGGGGCCGTTGATCTCCAGCGCCATCGATCCCAGGTCCAGCGCCGTCTCGGCCCGAGGGTCGGCGATCGTCGATGGCCACCCGGCGATCAGGCGCCGTGCGCGATCCCGCTGACCCGCGGCGACGAGGGCGCGGACGAGCCATGGCGCGGCCACCTCGAGTCGATGTGCGCCCTCCACGGCCGCATCCAGCAGTGGGATGGCCTCAGCGGACTGTCCCACGACGGTGAGCGCCTGCCCCAATTCGAGCCGGGTGTCCAGCTGGTCGGGCTCGAAGGCGAGGGACCGTCGAAAGTGCCCGATCGCGTCCTCGAAACGGTTGACACCCGACAACGCCCGGCCCGCCCGGTAGTGCAACAGGCCGGGGCGCGAATGCCATGACTCGATGCGCGCAGCATGCGCGCGCGCTTCCGCGATGCGGCCCTCCTCGATGAGCCACACCACGCGCCGGCCCTGCTCCAGATCGTCACCCTCGGACACGCCCAGCGGCCAGCCGGCCACGATGCCGAGCGCGGCCACGGCCGCGGCCGCCACGGCGAGCGGCCTCCAGCGGCGCTGTCGTGCCCGGTCGTATCCCCACGTCACCGTGGCCGCGGCGGAGCAACACAACGGGATCAGCAACGGCATGCGATACCGGGACGTCACGAAGAACGCAATCACCGACAGGCCATAGATGGGCACGAACGAGGCCCATAGGCCGAATCCCGGCGTTGACTGGCGCGCCGATCGCAGGAGGAGCCCGGCCGTCCCGAGCGGCACGAGCAGCCAGGCGTCGACGATCAGCGCACGAAGAATCGTGGGTTCCTCGCGACGGTAGTACGCGTAGCTGACGTTGAGCGGCACATTGGCGTGGTTCGCGAGCAGGGCCGCCTTCCGGATCCACAGCCGCACCGTGGCCGCCGGATGCTGCGCCATCCACGTGAGGGCGCGGCGGTAGAAGAACGCCGACACCCCTGCCGCGCTGCGGTCGGCCTCGCCCGCGGCGGCGGCGAGGCGTGAGGCGTCGCGCGCCTGCCCGGTGATCGATGGCGTGATGCCGGGAACACGGGCGTAGGTGCCATCGGCCTGCGGGCCGTTGCCGATGTAGAAATTCAAGCCGCCGTGCGACGAGATCGGGACCCACTCGCCCGATGCGGCGTAATTGCGGAGCCCGTTGGCCCCGATGACCGCCAGCAGCGCCGCCGGCAGCACGATCGCGTGTCGCCAGGGCAGTCGCGGCGTCCCCTGCGCGCCTCCGCGCCACCACCACAGGATCGGCCACGCGGCCGTCACCACGGCGAAGACCAGTGCATTGGGACGGTTGAGGGCGAACAGGCCTGCGAAGACGCCGGCGGCGAGCATGGCCCCCGCCCGTCCCGAACGGATGGCCGAGACGAACGCCAGCGTGGCAGCCGCCAGGAACGGATCGAGGGCGGCCGGCAGGATCAGGATTTCGTAGAACGAAAACAGTCCCGTGAGCAAGGCCAGGGCGCTGGCGACCCAGGCGGCCGTTTCGCCAAACCACTGGCGTGTGGTCGTGAAGACGAATCCCACCGCCGCCGAGCCCAGCAGAACCTGCGCCGCGCGCGCGGTCTCGACCGAGCCGCCAAGGGCGAAGATGACGCCGAGGAAGTACGCATACAGCGGGGCCACCGCGAACGGCTCGCCGCCGGCAATCGGGCCCTCTGTCGCCATCGATCGTGCCAGCTGCACGTAATACGCGCTGTCGAGTTCACCGAGCGGCTGGAGCAGCGGATGATCACCGAGTTGGGCGAGGACCACGGCCTTGACGACGAGGGCGGCCGCCACGACAACGGCCGGCGCCCACGCGCGCAGGTGCCAGTGGCTGAGCGCCGATCGGATGACGGTGCGAGGCCGATGCCGTCTGATCACCTGGGGCCGCAAGACCCATAGGTTACACCTCGCGCGACCGGCATCCCTGAGCCGACGGCGCCTCCAGTCCGCCGGACCCGCCCGAGCGGCACCGGCGTCCATCGGCTCCCGTTCGTCGGGCTCGTCGTTCCGTGACGGCCGGGCCCCGCCCCCCGGGCGCTACAATCGGCGGATGGTGCAATTGCTCTGGCGCCGCGTGCGGCGCGGGCGGCCCATCGTGGTCGTTTCCGGGCTGCCGCGGTCGGGGACGTCCATGGCGATGGCCATGCTCGAAGCCGGCGGGCTCGCCACGGTCACCGACGGCGTGCGGGCCGCGGACGCCAGCAATCCACGGGGCTACTACGAGTTCGAGCGCGTGAAGGAGCTGGACAAGCCCGGCGAACACGAGTGGCTGGCCGGCGCGCGCGGCAAAGCCGTGAAGATCATCTCATTCCTCCTCACGCACCTGCCCGAGTCGTACGACTACCGGGTCGTCTTCATGCAGCGCGACCTGGACGAAGTGCTGGCGTCCCAGAACACGATGCTCGAGAGCCGGGGCGAGTCGCCTGGTGCGGACGACGCGCGGATGCGCGCGCTCTACGAAGAGCACCTGGCCCAGGTCGATCGCTTCACGAAGAACCGGTCGTGCTTCTCCGTCTTGAAGCTGCCGTACGCGGCGGTGGTGGCGGACCCGTGCGCCGAGGCCGCGCGCGTGAACGCGTTCCTGGGCGGGCGCCTGGACGTGGCGAAGATGGCGGCGGTGGCCGATCGCACGTTGTACCGGAACCGGCGGATATAGGCAGAAGGCAACGCGCAGCGTCGTCCACCCCAGCCCTCCGACAGACGGCCGATCTGCGTCGTGATGGGACGGCGCCGTGAGCCGGCGGCACCAGGGGGCTCAGTCGAGCGTTGGCACGATCTCGGTCGTGGCCACGATGACACGCCGGCGATCGCTGCCCTCCTGCCGCCGATCTCCGGTGATCGACGTCAGCTCGTAGCCCACGCGCAGCTGCTCACGGCAGGTCGCGCACTCGAAGACCGTGCAGTAATCCACCACGTTGACCGCCCGCATGCGGTGACCGCGCCGGCAGATGTGGGCGACGTGGCGCGACGGACTGCCGATCACGAGGGAATGCGGCCCCACGTCGCTGGTCACCGTCGACCCGGCGGCCACCATCGAGTACGGCCCGAGCGTCACGCCGCACACGATCGTCGCGTTGGCGCCGATGGACGCGCCCCGGCGCACGAAAGTCTGCGTGACCGTCCAGTCGTCCGCGAACGCCCGTGGCGTCTCGTCGTTGGTGAACGCCGCGTGAGGGCCCACGAAGACGTCGTCGTCGAGCGTCACCCCGTGGTAGACCGACACCCCGTTCTGGATCTTGACGCGATCGCCGATGTGCACGCCGAGGTCGACGTAGACGTCCTTCGAGATGGTGCAGTTCTCCCCGATCCGCGCCCCGCGGCGGACGTGGGCCAGGTGCCAGATGCGTGTGCCGGCGCCGATCTCGACGTCGTCCTCGACGATGGCGGTCTCGTGAATGAACGCTCCGTTTCGCTCGATCATGGGGGGCCTCCGCACGAATCCATCAGTGACGCACGGGCACGCTGCCGGTGGGTGGGACTGCTCATGCCGCGGCGCCTGCCGTCCGGGCGGCGCCCATTCGTTGTGCGACGCACGCCGCCGCGGCGGCGGCGTGCCGGGTCACGGACTCGCCGTTCGTCAGGGCGGGGTAGATCTGGGCGGTGGTGGCCAGCGTGAGGTTCGGTATTGGCGTCTCGAGGCCGGGGACCGGGGGCCCGCCGAGCGGATGCACCGGCTCCACGTAGTGCTCGCGGTGTACGAGGAACTGCCGGATCCACGACGGCTCGAACGCCGGGACAATCCGCTTGACGGCCGCAAGCCACGCCTCGCGAATCTCGGCGTCCGTGCGGTCCTGCCACCCGCTGCCCGGCGCCGTGTACTTCGGCAGGTAGGCGAGGTGGTGGCCGCCGACCAGGGCCGGATCGATGTACGAGGTCGTCTCGATCACGCCGGTCAGCGGCACGCGCCGATCGGCGATGTTCACGACCCAGGTGCCGGTCAGGGGCCGATCGAGCACCATCAGCGGGCACACGATTCCGAGGTACTGGATGGCGTCGAGCCGGGCCAGATAGTCGGCCGGCGCGCCGGCCAGCAGCCGCCGGGCCACCGGGCCCTGCATGGTGACCACCACCTGGGCGTACGGCCGATCCGCACCGCGCACGACGACGCCGGTCGCCCGCCCTTGGTGGATCCGGACCTCGTCCACCGGCGTCCGCAGGTGGATGCGGCCGCCGGCCCCCTCGATGGCGCGAGCCATCGCGGTCAACAGCGTCTTGTAGCCGCCAACCAGGTGACCGGACTGTTCACGCTGGTTGGCACCTTCGCGCGTGGACCGCATTCTCACCAGCCGCGCCCACATCCACGTCGCCCGCGTGCGCTCCCACTGCCCATCGAACTTCGCGTCGAGCATCGGCTCCCAGAGGCGCTCGAAGACACCGGCGCCGCCGAGCCGCACGAGCCACTCCCGCACGGGGACATCCTCGAGCGCCTGCCAGTCGCGGTAGAACTGCGCGAGCGCGACGGTGCCCCCGAGCCGCAGGCGCTGATACGGAGAGAGGGGCCTGAACAGCAGGAACTCGATCAGGCTGTTCATCGAGTGAAGGCCGTCGTCCAGGAAGAAGGCGGACGTCGTCTGCTTGAACCGCAGCGCGCTTTCGATGCCGAGTTCGGTGCAGAGGGCGCGCAGATGCCCATCGCTCGAGAGAATCGCGTGATAGAACCGGTCGACCTCGACACCATCGTCGAGGACCAGCGGGCCGGCGAGGCCGCCGAGGACCGGCGAGGCCTCGAAGACGTCGGCCGCAATCCCCTGGCGCGCGAGGACGTAGGCGAGCGAGATGCCCATGATCCCGCCACCGACCACGGCCACGCCGGGCGCGGGGAGCGCCTGCGGCCCGAACGGGTGCCCGTTCATGGGCGGCGGCCCCCGGCCCGCCACCCGGCAAGGCCGTTCGGCGCAGGTCCGGCCTGCCGCGATTCACCCGGGAAGCAGACTTTTTGTGCCGCTGGCCGTGACCGCTGCCCCGTGGCGGAGCGCCAGGGCCCGGGCAGTCGGCTGGATGTAAGCCTCGTCATCGCAGTAAATTGCGGGCGCGGTTCGCCCCGATACCGCGGGCGGACGCGTCGCTGCCGGATGTCCGCTGCATTTTCGGATCCACAGGGACCGCAGCCCGACCGCGAGGTGTGGCCCGACAACCCGCGGCGCCTCCGGGGCGTCAGCGACCGCCGCGATCCCCAAGCGCCACGACGGCGGCCACCGCGCGCGCGGCGGCGCCGGCGCGGATGGGAGCGCGATGGCGGCGCAGCTCCCCAACGCCATCGGGCGACAGCCACCGTGCGAGGTTCGCGCGCACGGCGTCGTACCCATGGCCGACGAGCCGCTGCACGCCCGCCTCCACGAGGTAGGTCCACTCGGTCTCGGTGCGCAGGACGAGGGTCGGCGTGCCGAGCACCGCGGCTTCCTCCTGCAGTCCGCCGGAGTCGGTGAGCAGCACCCGGGCGGCGGAGACGAGGCGGATCATGTCCAGGTACCCGAGCGGCTCGATGCCGACAATCCGCGAGTCGAGGGCAAGGCCCTGGTCGCGAATCGCCGCGGCCGTGCGGGGATGGATCGGGAAGACGATGCGCTCGGTCGCCGCAATCTCTCCGAGCGCGCGGACGAGGCCGGGCAGCACCTCGGGGGTCGTGTTGGCGGCCCGGTGTACCGTCAGGACGACGAACGCGCCGGGCTCCACGCCGATCCGTTCGAGCACCGTCGAGGCCTCGGCGAGCGGGCGCGCCCTCACGACGGCGTCGATGGCCGTGGAGCCGATCACCTCGGCCCGGTCGGCGAGACCCTCGCGTGCCAGGTTGGCCAATGCCACCTCGTCGGCCGCGAGCAGCCGTTCGGCCACGTGATCCACGACGATGCGGTTCAGCTCCTCGGGCATCCTGCGGTCGAACGAGCGCGCCCCGGCTTCGAGGTGGACCACGGGAATGCCGAGCTTCGCTGCGCTCAGCGCTCCGCAGAGCGTCGTGTTGGTGTCGCCCTGCACGAGGACGACGTCGGGACGCTCGGCGGTCAGCACCGGCTCGAGCCGCGACAGCATCCGCGCCGTCTGCTCGCCATGGGGGGCCGACCCGACGTGCAGCAGGTGATCGGGCGCGCGCAGCGCCAGCTCGTGGAAGAACACCGCGTCCATCTCGAACGAGTAGTGCTGGCCGGTGTGCACGACGACGTGCGTGCACGCCGCGTCCAGCAGTGGCAGGACCGGCGAGAGCTTCGTGATCTCGGGCCGTGTCCCGAGGACCGTCAGAACGGTCACGGCTCGCCCCTGGCGCGCGCTTCACGCCGTCGCCGTGCCCGCCACCCGGCGCCCGTAGCCGTCCCGGCCAGCACGCGTGCCTGGAACGCCAGGTGCTGACGGATGATGCGCGCAATCCTCGCCTTCGACTGGCCGTAGCGCCGCACGTGCAGGACGGTCGGGAACTCCGCCACGCGGTAGCCGGCGCGCAGGGCGTTGACCAGTAGCTCCGCCATGACGACGTAGCCGCCCGACTGCGTGCGCACGCGCTCGATCACGTCGCGCCGATACGCCCGGTACATCGCGGTGTACGTGTAGATGTCCCACTGCACGAGGGCACGGTACAGGAACGAGGCGCCCTTGCTGAACAGCAGGCGGTACGCCGGCACGCCCTCGACGCCGCCTTCGGGGTGATAGGCCGACGACGTCACGATGTCGACCTCGGGGGTCAGGCACTCGAGCAGCCGCGGGATGGTCGTGAAGGGGTAGGTGCCGTCGCTGTCGGTGACCACGACGATGTCGCCCGTGGTCGCGCCAAGGCCCGTGCGGAGCGCGGCGCCGAGCCCCTGGTTGCGTGCGTGCCGCACCAGGCGCAGCGCGGGCCACGAGGCGAACGTCGTGGCGAGCCGCTCGTAGGTGTCGTCGGTGCTCCCGTCGTCGACGAGCACCAGTTCGAGTTCGGCACGCCGCTCGAGCTCCGGACGGACCTCGTCGAGCTGCGCGCGCATCTGGTCGACGCTGTCGGATTCGTTGTAGCAGGGAATGACGAGGGAAAGCCTCATCGGCCGGCACCCCGGCGGCTGACAGGAATCCTGCGCGACGCAGACTTTTCTTCGGTATTCACCTGTCTTCCAGCCTCTCCCGTCTGGCCAACCCCCCGCGGCCCTGGGGCACACGGACGCGCCAAACAGCCGCAGCGCCGTCACATGCGGCGCCTCACGGGCCGCTGACGGCCCAGCCGGGTGAAGCCAATAGCTTGCCAGCTTTCGGGCACCCCGCTTGCATCGCCACGGAACCTCGTGCCTGCTTCGCCTCCGACCGCAGCCGTGCCCCGGTCGGCTGCGTCCCGCTCGCTTCCCGGCCTGCTGATCCCGGCGACGAAAACGCTGTTCAGCGCCGGCCTGCTCTGGCTGCTCTTCTCGCGCATCGACGTGGGACGTTTCCGGGACGTGGCGAGCCAGTCCTCCTGGCCGTGGCTCGGGGCCGCCCTCTTCTCGTACGTCGTCGTGGTGCTCGGCAGCAGCTGGCGATGGCATCGGCTGCTGGTGATCCAGCGGGTCTCCATCCGCCTGTCCACGGTGACCTCGTCCTTCCTCGTGTCCCTGTTCTTCAACAATTTCCTGCCGAGCAATATCGGCGGTGACGTGATGCGGGTCCGCGACACCGCCCGCCCCGCGGGATCCAGCACCCGGGCCATGACCGTCATCGTGGCGGACCGCGTCGCCGGGCTGCTCACGCTCTTCCTCTTCGCGGCTGTCGGCGGCGCGATGGCCGCCCGGGATCAGCTGCCGTTCCCGGTGCTCTGGATCTGGCTCGCACTGGGGATCGCGATGGGCGGATCGCTGGCGATCCTGCTCATGCCGTCGGTGCTGGGTCGGCTGTTCGCGCCGCTCGGCCGCGCCAGGAACTCGTGGATTGGCGCCCAGCTCGACACCCTGACGGGCGCCGTGGGGCACTTTCGATCGGCGCCCGCCGGACTCCTCGGGGTCACGGTGATGTCCATCGTCGTGCAGGCGGCGTTCATCCTTGTCTACGCCGCCGTCGCGAAGGCCCTGGACGTGCGCGTCGGGTTCTTCGATCTGGCGCTGATCGTGCCGCTCGCCGGACTGATTCAGCTGGCCCCCGTGTCGATCAACGGCTTTGGCATCCGCGAGGCCGCTTTTACCGTCCTGTTCGGTCGATACGGAGTACCCGCGGAAACCGCGCTGTTGATTTCGCTGGAGGTCACGGCCCTGATCCTGGCCGTCTCGCTGGTCGGCGCGGCCGCCTACGTGCTGCGGCCACCGCTCGCGCCCGACACGCGCGAGCCCGAGCCCGGGCCCGCGCCGGTCGTGGACGTCACCCAGCCCGAACCCGCCTCGGCACGGCCGATCGCGCGTGGCTGCGGGCCCTGAGCCGATGGATGATCCGGAATGCCGCGCCTCGCGCGAGGCCACGCTCGCCGCAGCTCGCTCCGGGTGTCAGCGATCGACGCCGAAGTCCCACACATACCCGCCGGCCTGCGACTGGTACACGAACACGTATTCCCCGGGGGGCAGCGGAGACTTGGGCGTGACCCGATAGGTGTCCTTCCCGATCTCCTTCACCGTGAACTCAATCAGGTTCTTCGGCTTGCCCCGGCTTCTCATGATGCCGCCAACCTTGCCCATGTTGGCCCTCCGCGTGCCGTCCACCACGTCGAGCCCGATGAGCCCGAACTCTCCGGGAGAATCCGCCATCGGCGGAAGGTCGGACATGTCCCCCATGTTCTCGATCATTTCCTCCAGGCTCGAGGGTACCTTCGGCGTGCGCTTGCCCTTCGGCAGGAAGTGGAACTGGAACGACACCGCTCCGGTCTCGAGCCGCAGGGCGGACTCCTCGTCTTCGAGCACGCCGAACTGTTCGACGCCCTTGAGGCCTGCGGTGAGCGTCGCGCCGAGCATCCCCTTGGTTTCGGGCTGCATCATGCTGGCTTCCATGCGGACCAGCGCCTCGTCGCCCGTCTTGCCAGGAACCTCCAGGTAGATGCCCGACTGTCGCTCGGGCTCCTGCGCGAGGGCCGCGACGCCGGCGCCGAGCGCCAGGGCACTGGCCACGACGCCGGCGATCCGGACGTGTAAGGGGCTCTGGAACCGCATCGATGACCTCCCGCGGGGATTCTACCCCACAGTTCACTTCGGTTGAGTGTCACGCGCCGGCCCGCGCATGGGCGCCGCCTTCCGGGCCGCGCCACCCCGCCGTCATCCCGCATCGCCGGGCGGCGACACCCCCCGCCGCGCCGCCATTTCGCGGCCCATCTGCCGGAGCGTCGGCTGATCGAGCAGGCGTGCAGCCGCGGGAAACAGGTCCTCGTCCTCGGCGGCGATGTGCGGGCGATACAGATCCTGGAGCGCGGTGAGGTGCGCGCGAAGCGCCGCCGCGTCGGGGGGATCGAGCCGGTCGTGGTCGAGCCAGCGGCGCACGAGTGTGTTCACGGCGGCGTGGTGTTGGTCAGCGGTGGCATGATCGCGCTCGAGCCGCTCCACGAGCGCCAGTGCCCGCTGAGCTGCGGGGTCCCGGCTGGCGCGAAGGCGCGGAAAGAGGCTGTCCTCTTCGTCGGCGGTGTGATGGGGCGCGGCTGTCTCGAAGTAGGTGAGGGCAGTGTCGAGCGCGCGGCGATCCCCGGGGCCAAGCGGACCTCCGGACGCCTGCCGCTCGACCGCGACGAGCACGTGCAGAAAGCGCTCGATCCGGCGGTGGCAGTCGCTCAGCAGGCCGAGCGGCTCGTGGAATCCATGGTCAGGCCTGCCGCCGATTTGAATGGCCATGCGTCCATTATGACGCCATGCCGCATCCCGACCGGGATCCCCTCACGGAGAGGTGTCGGGCCTCCGGCCGGCGACGTATAGTCTCCGCAGACCGCATGCGCGTTCACGTGCTTCAACATGTTCCGTTCGAAGGCCCCGGGCGCATCGGGGACTGGCTGGAGGCGCGCGGAGCGCGCGTCGGCTGGACGCGCCTGTTCGCCGGCGATCCACTGCCGGCCCCAGACGGTATCGACATGCTGGTGGCGATGGGCGGGCCGATGAGCGCGAACGACGAGGCGACGCTGCCCTGGCTGAAGGACGAGAAGAGGCTGATCCGGGAGGTGATCGTCCGGGACCTCCCGGTCCTCGGCGTGTGCCTGGGCGCGCAGTTGATTGCCAGCGCCCTCGGCGCCAGGGTCTATCGCAGCCCTGTGGCCGAGATCGGATGGTTTCCGGTTCGTGGAGTCGCCACGCCGGACTGGGCCTTCCGTTTCCCACCCGAGTTCCCGGCATTTCACTGGCACGGCGAGACGTTCGATCTCCCGGACGGCGCCGTGCGGCTCGCCAGGAGCGATGCCTGCGAGCATCAGGCGTTTCAGGTGAAGCGACACGTCATCGGCCTTCAGTTCCACCTGGAGACGACGGTCGAAGGCGTCGACGCGCTGGTGGAGCACTGCGGCGACGATCTCGTCGAGGGCTCTCACATCCAGACGAGGGACGAGCTGAAGTCGGCCCCGGCCGCGCGATACGCGGCGATGCACGCGCTCCTGGACGGCGTCTTGGGCTACCTGACGGAGGCTCCACCGCGCACGTGCTGACCTCCCGCGTCGGCGCACCAGCCCGTTGGTGACGACGGCGGGCGAGGTGAGCGGCGCGGTCGGCGCCGGCACATACTAGGGAGGTGACCATCTCAGCTCGTTCCTGTGCCCTTGCCGCCGCGGCTCTCACCCTGTCTACCATTCTTGCCGCGTGTGGCACGGGCCCGGCGGCTGCCGTGTCCGGCGAATCCCGGCCGGCGCCGCAGGCTGGCCCTGGCCGCGCGGCCGCACCGCCCGCCGCCGAGGGCGGCGCCTTCACCGGCCTGGTGGCCGAAACCATGAACTCCGGCGGATACACGTATCTGAAGCTGCAAGACAGCGGGAAGACCGTCTGGGCAGCGGCGATGGAGTTTCCGGTGAAGACCGGCGAGCGGCTCACGGTACCGCTCGAGTCGCCGATGTCGGAGTTCACCAGCCGCACCCTGAACCGCACGTTCCCGGTCATCTATTTCGTGTCTCGCGTCGCGCGCGAGGGCGAGTCGCTGGCTGCGCCGGCGGGGGCGCCCGGCATGGCGGCCAGCCACGGGGCGTCACCCGCCTCCGAGGCAACCGCCCGTACGCCGGCCACCCCGGTGGACCCGATCCCGCCCCCCGCCGGTGGCCTCTCCATTGCCGACGTCTGGGCCCGGCGCCAGGCGCTGGGAGGGACTCAGGTCACCGTGCGCGGCAAGGTCGTGAAGGTCAACAACGGCATCCTGGGCCACAACTGGCTCCATCTGCAGGACGGATCGGGCTCCGCCGACGCCCGCACCCACGACATCACGGTGACGACAGACGCCATGGTCAAGGCTGGCGACGTCGTGACCGTGACCGGGATCCTGGTGCTGGACAAGGACTTCGGCGCCGGCTATACGTACGACGCGATCATCGAGAAGGCGATGGTCGTGGTGGCGCAGGCGGCCCACTGAGGCGGGTCGCGTGAGCGCCGCCCTCGGCCGCCCGCGCGTGGCGGCGGGGGCGAGGCCCGCTCATGGATTATCGTCTGTCGAGGAGCCCCGTATGAAGCCGTCCGACTCGCCCGAGGTCACCCGACGCGACTTCCTCCAGGCCGGCATGGCCGGCGCCGCGGCGTTCGCGGTGTCCGGCGTCGAGGGCCTGCGAGCCCAGGACGACCGGGAGGCCGTCATCACGCACATCCGGCGGCAGCACGACGCGACGGTGAAGATGCTGCGCGACTGGATTGCGCTGCCTTCGATTGCCGCGGAGGACCGCGGCTACCCCCAGGGCGCCGAGCACATGGCGACGCTGGCCCGCGACGCCGGCTTCGGCCGCGTGGAGGTCGTGCCGACAAAGGGCAAGCCCGGCGTCTTCGCCACCCTCGACGCCGGGGCGCCGACGACCCTGGCGATCTACTTCATGTACGACGTGAAGCAGTTCGATCCCGCCGAGTGGAGCGCGCCGCCGCTCGAGGGCCGGCTGGTGGATCGGCCGGGCGTCGGCACGGTCATGATCGGGCGCGGCGCGACCAACACCAAGGGCCCGCAGGTCGCCCTGCTGGCGGCGCTGCACGCGTTCAAGGCCGCGGGGCGCACGCTGCCGGTCAACCTCGTCCTCGTGTGCGAAGGCGAGGAGGAGATCGGGTCGCCCAACTTCAGCCAGGTGGTGTTCACGTCCGAGGTGGAGGCCGCGCTCCGCAAGGCCGTCGGCATCATCATCCCGCTGGGCAATCAGACGCTGGACGGCACCGTCCAGGTCAGCCTCGGCGCCAAGGGGGTGGTCGAGCTCGAGCTGGTGTCGTCCGGCGCGAAGTGGGGCCGGGGGCCGACGGCGGACGTGCACTCGAGCTACGAGGCGCAGATCGACAGCCCGGCCTGGCACCTCGTCAAGGCGCTCAACACGCTCGTCGAGGAGGACGGCCATACACCGGCGGTCGAAGGTTTCTTCGACAAGGTGGTGCCAATGTCGCCGCGACTGAAGGAGATCCTCGAGGCGGCGGTACCGCGGCTGAACGAGGCCTCGACGAAGAAGGCCCTCGGCGTCTCCAGATGGTACGGCGACGAGTCGTGGCACGACTCGCTGCTGCGCCTGGTGACGCAGCCGACGATCAACATCCAGGGGCTCGTCGGTGGCTATACCGGCCCCGGGGGCAAGACCATCCTGCCGCATCGCGCGCTCGTGAAGATCGACATGCGCCTGGTGCCCGACATGACCGCCAGGGGGACGCTGCAACTGCTGAAGGATCACCTGGCCAGGAAGGGCTACGGCGACATCGAGGTCAACATGACCGGCGGCTACGATCCCACCGAGACGCCGCCCGACGCGCTCCTGGTGAAGGCCATGGTGTCGGCCTACGGCAAGTCCGGCGTCGATGCGCTGCTCTGGCCGCGGCTCGCGGGCTCGTGGCCCGGCGTCACCTTCACCGGTCCGCCGCTGAAGCTCCCCGCCGGCCAGTTCGGGCTCGGCCACGGCGCCGGCGCCCACGCGCCGGACGAGTACTTCCTCATCGACTCCGCCAACCCGAAGGTGGCGGGCATCGACGGGGCGGTAAAGTCGTACGTCGACCTGTTCTACGCGCTGGCGTAATGGCCGATCGCGCCGCGCGCGGCGCGTGCGCCTCCCGGCCCAGTCGGAGCGGCGCCCTGCGGTCGCCGGTCCCGGCGACGGACGCTACGCGGCCCGATCCGGAGGGCCGGGCTCCCGCGCCTCGGGCCGGCACGTGTCTGTCGCGCTGCCGCCGGGCGCCCCGCTCCTGTCCCGCGTCCCGCGCGGGTTGGGGACAGCTCAGGTGGGCACGCCCAGACGCGGCAGGAGCCACGTCTGGATGGCCACCCAGGCGGCGATGAGGGCTAGGACTTCGAGGACGCTCACGGTCGAGAGATGCAGGATACCGCACGAACGTGACAGCCCGGGGTTCCGATTGCCTTGCGCCCCGAGCTCACCACCCTGGGATGTTCTCGCGAGGCTACGTCGGGAACGACGTGTGCGAGCGAACACGCTGCACCTGCTCGAGGTGCCGCTCGATGTGGAATCGCAGGAATTCCAGTCGTTGACGGGCATCCAGCGGGCCAGACAGGAAGTGCGGAAACACGATGGCGTCGAGGCGGTGTCCTTCGAGCGCCGTGCCGAGGTCTCTCAGCACGCCTGTCAGGCTCCGCAGGGCGCTCGTCCACGCCGCGAGTGGGCCGCCCAGGTGGGGGGCGGCAACCTGGGGAGCCGACTCCCTGGGCTTCCAGGTCGTGGCGACCACGTCGTCGATCCGCTTTCCACGATTGGGCAGGTCGCCCGACCAGCGCTTGCCCGCCTGGAAATCATCCAGCGCGGCCCATATCTTGGTGATGCCCCCCACTTCCGCGAGGAACAGGTGTTCCACGATCTCCCCGATCGACCACTCATTCGGCGATGGTTTGAAGGCGCCCTGCTCGCTTCGAAGGCCCGTGATGCCCTCCAGCAGGGCCGCGCGGGCCCGTTCGACCGAACGGACGAGATCATCGACTTCGCTGGCCACGTCTACCTCCTCGGTGCTGCCCGTTGTCATGCCGCACAGCGGCGCCACGCCGACAGTCGTGGGGCGGCGGGTTGCGAACAACAAGGCGACGCAACGCCCAGGCCACGCAGGTCCAGACGGAATGACCTCCGCAAGGGCCTGTCCCCGAAGGCCAGCTCAGGCGAAGTCTACACCCCCCCTTCGCGCGATGGCCGACCCCTTCAGCCCGTGGAACCGCGGCGGCCGGATGTCGTCGGCGAATCCCAGGCGATTGGCGCCTCGGAGCGGCGCTCGCCTCCCGCAGGCGGCTCCAGGCCGGGCCGTCGTGTGTGTGAGTGGGTCGCCATCGCGCGGGCGCCGCCTGCAGCGGCAGATCGCAACCGCCTGACCGCGGCGACGAACCGCCGGGCCACCTCATCGACGTCGTCGAGGGTCGTCGATCGCCCGAGCCCGAACCGCACGACCGTGTCGGCGTCCTGGTTGTGGCCGAGCGCCGCGATGACGTGGGACGGCCCCGCCGATCCGGAGGAACAGGCCGAGCCCCCCGAGAACGCCACGTCGGGGAAGGCGCCCAGCAGCGATTCGCGCGGCACGCCCTCGATGCTGAGATTGAGATTGCCGGGGTGACGGCGAACCGGGCAGCCATTGAGCCTGACGCCGGGCAGTTCGTCAACGAGGCGCCGATGGAGCCGATCCCTCAGCTCCCGCATCGCCTGCGCTGGCCGCGTTGCCGCATTTCCTCGGTGAAGAACGGCATCCCTTCGAGCACCCGGCGATCGACGGGCGTAGTCGCGTGGTGATCGAGGTAGATCGGGCGCGTGACGGTCACGGCTCAGAAGTGCGGCGTCGCGGCACGGGCGACCGTGGAGCAGCTGCTGGCGCGCCATCCGGGCTTCTCGCTGCCGTTCGCGGAGCAGAAGCTGTTCTACCTGAAGCGCGACGACCAGCGCCGGCTCTACCTGGATGCGCTCGCGCGGGCGGGCGTGCCGGCGTCCTGAGCAGCTGGGGCCGTCCGGCCGCGGGCCTCGGGCGGCGGCGGGCGCTACACGCGTCGCAACTGCACCTGCTCGACGCGATGGTCTGCGCCCTTCCGCAGGATCAGGTGCGCGCGCATGCGGGTGGGGAGAATGTTCTCCCGCAGGTTCACGCCGTTGATGCGGGCCCAGATGTCCGCGGCCGTGGCGCGGGCCTCGGCCTCGTTCAGCGACGCGTAGCGGTGGAAATAGGACTGCGGATCCTGGAACACCGTGTCGCGGAGCCGCAGGAAGCGCTCCACGTACCACCCCTGGATGTCCGCCTCGTCTGCGTCCACGTAGCAGGAGTAGTCGAAGAAGTCCGAGGCGAACAGCTGGCTCTCGTCCCGACCGGCCGGCGGCGCCTGCAGCACGTTGAGCCCCTCGACGATGACGACGTCGGGATGCCGCACGGTCTGCACCGCGCCCGGCACGATGTCGTAGCGCTGGTGCGAGTAGACAGGGGCGTGCACCTCCGGAGCGCCGGCCTTCACGTCCGCGAGGAAGCGCACGAGTCCCGCGCGGTCGTAGCTCTCCGGAAAGCCCTTCCGGTGCATCAGGCCCCGGCTTTCGAGTACGGCGTTGGGGAACAGGAAGCCGTCGGTCGTGATGAGCGCCACCGACGGATGGCTGGGCCACCGGCAGAGCAGGGCCTGCAGCACGCGGGCGGTCGTGCTCTTGCCGACCGCCACGCTTCCGGCCAGGCCGAGGATGAAGGGCACCTTCGCGGCGTCGTTCCCCAGGAAGGTCTGCGAGGCGTGGTACAGCCCCTGGACGGCGCGCACGTGCAGGTTCAGGAACCGCGAGAGCGGCAGGTAGATCTGCACGACCTCGTCCAGCGACAGTTCCTCGTTGAGACCGCGCAGCGCGTCGAGGTCCCCCTCGGACAGGGTGAGCGGCGTGTTGTCCCGCAGCCGCGCCCAGGCGCCTCGGTCGAATGTCAGGAAGCGGGAGAGTGGCGCGGTCGTGGACGTCATCGCCCTGGGCGGTGTCAGCATGGCCCGGGATCCGCGGACACGTCAACCGGCCGGGGACGGACGCAGGTCCCCGGGTCCTCGTCACTCACATCCGGACCATCGCCATGTCCCTGGCGGCTTCGTCTCCCACGCCGGAGAAGCGGGACTGGATCTCCCGGGCTCGCTCCAGCGCGGCCTGCACGTGCGGCTGGATGTTCTCTTCGCCGACGTGCTCCACGAACTCGGTCTGGTGCAGCAGCTCGGCGGGCTGCGCGCGCGCGCCGCACAGGATGAGCGTGCGGCCCGACCGCTTCAGCCGGTCGCTCAGTTCCTCGATGGCGTGCAGGCCGGTGGCATCGACGGCCGTCATGTTGCGGAGGCGCAGGATGACGATGGGGGCGAACGCCTTCAGATCCGCCGTGGCGTCGGTCAGCTTGTCGGTCATCCCGAAGAGGAACGGGCCGTGGATGCGCAGGATGGTGACGTACGGCGGCACCTGCTTGTCCTGCAGCACGTGCACGCGGCCGTCCTCGATGTACTCCGGTGTCACCGTCGCCACGGTCGTCGTGCCCGTGACGCGGTGGATGTAGAGCAGCGCGGCCAGCGAGATGCCCACCTCCACCGCGACCGTCAGGTCGGCCATGACGGTCAGCGCGAAGGTGATGATCCACACCGACTTGTCGGCCCAGTCGAGCCGCCAGACGCTCGGGATCTCCTTCCACTCGCCCATGTTGTAGGCGACGACGAAGAGCACGGCCGCCAGCGTGGCGAGCGGCACGTACACCGCCAGCGGCGCCAGCAGCAGGACGATCACGAGGAGCGTGACGGCGTGGATCATCCCCGCCACGGGCGAGCGAGCACCGGACCGGAAGTTCGTGGCCGTGCGTGCGATGGCGCCCGTGACCGGGATGCCGCCGACGAGCGGCGCCGCGAGGTTGGCCACGCCCTGCGCCAGCAGCTCCGCGTTCGAGTTGTGCCGATCGCCGGTCATCGAGTCGGCCACCACGGCGGAGAGCAGGCTTTCCACCGCGGCCAGCAGCGCGACGGTGAGGGCCGAGGGCAGCAGCGGCAGGATGAGGTCCGCGCGGAACGTCGGGACGTCCACCGGCGGCACGTCGCCCGGCAACACCCCGAACTTCGAGCCGATCGTCTCGACGGGCAGCCCGAACGCGGCGACGGCCACGGTGCCGAGCACGAGAGCGACGATCGAGCCGGGGATGCGCGGGTACCGCCGTGGCACCAGCAGGACCAGCGCCAGGGAGCCCACGGCCAGGGCGACGGCCAAGGGGTTGAGGGTGCCCATCGACTCGCCGATGACGCGCATCCGCTCGAAGAACTCGCTCGGCGGCTCGACGCCGAGGCCGAAGAAGTCCTTGATCTGCGTGGACGCGATGAGGAGCGCGATGCCGTTGGTGAAGCCGATGACCACCGGGCGCGGGATGAACTTCACCGCCTGCCCCAGTCCGGTGATGGCCAGGAACACCAGAATCACGCCGGCCATCATCGTCACCATCAGCAGGCCCGAGAGGCCGTGCTTCGCGATGATGCCCGCGACGATGACGACGAAGGCGCCCGTGGGGCCGCCAATCTGGATGCGCGAGCCGCCCAGCGCCGAGACGATGAAGCCGCCGACGACGGCCGTATAGATGCCGGCCTGGGGCGTGACGCCAGAGGCGATGCCGAAGGCCATGGCGAGCGGCAGGGCGACGACGCCGACGGTGAGCCCGGCGACGAGGTCGGCCATGAAGGCGTCCCGGTTGTAGGTGGCGAGCGACTCGACGAGCTTGGGCTGCCAGGTTCGCCAGGGGATGCGATTGACCAGGGACGAGAGCGTGGTGCTCATGCGCGGCGCCGCTTCTTCGGCTCCATTTCGTTCAAGAGGGCGAGTGTCTCGTTCAGGTGCGCCTGGACGTACTGCTTCAGCAGGTCGAGGACCTGGCCGAGGACGGGATCCCGGAGGGAGTAGTAGACCTGGTTGCCGGCCTTGCGGCTGACGACCACCAGCCTGCTGCGCAGGACCGCAAGGTGCTGGGAGAGGTTGGCCTGCTCGAGACCGAGCCGCGCGCCGAGGGCGCCGGCGGCCAGCTCGCCGTCCCGGAGAGCCTCGACGATGGCGATGCGGGTGGGGTGGGCGAGCGCCTGGAAGATCTGGGCCTTGAAGGCGCGGAGCGGGGTGGTCACGTGCTGTCCAGAATATTCGATAGTGCGAATATTCGCAACCCCAGGGCGGTGGCCCCGCCGAGACGGGTCCGCTCCCGCCCCCGAGTCCCGACCGCGTCAGGCCCCTCCCGACGCGCGCCAACGCCCTCCAGCGCGGCTGCTATCCCCATCCGTTCGCGGCGATCAGCGCCTCCACCCGCGCGCGGATGTCGTCGCGGATGGCCCGCACGTCTTCGATGGGGCGCCCTTTCGGGTCAGGCAGCGGCCAGTCGTCGGTCCTGGCACCGGGGATGAACGGGCACTGGTCGCCGCAGCCCATGGTGATGAGGAACGAGGTCCCCTGGGCCCGCTCCGGTGTCAGGGGCTGTGGGGTCACGCCGGCGAGGTCGATGCCGACCTCGCGCATGGCATGGAAGACCTCAGGGTGCACGCGCGGTCCTGGCGCCGTGCCGGCCGAGATGGCGCGCGCCTTCGCGGGCGCGGCGAGCGCGTTGAAGAACGCCGCCGCCATCTGCGAGCGGCCGGCGTTGTGGACACAGGCGAAGACGACCTTCGTCATGCGGCTCCGGTTGACGATAGGGGGCCAGGAGCCCGCCGGTCAACCCGGGAATCCGGGAACCTGAGAACCTCAGAACCTCAGAACCTCAGAACCTCAGAACCTCAGAACCTCGTTCCCCCCACCCGCCAGGAACATCTCGTACGCCCGGTTTGCCGGTTCCCGCTCGAAGTGGTACCCGAGCGCGTGCAGGAAGCGCTCGAACGCGGCCTCGTCTTCCGCCGGCACCTCGAAGCCGGCCAGCACGCGCCCGAAGTCCGCGCCGTGGTTGCGGTAATGGAACAGGCTGATGTTCCAGCGTCCGCCCAGCCGGTCGAGGAAGTCCATCAGCGCGCCTGGCCGCTCGGGGAACTCGAAGCGCACCAGCCGCTCGTCCGCGACGTCCGGGGAGCGCCCGCCCACCATGTACCGCACGTGCAGCGTGGCCAACTCGTCGTGCGTCAGGTCCAGCGTGCGATACCCGCGCTCGGAGAGGAGCGCCGCGAGCGCCTCCGCTTCCCCCTCCGAGTGCGTGGCGACGCCCACGAAGATGTGCGCCTCCTGCCGCCCGCTCAGCCGGTAGTTGAACTCGGTGACGACGCGGCGTCCGATGGTGGCGCAGAACTCACGGAACGCGCCGGGCCGCTCGGGAATCGTCACGCCGAGGAGCACCTCCCGCGCCTCGCCGAGCTCCGCGCGCTCGGCCACGAAGCGCAGGCGATCGAAGTTCATGTTGGCGCCGGTGAGAATCGCGACGAGGCTCCTGCCGGTCGCTTCCGTCCGCGCCGCCCAGGACCGCAGCCCCGCCACCGCGAGCGCGCCGGCCGGCTCCATCAGCGACCGCGTGTCGTCGAACACGTCCTTGATGGCGGCGCAGATCTCGTCGTTGGTCACGCGCACCACTTCGTCCACGACGCCCCGGACCAGCGAGAAGGGCAGCTGGCCCACCTCGCGCACGGCCACGCCGTCGGCGAAGATGCCGACGTGCTCCAGGGAGACCCGTCTGCCGGCCGCCAGTGACCGGTGCATCGCGTCGGCCTCGAACGGCTCGACGCCGACGACGCGGACGTCCGGCCGCACGGCGCGCACGTAGCTGGCGATACCGGCGATGAGCCCGCCGCCGCCGACGGGGACGAAGATGGCGTCCGCCTGGCTTCGCTGGCCGTTCAGGATCTCGAGGGCGATCGTGCCCTGGCCCGCGATGACCAGCGGATCGTCGAAGGCGTGCACGAACACGCGCCCGGTCTGCCGGGCCAGCTCGTCGCACCGCGCCTTCGCGTCGGCGTAGCTGTCGCCCGCGAGCTGCACCTCCGCGCCCAGCTCGCGCACGGCGTCCACCTTGATGGCCGGCGTGGTCTGGGGCATCACGATGAGCGCGCTCAGGCCCAGGTGCCGCGCGGCGTACGCGACGCCCTGTGCGTGGTTGCCGGCGCTCGCCGTGATGACGCCCCGCGCGCGCTCGTCGGCCCCCAGGTGCGCGATGCGGTTGTAGGCCCCGCGCAGCTTGTAGGTGAAGATCGGCTGCTGATCCTCGCGCTTCAGGAACACCTGGTGGCCCGTGCGCGCCGACAGCCGCCGCGCGTGGTCCAGCGGCGTGGTGCGGGCCACGTCGTAGACGCGGCTGGTCAGGATCAATCGGAGCATCTGGTCGGCGGTCATGGTCGGCTCGGCCTGCGGGACAAAGCAAAAGGGCCATCACCCGGTGCGGATGATGGCCCTCGAAGCACGTTGGCTGGCTGGCGCCTCATCCGCTCGAAACGTCGGCCGTCATCACGGCCTCGATGCGAATGATGGCGGCGGCCCGGAACAGGGAGGCGCGATTACAGCAGAGGCCGGGAGCGCTGTCAAATGCCGCCCTGCTGCCTCGCCCCCGGGCTCCAGGGAGCCGGCCCGGCCTTCCCGCGCACACCAGTCCGGGCGAACCAGCTCGCACACCGGCCCGTCTAAGCTCGACGTGGGACCACTGCTCTTCGACCTCCGCGACGCCCTCCGCAGCTTCCGCCGCGACCGGGCCTACGCCGTTACCGTCGTGCTCACGCTGGCGCTCACCATCGGCGCCGCCACCGCCGTCTTCTCCATCGTCAACGGCGTGCTCCTCGAGCCGCTGCCGTTTCCCGAGCCCGGCCGGCTCGTCGCCCTGCGGGAAGTCTGGCGGGAGATGGCCGACCGCGCGCCGACCCTCGAGGTGAACGAGCGGCACTTCGAGCACTGGCGCGCGCACGCGCGGTCGTTCGACGCGATGGCCCAGCACATGACCCGGCCCGCCAACCTGGCCGGGCGGGACGGCGCCTCACAGGTGTCTGTGGTCTATGCCAGCGGGTCGCTGTTCGAGGTGCTGGACGTGCCGGTCGCCATCGGGCGGGCGCTGACGCCCGACGACGACCCCGAGGGCGCACCGGACGTCGCCGCCCTCTCGGACGGCCTCTGGCGCCAGCGCTTCGGCGCCGACCCGTCCGTCGTGGGCACCCCCATCGTGCTGGACGGGAAGCCCTACACCGTGGTCGGCATCCTGCCGCCAGGTTTCAGGCTGCCGCGCGAGGAGCAGCTCACGGCGGCCGCGGACGTGTTCGTGCCGCTGCGCGTGACGGTCGGGTGGGTGGGCGATCATAACAACGAGGCTGTCGGCCGCCTGCGGGCGGGCGTCACCCTCGACCAGGCGCGCGCGGAGCTGGACGCGCTGCAGGCGCAGGTGGGGGAGATCGCCACGAAGGCCGCGCACGAGCCCGTGACGCTGGCTTCGGTGGTCAGGCCGCTCTCCGAGCACGTCGTGGGGCCCTCGCGTCGCGGCCTCCTGGTGCTGCTGGCCGCCGTCCTCTCGGTGCTCCTCATCGCCTGCTTCAACCTCGCCAACCTCTCGCTCACGCGCACGCTGGGCCGCCTCCGGGACACGGCGGTGCGATCCGCACTCGGCGCCAGCCGGGCCCGCCTGGTGGGGACGGCGTTCATCGAGCAGGTGCTGCTGGCCGTGGCCGGCGGCGCGCTGGGAGTCTGGGTCGCATGGACTGCGTTGACGCTCTTCGTGCGGACCGCGCCCGTGGACCTGCCGCGGCTGGACGACGTGGCCATCGACGCCCGCGTGGTGGCCTTCACGGCGGGCGTGTCCGCACTCGCCGGGCTGCTCGTGGCCCTGGTGCCGGCGGCGCGCCTCGCCGGTCGAGACGCGCAGTCCGCGCTGCGAGTCGGCGCGCTGGCCGTGGCGAGCGATCGCCGCGGGCTCCGAGGCCACGCCGCCCTGCTGGCGGCCCAGGTCGCCCTCTCGGTCACGCTGCTCGTCGTCACGGCGCTCTTCGTCACGAGCCTCGGTCGCGTGCTGAACGCGGACCGCGGCTTCTCGGCGGAGCGCGTGCTCGTCCTGGACGTGGCGTTGCCCGCCACCCGCTATGCGGACGAGCCCGGCCGCCAGGCCGCCTACGATCGGATGCTCGCCGCCGCCCGGGCGCTGCCGGGCGTGGACGCCGCGGCCACCACCTCGATGCTGCCGCTCCGAGGCGAGGGCCAGGTGAATTTCGTCGCGCGAGAGGGCGCCGTCCTCTCGGCGGCGGAGCTGCCGAGCGCGAACTTCCGCTTCGTGGCACCGGAGTACTTCCAGACGATGGGCATGGCCGTGCGGCGGGGGCGGCCGTTCACCGATGCCGAGCGGGATCCGAAGCGCCCGGCTCCCGCACTCGTCTCGGAGTTCACCGCCGCGCGGTTGTGGCCGGGTGACGATGCGCTCGGCCGGCGCTTCAGCCGCGGCATCTCCGGCGAGCAGGGATTCGAGGTCGTCGGCGTCGTCGCCGAGGCGCGGACGACGGCGCTGGACCGGGCGGAGCAGCCGCTGATGGTCTACGTGCCGTATTGGTGGCGCAGCCGCCCGTCGACGTCGCTGCTCGTCAAGACGGCGGTGGCGCCGTTGTCGGTGCTGCCAGCCCTGCGGCGCGCGCTGCTCGACATCGATCCGGAAATCGCCATTGGCCGCGCGCGCCCGATGCAGCAGATCGTCGACGACTCGGTGGCGGGCCGGCGCTACCAGGCGCAGATGCTGGCGATCTTCGGCGGCGTGGCGCTCGTCATCGCCATCATCGGCATCTACGCGGTGGCGTCCTACGGCATCTCGCGTCGCCGGCGCGAGATGAACATCCGCGTGGCGCTCGGCGCCGAGGCCTGGCAGGTGGTCGGACTTGTGCTTCGCCAGGGGACCACGCCGGTCCTCGCCGGCGCCGCGGCGGGCATTGCCGGCGCGCTTGCGATGGGCCGTGTCGTCGCCAGCCTGCTCTTCGAGGTGCGGGCCTGGGAACCATCCATCATCGCTGCTGTCGTGGCCGTCGTCGCGACCGTGGGTGTGGCCACGTGCGGCCTCGCGGCCCGACGCGGGCTCCGGCTGAATCCGGCTGCCGCGTTGCGCGAGGAGTAGGGCACGGGGGTTCGAAGCACGGGGGTTCGAAGCACGGGGGTTCGAAGCACGGAGGTTCGAAGCACGGAGGTTCGAAGCACGGAGGTTCGAAGCACGGAGGTTCGAAGCACGGAGGTTCGAAGCACGGAGGTTCGAAGCACGGAGGTTCGAAGCACGGGGGTT
>CAUJDN010000129.1 GCA_963169195.1 Acidobacteriota bacterium | reverse complement strand
GGCCAGGCCCGCCTGGCTCGCGGTCACGTAGGCCGACACCGTCGCCTGCGCGCTCGGGTCCCGGAGGTCGAGCCGCAGCGTGTTCGACGAGATGTAGAACCGGTACTCCTGGTTCGGCCCGTCCAGCCACTTGCTCACCAGGTTGTGCTTGCCGGCCATCGAGTCGGGCCGGATCCACAGCTCGAAGGTCAGCGGCCGGTCCTGGCTGCCCGTCGTGAAGCTCAGGCTGTCGTGGTCCGCGACCAGCACGACGTCGTTCGTCCCGTCGAGCTCCACGTAGTGCGCCGCGCCGCCCCCGGGCGGCGGCGGGGGCGGCGGCTCGCCCGTGTCGGAGGCGAGATACCAGCGCCGGCTCGTCGTGTCGGTCTGGAGAAAGTGAAGAAGCTGGTCGGCCACCTTCTGGCGGCCCGCCTCGGATGGGTGGAGACCATCGGAGGTGAAATCCGCGCAGCTGTACTCGAGGCCGTCCGAGCGCCCGGGAACGCCGCCCACCACGCCGTCGCTGCCGAGGCCGTCGGCCCAGAGATAGGGACCCCAGGCCAGGTAGGGCGCCTCGGCGTCGGGGCCGGTGAACCTGAGCGCCGGGTCGCCCGCCATCTGCTGCTCGATCAGCCACCTGACCCCGAACGCCTCTTCATAGGCGATGGGCTCGGGGTAGTTGGTCGAGATGGCGTACTGCCCGTAGATGCGACTGGACAGGTAGGCGATACGGATGTTCGGATAGCGATCCTTCAGCAGCTGGATCAGCTCACGGAGCTTGGTCTGGAACAGCAGCGCGGGCTCCGGAAACGGGGGATAGGCGCTCCATCCGCCCACATCGGAGCCACGGACGGTCTGCTTGATCCAGGCGACCTGCACCTGGGCCGCGGTCAGTCCGCGGCTCTCCACGGCACTCGCCAGCACGGACCACGACACGTGGTTCGGGTCGGCCCACTGGAAGGCCGAGTGTCCGTCCTGGGCGCCGTTCACGGTCGTGATGTGCGGATCGCGCAGCGGGTCGGCGGCCGACGCGTACTCGAAGACCTCGAATTCCTGATTGGTCAACGACATCCCGATCGACACGAACCCGATGCGGCCATTGAGGGTGTCGATCTGCCCGGCGGCATCCAGGGGCTGAATGGTGTCGGCGATGTTCAGTCCCGCCGTCTCGTGCGCGGCGGGCCGCGCGTTCGACCCGTTCGGGTACAGCCCGCCCATGAATCCGTTGTAGGTACCGATGCCCAGATCCGTGAGCGGCACGTTGCCGGTCGATGTCGCGCTGCAGTGCTGAGCCTCGGCCGGCGTCGCCATGAGCCCGATGAGAGGGGCCAGCAGAACGAGCGTCACGACGGCCCCGTGATTCGCGCGCGCCATGGGCGATGAGGATAGCAGACGCGTGCCGCAATTGCCGCTCCAATCGGCGCGGCCGTGCGAGCGGAGCGGAGTCTGCCGAAACGCCGACTTCGGTCGCTCTCCGGAGGGTGTTCCCTGCCGGTGTTCGGCCAGCGGCGACCGCGACCTGCCGTCGCCTGTCGCGCTCAGCGCACCAGGGTGTCGAGCGTCACCGAGCCGAGCGTGGCGCGGATGCCTTCGTCCACTTCGTCGAAGAGCCGCTGCAGCGCGTCGGCGTGCGGCGGCGTCGCCGCCGCCGCGCCCTGCGCGTCGAGCAGGTGGCGTCCGGGTGTGCGCGGCGCGTCGAAGACCGACACGATGTCCAGCACGGTGATCTCGGTGCGCGGGCGCGCCAGGCGATATCCGCCGCCGATGCCGCGCGTGCCCACGGCGATGCCGGCTCGCACGAGCTGCTGGAAGACCTTGGCGAGCGCCGCCGCAGGAATGCCATGCGGCTCCGCGACGTCGGCCACGGTCACGGGCCTGTCGCCGGCCCGTGCCATGTCCACCGCGGCATAGAGTGCGTAACGCGAGGACTTGCTGAGCGTCATCGGTCCGCCCTGGCCCGCGCGGCCTGCAGATCGAGGTCGAGGCAGAGCCGCTGGGCCATGACGAAGCCCTCGTGATGGAAGAAGGCCAGCAGATCGTGGCTGTCCCAGCCGGCCTCGGTGCGCAGGGTCGTGATGCCGAGGCCAAGCAGGTTGGTCCGCAGCTGGTCGAGCAGGGATCCCGCGACGTGGCGGCCGCGGAAGTCGGGATGGACGTCGATCACGTCCAGCACGGCCACACGCTCGGTCACGCCGAACTCGCCGTAGAACACCCGCGCGAGCAGGAAGCCGGCGAAGACCCCCTGCAGCTCGGCTGCCAGCGACACGGTAATGCCCGTGTCGGACAACGCCTGCTTCAGCTTCAGCTTGAAGAACTCGTCGCGCCGCCGGCCCACGTTCTTCGCGTCCAGCCGGATCACGGCTTCGAGGTCGGCTGGCCGGAGGTTCCGCACGACGAGGTCAGTGGTCAGTGGGTCGATCGCGTCCATGAGCGCTCTCCGGTTCCTATCCAATCAACTGTCCGCCGTCCACCCGGAGCACCTGCCCCGTGATGTGCCGGCTGGCGTCCGAGCAGAGGAACAGCACGGCGGCGGCCACCTCGTCCGGCCGCCCGAGCCGGCCGAGCGCGCTTTCGGCCTGCGCGCGCTGGCGCAGCTCGTCGGACAGGGTCGCGGTCATCGCGGTCTCCGTCCATCCGGGCGACACGATGTTGACACGGATGTGGTGGCGTCCCCACTCGCGCGCGGCGGTGCGGCCGAGCGCGATGAGCCCGGCCTTGCTGGCCGCGTAGTTGGCCTGCCCCGCCTTGCCGCGCTCGCCGTTGATGGACGAGACCAGCACGACCGCCCCGCCGCCGGCCGCGCGGAGCACGGGGCCCGCGCTTCGCAGCAGGAAGAAGGCCGAGTCGAGGTTGGCGGCGAGCACGGCGCGCCAGTCGTCGTCGCTCAGGCGCGTGAGCGGGCCGTCGCGCGTGACGCCGGCACAGTGCACGAGGAGGTCGATCCGGCCGATCCTGGCGGACGCGGCCTCGACCGCCGCGGCCACATCCGCGCTGTGCGTGAGGTCGCACGCAATCTCCCCGGCCCCCGAGGGTGGCGGGTGCCCCTCGCGATCGATCGACACCACCTCGGCGCCGGCTTCCAGCAGCCGCGCGCACACCGCCCGCCCGATGCCGCCGCCGCCGCCGGCGACGATGGCGCCCCGATCCTGCAGGGGGAGGAGGCTCATGCGGCACTCGGGGGAAGGGCGCGACCGAGCTCGGCGAGGCGCCGGGCGCGGAAGGCGCCCCACAGCGCGGCGCCGATGGCGCCGGCGAGTGCGGACTGGGGGTGGGTGCGGAACTCCACGGCCGCCTTCTGTCCGGCCGCGGCCTCCGTGAGCGCGGCCATCAACCCCTCGTCTGCGGCGAGCCCGCCGGTGACGATCACGACACCCGTCACCCCGGAGGAGGTGACGAGCTTCAGGTAGCGGCCCGCCATCGACTGGTGGATGCCCCTGAGGATGTTGGGAATGCTGATGCCGCGCGAGACCATGTTGATGACGTCGGTCTCCGCCAGCACCGCGCAGATGCTGGAGACGACCTCCGGATCGTCGGCCTGGCGCGAGAGCGATCCGATCTCCTCCTGCGCGATGCCGAGATAGCGCGCGATGTTCTCCAGGAACTGCCCGGAGCCGGAGGCGCACTGGCTGGTCATCTTGTAGCTCAGCACCTTGCCGCGCTCGTCGATCGCGATGGCGCGCCCGTGCAGCGCGCCCACGTCGAGGGCGGACCGCGATTCGGGATCGAGGTAGATTGCGCCCCGCGCATGGGTCGTCATCGAATAGAAGTGACCCGTGTGGAACGGCACCCCCTCGCCCTCGCCGGTGGTCGCCACGTAGTCGACCTCCTTCTCGGGAATCCCGGCATCCTCGAGCACCTGGTCGTAGATCGTCCGGGCGAGCT
>CAUJDN010000128.1 GCA_963169195.1 Acidobacteriota bacterium | reverse complement strand
AACCTCTGTGCCTCGAACCTCTGTGCTTCGAACCTCTGTGCTTCGAACCTCTGTGCCTCGAACCTCTGTGCCTCGAACCTCTGTGCTTCGAACCTCTGTGCTTCGAACCTCTGTGCCTCGAACCTCTGTGCCTCGAACCTCTGTGCTTCGAACCTCTGTGCCTCGAACCTCTGTGCTTCGAACCTCTGTGCTTCGAACCTCTGTGCTTCGAACCCCCGTGCTACTCCTCCGGCGTGGCGTCCTGAAGGGGGATGGGGACCGCGTCCTTCTCGGGCTTCGCCACGACCGCGCCCCAGGTGGCGAGCGCCCCGGCGCCCCACTCCGTGAGGGCGATGACGAACTGCAGGAGGTCGAAGCCGTCCATGACGAGGCCGGTCGTGCGTGCGCTGGCCATGCCGATGAGGGCGCAGGCGGCGGCGAACAGGCCGATGCGGACGAACTCGCGGCGCAGGGCGCAGAGCAGCAGGAAGACGCCGAGGCCGAACTCGAGGCCGCCGTAGGTGGCCCGAAAGTCCGTTCGCGCGCCGGACGTGCCGAAGGCCAGGGAGATCATCGAGGCCATCTCGTCGGCCCGGGAGAAGAACGCGAAGCCGAAGCCTGCGTACGACAGAGCCACGACGACCAGCACGAGCCGCCAGAGTGTCATGGGGGGGATTCTACCCGAGTACGCCGGGGGCCCTACCGGCCGTGACGGAGTGTTGCGGGATCCGATGGTGCGCCGTGGACGGGCTACGGCAGCCTGCCCGTTCGCGCGGCGTGGATGTAGTCGATGGCTGGCGGCGCGATGCCGGCCGCCCGGAGGTCCGCGTTCACCTGCCCGCGGTGGTGCTGCCCGTGCAGCGGCAGGTGCGCGAGGATGTCGCCCAGCACGCTCTCGAACGGGTCGCCCTTCAGGTTCGTGTAGCGGATGACGCGCGCGACGTCCGCGTCGGACCGGTTGGCCAGACAGCGTGTCCACCCGTCGTGTGCGAGGTCGAGCTCCACGCGGAGCTCCGCGGGGCTGAACGCCGGGTTCACGCCGAACGGCATCTCGGCGCCGGTGACGCGCGCCAGCCAGACGCGCTTCGCGCCGAGGATGTGGTTCAGCCAGGCCAGCGATCGCGGCACGCGCTCGGCCACCGGTTCCACCGCGTCGAGTGACACGAGGGTGGCCCAGTGGTCGAAGGCCAGCATCCGGCGATGATGCGCGAGCATGGGTCGGCTCCTGACCGCTAATCGGGGTCCGCGACCTTTGGCACCTGGTAGGCCTTCTCGAGCGCCTGCAGGTACTCACCGAACAGGGCCTTGATCCCGGTGAACTCCCTCTCCACGGCTGCGCGGTAGCCGGCATCGGTGGCGACATCGTGGAGCAGGGCCGCCATGGCCTGCGCCTGGACCGTGAACCCGCCGTGCCCGACGGGCTTCAGGTTGTCCTGGTCCATTTCGTAGGTGTGGTTCGGCCAGTCCGAGGTGTAGGCCGAGAAGCCGACACCCGGGATGTCCCGCGACACGCTGCCGCTCTCCTCGAAGCCCTGCGGCTTGCCGGGCGCCTCCTGCACCTTCCCGGCGCCGTACTTCTTCAGGTAGGCGAACGCCAGCTCGGCGAGCGTGGCCGTGGAGATGCCGTCCCGGGCGCTGCCGTAGTTGTCAATCTTCACCTTCGTGCCGGTGGCGAGCGCCGCGGCCTTCGCGGCGTTGTCCACGAACTCGCGCACCTGTCGCAGGTAGACCTCGTCCGGGTAGCGGATGTAGAAGTCGGCCTGCGTGCGATCCGGCACCACGTTCGGGGCGGCGCCGCCCTCAGTGATGATGCCCTGGATGCGCGCCTCGGGCCGCATGTTGCTCCGCACGCTGTCGATGTTCTGGAAGAGCGTCATCACGGCCGTGAGCGCGTTGCGTCCGTTCCACGCCGTCATCTGGTGCGCCGGCGCGCCGCCGAAGGTGTACTTCACGCCGTCGATGTTCAGGCAGCAGGTGCCGAAGCCGGGTGCGGGGCGCGATGTGGTCGTGCTTGCGTGGCTCCGGACGATGACGTCCATGCCGTCGAACACGTTGTTGCGGTGCATCTGCGTCTTGGCCGAGGGCTCGAGCAGTTCCTCGGCCGGCGTGCCGAAGACGGTGACGGTTCCGGGCAGCTGCTCCTTCTCGAGGAACTCCGCGATGGCCACCGCGGCCGCGATGCCGACGGGGCCCTGCGCGCAGTGCTGGTCGCCGTGGAACGCGCCCGTGGTGCCGCGCAGCGCGTCGTACTCGACGATGACGCCCAGGTTCGGGCGGCCGCTGCCCCCGCGATAGCGGGCCTTGAAGGCCGTGTCGAAGCCGCCGACGCCGACCTCGACGCTGAAGTTGTGCGTCCTGAGCGTCTCGGCCAGCTTCTGCACCGAACGCGTCTCCTTGTAGCCGACCTCGGGGTGCGTGCAGATGTCGTCCGAGAGCGCGAGCATCTCGCTCTCCATGAGCTGCCTGGCGCGCGCGGCGACGGCGTCGCGCGTGGCGCTGGTGGACGAGAGGCGGGCCACCAGCGCCGGCACTTCCAGCGATCGCTCGAGGGCGTCCATCTTCTGCAGCACCTCTCTCGCCGCCTCGCGCTCGGTGGGGGTCTCCTGTGCGGAAGCCGGCGCGGAGAGCGCCAGCAGCATCGCGATCGCGGCCATGGTCGGTGGCGTGCTCATGGCGCCATTGTAGGCCGAGGGCTTCGTGCGCCAATCGGTCGGCTCCAATCGCCGCGGCCGAGATGCGCGAGCTACCCGTGGGCGCGCGCCGTTCACGGTGTGTGCGTGGCGAGGCGGCGGCGGATGTCGGTGGGATGCCGGAGGGGCAGGACCGGCGGCTGCAGGCCCTCGTCGGCCACCTGCTCGCGGGCTGAGCGTCCGCTCGTGCGGGCCGGCCACCATCCCGACGCCGGCGTCGGCGGGCCGACACCACGTGCCCGAGGCCCTCGGGGACGGATCGAGCGAACATCGGGGGGTTCCGGGCCGAAAGACCCCGTCTTCGATTGACGGGCCCTGCCAGCTCTCGGCTGGCACCCTGGTTGCTTTGCAGCAGGCGTCACCCGAATTCCGGGGGCGCAGGAGGCACAGGGTATGGCCGTGACATCGACAACCGGACTCGGCCCGGTCCAGCAGCTGGCGGACTCGCTCGTGAGCCGGTTTGACGTGAACAGCGACGGGCAGCTCAGCAAAGAGGAGTTCTCGGGGCTCCTCGGCGAGCTGATGGGATCGATGCGCGACGTGCGCATCCACCAGGGCGAAGGCGAGGGCAGCGGCGTGAAGTTCGAGGGGTTCGATTTCGGTCGCCCGCAGGACCCGCAGAAGTCGGCCAAGGATGCCTTCGCGAAGATCGCGCGGGAGGTCGGTTCGATGCCGCTCACGAAGGCTGAAGCCGGGACCTGGTTCAACACTCACGTGAAGGATGCGTTCGAGGCGCTCGGGCACAAGGTCAACTGGGTGGACGGGGACAAGTTCTCGTTCACCAACTGGCAGGGGACCTACACGGTGGACTTCGTGCGGGGCGCCGACGGTCCGGCCCCCGCGCTGTGGTGGGGGGCGGATCGGACCTGATCGGATGCCATCGAGTTGAGGATGGAGAGGCTGACCGCCGGGCGGACGAACGAACGGGACCTGGGGCGTCCATGGACGATCGGTCTGCGGCCGCACCGCCTGGGTCGCGCCAAACGCCCCCGACCCGTGGTACCGTGTGACATCCGTGGGTGAACCGTCACAGCCACTGGCCGCCGACGCCGCGCCAATCGCGTGGCTCGAACGGGTCAACCGTCTCTCCCTCGTCGCTCGGCTCGTTTCGAGCACCATGCACGACATGAACAACGCGCTGCAGGTGATTGGCGGGGGCGTGGAACTGCTGCAGATGGAGCAGGCCGACGTGGCCGGGGTGAGCCGCGCAATCGGTGTCAAGACCGAGCGGGCGAACCTGCTGGTCCAGGACCTGTCCCGGTTCGTGCGCGACATGGGCGGCGCGCCCGAGCCGGTCGAGCTGCGTGCACTGGCCGAGTACGCGCTGGCGCTGCGCCAGTTCCCGTTCGCCCGGCTCCGGGCCACGCGCACGCTGCTCGGGGAACCCCTCACCGTGCAGGCGGTCCGGCGCGAGTTGCTGCAGGTGCTCCTGAACCTGCTCGTGAACGCCGAGTTCGCGCTCGCCGGGGTCCGGTCTCCCGAAGTACGCGTGGTCGTCGGCCCCTGGGGAGACGGGGCGGCGCTCTCGGTGGAGGACAACGGCCCGGGTGTCCCGTCGTCGTGTCGCGATGGCCTCTTCGAGCGGCGGCTCCTCTCGCAAACCGGCCCCATCGACCGGCTCGGCATCGGCCTGATGGTCTCGCGCACCCTGGCCGAGCGCCAGGGTGGCGCGCTCACCTACACCCCGCGCGAGCCCACGGGTGCCGCCTTCACGCTGACGCTGCCGGGCTCAGGCCGCTGAGATGCTGCCGCTGATGCGGTGAAGCTTGTCGATGAGCGTGGTCCGGCTCAGGTTCAGCAGGCGCGCCGCCTGACGCTTGTTCCCACCCGTCTTCCGGAGGCCGCCCAGGATCAGGTCGCGCTCGATCTGGGACATGACGCTCTGGAAGTCGACACCCTCTTCCGGGATGATCACCGGGCCGATGGCCGAGACCTCCTCGGGGTGGCGGATGTCCTCGGGCAGCATCGCCGGGACGATCTCCCGCGCGGCGCCGCTGACCGCGACCGCGTACTCGATGGCGTTCTCCAGCTGCCGGATGTTGCCCGGCCACGCGCCGTCCATCAGCACGCGCATGGCACTCTGGCTGATCGTGCGGAGCGGCACGCCGTTGCTCCGGCACGACTTCTCCACGAAGTGCTGCGCGAGCAACGCGATGTCGTCCCGGCGGTGGCGCAGCGGAGGCAGCGAGATGGGGACCACGTTGAGGCGATAGAACAGGTCCTCGCGGAAGGTGCCTTCCTTCACCAGTGTCCGCAGGTCCACATTGGTGGCCGCGATGAGCCGGATGTCGAACTTGAAGGGCCTGGACTCGCCGACCCGCTCGATCTCGCGCTCCTGCAGCGCCCGCAGCAGCTTGGCCTGCAGCGCCAGCGACATCGACGACACCTCGTCGATGAACAGCGTGCCCTTGTCAGCGAGCTCGAAACGGCCCACGCGCGCGTTGATGGCGCCGGTGAAGGCGCCCTTCGCGTGGCCGAACAACTCGGCCTCCACCAGCCCTTCGGGCACGGCGGCCGCGTTGAACGCCACGAACGGGTGATCGCGACGCGGGCTGTTCTGGTGGATCGTCCGCGCGATCAGCTCCTTGCCGGTGCCGCTTTCGCCCTGGACGAGCACCGTGCTCTTCATCGGAGACACGAGCTCGAGGGCCGAGAAGACCTGCTGCATCGCCGAGCTCCGGCCGATGATGCCCGACACGCTCAGGCGCTCGCCAAGCCGGGCATGGAGGGACGCGTTCTCGGCCTGCAGCCGGCGCTCGTTGATGCCTGCCTGCAGGACCTGAGCGAGCTGCACCAGCTGGAACGGCTTGATCATGAAATCGATGGCCCCGCGCTTGATGGCGCGCACGGCCTCCGGCGCGCCGCCCCAGCCGGTCACCACGACGCAGCGCATCTGCGGGTACCGGGTCAGGGCCTCGTCGAGCACGTCCAGGCCGTCGGCGTCGGGCAGCCCGAGATCGATGACCATGCCGTCGTAGGCGAAGGCCTCGAGGCGGGAATACGCGTCGGCGGCGGTCAGGGCCGGGGCCACCGCGAAACCCCTGGCCTCCAGAGAGTCTGTGATGATCTGTCGGAGGTCTCCATCGTCCTCGACGACGAGTACGGTTGGCGGAACGGTCTGACGCATGACGGCACGAATACCCTTGAGTGGACTGCCGGGGGGTTCCGACAGGCCGTGTCGGCCATCCGTCTCAGCAAGGGACGGGCCAGCCCGGTCGCCGGTGTGCAATCGCGTGCTGTCACGTGCCCCGACGGGAGACAGGCCGCCGGGACCGGGGGCGTCGACTGCCAAGAAATTGGCGGGTCCGTGACAAGTTCATGGCGCCCTTCTCCTCTCGATTACGTTTTTGGCATCGCGATGATGGCGTACTGACGCGACCGGCCCTTCATGGGTGCCGATCGGAACCCGCCGGGCCACCTGAAGTTCAGTATGGTTCGGCCGATATCAACGTGGGACTGTTGCCACCATGCTGCCCCGTTCCCACCAACTGCGCCTCACCTGGGACGTCATGGTCGTGGACGACGACGACGACGTTCGCGAGCTGATCGTGTCGTTCTTCCAGGGACGGGGGATGGCGGTGACGTCGGCACACGACGGTCGTGCTGCCATCGCGGAGCTCGAACGCTCGTCCGGTCGTTACGGAATGGTGGTCACGGACGTGAACCTGCCGGGCGCTGACGGTTTCGCGGTGCTCGAGGCCGCCCGGCGCGTGAACGCCTCCTGTTACGTGGTCGTCGTGACGGGCTATGCGTCGCTCGAGTCAGCCATCATGGCCGTGCGGGGTGGTGCCTACGACTACCTGCCCAAGCCCTTCGCGCTGGGCCAGCTCGAAGTCATTCTTCAGCGCGTCGCCGACCGCGCCTCGCTCGAGCTGGAGAACCGCCGGCTGGCTGCGGCCCAGCCGCAGGCCTCCGATCGGGGCACACCGCCGCTGGCGGACATCGAGGCGCGCCTCGCCGCCATCGAACTGGCGCTGGCCCGCATCGAGACGGCGGTCGGCGTAACCGCCCCAGGGTCGCGCATTCGACGCTGAGTGTCGGCCGGGCGGCACCCGTCCATCCCGCGAGACCACCCGAGTCGCCCCCCTCGCCCCCGTGCCACCGCACGGTTTCTCTCTCCCCAATCGACACATTCCCCGCTTTCTGCACCCTGCGCGATTGCACCCTGGGCTCGGCTCGATCCCATCCCGGCATCGCTCTTGCTGTGGCGTCGGGTGTCGTGAACGAGATCACCGATCGAGCGATTCTCGCGGCACTTGGGCGCCAGATGAGCAACGCCGTCCAGCGTCAATCCGTCGCCGCGGGCAACCTGGCCAACCTGGACACCCCGGGCTACAAGGCGCGCGCCGTCACGTTCGGCGACGTGCTCGACAGCGAACTGCAGGCCACGGTGGCACCGGCGCGCACGAGCCCGGGTCATCTCGGCGGCGTCGCCCAGCCCGCCGGAACCGAGTCCGAGGTAGAGGGGTTGGGAGCCCGCCGCGACGGCAATACCGTTCAGCTCGATCGCGAACTCCTGGACATGACGAGGGCCTCGGGCGAGTTCAGCGCGGCACAGACGGCGCTGGCCGCCAAGTTTCGCCTGGTCCGCTACGCCATCAACGAGGGTCGCTGATCATGCCCAGCCTGCACGCCGCCATCGACGCCAGCGCCAGCGCGCTCAACGCCCAGCGGGCGCGCATCGAGGTCGCGGTGTCGAACATCGCCAATGCCGAGTCCACGCGCGGGCCGGACGGCCAGCCCTATCGCCGGCGCGACATTGTCCTGGCGTCCCAGCCGGCCGAGACCTTCGCGCAGGCGCTGGGCCGTGCGGAGGGCGCGGTGGGCGTCAGGGTGGCGGGCGTGATCGAAGACACCGAACCCTTCCGTCGCCGCTACGAGCCGTCGCATCCCGACGCGGACGCGGAGGGCTTCGTCGCGATCCCGAACGTCGACGTGCCCGAAGAGATGGTCAACATGCTGGGCGCCGCGCGTGCCTATCAGGCCAGCCTGACGGCCATCGGGCTCATCCGCGACACCGTACAGCGGGCCCTGGAGCTCGGACGCTAAGCCATGCCGATCGATCCCGTGTCCACGTCCTCCGTGCTCGTCGGCGCCAGGCGCGCGGGATCGCGGCCGGCCGAACCGGCGGCCGGCGGCGCTGCGGAGGCCGGCTCCGGCTCGTTCACCGACTCGCTCGTCGGCGTGCTGGCGAAGGTGGACCGCACCGCGGGCGAGGCCAACGACGCCATCGCCAACATGGTGCGCGGGACCGGCGACGTGCACGAGGCGATGATCGCGCTGCAGCGTGCCGAATCGACGCTGCAGCTCACCGTTCAGGTGCGCAACAAGCTGGTGCAGGCGTACCAGGACATCATGCGCATGCCCATCTGATCGCTGACCCCCGGCCCTGGCCTCTGACCCCTGACCCGTGACTCCCGACCAGCTGCTCGCGCACGTCAAACGCCTGACCTCGACTCTCCCGCCGCGGCAGATCGCGACGCTCGTCGCCGTCTTCGTGGCGGTCGTCGGCCTGGTCGCCGGCTCGGCGTATGTGGTGAACGCCCCCAGTTACGTGCTGCTGTACTCGGACCTCGACGCCGAGTCGGCCGCGACCGTGACGGCGCGGCTCAAGGGCCAGGAGGTTCCCTACGTGCTGGAGGACGGCGGCCGGGCCATCCGGGTGCCGTCCGAGCGCGTGGACGAACTGCGCCTCGACCTGGCCTCACAGGGCCTGCCGACGACGGGCCGCATCGGCTTCGAGATCTTCGACCGCACGGCCTTCGGCACCACCGAGTTCCTCGAGCACGTGAACTACCGGCGGGGCCTCGAGGGTGAGCTGGCGCGGACGATTGGCACCATCACCGAGGTGGCCAGCGCGCGCGTGCACATTGCGCTCGCACGCGACTCGCTCTTCGCGGCCAGCACGCAGGAGGCCAAGGCCTCCGTCGTGCTGAAGCTGCGCACCAACAAGCCGCTGTCGGCGGCGACGGTGAACGGCATCGCGGGGCTGGTGGCCGCCAGCGTGGAGTCGCTGAGGCCCGAGGCGGTGGTCATCGTCGACACGTTCGGTCGTCCGCTGTCGCAGGGGCAGGCCGAGGCGGAGGAGGCCACGGGCGCGTCGCTCGAGCGGCAGCAGCGCGTCGAGCGCGATCTCGCCGCGCGGGTCGTGGCGCTGCTCGAGCCGGTCGTCGGCCCGGGGCACGTGCGGGTCAACGTGTCGGCCAAGCTCGACATCGAGTCGCAGGAAGAGACCGAGGAGCGCTGGGATCCCACCACCGTGGTGCGCAGCCGCCAGGCCTCGAGCGAGGGCACCGCATCGACGGTCACCGGCGGCATCGCCGGCGCCCGCGCCAACGCTCCGCCCGCGGCGTCCACCGCCCCCGCCGGCCCGGCGACGCCGGTGCTGGCCGCCGCGCCGCCCGGGGCGCGCACCACCGAGACGACCAACTACGAGGTCAGCAAGCTCACGCGGCACACCATCGTGCCCCAGGGCCGGCTGTCGCGTCTCTCCGTGGCCGTGATCCTCGACGACGAGCGGGCGGCGGCGACCGACGGCTCGGGCCGAACGCAGGTGTCGAGCAAGCCGCGCAGCCCCGAGGACATCGAGCGCGTGCAGCGGCTCGTCGCGGCCGCCGTGGGGCTCGACCCCTCGCGCGGGGACCAGCTCACCGTCGAGAACATCGCCTTCGGCGATCAGTCGATCGCTGAAGAGCCGCCGCCGGGGCCCATCTGGGTCGAGCTGCCCCGACAGGTCGCCCCCTACGCGCCCCAGATTCTCCGGGTTGTCGCGGTCGTCGCCATCGCGCTGGTCGCCCTCTTCGCGGTCCTCAGGCCCATCATGCGCGCGGTTTTGCCGCCACCCGCACTGCAGGCGGCGGGCACGGGTGCGCTCGGCCAGGGGCCCCGGACCGTGGCCGAGATGGAGCATGCCATCGAGGCCGAGCTCGACGCGTTGCCCGAGTCCCCCGACGCGCGGCGGCTGCCGGTGCTCGCCAAGCGAATCGCGCGGCGCGCCGAGGAACAGCCCGAAGACCTGGCCCGCCTGGTCCGCACGTGGCTGGCCGAGGAGAACGGCAGGTAATCCATGGCCGTCGTGAACACGCCCAAGCCCCTCACCGGCGCCCGCAAGGCCGCCATCGTCATGATGGCGCTCGGCGAGGAGCACTCGAGCCGGCTGATGCGCCATCTCGAAGAGCACGAGGTCGAGAGCATCGCACGTGAGATCGCCGCCGCGGGGCAGGTGGCGCCCGACGTCGGCGAGACCGTCCTGCTCGAGTTCGACGAGATGGCGAAGGTGGCCGACAGCGTCGCGCTCGGCGGCGTCGACTACGCGCGGCGAGTGGTGTCGAAGTCGCTCGGGGCCGACAGTTCGCGCCGTGTCCTCGAACGCGTGCTCCGGTCCTTCCAGACGCGCGCCGGCTTCCAGACCCTCGAGAAGGCCAGCGCGCAGCAGCTCTCGAAGTTCATCCTGGGCGAGCACCCGCAGACCATCGCGCTGGTCCTCGCGCACCTCGACACCGGCAGTGCGGCGCAGATCGTCTCGCAGCTGCCCGACGAGATGCGTTCGGACGTGCTGGTCCGCATGGCCAGCATCGATGACGTGTCGCCCGACGTCATCGGCTGCATCTCGAGCGTCATCGACCAGCGCCTGAAGTCGCTGGGCGGCCCGTCGCGTGAGCAGCACGGCGGCGTGCGCTCGGTGGCCGAGCTGTTCAACCGGCTGGACCGCGGCGTCAGCCAGGCCACGCTCGAGCGCATCGAGTCGGATCTGCCCGACCTGGCCGTGCAGATCCGCAACCTGATGTTCGTCTTCGACGACCTGGCGACCGTCGAGGACACGGGCATCCGCGAGCTGGTCAACCGCGCCGAGAAGAAGACGCTGACCGTGGCCCTCAAGGGCGCCAGCGAGGAGATTCGCCAGCACTTCTTCAGCAACATGTCGAAGCGTGCGGCCGAGCTGATCAAGGAGGAGATGGACATCATGGGCGCCGTGCGCCTGCGCGACGTCGAGAAGGCGCAGCAGGAGATCGTGGCGATCGCGCGCAAGCTCGAGGAAGAGGGTCTCATCACCACCGGCGTGGGAGCCGGCGAGCCGTATGTCGTCTAGGGCCCGGCGGCTGGCCCATCCATCCGAGGTCCGGCCCTACGACTGGAACGGCACGGCGCCGGCTCCACGGGCGGCCAGCCCGGCACCCGTCGTGGTGGCACCGCCCGTGATCGACGCCGCGCAGGTCGAGCGCGAGGCCTTCATGAAGGGCTACGCCCAGGGCGAGCGCGCCGGCGCCGAGGCGGCCGCCGCCCGCGGTGACGCGGTGGTGCGCCGCCTGGCCGACACCGTGGACGAGATCCGCACGCTCCGGACGGACCTGCTGCAGAAGGCCGAGCGTCAGATCGTGCAACTGGCGCTGGCCATCGCCCGCCGCATCGTCCACCGTGAGGTCTCGATCGACCGCGACCTCGTCGCGGCCATGGGCCGCGTCGCGCTCGATCGGCTCGGGCAGACCGCGTCGGCCACCATCCGGCTGCACCCCGACGACTACGCGGCGGTCGTGCGCGACTCGGCCGCAGCCGCCTCCGGCGACGGCACCACCACGATCGTCGCCGACCCGATGGTCCGGCGCGGCGGCTGTCTCGTGCGGTCCGACTTCGGCGTGATCGACGTCGGGATCGACGCGCAGATCCAGGAGATTGCGACCGCGCTGCTGGGAAGCCATGACGGCGATGTCCCGCCGGGAGCCGAGGCGCTCGGTGGCCGTTGATCGGGCGTGCCCGCTCGACTTCGCGGCGTACTTCGACCTGCTCCAGCGGGCGGATCCGGCGCCGGTCCAGGGCCAGGTCAGCCGCGTGGTCGGCCTGCTGGTCGAGTCGATCGGGCCCCAGGCGCGGATCGGCGACGTGTGCGAAGTGCGCCGCGCGCACGGCCGACCCGTTCCGGTCGAGATTGTCGGCTTCCGCGAGGGACGCCTTCTCTCGGTGCCGCTGGGAGACACGTCAGGGATCCAGCCCGGCGACCGCATCGTCGCGCGAGGCGGCATCCCGTCGATGCCAGCCGGCGAGGCCCTCCTCGGCCGCGTCATCGACGGCCTCGGACACCCCCTGGACGGCAAGGGCCCGCTCCGGGTGACCGACCTGGCGCCGCTGCGCCCGCCGGCGATGAATCCGCTCGATCGCGAGCCCGTCGTCGCCCCTATCGGGACCGGCGTTCGCGCCATCGACAGCCTGCTCACACTCGGCCGTGGCCAGCGCGTGGGCCTCTTCGGCGGCAGCGGCGTCGGCAAGAGCACGCTACTCGGCATGATGGCACGCGGCACCGAGGCGGAGGTCGTCGTGCTGGCGCTGGTCGGCGAGCGGGGCCGCGAGGTCCGGAGCTTTCTCGAACACGACCTCGGCCCACGTGGCCTCGAGAGCGCGGTCGTGGTGGTGTCGACGTCGGACAGCCCTCCGCTCGTGCGGCTCCGGGCCGCCTATGGCGCCACGGCCCTGGCCGAGTACTTCCGCGATCGCGGGCGCAACGTGCTGCTGATGATGGATTCGGTGACACGCTTCGCCATGGCGCAGCGCGAGGTGGGCCTGGCGGCGGGGGAGCCGCCCACCGCGAAGGGCTATCCGCCTTCGGTGTTCGCCCTGCTCCCCGGGCTGCTCGAGCGTGCCGGCAGCGTGCGCGGCCGCGGCAGCATCACCGGCATCTACTCGGTGCTCGTCGAGGGCGACGACACCAACGAGCCGATCGCCGACGCCGTCCGCGGCATCCTCGACGGCCACTACGTGCTGTCGCGCGACCTGGCGGCACGCAATCACTACCCCGCCATCGACATCCTGTCCAGCGTCAGCCGAACCATGCCCGACATCACCGGCGTCGAGCATCGCACCCGGGCCGGGCAGGTGCGCGAGTGGCTGGCCACGCTGCGCGAGAGCGAGGACCTCGTCAACGTCGGCGCCTACGTGCGGGGGAGCAACCCCCGAATCGACGCGGCGCTCGACCATCGGGAAGCGGTCGCCCGGTTCCTGTGTCAACCGGCCGACACCATCGTCGGCCTCGCCGACGCCATCAGGGCCCTCGAGGCGCTCTGACGCCGATGCGCCCGTTCCGCTTCCGCGCCGCCGCGGCCCTGCTGATGCGCCGCACGCAGGAGGACGCGGCGCGCCAGCGCCTGGCCGCCGCCGAGACGGCACGCCGTCGCGCGGAACTGCAGGCCCGTGCCGCCGCGGAGACCGCCGATCGCGCCGCGGCGGCCTCGGTGGACGCCTGCCGGGACGGCGCCGATGGTGGCCATCTCCGGTGGCACCAAAGTTGGATAGCCAGGAAGCGGCTCGAGGCGGACGCGGGCCGGCAGGCGGCGGCGGCATCGGCCGAGGCCGCCGGCCGCGCGACCGCCGAGGTCCAGATCGCCTACCAGCGACGCCGCGCCCTCGAGCGGCTGCGCGACCGGGCGTGGCATCGCCACCAGCTCGAGGCCCGACGCCGCGAGCTCGGCGAGATGAACGAACTCGCGACGCTGCGTCACCGGACAGGGCCCGGGGACGAGCCCTGACGCAACAGGCGGGCGCCGGTAACGGCTTCACGAAAGGAACACGATGACCATCGACCAGTTGACCAGCTCCGGGGGCACGAGCGGACCCGGCGCCGTCGAGCACGGGAACCCGCTTGGACAGGACGCCTTCATGAAGCTCCTCCTCACGCAGCTGCAGCACCAGGATCCCACCCAGCCTCAGGCCGACGGTGAGTTCCTCGCCCAGCTGGCCCAGTTCAGCACGCTCGAGCAGCTCCAGGCGATGAACGCCAAGCTCGACGTGATCGCCGGCATCTTCCTGGCTGCCGATTCGGAGGTGCGGTAATGGGGTTCTCCACCAGCCTGTCCGGGCTCTATGCCAACCAGCAGAAGCTGAACGTCATCGGCAACAACCTCGCGAACCTCAATACCATCGGCTTCAAGGCGAGCACCGTCCAGTTCATGGACCTCGTGAGCCAGTCGGTCGGCGGCACGAGCATGAATCCCATGCAGGTCGGGCTGGGCGTCACGACCGGATCGATCTCGCCCAACTTCCGGCAGGGCGGCGTCGAAACGACGGGCATCGCCACCAACGTCGCCATCCAGGGTGACGGATTCTTCGTGATCGGCGGCCCCGCCTCGCGCTCCTACACGCGGGCGGGCGACTTCACCTTCGACGCCAACGGTACCCTCGTCACGCCGGATGGACAGCCCGTACTGGGCTACACGACCATCGACGCGGCCACCGGGCGCGTCGACACGACGGGGACGCCCGGCGAGATCGTGCTGCCACCGGGCGTGCTGCGGCCTCCCGTCGTCACCACGCTCTTCGGCACCACCACGAACCTGGACGCCGGCGCCGACGTGGGCGCCACCTTCAGCAGCGCCGTGCAGATCTACGACTCGCTGGGCCAGCCGCACGTGGCCACCATCACCTACACCAAGACGGGCGCCGGTGCCTGGGGTTACGACATCACCGTCCCCGGCGACGAGATCACGGGCGGGACCGCGGGCACGCCCTTCTCGATCGGCAACGGCACGCTGGCCTTCGATGCACAGGGGCGGCTCTCGCAGGTGAACGGCGGGGGCATCGCCGATGTGGTGATCGCCGGACCGGCGTGGGCCAATGGCGCCGCGCCGACCCCCTTCACCTGGGATCTCGTGGACGCCAACGGTGTGGCCTCGCTCACGGGCTTCGGCAGCCCGTCGGCGACCTCGTCGAGCACCCAGAACGGCTCGGCCGCCGGGTCGGTCACGGCCATCGGCATCAACAGCGGCGGCGAAATCCTCGCCACGTTCGGCACCGGCGCCACCATCGTCGTCGGGCAGCTCGCCGTGGCCAACTTCAACAACCCGCAGGGCCTGACCAAGCTCGGCTCGAACCGCTTCGGCGAGAGCGCAGCGTCGGGCCTGGCCAGCATCGGCATCGCCGGGACGGGCGGGCGCGGCTCGCTGACCGGAGGCGCGGTCGAGCAGTCGAACGTGGACATCGCGCAGGAATTCACGCAGATGATCCTCGCGCAGCGCGGCTACCAGGCCAACTCGAAGAGCATCACCGTGACCGACGAGCTGCTGCTCGAAACCCTCAACCTCAAGCGGTGACGCGGTGGTGATTTCGTCAGCTTTCGGCATGTCGCCGGCCGTGGCCGCCGGCGACGTGCCGTCTCCGCCGGGTGGGCCGGCGGCCGATGGCGGGCCCGTCGTGGCGTTTGGCGATCAGATCCGCCAGCTCCTCGGCGCCTGGGCGCTTGCGCCAGCGGAGGAAGGCCAGGGGGCGGAGGCAGCCGCGCCGGCGGCGACGCGCGTGAACGCCGCGCCGCGGAGCCCGCAGGCCTCGCGCACGGACGAGGCCGACGATCCCGAATCCTCGGCGCCCCTCCCGACCGCGTCCGGCGCGGACGCGGTCTCGGCGCTGTGGCTCGATCCGACCGTGCGGCAGGTACCCGTGCCTCGGGCGGTGCCCGATGCGAAGGACGCGTCTTCGGTGGGCGCACCTGCCACCAGGAGTCAGGGTCACCAGGTCGCGGCGGATCCGAGGCCGGCCGTCCAGGTTGAGTCGCTGGGAGCCACGGGCGTGCCCGGGGCATTCGCGATGGCGCCGGGGGCCGGAGATGCCGAAGAGGACGGCCTCGCTGCCCTGCCGGCGCCGGCAGGGCCACGCCAAGCCGACGCCATCCCCGAGGCCGGTGCGGCGCCGCATGCGACCGGGCGGGCGCTTCCGCCGCTGGTTATCGAGCGGCCGGCCTCGAGCGTCCCGGATCGCACCGCGCATGAGCCCGCCCCTCCGGCCATGCAGGAGATCCCGCGTGCGGACGGCGGCCAGGGTGTGGCCAGGGCTCGAGTACCCCGCGCGACCGAGCCATCGCTCTCCGGCCTCGACGCCCGCAGGCACCCGATGACGGGCCAGTCGGCACGCGTCACGGACGCGCAGCCGGTGGCAGGGCCCGGAGCCGCCGACCCGGTCGTCCCTGAAGCCGCACGTGTGGTGGACGCCGCCAGGGCCGATACCGCCGCCGTCACGGCCGCCGGCCGGGCCGGCGCCTCCGAGCGGCCCGGGGCGCAGGCGCGCGCTGGCGTGAAGCCCACCACGGCGGCTCATGGTTTCCACCCGCCCGCGTCGGCCGATGCAGGCGGGGCGGCGAATGGCCCGACGGCCTCGAGGCCGCCGGACGCGTGGGCCGCGTCGCCCACCGGCGGCGCGCCCTCCATCCACGGCCACGTCGAGTCGGCCCCGCGGTCGTCCGCGGCCGACCCTGGCCCGGCGACGCCCGCACACGCCGCAGTTCCGCACGTTGCGCAGGTCGACGGACCCTTCCGCCAGACGCAGGTTCCGCCCACGATCGCGGACGTCCTGCCATCAGAGGGGTCGCAGGCCGCGGCCGAGGCCGAACTGCCCGACCAGATCGTCCAGTCCCTCCGCCTGCAGATCACGGGCGGTGGCGGTGAAGCGCGCGTGCAGCTTCGGCCCGAGTATCTCGGCGAGCTCAGCATCAGGGTCGTCGTCGACGACGGGGTGGTGACGGCCCGACTCGAGGCCGAGGTGCCCGCGGTCCGCGAATGGATCGAGCGGCACGAGGTTTCGCTCCGCCAGGCCCTCGGCGAACACGGCCTCGCGCTCGACGAACTGAGCGTCTCGGACCGCGGAGGCTCCGACGAGGTGCTCGATGGCCACGAGCAGGAGGAGGCGTCCGATCGCGAGCGGCCCCAGCACCACCGCCGGGCCCGACGACGTGCCGACGACGACAGGCCGCGCTTCGAAGTGACGGTGTAGGCGGCTTCCGGACCCCGGGTCCCGGATTCAGGTTCCCGGCTCTCGCGCCCGAGGCGCCCCTGTCGACCGGCCGTCACCTCGAATCGGTCCGCCGACGCGTCCGGGATTCGGAACACGGCGAAAGCCTCACGTTTACGGCGGAATTCGAGGCGGCATCGGGCTTGCTGCAGGGGGTGGGTCAGAGACTTCACCCATGAGCGACGCATCCCAGACCCCGGCGCCCCAGGCGCCCGCGCACCCCAAGGGCCGCCGCCTTCCTCTCCTCGCCGGCATCACGGTGCTGGTGCTGGCGGCGGGGGGGGGCATGTACTGGTTCCTTCAGAAGCCTGCAGCGGCCGAAGCCGCCGCGCCCGCAGAGCCGGCACCAGAGCGCGGCCTCGTCTCGTTCGACCCATTCGTGGTGAACCTGGCCGACAAGGGCGCGGCCCGCTTCCTCCGCGTCTCGATGCAGCTCGTGGTGAAGGACGCGGGGCAGGCCGCGGAGATGGAAGAGTCGAAGGTGGCCCTGATGCAGGCGCGCTCGACGATGCTCGAGGTGCTCACCACGCAGACCTCCGAGGTGCTGGTCACGCCCGAGGGCAAGGCGCAGCTGCGCGCCGCCATCATCGAGAAGCTCGGCCACGCGGTCGAGGAAGTGGAGGTCGTCGATGTCCTCTTCTCCGACTTCGTCGTCCAGTTCTAGCGCGCCGGCGGTGGACGAGCCGCTGGCGCCCGTCTTCGACGTCGAGTGCGCGGTGGACATCGTGCTGGGCACCGGGCGCCTCACCGTCAGGGACTGCCTCCAGCTCGAACGCGCGAGCATCGTGCGGCTCGACCAGGTCGCCGGTTCGGACCTCGAGTTGCGGGTGCAGGGCCGGCCGCTCGCCCACGGCGAGGTCGTCATCGTGGACGACGGCACGGCGCTGCGCCTGCGCCGGATCATCCCGCCCGCGGGCGCCGAGGTGGCGTGATGGTGCTCGCGCAGATGGTGGTGCCCGGGGTCGATCCCGTGCCCATCAACGGCCAGGCCCTCGCGGCCATGGCGGTCGTGCTCGGGCTGCTCGTGCTCGCCTCCTGGCTGCTCCGGCGCGGCACGCTGATCCGCCGGTCGAAGCAGCCGGTCTCGGTGGAGACGGCCGTGGCCCTTGGCGATCGGCGATCGCTGGTGATCGTGGCCGTCGAGGGGCGCCGGCTCCTCATCGGCCTCACGCCTGGCCAGATCAGCCTCGTCACCGAGCTCCAGCCGCCGTTCGCCTCGACGCTCGAGGCCTCGGTGGAGAAGGGGGCGTCGTCGTGACGACGCGATGGCGGTGGCTGGGATCGGTGGCCGCGCTGGCCGCCCTCGGCTCGGCGGGCCTCGCGGCGCAGCAGCCGTCGAGTCTCGACGTGCAGGTGGATGGCCTCGGCACGATCTCGGCGCCGCTCCAGGTCGTCCTCTTCCTGACGCTGCTCACGTTCATCCCGGCGGCGCTCGTGATCATGACGTCGTTCACGCGCATCGCCATCGTCTTCCACTTCCTGCGCCAGGCGCTGGGGACGCAGGAGATGCCATCCAACCAGATGCTCGTCGGGCTGACGCTGTTCCTGACGGTCTTCATCATGGCGCCGGTCGGGCAGCGCGTCCACGAGCTGGCCGTCGCGCCGGCCCTGGCCGGGCGGCTCTCGGTCACCGACGCGCTCGACCGCGGCGCGCCGCCGCTGCGCGAGTTCATGCTGAAGCAGACGCGCGAGGCGGACCTCGCCCTCTTCGTCGAACTCGGACGGCTTCCGCGTCCCGAGCGCGTGGGCGACCTGCCCATGCGCGTCGTCATTCCCGCGTTCGCCATCTCGGAGCTGAAGACCGGCTTCCAGATGGGCTTCTTCCTGTTCGTGCCGTTCCTGCTCATCGACCTCATCGTGTCGACGACGCTGCTGTCGATGGGGATGCTGCAGCTGCCACCCGCGATGATCTCGCTGCCGTTCAAGATCCTCCTCTTCGTGATGATCGACGGCTGGAACCTGCTGGTGGCCTCGCTGGTGCGGAGCTTCCTGTGAGGCGCCCCGCGCGCCCGAGGTGAGGTGCCATGTCCGAAGCGCTCGTCGTCGGCATTGTCCGGCAGGCCATTGAAACCGCCGTCATCGTCACGCTGCCCATGCTGCTCGCGGGCCTCCTCGCGGGCGTGCTCGTGAGCGTGTTCCAGACGGTGACGTCCATCCAGGACAACGTGCTGGCGTTCATCCCGCGCGCGCTCGCGATCTGCCTCGTCTTCGCGCTGGCCTTTCCGTGGATGCTCCGCGTGGTGACGGGATTCTCGGCGGGCCTCATCCGGCGGCTGCCCGAACTCATCCGGTGATGGACCTCGACCTGCTGGCGCGGATCGGGCTGCTCGTCGCGCGGCCGGGCATGCTGGTGATGAGCGCCCCGACCTTCGGCGGCCAGTCGGCGCCGCCCTACGTGCGGGTGGGGCTGGCCCTGCTGCTGGCGGTCCTGTCGCTCCCGCTCGTGCCCGTGCCGCCGGTGCCGACGCTGGCCGCGCTCGGCGTCATCGTCCTGCGCGAGCTGGCCATCGGCCTGGCGCTCGGCCTGTCGGTGCGCGCGGTGCTCGCCGGCGCGGAGCTCGGCGGTCACATCACCAGCAGCCAGCTGATGCTGTCGTACGGGTCGCTCATCGACCCGCAGGGCGGCGCGCGCAACACGCTGCTCGCCACGCTCTACGGCAACCTGGCCCTCCTCACGTTCTTCGCCATCAACGGCCATCACGTACTCCTGCGCGGGCTGGCCTCGTCGTACCAGACCGTGCCCATCGGCACCGGCGCGATTGACGGCACGCTGGCCGCGAGCGTGACGCGGCTGCTCGGCGTCGTGTTCGAGTTCGGGTTCCGCCTCGCGGCGCCCATCATCGTCGTGATGCTGATCGTCGAGGTCGCGACCGGACTCGTGTCGAAGGCCGCGCCCGCGTTGAACCTCATGGTCGTCGGCACGCCCGTGCGCCTCATCGTCGGCCTGCTGGTGGTGGCTGCCGTCGTGCCGCAGATTCCGGCGGTGACCGCCCGCTTCGTCACCGTCGCCATCGACGCGGGCCGCGCGCTCGCACAGGGGCTTCGCTAGCACGCCATGGCCGAGCAGCACCTCGGGGAGAAGACCGAGAAGCCGTCGGCGAAGCGCCTCAAGGACGCCCATGAAAAGGGCCAGGTGGCGCGGAGCCAGGATCTCGTCGCCGCCCTCGCCCTGCTCGGCGTCACCGTGGCGCTCGCGCGCACCGGCGCGTCGGGCTTCGGCCACCTGGAGCGCCGGCTCGCCGGCGGCCTTTCGCACCTCGGAGAGTCGGCGCGCGACTCGATCGCGCTGCACGACCTCGCCAACCAGGCGGTGAGCGACCTGGTGCTGCTCGGCCTGGTGGCCGGCCCGTTCCTGCTGGCCGCCGTGGTCGTGTCCCTCGCGGGTAACTTCACCCAGAGTGGCTGGGTGTTCGCGCCGGACCGGCTCACGCCCGACTGGTCACGGCTCAGCCCGAAACAGGGCCTCGCGCGGCTCAAGCCGTCGCAGTCGGGCCTGGACCTGGTGAAGACGGCGGTTGCGGCGACGGTGGTGGCGGCGCTGGCCTGGCAGGTCGTCCGCGAGGCTCTCGGTGACGCGCCGCGTCTGGCTTGGCTCGGCACCGGCGCCGCGGCCGCGGCGGGCTGGGGCCATCTGTACCGGCTGCTCGTGCAGGCGGGCCTGGCGCTGGTTGCGGTCGCCGCCGCCGACTATGGCCTGCAGCGATGGCGGCACTACGCCTCGCTGAAGATGACCAAGCAGGAGCTCCGCGAGGAGGCGCGATCGAACGAAGGCAGCCCCGAGGTCAAGGCGCGCGTGCGGCGCATCCAGCGCGAGATGACCCGCCGGCGCATGTTGAGCGCGGTGAAGACGGCCACGGTGGTCGTCACCAACCCCACCCACTACGCCGTCGCGCTCCGGTACGAGCGCGCGCGAATGGGCGCGCCCGTCGTGGTGGCCCGGGGCCGCGACCACCTCGCGCAGCGGATCAAGAAGATCGCGCGCGACGCCGGGGTGCCGATGGTGGAGAACGTCCCGCTCGCCCAGGCGCTCTACCGGGGCACCGAGGTGGGCGACGAGATTCCCGGGCCGCTCTTCGGTGCCGTCGCCGAGGTGCTGGCCTACCTGATCCGGATCAGACAGCTGCAGCTCTAGGTGCCCATGTCCACGTCCGTCGCCTCGTCCGTCCGGCCCTCGCACCTCATGGTGCCCTCCGCGCTCATCGCGGTGGTGCTGCTCATGGTGGTGCCCCTCCCGCCCGTGCTGCTCGACGTCCTGCTGTCGGTGGACATCGGGCTCTCGGTCGTCCTGCTGCTGACGGTCGTCTACCTCAAGCAGCCGGTGGAGTTCTCGGTGTTCCCGTCGCTGCTCCTCCTGCTCACGCTGCTGCGGCTGTCGCTGAACGTGGCCTCGACCCGCCTGATCCTCATGCACGGCCACGAGGGCGTGGACGCCGCCGGGCACGTCATCATGGCGTTCGGCCAGTTCGTCGTCGGCGGCAACTTCGTCGTCGGCGTCGTGATCTTCCTCGTCCTCGTCGCCATCCAGTTCCTCGTGATCAACCACGGCGCGGTGCGCATCTCCGAAGTGACCGCGCGGTTCACCCTCGACGCGATGCCGGGGCGGCAGATGGCGATCGACGCCGACCTGAGCGCCGGCGTGATCGACGACAAGGAAGCGCGCACCCGGCGCGACCGCGTCCGGCGGGAGGCCGATTTCTACGGATCGATGGACGGCGCCATCCGGTTCACCCAGCGCGACGCCCTGGCCGCGGTGCTCATCACCGGCGTCAACATCGTCGCCGGGCTGGTCATCGGCGTCGTGCAGCACCAGCTCGATCTGGCGACGGCCGCGCGCACGTATACCATTCTCACGGTGGGCGAGGGGCTGGTCACCGCCATCCCGGCGCTGCTGGTCTCGATGTCGGGCGGTCTCATCACCACGCGTGCCGCATCCGAATCCCACCTCGGCGAGGAGGTCGCCGACCAGCTCTTCGCGCGTTCGAAGCCGCTGGCCGTAGCCGCCGGCGTGCTGCTCCTGCTCGCGCTCATTCCGGGGCTGCCCAAGCTCGCCTTCGTGCTGGTGGCCGCCTGCCTGGGTCTGGTGGCCTACGCCAACGGCCAGGAGGCCGAGGCCGCGAAGGAAACGGCCGCGTCGGCACCACCGCCCGCGTCCGATGCCATCGACACCGCCGTCGGCGTGGATGCGCTGGCCGTCGAGGTCGGCTACGCGCTCGTGGGTCTGGTGGACGAGAAGCAGGGTGGGACGCTGCTGACGCGCGTGCGCGCCATCCGCCGGCAGATCGCGGCGGAGACCGGCGTGGTCGTCCCGCCGGTGCACGTCGCGGACAACCTGCAGCTCGGCCCGCGTGCCTACGCGATCCTCGTCAAGGGCGTCGAGGTGGCGCGCGGCGAGCTGTTCGCGGACCGGCTGCTCGCCATCAACCCGGGCACGGCCGACATCGGCCTCGAGGGCACGGTCACCCGCGAGCCGGCTTTCGGCCTCGCCGCCGTGTGGATTGGCCACGAGCAGCGCGACCGCGCGTCGGCCGCCGGCTTCACGGTGGTCGATCCGACGACCGCGCTCTCGACGCACCTGTCCGAGGTGGTGCGCGCCTTCCTGCCCGACCTGCTCACGCGCCAGCACACCAAGGAGCTGGTGGACCGGGTGGCCGAGAGCTCCCCCAAGCTGGTCGAGGAGCTGGTCCCCAAGATCGCCTCGATTGGCGACATCCAGCGCGTGCTCCGTCAGCTGCTCCGTGAGCGGGTGCCGATCCGCGACCTCACGACCATCCTCGAGGCCATCGCCGACGCCACGCCCGCCAGCAAGGACGCCGACCAGGTCGCCGAGGCCGTCCGTGCCGCCATTGGCCGCGCCATCTGCCGTCCGTACCAGACCGAGAAGGGCGACCTGCCCACGATTGCGCTGTCGCCCGGGCTCGAGGAGCGCCTGCTGGCCTCGATGGTTCGCACCGAGCAGGGCGTGGTCCTGGCGATCGAGCCGGCCCAGGCGCAGCGCCTGGCCAGCCGCCTGGCCGAGATCGTCGCCGGCGCGGTGGCACAGCCTGTGCTTCTCTGCACGCCGGTGCTGAGGCCGCACGTCTGGCGACTGTTCGCCCGCGTGCTCCCGCACCTCGGCGTGATCTCGCACAACGAGGTCCCGCCGCAGATTCACGTCGCGGGCATCGCGACCCTGGACTGACATGAGCGTCAAGACGTATCGCCACACCACCGTGAAGGACGCGCTGCGGGCCGTCCGCGAGGACATGGGCCCGGAGGCGCTCGTGCTGGCGACCCGGATGGTCGCGGCGCGCGGCTGGCGCGGCTGGGTGGGCATGCGCGAGGTGCAGGTCACCGCGGCGAGTGCGCCGGCAGCTGTCCGGGCTGCCGTCCCCGAGCGACGGCCGGCCGACACCCCGCCCCCGACGCGCACGGCCCGCTCGGCCCGCGGCGGCCTGGTGGCACGGCTCCTGGCAAGCGGCCTGGACCGCGCGATGGCCGAGCGCGTGGCGGCCTCGGCCAGCCATGCCGAACGCCGCGCGGCCTCGCTTCCCGTCCTGCGTCGCCTGCTCGCCAGCCAGCTCGAGGCGCTCGCGGCGGGCGACGAGCCCTATGCCAGGGTCGAAGTGTTCGTCGGCCCCCCGGGCGTCGGCAAGACGACGACCATCGCGAAGATCGCGGCGCGCGAGCGGGCCACCCGCGGGCGCACGCTCGGGCTCGTGGGCGCCGACGGCTTCCGCACGGGGGCCGTCGAGCAGCTGCGGATCTACGCCAGCGTCATCGGCGCGCCCTTTCGCGTGGCGCGCACCGTCGAGGAGCTCGACAAGGCGCTCGCCGCCGGCCGCCATTCGCTGCTCGTGGACACGGCGGGGCGGTCCCCGCGCGACGGGGGCCTGCGCGACCTGCGCCGCCTGCTCGGCGGCCGCCGCGGCGTGCGCACGCACCTGGTGATGGCCGCTGACACCAGCGCCCGCACCGCCCGCCGGCTGCTCGACGCCTATCAGGACGTGCGGCCCGATCGCATCGTGATCGCGAAGCTGGACGAGGCCGAGAGCGTGGCGCCGCTGCTGGCGGTGATCGCGGATTGCGGGATTCCCGTGTCGTACCTGACGACCGGGCAGCAGGTGCCCGAGGACTTCGATCGCGCCACGCCCGCCGCGCTGGCCGGGGCCCTGCTGCGGGACGACGAATGGGAAGCGGCGGTGGCCGCGTGCTGACGCGATGGGCAGGGCCGACACGGAGACCGAGACAGTGACGATGCGCAGGATGGCGCCGCCGGGAGGCGCGGAACTGGACACTCGGGACCGGCTCGTGATGGAACACGTCGGGCTGGTGAAGGCCATGGCCGGCCGGCTGGCCAACCGCCTCCCCTCGCAGGTCGAGGTCTCGGAGCTCATCAGCGTCGGCGTGCTGGGGCTCATCGACGCCGCGGGCCGCTTCAACCCGGCGCTCGGCGTGCCGTTCAGCGCCTTCGCCCGCCGCCGCATCCACGGCGCGATGCTCGACTCGCTGCGCGACCTCGACTGGGCGCCACGGACGCTCCGCAAGCTGCGCCGTGACGTGGACGGGGCCATCGCCGGGCTGAGGGAGTCGCTCGGGCGCGAGCCCGAGGCCCGGGAGATCGCCGGCGCCCTCGGCGTCTCGGAGGTCGAGTACGATCGCCTCCTCGATCGCCTGCGCTCCGTGGACCTGGCGGTCATCCGCCAGGCCTCGGCGGAGGGCGACGGCGCCGACAGCCTCGAGGTGGTCGTCGATCCCGGCGAGGGGCCCCACACGACGCTCGAGCGCCGCGAGCTGCGCGAGCACCTCGCGCGCGCGATTGTGCAGCTGCCCGAGCGCGAGCGGCACATCCTCACGCTCTACTTCGAGCAGGACCTCACGCTGGCCGAGATCGGCCAGGTCATCGGCGTCGGCGAGTCGCGGGTGTCGCAGCTGCGCACGCAGGCCCTGGCGCGCCTCCGCTCCATGCTCGCCGGTTCGCTGCAGCGACGGGAGGCGCACTGATGGGCCGCACCCTCACGCAGGACGAGATCGATGCCCTCCTGTTGGCACCCTCGACCGGCCGCGCGGCGAAGCGCGCGTCGGACGGTCTGGCCAGCGGCGCGGTCCGCTACAACTTCCGGCGGCCCGACCGCGTGTCGAAGGAGCAGATCCACTCGCTGCAGTTCCTCCACGACCGCTTCGCCCGCACGGTCTCGACGTCGCTGTCGGTCTACCTCCGATCGGTCACCGAGCTGGCGGTCGTCGCCGTCGAACAGTTCGCGTACTCGGAGTTCCTGCTCTCGCTGGCGGACCCCACGGCGTTCTACGCGTTGTCCATCCCGCCGCTCGGCGAGCTGGGGGCACTCGAGATCAACCCCTCGGTGGCGTTTCCGATGTTCGATCGGATGCTCGGAGGGGAGGGCCGCTCCGCCGCTCCGGGCCGGGCGCTCACCGACATCGAGCAGCACATCGCCGACTCCATCGTCAAGGTGCTGCTCGAGTCCCTGACCGAGACCTGGCGCCCCATCGTGGACCTGCGCTTCGAGATCCGCGGCCGTGACACGCGCCCGCAGATGCTCCAGGTGGCCGCCCCCAACGAGACGGTGCTGATGGTGGCCTTCGACATGTCCGTGGGAGACGCGAGAGGGATGGTCAACCTCTGTCTTCCCGTCACGATCGTGGAGGCCACGGGCGGGGGCCTGGCACAGGCCTGGCACCGGCAGCGGCAGGAGCCCAACGCGGCGGAGCGCCAGTGGCTGCGCGATCACCTCGCGGCGGCCGCGATGCCGGTGACCGCGTCGCTCGAATCGCGGCTCACCACCCGCGACCTGGTGAACGTGCGGCCCGGCGACGTGTTGTCGCTCGGCGTGCCCGCAAGCCGCCTCGTCGACGTGCGCGTGGGCCGCACACTGAAGTTCAAGGGCCGTCTGGGCATCGATCAGGGCCGCGTGAGCGTCCGGCTCGATGAAGCGTGCCCGGACAGCCAGGTCGTGGAGCGCTGAGATGACAACGGTACCGACACCCGATCCCGTGATGGAGGCACTGATTCGCGAGCTGGCCACGGCGGTGAGCGCGATCGTCGATGACATCGTCGGCACACCGGCCCCGTCGGGGGCGTCGGGCGACGGCTGGTGCCTGACGGGTTCGGTGAGCGGCGCCAGGCGCGGTTCGATCGAGGCCTGGATCGACCTGGGCGGCGCCGAGACCCTGGCCCGGCGCATCACCGGGGTCGAGTCGCCGGATCGGCCGGCCATCGTCGGACTGCTCCGCGACCTCTGGAACCGCGCGGCCACGGCGCTCTGCGCCCAGCCCGCGCATGCGGGCCTGGCGCTGGGCTTCGGCACGGCACGCGCCGCCGGAGCGCCCCCCGACGGGACGGTGTACGAGCTGCAGGCGCCCGGGTTCATCGCGCGCGTCGCCGTCGCCGGCCGGCTGTCGGCGGCCGGGGCGGGCCCGCAGGAGAACCTCGATGTCGTTCTCGACATCGACCTGCCGCTCGTCGTGCGGTTCGCGCGGACCATGCTGCCCCTCCGGACACTGGCCGCGCTCGGGCCGGGCAGCGTCGTGGACATGGAGCGCTCGCCCGACGAGCCGGTGCAGCTCCTCGTGGGCGATCGCGTCATCGCGCACGGCGAAGTGGTGGTCGTGGGCGGCAACTACGGCGTGCGGATTACGGACGTGACGAGCCCCGCGAAGCGGGTGCGGCTGGAGGCGTGAGTGGCGATGCCGGACGTGTTGGCCTACGGGGTGATGGCAGTGGGCCTGGTGGCCCTCGTCGAGGCGATCGTCCTGGTCCGCCTGTCGAAGGCGCTCGGCGCCGTGGCGCGCTTCGGCGAGCGCCTGGCGCATCTCACCTCCGCCCTCGAACTGCTGACCGACACCACGGAAGCGGGCCTCACCAACGTGGCGCGGGAGCTCGAGCGCAGCGCCGCCCCGCGCGCGGCCCGATCCACGCGGAGCTCGATCGCGCGCCGCATCGCCGGCGCTGCCAGACGCGGCGAGGCGGTGGCCGACATCGCGTCGCGCGAGGGACTGTCGGAGAGTGAGGTGAGCCTCCACCTGCAGCTCGCGAAGCCGAAGGGAGGCGCGCATGGCGCGCTGCGCCGCTGAGGGTTGTGGCCGCTGGCGGCCCGACCTGCTCGTGAGCCGCGGCGTTGGCGCGCGGGTGGACGGGCGCTGGTTCTGCTCCCGGGCGTGCCTCGAGCAGATGGCGCGCGAGCGCCTGACGGCCGGCACACCCCTTGCGCCCGGCCTGCGCGGCGTACCGCCCATGCGGCTCGGCACGCTGCTGGCCGCCAAAGGGGTCTGCGACAGCGCGTCGCTGTCGCGCGCGCTCGAGGCGCAGCGCGAGTCGGGGCTGCGGCTCGGCGAGCAGCTGCAGGCGATGGGCGCCGCGGACAGGCAGACGGTGCTGACGGCCCTGGCCACCCAGTTCGGGGTGCGCTGCCTGCCCACCTTCGATCCGACGACCGTGCGGCACGCGCCCGGCGGGTTGTGCCGCGAGGCCGTTCGCGCGCTCCGCATCGCGCCCATCAGCGATCCCATCGAGCACCGCGTCCGCGTGGCCTCCCCGGCGCCGATCCGCCGCCGCGCCCTCGGCGCCCTGCGACGGCTGACCGGCTGGACCCTCGAGGTCTACCTGGTGACCGACGAGGACTGGATGGCCATCCTCGCGCAGTATGGCGCCGAGCCGCGGCCGGCCGCGCGCCCGCTGCCGGCGTTGGTGTGCACCTCGAGCGTCGCCGAGGCCGCCGCACGGATTGCCGCGGCCGCCGCGCGCGGGCGCGACGCCACCGTCATCGAGGCGAACTGGGAGGACCACGCCTGGATTCGTGTCCAGGCGCCGGGCGTGATGGAGGACGTGTGCCTCGTGCTCCCCGAAGGTCCGCCGCATCCAGAGGAGGCGTCATGGCTGGCGGCTACTACGTCGCGCTGAGCGGGATGCGCACCCGCATCGATCAACTGGACCGCCTGGCGGACGAGATCGCCAACGCGGGCACGCCGGGCTTCAAGGGCGAGCGTGCGGGCCACGCCAAGGCGCCGCGCCCGAGCTTCACCGCGGCGTTCGAGACCGCCGTCGACGTCACGACCGGCGCCAGGCGGCTCGACACGCGCGCCGGCACCCTCGTCAACACCGGCCAGCCGCTCGACATCGCCATCGACGGCCATGGCTTCCTCGCCGTCGAGACGCCGGCCGGTACGCGCTACACGCGGAATGGGCATCTCGCGCGCCAGGCGGACGGCACGATCACCACCACCGATGGCGCTCCCGTCCTCGGCGAGAGTGGCCCCCTCAAGGCCGGCCCCGGCGTCGTGCACGTGGCGTCGGACGGCACGGTGACGAGCGACGGCGTCGCGGCGGGCCGCCTGCGGATCGTCACGTTCGCGGATCCCACGAAGCTGGTCCGCGAGGGTACGTCGCTGCTCAGGGCGGACGAGGGCGCGGCCCCGGCCGTGGTGACCGAGCCCACGGTCTTCGCGGGCTCCCTCGAGCAATCCAACGTCTCGGTCGTCGAGCGGGTGGCCGAGCTCACGACCGTGTCACGCACCTTCGAGGCCCTGCAGCGGGCCGTGGCCGTGTTGATGAACGACATCGATGGCCGCACCATCGAGTCGATCGGACGGCGGTAGGCCCGGGAGGACGAGGACCCATGATTCGCGCACTGTACACGGCGGCCAGCGGCATGAACGCGCAGCAGGCCAACATCGACAACGTGGCGCACAACATCGCCAACGTCAACACGTCGGGCTTCAAGAAGACCCACATGCAGTTCGAGGATCTCGTGTACCAGGAGACACGGGTCCCCGGCTCGCCGACGTCGGTGGCCGGCGAGAGCCCGGTCGGGCTCGCCACCGGCCTGGGCACGCGTCCCCTCGCCTCGTCGCGGGACTTCAGCGCCGGCAACCTGCGCGCGACCAACGCCCCGCTCGACCTCGCCATCGAGGGCGCGGGGTTCTTCAAGGTGACGCTTCCCGACGGCACCACGGGCTACACGCGCGCCGGCGCGCTCGTCCGCGACGCGCAGGGCATGCTGGTCACCATGGCGGGCTACCCCCTGGAGCCCCAGATCACGGTGCCGGAGAACGCCACCTCGGTGAGCATCTCGCGCGAGGGCATCGTGTCGGCGGCCGTCGCCGGCCAGAACGGCGCCCAGCAGCTGGGCAACATCGAGCTCGCGACGTTCCAGAACCCGGCGGGCCTCAAGGCCGCGGGCGGCAACATCTTCGTCACCACCACGGCGTCCGGTGAGCCGCAGGCCGGCGCGCCGGGCCTCGACGGGCGCGGCACCATCGCCCAGGGCTTCCTCGAGGACTCGAACGTCAGCGTGGTCGAGGAGATGGTCAACATGATCCTCGGCCAGCGCGCCTACGAGGCCAACTCGAAGGTCATCAGGGCCGCCGACGAGATGCTGGCGCAGGTGAACAACCTGGTGCGATGATGCGCGCCCTGCTGTGCTCGCTCATCGTCGGCTCGGCGGGCGCGGCGCCCTCGGCGCAGGCGGATGCCGATGCGCCCGTTCGGGACGCCATTCTGGCCGCCGTGCGCGCCAGGATGGGCGCCGACGCCGATGTCGCCATCGACCACCTGCGGGTCCCGGCCGCATCGGCCCAGGGCCCCGTCCAGGCGCGACCCGATCCGGGCGCGCGGCTGGGACGGCCCATGCGCTTCGCACTGCGTACCGCGACGACGGTCGGACCTGCCGTGGCCTGGACCGCCACGGCGGAGGCCGACCTCCGGGTGCGGGTACCGCACCTGCACACGCGGCGCGTCGTCTCGCGCGGCGACACGCTGGACGAAGCCGACGTCGCCATCGTGAGCCACGAGGTGGAAGGCCCGCTTCGGGCCTGGCCGGCCGCCGAGGCCATCGGACGAAGCCGTGTGCTGCGGGACCTGGGCCCGGATGCGTGCCTGGCCCCGGCGAGCCTGGCGGTGCTCCCGCTCGTCAGCGCGGGCGAGGAGGTGCGCGCCACCGCGCGCGTCGGCGAGGTCGTCGCCGAAGGCCGTCTGCTCGCCGCGGACCGCGGCGACAGGGGAGCGGTGATTCGCGTCGTGAACCCCCGGAGCCGCCGGACGATGAAAGCGCGCGTCGTCGGCGCGGGGACGGTCGAGGTGATCCATGACTAGCAGCCCGTGGCGCATGTGGCTCTCGCCCGGAAAGGGGGACAGTCCCCGTTTCCCGTCGTGTGACTCTCCAGGGAAACGGGGACTGTCCCGCCTTTCCCTCTGCCCGGAACCATGGGCTGCGGCAGCCCAGCGTCTGGCACCACGGGCTGTCAGGCCACTGCTGCTCGCCGCCGCGCTGGTTCTGCTTCCGTGCGCGGTCTCGGCCGGACAGAAGCAGGATCAGGCCAGGGCTCAGGTTCCCGGGGGCACCGACAGCTACGACGTGCTGGTGGCCCGCTACCTGGAGGCCGCTCGAAGCGGGTCGGGCGGGCAGGGGCCTGAAGCCGGGGCCTGGATGAACGGGCTGATGGGCGATCTGCGAGCGCGGCGCGTGAATGACCTCGTGACCGTGCGCGTGGAGGAGGTCATCGCCGCCACGGGAACGGCCGACTCGACGCTCGCGAAGAGCGGCTCGGCCTCCGCCGGCGTCCCCAGCTTCTTCGGCGCCGACAAGCTCATCCCCGACTCCCTCGATCCCTCCAGCCTTGCGTCGCTCTCGTCGGGCACCGGCTTCAAGGGCGCGGGCACGACGACCCGGGCCGGCACCCTGAGCGCCACGCTCACGGCACGCGTCGCGGAAGTGCTGCCCAACGGCGACCTGGTCATCGAGGGCGTGCGCGAGGTCGACATCAACGGCGACCGACAGATCATCGTGCTGACCGGCGTCGCCCGCGTTGTCGACATCCGGCCGGGCAACATCCTGCCGTCACCGGCCATCGGCCAGCTCCGCATCCGCTACTTCGGCAAGGGGCTCATCAAGGACAGCCTCTCGCCAGGCTGGCTGATTCGCGTGCTCAACAAGATCTTCTGAAGGGGCGATGATGCGACTTCTCTCACCGGACTGGCGGCTGGCCGCGGCGCTCGCGGCGCTCCTGGCTGCGCCCCTCTCGGCGGATTCCGGCGCGCGGCTCAAGGACGTGGCCGCCCTGCAGGGCCTCGCCTCCACGCCGCTCATCGGCTACGGGCTCGTCGTCGGGCTCAACAAGACGGGTGACCGCCGGCAGACCATCTTCTCGACCCAGACGCTCGTGAACATGCTCGAGCGGATGGGCGTGTCGGTGGCCGCCGGGCGTGTGAACGTCGAGAACGTCGCGGCGGTCCTCGTGACCGCGGAGCTGCCCGCCTACGCCCGGGCGGGCGCGCGCGTCGACGTGACCGCCTCGTCGGTGGGCGACGCGCGAAGCCTGCAGGGCGGCACGCTGCTGGCCACACCCCTTCGCGGTCCGGAGGGCCAGGTCTACGTGGTGGCTCAGGGGCCGCTCTCGATTGGCGGCTTCGGAGGCGGAGGCGCCGGCAACAGCGTCGCCGTGAACCACCTCACCGTGGGCCGCGTCCCGAGCGGCGGGCTCGTGCAGGTCGGCAGCGCCGCGACGCTGCCGTCGGCCGACGCGTTGTCGCTCGCGCTCCGCGAACCCGACTTCGTCAGCGCGGCTCGGGTGGCCCGTGCCGTCAACGACGAGATCGGGGCCGGCATGGCGCGCGTCGTGGATCCGGGGACCGTGCTCGTCCGCGTGCCTGAACAGTATCGAGGCGCCGTGGCCGACCTCATGGCACGCATCGAGGCCCTGCCCGTGGACACCGACGCGCCCGCCCGCGTGGTCATCAACGAGCGCTCGGGGACCGTGGTGGTGGGCGGTGCCGTCCGGCTCGGACCCGCCGCCGTCGCCCACGGCAACCTGTCGGTGCGGATCACGACCAGGTTCGAGGTCTCGCAACCCGCGCCACTCTCGCGCACGGGCGAGACGGTCATCGTCCCCAACGTGGGCGTGGACGTCCGCGAGCAGGCCGCCCGCCTCGTGACGCTCAGCGAGGGCGCGACGCTCGATGCTGTTGTGGCGGCGCTCAACGCGCTCGGCGCCACCCCGCGAGACATCATCGCCATCATGCAGGCGCTGAAGGCCGCCGGGGCGCTCAGAGCGGAGATCGTGATCCTGTAGGTTCTGGGGTTCTGGGGTTCTGGGGTTCTGGGGTTCTGAGGTTCTGGGGTTCTGGGGTTCTGAGGTTCGAGAGATGAGTCACGTGACGGCGGGTCAGGGGATCGAGCGGGTCGGGGGGCCGGCGTCGACCGACGGCGACCGCGTGAAGATCCGTGCACTGGCCGAACAGTTCGAGTCGATGCTCCTGGCCCAGATGCTCGAGGACATGAAGCGGGCGATGACACCCGACGCCGAGACACAGGGCCTGGGCGGCCAGATCATGGGCGATGCCATGACCTCGGAACTCGCGCTGTCCCTCGGACGGTCGGGTGGCCTGGGACTGTCGGAGCTGCTCGCCACGGCCCTCGCGCGCATCGGCTCGACCCCCGACGCGGAGCCTTCCTCGCCCGGCGCGGTGGCCTGGCCCACCGGTGTCGCTGGGCGGGCCGCGCCGGGCCCGGCCACCACCGTGCCGGGGCCCACGCCTCCAACGGCCGAGGTCACCTCGGAGTTCGGCTGGCGCGTGGACCCGCTGAACGGCCAGCCTCGCTTCCACGCCGGCCTGGACCTTCGAGCCGCCTACGGGCAGGAGGTGCGGAGCGCCACAGGGGGCACCGTCACCTTTGCCGGGGAGAAGCCCGGCTACGGCACGGTGGTGGTGGTCTCCCACGGGAGCGGCCTCGAGACGCGGTATGCGCACCTCTCCTCACTGGAGGTGACGGAGGGCTCTCAGGTTCGAGCGGGGGAGGTCCTCGCGCGGTCCGGCGCGAGCGGGCGCGCCACCGGTCCCCACCTGCACTTCGAAGTGCGGCGGCACGGGCATCCGGTGGATCCCGCCCTGGTGGCGAGCCTCATGCCTGCTGTCGGCCCGCAGACCGGGGAGGCGGACCAGTGAACGGGCGGGCTAAAGCCTGTCGCCCGGATGGCCGATTCCCTGCTATATCGGATCAGGCACGGACCCGTCCGGGCGGGCAGTCCCGCTCACGCGAAGGCAGACCACGATGAAGATCGACACCAACCGCACCAGCCTCGATTCGCTCGGCACCGTCAAGACCGACGCCACCGAGCCGACGACCTCGTCATCGGCTGGACGCGCCGGCCGTCCTGCCCCGGCCGACGAGGTGCAGTTCTCGTCGAGTGCCCACCTGGCGGGCGAGGCCGCCAAGGCCGCGGCGCGCGTGCCGGACATCAGGCCCGATCAGGTCGAGCGTGCCCGCGAGCTCCTCGACTCGGGCAGGCTGGGCACCGATCCCTATTCGCTGGCCGACGCGCTGATCGACCGCGCGATCCAGGGCGACTGACGCCACCATGAGTGTGCTCGACACCACCGCCCGGCTGAACGCCTCGCTCGACGAGGTGGCCGCCGCCCTGTCGGCTCCGGACGCCGAGGCCCTGCTGGCGGCCGAGACCGGCCTGGCCGCCGCGCTGACCGAGCTGGCCCGACCCTCGACCGTCACCGCCGACGAGCGCTCGGCCCTCGCCGCCGAGGTCATCCGCGCTCGCGCCACCCTCGCGCGCTGCCGCATCCTCGGGGCCTCCGCGGCGGACGTGGCACTCCTCTCGCTCGCCGCGCAGGGGCGCGCGGGCGACTACGGCCGCTCCGGTGAGCCGGCCCCGTCCTCTCCCGATGGTGCCCTGGGGCACCACCTTCGCGCGAGGCTCTGATGGCAGGGCTCTTCAGCACGCTCTCGATGACGGCCCGGGCGCTGGACGCGCAGCGCGCCGGCCTCACCGTCACAGGCCAGAACATCGCCAATCTCAACACCGAGGGCTACGCCCGGCGCGCCCTCCTGCTCGCCGAATCGCTCATCGGCGGTGTCGAGGTCCGGGGCATTCGCGCGCGGCGGGATCTGATGCTCGACGCCCGCGTGCGCCAGGAGATCCCCGCCGAAGCACGCGAGGCCGCCCTGGGCGAGTCGCTCAGCGTGGTCGAAGCGGCGCTCGGACGCCCGGGCGAGTCCATCGACGCGCGACTGTCGGCCTTCTTCGACAGCTTCTCGGAGCTGGCCTCCGATCCCTCCTCCGTCGTCGCCCGCGACGCCGTGCTCCAGCAGGGGCGGCTCCTCGCCGGGTCGTTCAACGACGTGGCCTCGCGACTGGCCGCGGCGCGCCGCGGGGCCGACGAGCAGGTGCGAACGGGCGTGGACACTCTGAACGCGCTCGCGACGAGGGTCGCGCGGCTCAACGTGGCCATCGGGGGGGCGGCCGGCGGCGATGTCGAGGCCCTGCGCGACGAGCGGGAGCTGGTGCTGCAGCAGATGGCCGAGCTGGCCAACGTCGCGGTGCTCCACCGCGAGGACGGGGCCGTGGACGTCTCCATCGCCGGCGGCCGGCCGCTGGTCATGGGCGCGACGAGCTACGAGGTGGCGGTCACCAGCACGCCGCCCGAGGGGATGGCGACGATCTCGCTGGCTGGCGAAGACATCACCGGGGCCATCACGGCGGGCCGCATCGCCGGCGCGCTCGACGCCCGCGACACGCGCATCCCGGCCTACATGGCCCGCCTCGACGAGCTCGCCTATGCGGTCGCCGATGCCGTCAACGCGGTGCACCAGACCGGGTTCGACCTGAACGGCGCGGCCGGTCAGGCCTTCTTCACGCCGCTGGGCGGTGTGGCGGGCGCAGCCGCCGCCCTGCAGGTGGATCCCGCCATCGCCGCGGATCCGGCCCTGGTCGCCGCGTCCGGCACCGGTGCGCCCGGAGACAACCAGGTGGCGCGGGCGCTCGCGGACCTGCGCGACGCGCGTGCCGTCGGCGGGACCGCGACCTTCAGCGAGGGCTGGGGCCAGCTCGTCTACCGCGTCGGCAGTGACACCGCCGTCGCGCTCGCCGAGCAGCAGAGCCGACACGAGGTGGTGGCCCAGGTGGCACGGCTCCGCGATCAGGTGTCCGGCGTCTCGCTCGACGAAGAGTCGGCCAACATGCTCAAGTTCCAGCGGGCGTACGAGGCCAACGCCCGCCTTTTCACGACGGTCAACTCCGTGCTGGACACGCTCATGAACGTCGTCGGAGTCGCCTGATGCGCGTCACGTTCAACAGCCTGAATGACGGCGTGGCCGCCCTCAACCTGGCCGCGACCGCGCTCGACCGCGCGCAGGATCAGCTCGCGACGGGCAAGCGGCTCCGCGCCTCGAGCGACGATCCCGCCGCCGCGCAGCGCGCCGTCGACAGCCGCGCCGAGATCGCCACGCTCGACGCCTACACGCGCACCGCGGACTCCGCCGAGTCGCGCCTCACGTCCATCGACGCGGTCCTGACCAGCATCGTCGAGCGGATTACCGAAGCGAAGGCCACGGCCGCCGGCGCCCGGGGCGACACTGCATCGACGGAGGCCCGCGAAGCGATGGCCGGCCGACTCGATGGCATTCGCGATGCCATCCTCGGCGCCATCAACACCAGGGTGGGTGGCACATCGCTCTTCGCCGGGGGACAGGCGCTCGGACCCGCGTACGCGTTCACGGCCGGCGCGTGGGTCTACCAGGGTGACTCGAACGCGGTCGAGGTGGCGACGGCCGGCAACAGCACGGTGGCGGTGTCGCTCGACGGGCAGGAGATCATCCAGGGCGCGGATGCCGCCGACCTGTTCAGCGAGATTGACGCGCTGGCCGCGGCCGTCCGCGACGGCGATCAGGCCGGCATCGAGGCCGGCATGGACGCGCTCGATCGCGCGTTCAGCCGGGCCGTGCGGGCGCAGAGTCTCGTTGGCGCCCATCTGGCCGGCATCGAAGGCGATCAGCGGCAGGTGACCACCCTGCGCCTGGCGAGCCAGAAGCGGCTCTCGAAGGACGAGGACGCCGACCTCGCGAAGGCCGCGAGCGATCTCTCCCGTGCGGACACGGCCTACCGCGCCGCGCTCGGAGCCATCAGCACGGCCGGTCGTGTCTCGCTGATGGACTTCCTGCGATGAACGCCGCCCCTGCCGCGTCGGTGGAACCGGATTCGTCCGGCCTCGAGACGATGGCGGTAAGGCCCCGTGACGTGGTCGTGCTGCCCGACGGGCTGCCCGGCTTCGAGCGCTGCCGGCGCTTCGTGGTCATCTCGTCGCCGGATCTCGCGCCGCTCGTGCAGCTGCGGGGCCTCGACTCGGTGCGCCCGTCGTTCCTCGCGCTCGACCCGCGCGTGGTGCTGCCCGACTACGACACGAGCCTCTCGCCCTCGGACCGGTGCCGCCTCGCCGTCGACGAAGCGGGGCCGCTGCTCTGGCTGGCGCTCGTGCGCTTCGATGGCGACCGCCTCGTCGCCAACATGCGGGCCCCCGTGGTCATCAACCCGCAGCGGATGATCGGCCGGCAGGTCATCCCGGCTGACAGCCCGTACACCACCCACCACGAGCTGACGGCGGGCTGACACCGTGCTGGTCTTCACCCGGAAGCGGAACGAGGCCATTGTCGTCGGCGATGGTATCCAGGTGCGCGTCCTGCGCGTGGGCAGGGACGGCGTCCGCCTGGGCATCGTCGCCCCTCCCGACGTGGCCGTGCATCGCCGCGAGATCTACGATGCGGTGTGTGCGGCGAACAGGTCGGCCGCCGCCGCTGGCGCGGCCGAGGCCGCCGGGCTGGCCAGGCGCCTCCGCGCCGAGCTTCCGGCGAACGCGCTCGCCCCGGCCGGCCCGGGCCGCTCCTGACCGCCGACATGCACGCCATCGACTGGCGTGACGTGGACGCCGCTCTCATGCGCAGCCTCTACGCGCGTGAGATCGCGCGATGGCGCGAGACGCTGGCCTGGGACACGACCGCGATCTGGCCGATTGTCGAGCAGGGGCGCGCCCTCGGCACCGTCAGCGGCGCCGTGGTCTTCGACGGGCCCGGCGAGCCGGCCGGCTGGTGCTTCGCGCTCCTCCAGCGGGATCTCTTCCAGGTGGGCGGCTTCGTGGCGTGCTCGGAAGCGGCGACTGCCGCCCTCCTCGGGGCCCTTGCCGCGTCGCCGGCGGGCCGCATCGCACGCCGGTGGTCCTGGTTCGGCTGGTTCGACGCGGCGGGGCTCGCCGGGATGCTGGCGTCACACGGCGAGGAGATGGTGCGCTACGTGTACCTGCACCGCGCGCTCGCCGTCGACGCGGCCGTGCCGTCGCCCGTCGTGGGCGAGGTCGTGCCGAGGTCCCTGCGGGCGTGGCGGGCCTCGGACGCGGTGATGTTGCCCGGCCTGCTGGCGTCGGCCTATCCCGCCCGCGAAGTCGGACGGCCGTTTGCCGTGTCGGGAACCCTCGACCAGTGGCGGGAGTACGCTGCCCAGATCGTCGGGGGTGGCGGCTGCGGCGTGTTCGACCCCGGCCTCAGCGTGGTCGCTGGTCCCACGGGATTCGGCGGCGCGCTGGATGGCGCTGCGCTGCTCACGCGCATCGCGCCGTCCACGGCGCACCTGGCTCAGCTGGCGGTGAGGGCGGGCGCGCAGGCGCGGGGCCTTGGCCGGGCGCTGGTCGCGCACGCGCTCGGTCGTGCGGCCGCGGGCGGCTGTACCGGGATCACGCTGCTCGTGCACGAGCAGAACACCCGGGCGCGGCGGCTGTATCTGGAGGCCGGCTTCGAAGAGCGCGCGGCCTTCCTGTCGGCCGCGCGGGACGTCGATCAGCCGTGCACGTCCAGCAGCGAGGCGCTGCCCACCGGGGGCGCCAGCACGCGCCTGTAGGCGGCGAGCGTCGCTTCGCCGCACTCGAGGTTCGCGCGCGCCGCACGGTGCGCCAACTCGGCATCCGCCAGCGCCCGCATCGACGCGTCGTCACTCGACAGGATGGCGGCGACCAGGTCCGACGCCGTCTGCCGAAGCGCCATCACGTCGGCGTAGTCCGCCTGGGCCTCCAGCACGGTGTCGGGTACCGTGGCGAGATACGTGCGGATGTCGCGGAGGCCGGGCTCGATGCGGACGAGCGCGTGCGTCAGCCGGCTGCGGATGTCGGCGTCCGCCGCCAGGCGGCTGAAGTCGCGCTTCTCGCTGCCCTCGCGCTGGCGATCGGCGATGGCCCTGAGCTGCCGGAGCAGCTCGATGCCCGTCTGCAGGCCCGCGCGGTACTGGGCCAGAGCATCGGCCGTGTCCTGTTCACTCATCTGGCTGGCTCCAGGGTTCGGGCCGTCTCGAGATGCGCCCCGGCGACCACGACCGGATCGGGGAGGACCCCCGTGGCGGCAATGGCCTGCCAGGCGGCCCTGAGGGTCGCGAGCAGGCCCCGCACCTCCTCGAGCGCGGCATCGTCGTGGTGCGCGGTCACATCCAGGATGCGGCGGGTCACGTAGTCGTACAGGCCGTCCAGTTGCGCCGCCACCTCGCCCCCACGCTCGAGATCGAGCGTGCTCTGGAGTTCGGAGACGATGGCCAGCAGCCGCGACGTGGCATCGCGTCGCGCGGCGATGTCGCCACGCCGGTTGGCGTCGTCGGCCAGGGCGGCGAACCGCAGCGCGCCGTCGTAGAGCATCACCACCAGCTCGAGCGGGGTGCGCGACTGCACCTCGGTCCGTCGATACGCGTTCAGTCCCGGTTGTCTCATGCCCGTCTTGTCCGTGCCCGCTCCGCGTCAGAGGACCGCGCCAAACGCGGAGAGCGAGCTGCTCTGGCTTTTCAACATGGCCATCGCCTGGTCGGCGGCGATGAACTCCCGCTGCAGGGCCAGGCGCCGGATGGCGAGGCGGTCCTGCATGGCGGCCACCTGATCGTCGAGCCGACCCAGGCGATCGGTCACGCGATCGCGCGCGTCGTTCAGCAGGCCGTCCGATTCCGTGTAGCGCTGGACCAGGGTCTCGATGGCCCCAAGGGCCCCTGTGCCCTCACCGGTGCCGGCCAGCAGTGACGCCACATCATCGAAGCCGTCGGCCATCGCCGCCTGGAAGCGGGCGGCGTTGATCTCGAGCTGACCGTTCTGCTGCAGCTCGACGCCGATCTCCGACAAGTGCCTGAGCGGGCCGCTGTTGTCGTAGGCCGACGTCAAGGCACTGCGCAGCGTGTTACGGAGCTCTCGCAGCAGCGGGTCGCGGCCGAGGCTCGCCTGATCGCCCTTGCCGGCCGAGGCCGTCTGATCGGCGGCGAACTTCAGCAGATCGTTGTAGGCGGTGACGAACCGCTCGACCTTCGCCTCGAGCGCCGACGGGTCGGCGGCGACGTCGATGGTGACCGTGTGGGCGGGGTCCTGCCGATACAGCGTGACCGTCACCCCCGGAATCACGCTCTCGAGCGTGTTGCTGGTGCTCGTCACCGGGATGCTGTTCACCGTCAGCTCGGCGTCGGCGGCCTCCACCGCGTTGGCGCCGAACGCGACGCCCGTCCCCCCCGTCAGGTTGCTCGTCACGGTGAAGGCATTGGCCGTACCGGTGCTGGTGCCGGTGAGCACCAGCCGGAACACTCCGGGCGCCGTCTGCACGACTGCGGCCCGGGCCGGGGGCTCGCTGCCGGAATTGATGGCCTCCGCGAGTTGATCCAGGGTGACGGGACCGCTCAGCGTCACGGTGTGCCCGCCGATGGTCAGCGTGCCACCGTTCGCCACGATCGTGGTGTCGGCGTCCGGCGCGATGCTGCTCGAGGCCGTCACCTGCGCCCGGGCCAGCTGGCTGACGACCACGTCGTATCGGCCCGGCTGGGCATCGGCGCCCGCACCCGCGTCCACGGCGGCGCTGTCGCTGCTGCGCGCGGCGTAGGCCGCCACCCCATCGCCCCCCGAGAGGGCACGCGCGGCGCTCTCGAGCGTCGACAGACGGCCGGCGAGCTGGCCGATGTTGTTCGCCCGCGCCTTGAGCGCGGCCTGCCGATCCTCGAGCAGCCGCAGCGGCAGGCTCTCCTGCTGCATGATGCTGTTCAGGATCAGGTTGAAGTCGATGTTGTTGAACCCGCTCAGTGTGACAGGAGATCCCACGTCCGCTCCTTCATCGCGCCAGGCGCCGTGCCTGCCTCACGCCTCATGCCAGAAGCCTGCCAACACCTCCGTGGACGGGGACCGGATGCCGGTCCCGTCCACGAGTTTCCCGAGGTCGCCCGGCCGCCGACGGCCGGGCGCCCCTGACTACCGCAGCAGCTGGAGGACGTTGCCGCTGGAGGCGTTCGCCTGCGCCAGGGCGGCGATGCCGCTCTGCGTCAGGATGTTGTACCGCGTCAGGTTCGCCGACTCCTCGGCCATGTTCGCGTCGCGAATCCGGCTCTCGGCGGCCTTGATGCTCACCACCTGCGTCGAGGCGAGGCTGACGGCGTAGGACAGGCGGTTCTGCAGCGTGCCGACCTGGCCCTGCGTCGTGCCGAGCGTGGTGACCGCGGTCGCGATGGTCGAAACAGCCGTGGAGGCGTTGGCCGCCGTGTCGATCGCCAACGCGCCAACGGCGAGGGTCGTCGTGTCCACGGCGCCGATCGTGCCACCAACGACGCCATTGGCGCCGTCGTTGCTGACGAACACCGAGAAGCCCTGGGCGGTGTCCAGGCCGGCCACCGAGGCTTCACGGTCGATTTCCAGGAGCACATCCTGGAACTCGGCGTCGAGCGTCGCGCGGTCCGCCGCGCTCGCGGCCGACGCCGACTGGGTCGCCAGCACCGACATGCGGTCCAGCAGGGTCGCGATGTTGTTCAGCGCGCCGTCCTTGATCTGCAGCGACGACAGCCCGTCGTTCGCGTTCCGGATGCCCTGGTTGAGCACCGCCTGCTGCGAGCGGTAGCTGTTGGCGACGGCCAGGCCTGCCGCGTCGTCACCCGAGGTGTTGATGCGGAAGCCGCTCGAGACGCGGGTCAGGGCCCTCTGAAGACCCATGTTGGTGATCGTCAGGTTGGCCTGTGCGTTGGCCGCCGAGATGTTGCTGACTACGGAGAACGATGCCATGGTTGACTCACTCCATCCTTAGAGGTTGCGGCCGGCGTCCCTGCCGGTCCGTGGGGGAGGCGACCACCGCCGTCCCCGCTGTCAGGGAGGTAATCGGGCACCGCCGCCGAAGCTTGAGGGCTGGCCGGCCCCGGCTGGCAAGGTTCTCGCTCATGCCGTCGGCCAGGAGTGCAATGGCGTGAGCGCGGTACTGGTCAACGGACAACCCTTTTCGCTCGAATCCGGCCGCAAAACGTGGGGTGACGCGATCGACGCCGTCGATGCCGGCGCCGCGGCGGAAGGGCACGTGGTGACGGCCGTCCGATTCGCCGGTGTCGACCAGCCGTCATTCCTGGACGAGGACATCCAGTCCCTGGCGGTCTCGGACCTGGGGCGCGTCGAGATCGACACGGTCCCGCGGCAGCGCCTGCTCAGAACCACGCTGGGCATCGCCGGGCACAGCCTTGCCGACATCGCCGGGGGCGCCCGCCAGGCCGCCACCGCGTTTCGTCGGGGGGACGACGCCGGCGGACATCGGCAGCTGGGCGCGCTGATCGCCACCATCCGCACCCTCCTGGACCTGACGCTCGCCTCGGCGGCGGCCGCCGAAGCCAACCTCGCGGAGCTGCCGTGTGGCGACGAATCGGCCGAGGGCGTGCTCTCGGCGACCGGCGTCGTGCTGGACACGCTCGCCCAGCACCAGCGCGCCGGAGACTGGACGGCGCTGGCCGACGCGCTCGAAGGCGAGTTGGCGCCGTCCATCCTCGACTGGCGCCTGGTCTTCGACGTCCTGCAGGAGCAGGGTGCGGCATGAGCCTGCTCCTCGCACATCCCGCGCCCGGCGTCGCGATCGTGGCCTTCGGGCGATCCGGTCCGCGCCTCACCTGTCGCACCGAGCCCGATGCGCACCGCGTGACCGTCCACGACGCGTCCGGCCGGTTGCGCGTGGCTTTCGGGGGCCGGGGACACGGTCCGGGCGCGCTCGATACGCCGCTGGATCTCACGTTCGTGCAGCCGGCCTTTCCGGGAGAGCATCTGCCGGCCTACAGCCCCGATGCGCTCTGGCTCGCCGTCGCCGACTACGGGAACCGCCGCCTCCAGGTCTTCGAGCTCGACGGCGCCCCGGTCGGATCGGTGACGCTCGATGACGAGCCGGGCCTTGGCGGGCCGTGCGCGCTCACGTGGCGGAGCCCCGTGCTCGACGTCCAGGGGGTCGAGGGGGCGCGCACCAGCCTCTACTTGAGCGCCGCGCTCCTATGCGGCACGGCACGTCCCGACCCGATGACGCGACCACGGCGGGCGTGGTGGCCCGCGTGCCTGCGGGTGAACTGACATGGCCGTTCCGACCCGGCTGCCCGTCGCCCCCGCCGTGCCATTCGCGCCGCCGGCCATCGGCCAGGACGAAATCGACGCCGTCGTGTCGACGCTGGCGTCGGGCTGGCTCTCCACCGGGCCGCGCGTGCAGGAGTTCGAGCGCGCGTTTGCCGCCTACACCGGCGCCCCCCACGCCGTGGCCCTCAACTCGTGCACCGCGGCGCTGCATCTGGCCCTGCTCGCGGCCGGCATCGGCCCTGGCGACGAAGTCGTGACCACGCCGCTGACGTTCTGCGCCACGGCCAATGTCGTCCTGCACGTCGGCGCGACGCCGCGCTTCGCCGACATCGACCCGGCGACCGCGAACCTCGCGCCCGCCGCCGCGGAGGCGGCCATCACCGAGCGCACCCGTGCGCTGCTGCCGGTGCACTACGCCGGGCGGCCTGTCGACACGGCGGCCTTTCGCCGCCTCGCGGACGCGCGTGGGGTGGCCCTCATCGAGGACGCGGCGCACGCGGTGGAGTCGGTGTCGGGAGGCCGGAAGGTCGGCACCACCGCCGACTACACGTGCTTCAGCTTCTACGCGACGAAGAACCTGACGACGGGCGAGGGCGGCATGCTGACGACCGCGTCGGAGGACGGGGCACGGTTCGCGCGCATTGCGGGACTGCACGGGATGAGCCGAGATGCGTGGGCCCGATACGACCGGGCGGGCTCGCCCCACTACGACGTGGTCATGCCGGGTTTCAAGTACAACATGATGGATCTGCAGGCCGCGATGGGCCTGCGGCAGCTGGCCGGTCTCGCGCGCCGCCTCGCGCGCCGCGAGGCCATCTGGCGCATCTACGACGAGGGCCTGGCCGATCTGCCCGTGACCCGTCCGGCGCCGGTCGCCGCCGGCGATGTCCACGCGCGGCATCTCTACACCGTTCTCGTCACGCCCGACACGGGCTGGTCGCGTGATGCGCTGATCGCAGCCCTGGCCGCGCGCGGCATCACGACCAGCGTCCACTTCCGCGCACTGCACCTGCACCCCTTCTATCAGGCGCGGTTCGGCTTCGTGCGCGGGGAGTTCCCGGCCGCGGAGCGCGTCTCCGATACCGTCATCTCGCTACCGCTCTCGGGCGCGATGCCCGACGCCGACGCGGAACGCGTCGTCGAGACCCTGCGGCAGCTCGTCCTGGGGGAGCGCGCATGAGCGCGCACCGCGGTCCTGCCGGACCCATCGTGTTCTGTACCGCCGCCGGGCCGCGCCTCGGGTTCGGCCACGTCGTGCGCTGCCGCTCGCTCGCACGCGCGCTCATGGCGGAGCCGGTCATCCAGCTGCGGGGAAGCCCCTCGACGCAAGGGCGCGCCGGCGCCCTGGGCTGCCGGATGGTCCGCATCGCCGGCGTCGCCGGCCTTCGGGCACTGAAACCGTCGCTGGTGGTGATTGACGATCCGTCGCCCGTTCACGCCGCGCGCTGGCTCGTTCGCGCGCGCCGCGCGGGCGTGCCCGTCGCCAGCGTGCACGATGTCGGTCTGGCGTACGTCAGCTCGGACCTGCTGATCGACGGGAGCGTGCACGCCGGGACCGCGCCAGCGGGAGCGATGCTGATGGCCGGGCCGGCGTACGCCATCCTGGATCCCTCCGTCGAACGCGCCAGGCGGGCGGGGAGGCGGGCGCCGGGGGAACGCGTCCTGGTCGCGCTCGGCGGCGGCCACCATGTGCGCACGGCGGCCGCACAGCTCACGGCGGCGCTGGCCCGCCGCCGGCCACAGGCCGACGTGCATGTCGCCCGAGGGTTCTCCGCCTGCCGGGAGCTGCCCGTGCTGTCCCACGCGGCGTGGATCGACGCCCCCGACGGGCTGGCCCGTGAACTCGCCGAAGCCCGCGTCGCCATCGTCGCGGGCGGCGTGACGCTCTATGAAGCCTGTGCGGTCGGCGTGCCGGTGGTCGCCGTCGCGGTCACCGCGGCGCAACATCGCACCGTGCGGGCGCTGGCCCGACGGGGGGCGGTGATCGACGGCGGCCGCCTGCCGCTCGACGCGGCCCGCGCCGGCGCCGTGGCCGACGCCGTCGTCCACCTGCTGACCCACCGCGCGGCGCGCGCGAGACAGGTGCGCGTCGGCGGGAGGATTGTGGATGGGCGGGGGGCCGGGCGCGTGGCGGCGCGCCTGCGCCGGTTGATGGGCGCCCGCGCCCGAAGGGAGACGCGTGATGCGGCCTGAGCCGTGCGCGGTGCTGTTCGACCTCGACGGCACGCTGTACCCGCACCGCCGCTTCGTGCTGAGCGGGTTCGCTTCGGTTGCCGCCCACGTGGAGCGCTCCTGGGGTGTCGATGCGTCAGAGGCCTTTGCGCTGCTCGCGCGCGCCACCCGTGTCGGACGTGGGCGCGAGCTCCAGGCGCTGGTGCACCGCTTCGATCTGCCGGCCTGGCTGGTCCCGCAGCTGGTCGAGATCATCCGCGCGCACGAGCCGCGCCTGCGCCTGCCCCGCGTGTCCGCGCGGGTGCTCCAGGCACTGCGCCCCGCGTGGCGGACGGGCATCGTGACCAACGGGCCGCCCGACATCCAGGCGCGCAAGGTGACCGCCCTCGGTCTCCGGTCGCTCGTGGACACGGTGGTCTACGCGCATGCGACGGGGCGCGGACTGGGCAAGCCCGATCGGGCGCCCTTCATGGACGCCGCCCGCCGGCTGGGCGTGCGCGCGGCCCAGGCGGTCTTCGTCGGCGACGATCCCGTCGCCGACATCAGCGGCGCCCGGCGGGCCGGCATGTGTGCCGTCCACCTGTGGCGCCGCCACGGCGCAGATGTGAGGGCGGCGTGCGCCGCCGACGCGGTGATCGAATCGTTGGACGAGGTGCCGTCGGTGGCCATGGCGCTGATCGACGGACGGAGGGCATATGTCGTGTGAAGGGCGAGGCTTCGAGATTGGCCATCACAGGATCGGACCGACCGAGCGGTTGTTCGTCATCGCCGAGATCGGGCTCAACCACGGCGGATCGGTCGATCGCGCCCTGACGCTGGTGGATGCGGCCGCGGCCGCCGGCGCCTCGGCCGTCAAGCTGCAGACCGTCGATGCCAGGGCGCTGGTGTCACCCAACGCCCCCGCCCCGGCGCACATCGAGGCCGGCTCGATGGTCGAGTTCTTCGCCCAGTTCGAGCTCGACGAGGCCGCACACCGCACCCTGGTCGCGCGCGCGCGCGAGCACGGCCTGGCCGTCCTCGCCACGCCGCTCTCGGAAGCGGCGGTCGATCTGCTCGAGCGGACGGGCGTCGATGCCTTCAAGATCGCCAGCGGCGACCTGACGTGGCCCGGTCTCATCACGCGCGCCGCGCGCACGGGACGGCCGCTGGTCATCTCCACGGGCATGTCGGACCTGCACGAGGTGTCGCGCGCGATGACGTGGGCCCGCGAGGGGGGGGCGACCGACATCGCCTTGCTCCACGCCGTGTCGGCCTATCCCACGCCCGGCGGCAACGAGAACCTCCGCGCCATCGGCACGCTGGCACACACCTTCGACGTCCCGGTGGGCTTCTCCGACCACGGCCCCGATGGCTTCTCGCTGCCCGTGGCCGTGGCGATGGGCGCCTGCCTCTACGAGCGACACCTGATGCTCCACGCGGACGACGTGGTCGTGGACGCGGCCGTCTCGAGCACGCCGACGTCGCTGGCCGCGCTGGTGCGCGCGGCCGCCCGCACGCAGGCCGCGCTCGGCACGGGCAAGAAGACGTGCGCACGTGCCGAGCGGCCCAACCGGATTCCGAGCCGCCGCGCGCTCTATGCCGCGCACCCGCTCAGGGCCGGCCACCGCGTGCAGCGGAGCGACATCATCGCGCTGCGCCCTGGCGTGGGGCTCGCCCCCGACCGGGAAGACGACCTCATCGGCCGGCGTCTGCCACGCGACGTCCCGGCGGGCGCCCCATTCCTCGAGGGCGACGTCATCGTCAGTCACCGCGAGGCCGTGCGTGTCGCCTAACGTCCTCGTCACGGCCGCATCGCGGCGCGTGGGGCTCGTCCAGGCCTTCCAGCGGGCGCTCGCGGCGTCGGGCCGGGGCGGCACCGTCGTCGTCACTGATGTGAACCCGCTGTCGCCGGCGGTCTACGTCGCCGACCGCGCGTTTCGCGTGCCGATGTCCACCGAGCCGGGATACGTCGATCGCATCCTGGCCATCGCCATCGCGGAGCGCGTCGGCCTCGTCATCCCGACGATCGACGACGAGCTCGGCCTGTTCGGCCATGCGCAGGACCGGTTCGCCGCCCACGGCATCCGCGTGGCGATATCCCCTCCCGCCACGAGCGATCTGTGCGACGACAAGCATGCCGCCTGCGTGTCGCTCGCGGAGCGCGGCCTCGCCGCCGCACCCTCGTGGCTTCCCGCCGACCTGCCCGCCGACGTGCCCTTCCCCCTGTTCATCAAGCCCCGGCGCGGTCGCGGCGGGGTGGGCGCGCATCCGGTGCGCACGCGGCGCGAGCTGGAGTTCTTCCTCGACTACGTGCCGGACCCGGTCGTCCAGGCCTACCTCGATGGCCCGGAGTTCACCATCGACGTGCTCTGTGACTTCGGCGGGCGCCCGCTGTCGATCGTGCCCCGGCGACGGGAGGTCATCCGCGCCGGCGTCATCGATCGCGGGTGCACGGTGCGCGACGCGCGGCTGATCGACCTCGGCCGTGCCTGCGCGGAGGCCTTGCCGATGGCCGGCGCCGTGAACATCCAGTGCCGCATGACGGGCGACCGCCCGGTGGTGTTCGAGATCAATCCCCGCTTCTCGGGGGGCATCCTGCTCACCATCGCGGCCGGGGCCGACTTCCCCCGGATGCTCGTGGACCTCGCCGCAGGTCAGCGTGTCCGGCCGGCCATCGGCGAGTTCCGCGACGGCTTGTGGATGACCAGTTTCGAGACCGCGATCTTCGTGGACGAGGCACGCATCGCGCTGCCGACGCACACACGGGCCTCCGCGGTGGAGGCGGTGGCGTGATCCGCGCGGGCGTTGTCCTTCAGGCCCGGATGGGTTCCGCCCGCTTCCCGGGAAAGGTGCTGGCCACGCTGGGTGGGCGGCCAATTCTGGCGCAGTGCGTGGCGCGGCTGGGCGCCACCTCGGGCCTGCCCGTCGTCCTGGCGACGACGCACCAGCGCGAGGACGACGCCCTGTGCGAGGCGGCCGCCGCGCTCGCAATCCCCGTCGTCCGGGGGCCGGTCAACGACGTGCTGGCGCGGTACGTCCAGGCGGCGGCGGCGTTCGGGCTCACGCACGTCGTGCGCGCCACCGCCGACAATCCCGCCGTCGATCTCGAGGCCCCGCGACGCGCGCTCGATCTGCTGTGCCGCACGGGGGCCCACTACGTGAGCGAGCACGGCCTGCCGGTCGGTGCGGCCGTGGAGGCCTGCACCACCGACGCGCTCAGGCTGGCGCACGAGAGCACGGCGGATCCGTACGACCGCGAGCACGTGACACCCTTCCTCCGGCGGGGCCGGCCCACGGTGTGGATCGAGACGCTCGCGCCGGCTCGGCTTCGCCGCCCGGACATCCGCCTGACCGTTGACTGGCCGGACGATCTCGCCGCCATGCGCGATCTGCATCGCGCCATCGGTGATGGCGCGCCGCTCGCGCCGCTGGCTGCCTTCATCGAGGCAGCCGACCGACTGCGCGGCCGGCCGCTCGCTTCCGGAGCGTGCGGGCTGTGACCGCACGCTCGAAGCCGGGCCGTGACATGGCGGCCCTGGCGGCCGTGGGCCTCATCGTGGCGGTCGTGCTGGCGGCGCAGCTGGCCGAGGGCGGGCGCCTCCGCGCGCTGCTGCAGCCGACCGCGGCGCTGGTCGTCTTCGGCGGCTCGGCGGCTGCGCTCCTGCTCAGCTTTCCCCTGGCGCAGCTCCGCCGGGCCGGCGCCGCCGTCCGCCGCACCTTTCGCCACGTCTCTCGATCGGAGCAGGCGCTGGTCGCCCGCTTCGAGCAGTACGCGGTCCGCGTGCGCCGGCGCGGCAGCGCCGCGCTCGAGAACGAGATCGGCCCGACCACGGACCCGTTCCTCGCCCGCGCGCTCGGCCTCGTCGTCGACGGCGTGGACGCCCACGAGATCCGGCATGCGCTCTCGACCTTCAGTCGGGCCGCCGAGGAGGTGGACGAGGAGTGTGCGATCGTGCTGGAGACCGCCGCCGGCTATGCGCCCACGCTCGGCATCCTGGGGGCGGTGCTCGGGCTCATCCGCGTGATGGAGAACCTGGCGACGCCCGCGGCCGTCGGCGCGGGCATTGCGGTGGCGTTCGTGGCCACGGTGTACGGCGTGGGCGTGGCCAACCTGGTGCTGCTGCCGCTGGCCGCGCGCCTGCGCGCACTCGCCCGACAGGCCGCCGCGGAGCGCGAGCTCATCACCGAGGGAGCCGTCGTGCTGCGCCAGGCGCTGCACCCGCGTGTCGTCGAGGCGCATCTGCGCGGATTCGTGCGTGAGACGGCGGCGGACAAGGAGGAGGGCGCCGCGTGAGGCCGCACCGCGCCCGCCGGGTGTCCCACGATCGCTGGGTCATCCCCTATGCCGACTTCGTCACGCTGCTCTTCGCGTTCTTCACCGCGCTCTATGCCGTGACCGCCATGGACGCCTCGCGCCTGCCCAGTATGGCCGAGGGCATGCGTGCCGCCATCGGGGCCGATGCGGTCGAACCCACGGCCGTCGCCGGAACCGTCCCACCCGCGAACGCCGAGGCCGTGGCCCCGCCGCCGGTCCAGCCCGATCCGGCCAGCCGGGAACTGCCCGACGTGCGTGAGGCCCTCGCCCGCGAGCTGGGTGACGATCTCGCGGCCGGGCGCCTGGAACTCATCGAGGACCGACGCGGGCTGGTCCTGGCCATCCCCGAAGCGTTCTCGTTCGAGACGGGGAGTGCGGAACTCTCGGGCGTGGCCGCCGCGCTGATGGCGCGCGTGGCCGGCGTGCTGAAGGCGCTGCCCAACGCCGTGCGCATCGAGGGCCATACCGACGACACGCCCATCCACACGCCGCGCTTCACCTCGAACTGGGATCTGTCGACGGCGCGCGCCACGGAGGTCGTGGCGTTCTTCATCGCCGCCGGCCTCACGCCCGATCGGCTGTCGGCGGCCGGCTACTCCGAATACCACCCACGGTCGGACAACGGCACGCCCGAAGGCCGCGCCCGCAACCGCCGCGTGGACGTTGTCATCCTGAACCCGGCCACGACGGCCTCCGAGGAGCCGGCTCCCTCGGGCCGGACCACGCCATGATGCCGCTCACCGACCGCGAGATCGAGACGATCCTCGGCCGCCCCGTGCGGCGGCTGCTGACCGCCGCCGACCGGCGGGCGTTCGCGGGCCGCCGCGTGCTCATCACCGGTGCCGCCGGATCGATTGGCGCCGAGCTCGCACGCCAGATCGCCGCCTGCGGCCCCGCGCGCCTGACGCTCCTCGACCAGTCCGAGCACGGCCTCTTCCAGATCGAGCGCGAGATCGTCACCGACGCGCATGGCGCTGCGCTGGACGTGGTGCTCGCCGACGTCGCCGGCGGCGGTCTGGGACCGATCTTCCGGGCCGCCCGCCCCGAGGTCGTCTACCACGCCGCGGCGTACAAGCACGTCACGATGGTCGAGCGTGCCGTCTGCGCCGCGTCACGCGTCAACGTGCTGGGGTCGGTGGCCGCGGTCGAGGCCGCACGCGAGGCGGGCGCCCGCTTCGTCCTGATCTCGTCGGATAAGGCCGCCCGGCCGCACAGCGTCATGGGCGCGACCAAGCGACTGGCCGAACTGGCCGTGATGACGCGGGCCAGCCGGTCGTTCCAGCCGGTCGTCGTGCGCTTCGGCAACGTGCTCGGCAGCAGCGGCAGCGTGCTGGAGGTGATGCGTGAGGCGATTCACCGCGGCCAGCCGGTACCGGTCACCGATCTCGAGGCGACCCGCTACTTCATGTCCGCCAACGAGGCCGTGTCGCTGGTGATGAAGGCCACGCTGCTGTCGCGACGGGCCGAGACCTACTGGCTCGACATGGGCGAGCCGGTCCGCATCGGCGACATCGCGAGGCGCGTGCTTGCGCTCGAGGCCACGGCAGGTCATCGGCCGACGCCGCTGGCCGTCATCGGCCTCAGGCCCGGCGAGAAGCGACGCGAGGACCTGACGACCCAGGGCCTGCACATGGGCCGGACCCGGCATCGCCGCATCTGGGTGGCGTGCCAGGAGCCCATCGATGCCACGCGCGTCCGGACGGCCGAGGAGGACCTGCGCGCGCACGCGGCTGCCGGCGAGGCCCTCGGCACCCTCACGGCGCTCGCGGCGGCGGTGCCGGAGTTCGTGGTCAGCCACCAGGCCTGGGCGGTCGCGCGGGCACAGTCACTCCACGCCGACGGACACGCGCTGCCGGCCGTGGGCCGAAGGGCAGGGTGAGTGTGCGCGTCCGTCGCGGGACGGAGGGCGCCGGCCGGACCGGCCGCGGGCCAGCGCCGGTCCTGCACGTCGCGCCGTTCCTGTGGAGCGGCGCCGGCCGCGTCATCACGGCACTCGCCATCGAGCAGCAACGGACGCGCCCCGTCACGCTCGTGACGACGGGCCGCAGCGGGACCTGTGCCGATTGGCCGGCGTATCGCGCCCAGCTGCGCCGCGCCGGCGTCGTCCTCCGCCGCGCGGCGACGTTCCACCGCGAACCCGAGCGGTTCTGGCAGGGCGTCGAGGCGCTCACGACCATTGTCGGCGAGGTCGCGCCGGCCGTCATTCACACACACGCCGGCGTGCCCGCCGCCCTCGCAGCCGTGGCCCGCAAGCGGGCCGGATCGCGGGCCCGCCTCGTCGCGCAGATGTACAGCTGGGGCGTTGGTCGTCCGCAGTGGATGAACGTGCACGACGCCTGGGCGTTCGGCGCCGCCGATCGCGTGGTGTGCTCGGCCCGCGCCTACGAGCGCCTGCTGGTCGCGCACGGTGTGCCCCGCGCGCGTCTGACGTACCTGCCGTGGGGCCTCGATCTCCGAAGCCTGCCGTTCGGCGATGCCACACCGGGCGGCCCGCCGACCATCGGCTTCGTCGGCCGGCTGGAGGCGCGCAAGGGCCAGCTGGCCCTGGTCGAGGCGTTCGCGCGGCTGCGCCGCCGCCATCCGGAGGCGCGGCTGGAACTGGTGGGGCCGGTGGCTGAGCCCGCCTACGCGCAGGCCATCCAGGAAGCGATCCGCACGCACGGTCTCGACGAGGTCGTCCGGCTCACCGGGCAGGTACGCGACGTCGTCGGCCACGTGCGTCGATGGCACCTGTTCGTCTCACTGTCGTCCGACGAGGGGCAGGGGCTGGCCGTGCTCGAAGCGATGGCCCTCGGCGTGCCGGTCGTGGCGCGGGCCGTGGCTGGCATCGAGGACTTCCTCACTGACGACGGCACCGGCTGGACCGTCGACAGCGACAACCCTGAGGCGGTCGCCTCGACCCTGCACCGCGTTCTCACGATGCGCCTTCGGGGTCGCGTCGTCCACCGGGCGCGTGCCCTCGTCGAGCGCCGGTTCGACTGGACGGCAATGCTCGCCAAGTTCGACCGGCTGTACCGGGGCTGATCCTTGACGGCGGACTCGGTGCGGAGGGGGCGCTTCACCCGGATCGTCGACATCCTCGGGCTGAACGTCGCGTGTGAACCCTGGGCCCGGTCGCCTATGCCGCCCGGCCACCGGCCGGCGTGGCGGGCGTCGCACGAGCCGCCGCGGACACCGGATGCGAGAGGACGGCCTTCACGGGAACGGCATCCATCAGCGCAAGCTGCGCGAGCTCGTGGGCGAACGACGAGCACAACACGATGTCGGCCCGACCCCCGGCCCATTCGGGCGCCCGCACCGCGACACCGCGGTAGCGCGTGCCCTGCTGCGCGGGATGCGAGTCGAGATAGGCCACCAGGTTCACCCGCGAGAGTTCCGGCACGTAGCGGTGGAGACGATCGGTGTGGGGGCCGATGCCGAAGATCGCCACCCGCGTCCCCGCCGCCACCCATCCGTCGATGAGCGGCAGCAGCCGGGAACGGTACACCTCGGGATCGTCGGTCGGGTCGCCGCTGCCGAGTCCGGTCGGCGCCGCCCAGGGCGCGGAGGCGTCGTCGTACGGGACCGGGAACCGCCGTGTGTTGTACTGCTGCAGCCACCAGCCGTCCTCGACGGGCGAGAACGTCTCGGCGCCCGTGCGCTCGAAGAACGCGGTCTTCCCCACGGTCTCGAGCAGCGTGAACATCGCGTCCTCGCGCAGGAAGTCGAACAACTGGCGGATGGTCGGGATGTGGATGTCGTCCACGACGAGCAGGCCGCCCGCCTCGAGGTGCGGGTAGAGCTTCCAGTATTCGAGGTTCGGAAACGGGAATGCATGCGGCCCGTCGATGAACGCCAGCTGGATGGGCTCGGTGAACCGGTGCGCCATCAGCGTCAGCTGCGAGGGGCCGTCGATGAACGTGACGCGCTCGCGCCTGAGCAGCGTGCTGTCGGCCACGCGCGTGAGGCTCTGTCCGGCGTCGAGGGCGAACACCGTGTGGTGCTCGCTCAGGTGCGACAGGAGCAGCGTGCTCTTACCGGCGCCGGTTTCGACCGAATGCGTGAGGCGCCGCGCGGCTGCGTGCCGCGCCAGGGCCTCCAGGTTCGGCATCTCGAGACAGCCTGCGGCATGCCAGTCGGCAGGCAGCGCAGCAAGGGCGGCGAGGACATCGGACAGTGCGGTCATGACGGGATCTCCATGGCAAGGGCCCCCAGGGACGCGCGAGGCGCGGCGGCGGACGGCCCGGTGAAGGCGCACGCTCGGGACCTCGGGTCGGCATCGCCGCCCGCGCTCCGAAGCAGGCAATCGAGAACGTGGCTGGCGGTGTCGCCGCCAGAGGCCAAGCGGCCCCCAACGAGGGCCGCGCGCACGAGAGCCACGGCGTCGCCAGGCCCGGCCGGGGCCAGCACCGGCACGCCGGAGGCGGCCGCAATCGCGCGGGCGGCCGGCGCCCAGGTTTCGTCCGGCGCGTCCAGCAGCACGACAACCGAGGCGCCCGCAATCGCCTCACCAACCGCGAGCGGCGCTCCATCGAGCAGATGGATCCCGGGTAGCGTGGCAGGGCCGCGGGACCCGCGGAGGCCGCCGTCTGTGCTCCGGCCCTGCTGATCCGACCGCCAGGCCAGCGTCATGCCGGCCAGCGTTCCACCGGCACTCGTGGCCTCGACGAGGCGGCTGAGAATCGCCCGCGCCGGCCGGTCCGGCATCGAGCCGAGACACACGATGGACGGGTACCGGTCGCGATTACGGTGGTCCGCGGCCTCGACCGGGTGCCCGAGCGCGACAACGGCCGTCTGCAGCTCGCGGCTCAGGACGGCGGCTGTGCGGGAGTCGGTCGTCACGAGGCCGAGCGGCGTCCCGGCCGCCCGAAGGTCGTGCACCGCCAGACGCCAGTGGGCCGCGGCCTCGGCGGCGGACATTCCTGGTGCCGCGAGATCGCTGATCCACGCGACGATCGGCGAGCCCGACGGGGACGGGCGATGGGCCAGCAGCCGGCTCATCGCGAGGAAGTCCGCCAGCGACGGCTCGAGGAGCACCACGCGGTCGTCGGACGAAAGGGCCAGGCGACTCACGGCTTCCGACGACACCGCCGCGAGGAGGGCCGCGGTCCGCGCCAGACCCCTGGCGCCGTCTTCGGCGCCGGCGTGGTCGAGGGCGCGGCCGTCGAGCTCGATGACGGGCAGCACCTGGGAACGGCCGTCGAACGCGTCCAGCACATCGCCGCGCCCCGCGAGTGTTCGCGGTACCGCGACGACGGCCTGAAGGCCGTGGCGTGCCACGGCCCCGGCGAGCGCATGGAGCCGGCAGAGACGCCACCACCTCTCGGCCGTCGCGCCGCCGTCCCACAGCACCACACCCGCCGCCGTGCCGCTGCGCGTCGTCGCCGGCGCCCCGGCGTGAAGGACCCGCCTCACGGATCCGGGCAGCCGGCCAAGCAGCGCTCGGCTGACGAACGACACGTGACAGAGGCCCAGCACGTCGCCCCCGGCATCGCGACAGGCGGCCAGGTCGCGCCACATCTCGGCCTCGAACGTCTCGGAGGCCAGCACGATCAGGTCGCCGGCGGCGTAGGTATAGGACGCCTTCGGCAGGACCGTGATGCCTTCGACACTGACGCCTGGCACCGGCGCTCGGCCGTCCACGATGAGGTCGGCGGCTGGTCCCTTGGCCGACAGCGCGGGCACCAGCGCGCGCGTGAACGCACCGTTGCCCCACACCACCACGCGTGCCGGTCGCACGTGTTCGACGACGGCCAGGGCACGGTCGAGTGCAGCCGGCGAGAGCCCCGCCGAAGCGGAGGCCAACGCCTGCGTGCCATGGACGCGGATCAGGAAGTCGATCGGCTCGTAGCACGCCTCTTCGGAGAAGCACGCCGACGCCTCCTCCAGCGCGCGCGAGGCCAGGACCGCGCGGCGTCTCCCGTCCGCCAGCAGGGCCGACAGTACCTCGGCGAAGGCGCCCGGGTCGTCATGTGCCTCGATTGCCCGGCCCATCGTGAGGCCGGTGCCGGCGAGGCCCGACGACGTGGTCACCACGGCCTTGCCGGCGCATGCGGCCTCGACGACCTTGATCTTCAGGCCCGAGCCGTACAGATACGGAGCCACGATCACACCCGCGGCGGCGAGGTCGTCGCTGATGTCGTCGCGGAATCCCAGCAGCTCGAGGCCGGGCGTGGCCCGCAGCGTGTCCGGCAGCACGTTGCAGATGAGGCCCGCCATCCGCAGACGCGCGCCCGGCCGCGCCTGCCTCACGCGCGGCCACACCTCGCCGAGCAGCCATACCGCGGCCTGCGCGTTCGACTGGTTGTCACTGGCGGCGTACAGCGCCACGTCGTCGGCACCGGGCACCGCCGCCGCGGCGCACCGCGAGGCATGGCGCGCGCTCACGAGGTACTGGCCCGGCGTGACATCGCGCCTCATCCGTGCCTCGTCGTCGGGCGTGATGGCGACCAGCGCGTCCCACTGCCGCCACAGGAAGGCCTCCGTATCGGGCGGCATCGTGAAGCTGCTGGCCCGGCCGGTGGCGCGCGCGCACGCCTCGGAGTGCTCGTGCATCACGTCCTGCACGTCGCAGATCGTGAAGACACGACGCCGCAAGCCGGCAAGGATCGGCGCCGTGAACGCGTAGGTGGCCACGACGGCCCGATAGGACTCCGCCTCGATCAGGGCGCGCACGAGCGTCGTGAGCGGCGCCGAAGGCCGCATGTGGATCGGCGGCAGTTCACGGCCGCTGTAGAACGCCTCGAGGCGCGCGGCGCAGGAGGCGGCCTCGCTGGAGCCCGCACCGCCCTCGACGGCGATCACCCGGCGGAAGCCGTGGTACTGCGCTTCGACACGCGGCACCGTCGGGCTGCCCTGGTAGACGAGATCCACGGGATACCCGCGACCGGCGAGATATCGGGCGATCGCGAGGATCCGCTGGATGTTGCCGTGCCCCACGTGATCGAGGCAGAACGGATACACGACGAGGATCGGACCGGTGGCAGAGGGGGCGGTCATCGCAGCCTCAGGACGCGGTCGGGCGGGTAGCCGAGCGCGATCAACTGGCGGGTCATCGCGTCGGCGTGCGTGAGCGACGACACGACCACGGAGGTGCAGGGGCGGAAGGCCGGTGCCTCGACGGGCAGGCCGGCCACGACCTGGCCCCACTTGCCGGCATCGTTGTCGAAGACCGCCTGCAGCGTGAAGCGTTCGGACCGAAGCGCGGCAATCACGGCGGGTGTGGCGCCACCGGCGCCGAACACCGCAGCCGCGACCGGCGCCTCGCCGTTGGGCAGCGCATCCAGGAGCTTCACGCCGGCTCCGAGCGCGAGCCCGGAGGCCGCCGGCTGCGGCGCCGCAAGCCAGTGCCGGCGGTACCACCGCTGGTGGTAGCGATAGATGTCCAGTTCGCACGGGTTCGTGAGTCGCCACCGGACGTAGGCGGCGTCGAACATCAGCGGTCCGGGCACCAGGTAGCCGAAGACCAGGAAGTTGAGGACCCGCAGTTGCTCCGTCTCGGGGCGTCGGTCCGGCGCGGCCAGATGCCGATCGGCTGCGATCGCCAAGGGGCTGTCTCCAACGACGACCGCCCGGCGACCGAGCAGCAGCGCCTCGAGCGCCGTACCGGAACTCACGGTCATCACCGTCTCGCACTGCTGCACGAAGGCCGCGGCCGACGGCGACGTGTCGGGCACGGCCAGCGTCTCGCTCCAGCGTGCGAGCGCGCCCGGGTGCGACCGCAGCAGCACGGCCTCGCGCGGGTGATGCTGGCGCGCCATCGAGACGAGGTCCAGGGCGTCTATGCCGTGCGCCCGGGCGTTGTCCTCGCCCTGGAGCGCCACGCCGACGCTGAACCGTCGACCGTGCGGCGCCGCCTCCGGGAGGGGCGCGCGCCGCAAGACGTGGAGTATCTCCTCGCGGCTGAGCAGCGGCAGGTGGCTGGCGCGCGCGGCCCGACGAAACGCACGATACCGGGCAGCCGCCTCGAAGCGGCGGGTGATGCCCCGGCGATCCCAGTAGCCGGTCATGACGTAACCCGGCGGCCGGAGCGGACCGTACTCGTTGTGCACGATCGGCAGACCGCGCAGGCGTGCGATGTGCCCGACGCTCGGATTGTCGGCAAAGAGCAGCACGGCCTCGACGCGCTCGCACCTGTCCAGCTTCGAGAGAGCGCCCTCGACCGCCGCCTCCAGTTCGGGCAGCCGTCGGGTGAGGAGCTGACCGTAGAGCTTCCAGCTCGAGCCCACGCGCCGCATCCGCGCCGCGAAGAGATCCGCCGGCAGCCGCTCGCAGCGTACGCCGTCGAGGCTCTGCGGCGGCGTGTAGCCGTACGTCTCGCGCCAGCCGGCGTGCCATTCCGGCCGGCCTGCCGCTTCGAGCGCGGCCGGCGCCTCGAAGTACGCCGGCTCGCCGACGAAGCTCACGGCATCGCGGCCGAACCCGCCGAGCTGCGCGTAGAACACGCACAGGTGCCGCGCGTGGACGTGCTCGAAGACCGACGGAATCAGGACCGAAGTGAACATGTCGCTTTGCTGACCGCCGCGTCCGGACGGCCGACACCCGCACGGGGGCTGCGCCTCGTGTCCGGCCGTGCCGGCGGCGCCACCCGGGCACCCGTGCGTCAGACAGCAAGAGGCGAGCCAGTCAGGCACCCGGTCAGCGTGGTGCGCAGGCGCGGGAAGCGCAGCAGCTCACCGCTGGCCAGGGTCACGACGAGCGAAGCGCCGGCCCACGCGACGCCGAGCGGGGTGTCGCACGCCAGCCAGCCAACCCACCCGCCGTCGGCCGTGAGTCGCACGACATCGGCGAACGGATGCGTCGCCGCCGTCCAGCCGCCTGACGATGCGACCCTGGCGCACTGCCCCAATCCGCCGCACGGTCGCCTGTCGATCTCGCCGGTGTGCGGTTCGACATGCCACTCCCGGTCGAGTCGCAGGCGGCGCGAGCGGCCGCTCGCATCGCGCGGCATCGGCGCCACGAGGAGCGCGGCGCCCTCGTACCGGGGAATGCCCGGCTCCGGAAGCGTGGCGAGCAGGCGCGCCTCGTCACCGGGGCGCCACCGCCAGAGCCGTGCGTCGGTACCGGTCCAGACCGGCGGCTCGCCTTCCAGCGAGGCCACGTGTGCCGGGGTGAACGGCGCCCGTGCGCGCGCGATGGCCGCCCCCTGGTCAACGTGCCAGTACACGTCGCGGGTTCGGGCGTTCCACGCCAGCCGCCCGCCCTCCGCTCCCCACGGCATCTCACCCGTGATGGGCCCGGGCCATGCCGAGGCTGGCTCGAGCGGACCACCCGTGCGGATCACCAGGCTGCCCGGTGTACCTGCGGGCACGAAGAGGGCGGTGGCCTCCGAGAGTGTGACGACGCTCCAGCCGCGCGGTACGTCGCCACCCGTGAGCACGTCGGGTGCGATCTCGCAGACGGCGTCGCGCAGGAACGCCTCGGCCGCGTCCAGGCCGTCCTGCGCCTCGACGATTGTGCCAGTGACCGCGCGGATCAGGGCCTGCGCGACGAGGGGCAGCCGCCGCCGGCGGCCGTGCACCTGCACGTCGACGCCGGCGGCACCCGGCGCAATCCATCCCGGCATCTCCAATGCCCCGGCAGCGGCCGCCAGGAGCCGCGCCTCGCGCCTGGACAGGGACCCCTCGACGTCCACGCTGGTCTCGACAGCCAGGTGCATCGCGGCCACGGCGGCGCGAGCGCCCGCATCGACCGACGGTCTGGCGCCGGCGTCCCCTTCGCGTGGCGGCGGCGCCTGGGCGCGCCAGTCGACCGCGGCGCTGTCGCCGCGACCAGCCGGCGCCGCCGAAACCTCCAGGAACGCTTCTTCGAGCGCCGCCACCAGCGGGGCCGCATTGCCGGTCCACCGGTACCGCTGCGAGAGGGGTACGCGCTGGGGGGCGGCGCCGGCCTCCACATCGGGTCCCGGGCCTGTGGCGATCTCGTGGAGGGCGAAGAGCCCGGCATACGCCGCGCGCGCCGCTTCCGCGGCGGCCACCACGGCACGAGGCGCGGGCGGGTCCGTGCCGTCGAGGCCACTGCGGTCCCCTGTGAGCTGCGCACGCATGAATGCCGCGCGATCACCCGCGAACCACCGCCCCGGCGGTGCGGGCCGGTCAGCCGGCACGTCAGCCAGCGGGGCCGCGAGGGCGTCGGCCGCGTCCCGCGCGGCCAGGCGCAGGGCCTCCGACGTGAGGGTGGGACCGCCGGCGGTCAGCCACGATGCGACCATCGCGTCCGCGTCGGCTGAGCCGCAGGCGACGGCGCGGAGGGCCTGGACCAGGCCAGCCGTGTGCGCCCGTGCCTGCGGCGCCGCAAGCGCGCCCCGGATCGCGCCCTCCACGTGCCCGGCCGACACCGGGCGAGAGGCCAGGACCTCGTCCAGGGTGGCCAGCGTGACGCCGGCACCGAACAGGATGCCGTCGCCGCTGGCGTTCACGACGCGTCCAGGCACGACCTCCGCCGCGCGCGCGGCGATCCAGTCGCGGAACTCGACCAGGTGCGGCGCCGTCTGCACGAGCGCCCCCGTTATCGACGGCAGCGTCACCAGCGGCCGCGACGCCAGCGTGTTCGCCCAGACCTGTCGCAGGGTCACACCACGGGCGGTGTGGCGCGCCCACTCGTCCTCCATCGTCGTGCCACGGCAGTAGGGACGACCGTCGGTGAACGCCAGGTCGGCGCCGACGAACACCACTGGCGCGCAGCCGCACATGAGCGCGAGATCGAAGGCCGGCGTGAGCACCGATCCCCAGGCGCGAAGGGTGACGGTATCGAACCCGTGAGCGATGAGCCACGGCCACGGCTGGTGCGCGGCGACCCGGAACGGGGCCACGCGTCCGGCATGCGGCGCCAGCGACGGCGGGTCCACGCTGGCCTCGGCGATGATCCACGTGCCTGGGGCCTCGGGCACGTGCCGCAGGTGCCGGCCGTTCTCGGGCGTCGGATCGACCGCGACGACCAGGTGCGGGTGCACCCCGGCTGCCACGAGCGGCCGCCAGGCGGTGTCGGTGGCGATGACGAGCGCGCGGTCCGCGAGGCGACGGAGCGCCGGCATCGTGCGCGTGAGCGACGGGCCGGCACCGACCACGATCGCCGGGACGTTCGGGAAGCGCCCGGCGAGACCGGCGGGATTGGGACCGAGCACCAGGTGGCGGGCATTGCGCAGCGTGTTGACCAGGTAGCGTCCGCCATTCTGTGCGCGGGCCTCCGCGTTCATCCGTGCTGCGGCAACGGCGCGGCCCACCAGCCGAGCGGCCTCACGCACTCGCGCCGGCCAGGCTCGCGCCAGGACCGGATCCGCGAGCATCGGGGGCGCGTCGACGGCACCTCCAGACCGGTCGAACACGCGCCAGATCTCCTCGGCACCTTCGTACGCAGGACCGACGAGCAGGCGCATGCGCGCGGCGTCGTAGAGGCCGGGGAGCCGGCGGCGGGCGGCAGCCGCCACGGCCGCGTCGGGTTCGACGACGACCAGCGTGGCGCGGCGCCAGCGGGCCGCGGCGGCCTCGGCCAGGTACCCCAGTCCAGCCGCGATGATCACGACAACCGGCGGGTCGTCCGCGGGGACGGTGGCAAGCAGTCGCAGCGCCTCGGCGCGCGGGTCGGGACCCGCGTGCACGGCCACCCAGTCACCGGCCTCCGTGCAGGCCTCGAACGACGAGGCGGTGTGTGCCACGTACCGCGTGCGGGGTGCGGCAGCCGGGAGGCCGGATGGCGGCGTGCGGCGCATGCGGTCCAGGTGGTGCAAACGACGTGCCTCGCGCCGCGGGCCCGCCGGTCGGGTCGCGGCTGGAGCTCTTCTTGCAAGAGGGGTCCGGATGCGCGTCGTCCTTCTGAACGACACCCGGGCCGATCCAAACCCCGGGTGTCAGGCCACCGTGTCGGTCCTGGTGCGCCAACTGGCCGCGGCCCTCGATGCGCGAGTCACGACGCGTCCCCGGGGTGAGGGCTACGACGCCTTTGCGCCGCTCATCGCTTCCGGCGCCGCGCACGATGCCGTCGCATGGTCGACCGCCGTCGATAGGCTCGCCGCGGACTCGGGGCTCGCCGACGCGCTGTGCTCGGCCGATCTCGTCGTGGCGAATCTCGAGGGCACGTTCCATCACCACACGGTCGGCGCGCTCGCCCTCGGCGGCACGCTGGCGCTGGCCCATCGGCTGGGCCGGCCCGTGTGGGCCCTGAACGGCACGGTCGAGGGGATCGACCGCTGGCTGCTCGACCTGACGCTCGTTCCCGCGGCGCACGTCTCGGTTCGCGAGCCTCGATCGGCGCGCTGGCTCGCTGCCCGGGGCCTCCACGCCACGCTTGCCGCAGACGCCGCGTTCCTGGCCGCGCCGTTCCTGGCCCGCAGCCCGGCCGCGCCGGCAGCCGGCCGCGTCTTCTACACACCGGGCGTCCTCGCGGGGTTGCTCCCGTCCCGCACAGAGGCCGTGTCCGCGATCCTGGAGGACCTTCACGCGGTCGCCAGCACGGGTCGCCGGCCGGTCCTGGCGTGGCTCGAGGATCGCGAGGCCCCGCTGGCGGCCGCCATCGCCGCGCGCGGGTGGGCCACGCTGGATCTCCGGCCGTTGCCGTGGACTGGAATCGGTCGACACCTGCGCGGGTTCGACCTCGTGATCTCGGGTCGCTACCACGTGCTCGTGTTCGCCGCGATGGCCGGCCGGCCGTTTCTCGCCCGACCATCCAACACCCACAAGATCGAGGGTCTGCTCGAGCACCTCGGACGCGAGGCGGCCATGATCGCCGATGCTGCCGCCCTGTCGCGGGAACTCTCACGCGGCCTGCCGCCGCCGGTCCCTCCCGGGACTATCGCGCGCTGCCAGGAGTTGGCCCGCTCGGCAGTCCCGCGCGCCGATGGCACACCGGCGCAGCCGATTGTCGAGGGCCTCGACTGGGTGCCGGCCGCTGACCTCCCGGAGGTCCTGTCGGCCGTGCGCCGGACGGCGTCGCTGCCGCTGACGACCTCGCTCGCGGCCGTCCCATGGGCGGCCGGTTCCACGGCCTTCGCACGCGTCGCGCCTCTCGACGACTGGCACGCGACGCTGGGGCGCGCGGGCCTGGAGCTGGCCGTGACGGGCTTCGCGGGTCCGGAGGGTTCGAGCGCGCACGAGGGCGCGTCCACCGAGCCCGTGCCGGGCAGCGCATCGAACGGGATCGGGCAGTACGTGGTGAGACTCTCGGCCACTGTGCCGCGCGCCGACGCCGTGCCTGCCTCCGACTTCGTCGTGTGCGCGATCGTGGGCGATGAGGCCGACCTCGCACACCTGGCGCCGTCGCTTCGCGCCGCGGCGCCGAACCGGCGGCGGGCCATCGTCCGCGCCGAGGATCAGGACACGCCGTGGCGCCTTCGACGCCGGGAGATCGTCGCGTGGTGCCGGAGTCTCGATGCCGATGTGATCGTGACGGACGATCCGCGTGTCGTCGACTGGCACCTCGCAGGTCGTCCCGGCGTTCTCGTGTGCTCCGGTGCACAGGCGCCCGAACATCCGCGCACGTGGCAGGGCGCCTTCGAGACGGTGGCGCGGCGGCGGGGCTGGCGCCTTCACCTCGTGGGCGCCGATGGGCGGGCGCTGCCGCCGTGTCTCGCGCCCGGTCACGCAGACGCACTCCGGGTTCCCGCTCGTGTCGCGCTCTTCGGCGCTTCGTCGCTCGGCCGCAGGAAGGCCGCCGAGGTGCGCGCGCGGCGGGACCTCGTCCTCGTCGGTGTCTTCGACAACGACCCGGCCAGGTGGGGTGCGACGTTCGAGGACGTGCCCGTGCTTCGCCCGGAGGCCGCGGCACTCGCCGACGTCGATCTCATCCTGGTTTCCTCGATGCACCAGCACGCGATCGCGCGGCAGGTGATCGATGCCGGGTGCGGCCGGGCGCTGGTGCTCGACCTCGCCGCCGTCGCCTGAGGAGGGCGGCGCACCGCCCGGGGGGCTCCAACCCATACGGCCGGACCCGGCATCGGCGCATCCGGGTGGCGTGACAGGAGCCCATCGATGCCACGCGCGGCCGTGTCACGACAGCACCACCTGCGCGGTCACGCCCGATACGGATACGGGCTCGAGGAAGTGCACGAAGTCCTCGGCATGCGACAGGCCCATCTCCTCGAGCTGATGGAAGATGGCGGCCTTCCCGGCCTGCGAGGCGACAATCACGAGGTCGTAGTCCCGGGCTTCAAGCGCCCCCGGTGGCCGCACGTCGAGCCCGTGGGCCTCGGTGTTCCAGACGCCGGCGTTGTTGTCCACGAGATACTCGACGGTCCAGCCGCAGCGGGCGGCCAGCCTGAGCGCCGCGCGCCCGCTCTCGCCGGCTCCGAAGATCACCGCGCGGCGGACGTGATCGAGGCGCGCGGCCGGGGGCGCGCTCGCCCCGTCGCCAATCGCCGGTGTCTGTGCGAGGTGCAGCAACCCGCGGAAGGGCGCGGGGACGTGCGCGAAATAGGGTCGGAGCGCCCGCATCCGGTTGGCGTGCCGGGACGTGGTGTTCAGCATCCCCTGGCCCTGGCGGTAGCGCACGAGCGGCTCGGGCACGACCATCAGGCGGCACCCGGCGAGCGTGGCGCGGGCGAAGAACTCCCAGTCCTCGCAGCCGATGCCCACGTCCTCGGTGAACTTGCCCACGCGGTCGAAGACCGTTCGCCTCACGAACGCGTTGGCGTTGCCGAAACTGTTTCGTGTCACCCCGGGCGAGACCGCGGCGCCGAGAAACGGCCAGCAGTACGTGCCCTCGTCCGAGGTGCTGGGGTCGGTGCCCTGGAACACCCGCAGGAAACAGGTCAGGATGTCGGCGCCACTCGCGGCGGCCGCCCCCACGAAGGTGCTCACTTCGTGCGGCTCGGCGATGTTGTCATCGTCCATGAACAGCACGTACGTCCCGCGGGCCTCGCGGATGCCGCGGTTGCGCGCCGCCCCGAGATAGCGATTCGCCTGGCGGACGATGCGCCAGTTGCGGGCGTCGAACTCCTGTTCGAGCGACGCGACGAACCTGACGGCCTCCGGCGCGTCGCTGCCATCGTCCACGAGGATCACCTCGAGGCGCGCATAGTCCTGCCGGCGGATCGAGTCGAGCGCCTGTGCCAGCAGCTGCGGGCGGTTGAAGTGGGTGAGCACGATCGACACCAGCGGGGCGAACGCCGGCCGCCGCCTGACGGGCCGGCCGCGCCGCGCCCTCCCGTGCCAGTCCAACCAGTCCCGGTTGGCCAGGTCGAACGGCACGTGCGGTTTCACGGGCCGAACCCCCATGACGAGCGCGCGCTGCAGGTGGTCTGCCATCGCCGCGGGCGTGAGGTCGAACAGCACCGAGTCCCGGTCCGCGTCACGGATCATCTCCGGGATGCCCCCGGTGTTCGCGGCGACGAACGCGATGCCGTCGGCCAGGCATTCCAGGACGGTGTACGGCAGGTTGTCGATGCGCGACGGCAGGACGGCGAGCCGGCCCGGCTCGGCCAGGTACGCCCTGGCGCCGTCGCGATCGCGATCGCCGATGATCTGCCACCGGAACGGCCAGCGTGCGGCCCGCTGCCGCAGGTAGGTCTCGCTCGGCACGCCGTCCACCGACGCGGGCCTGCCGAGGAACGTGACGCGTGGCACGGCCATGCCGCGCCGCACCAGGCAATCCAGCGCGTCGCAGAACACGTCGAGGCCCTTGCGCGTCTCGAGGCGCCCGAAGAACACGAGCTCCCGGATCGGCAGCAGGGGCGCATCCGCGCCGCGCTCGCGGCCGCCGAGCACGACATACTGGCGTGTCATGACGCGCCGCGGCAGCCGCCAGCCCTCGCGGCGCATCCACTGCAGCATGTGTACGCTGGGGCTCCAGAGGACGTCGGCGAGCGCCACCGACTGGCGCTCCATGAAATCCACTTCGAGATCCTCGGCTGTCGCCAGCTCGGTCATGCCCTCCTTGTGCCAGAGCACGGGGCTGTGCACCCCCACGCACACGAGGGAGGCGTGAAGCGCCAGTCCCTGCCGCTTCGCCAGGAGCGTGAAGAACGCGATGCCCCGCCACTCGTGCACGTGCACGACGTCGAATTCCCGGCTTCGCAGCCATCGGTACACCGCGTGCGAAATCCGAATGGAGGCATGGCCACGCACGTCGAGATCGTCGGGCACCGGCACGAACTCGATGCCCATGCGCCGGTACTCCTCCACCCAGTGACCGATGGTGCGGTGCTCGCAGTACCGGCCGAGCGCGTAGAGCACCGTGACGCGATGCCCCGCGTCGGCCAGCAATCGTGCCAGCGAGTAGTAGGCCGTGCCGATCCCCCCGTTCCGGATGGGGCCGACGATGTCGCAAGTGACGATGCAGATGGTCATGGGACGTCCGACACGGTCGTTCTTCCGTGGTCCGGGCAGGGGTCGGCGCGCCGACACCCGTCGTCGCCCCGCCGTCGCCCGCGCCCGCGCCCGCGGCGTGAATGCGCCGCTTCGACCGGGCTTTCGCGGACCACGACGCGGTCGAGGCAAGCCGCATGCCGCTTCAAGAACTTCCCGGAGCCGCCGATTTCCCCAACGCAGGGAGGGAACCGGGTGAACGAGCGCGTTTCGCAGGGCAGGAAGAGCGAGGCTGGACTGGCAGGGCGTCTGTCGGCGGCGTTCGCCGAGACAGGGGTGGGATCGACCGTGGCGCTCGAAGGCCTGCTGGCCAGGCTCTACCGGGACGATGTCGAGGGCCTGGGACACCTGCATCGCGTCGCCGCGCTGGCGACGCGCATCGGCGACGAGTTGGAGATCCCGGCGGCGGTGCTGGCGGATCTGGAGCGCGCGGCGCTGCTGCACGACATCGGGCGCTTCGTGGTTCCCGACCCACCCGCACTGGCCGCGACGCGGCACGACGGCACGACACTGCGGCGCCGGGCGGTGCAGGTGCAAGTCGCCTGCGGCATCGCCCGAGCCATTCCGTTTCTCGCGCCGGCCTCGGCCATCCTGGAGGCGTCGGTCGAGTGCTTCGACGGCACCGGCTATCCGGACGGGCGTCGGGGCGAGGCCATTCCGCTGCCGGCCCGCGTGCTGCACCTGGCCGACACCCTCGACACCCTCCACGCCATCTGCGAGGCGATGGACGCACCGACCGAGGCGACCAGCGCGGCGGTGGTGCACCAGACCGGCTCCCGCTTCGACCCGGCCGTCGTCTCGGCGTGGCTCAGGAGCGAGGACGCCGTGCCGCCACCGCTCGTGCCCTGGTGGTCGTCGGGCGCGCGCTGGAACTAGCGCCGGGCCGGAGGACGGGGCACACACCATGTTGCTGATCATCGGGTTCGTCGTCGTGCTGGGCTCGGTCGTGGGGGGATATCTGATGGCCGGCGGCCACCTGATCCTCCTCCTGCAGCCCTCGGAGTTCGTCATCATCGGCGGCGCCGCCGCCGGGAGCCTGCTGATCAGCACGCCGCCGAAGGTGTTGGCCAAGCTCGTGGCCCAGTGCCGGCTCCTGCTGGCACCGGGCCTGACCGCGAAGGACTATGCGGACCTGCTCTCGATGCTCTACCAGGTGTTCCGCCAGGCCCAGTCCGGCATCATGACCCTCGAGCCGCATTTCGAGAATCCCGCACAGAGCAGCATCCTCTCGAAGTTCCCGCGGTTCCTCGCGCGCCATCATTCGGTGGCGTTCCTGGCCGACTCCATCAAGGTCATCATCGTCGGCGGCATGCACCCGCACGACCTCGAATCGCTCATGGACGAGGACCTCCAGGTGCACCACGCGAGCGAGACCAGCCCCGCGGGCGCCCTCACGAAGGTCGCTGACGCGCTGCCAGGCCTGGGCATCGTCGCCGCGGTGCTGGGCATCGTCATCACGATGCAGGCCATCGACGGCCCACCGGCGGAGATCGGGCACCACGTCGGCGCGGCCCTGGTCGGCACCTTCCTCGGGATTCTCATGTCGTATGGCTTCGCGCAGCCGATCGCCACCAGCCTCGAGCACCGCGTGCACCAGGACGGCTACTACGAGCTCTGCATCAAGGCGGGCGTGATGGCGACCTTCAAGGGCCTGCCGCCGGCGATCGCGGTCGAGTTCGCGCGGCGCGTGCTGCCCCACGACGTCCGCCCGTCCTTCGAGGAAACCGAGCGGCTCTGCCGCGCCTCGCGCAGCGAACAGGCGGCGGCCTGATCATGAAGAACGCACCCGTCGTCATCGTGAAGAAGAAGGCCGCGCCGCATGCCGGCCACCATGGAGGCGCCTGGAAGGTCGCCTACGCCGACTTCGTCACCGCCATGATGGCCTTCTTCCTCGTGATGTGGCTGGTGACGCAGAGCCAGGAGGTGCGCGCCTCGGTGGCGGGCTACTTCCGGGAGCCCGGCGTCTTCGACTACGAGAAGTCCACCGGCCTGCTGCCTGGCGGGCGGCCCGGCGTGGAACCCGGTGGCGCGCCGACACCGGTGCCGCCGCCCGATGCCCGGTCGCTGCTCCAGGAACAGCGCGTCCTCGCGGGCGCTGCCGAGCACATCCGCGAGCGGCTGGCCCAGAGCCCGGGGCTCTCGACGCTGGCCGATCAGATCGAGTTCACGCTGACGTCGGAGGGCCTCAAGATCGAGCTCGTCGAGCGGGCCGACTCGAGCTTCTTCGACAGCGGCAGCGCGGAGCTGCGCGGCGAGAGCGAGCACATCCTCCAGATCATCGCGGCCGAGCTCGCCGAGCTCGAGAACGAGGTCGTCCTCGAGGGGCACACGGACCGCCGGCCCTACGCGGACGGCGCGCGCTACGGCAACTGGGAGCTGTCCGCCGACCGTGCCAATGCGGCGCGGCGCGCCATGCAGCGGGCCGGCCTGCCCGAGGGCCACGTGCGGGGCGTGCGCGGCTTCGCCGACACGCAGCTGCGCCTGAAGGACGGCCCGCTCGATCCGCGAAACCGGCGCGTGTCGATCCTGGTCCGGAGCCACGCGGCGGCCGCGCTCGACGCCGCGATTCGCGCGGGCCAGCCCCCGGCCCCGCCGGCCCAGCCGTGAGGCCGAGCCTCGAGGCCGCAGACCCATGACCGCCGAATACACCACCGTGACGCCGACCCAGGCACTCATCGTCGATCAGGCCAGCGGCGTGCGCAGCCTCTTCGCACGGGTGCTCCGGTCGCTCAACTGCGTGACCCACGAGGCGGCGGATGGAGGCGAGGCCGTCGAAGTCCTCCAGTCCACCGACATCGACCTGGCGGTCGTCGAGGCGGAGGCGGGGCTGCTCTCCGGCATCGATCTGCTGCACGTGATCCGCGGCTCGGAACCCTACGCGCATCTGCCCGTGGTCATCGTCACGATGGGTGCCGATCGCGACACCGTCACCGAAATGGTGAAGCTCGGCGCCGCCGACTGCCTCACCAAGCCGCTCGACGTCGAGCTCATCAAGATGCGCCTGCAGCGCATCGTCAAGTCGATTTCGGCGGCCGGCGCCCTGCAGACCATCCCGAGCGCCGAGCCCGGTGCGGCGGGATCGGCGCTCATCGTCGACAGGAACCCCGACTTCCGCAATTTCGTGGCCGCCTGCCTGACGGCCACCTACGCGACCACCCAGATGGAGACGGGCCTCGACGCGCTTCGCGCGTGCCAGGTGCGCAAGTTCTCGGTGCTCGTGCTGGGAACGGATACGGGCCTGCTGTCGCCCCGGCTGCTGGCGCGCCGCCTCCGGCGGCAGACCTCCCTCGGTGACATGCGCATCGTCCTCGTGGCCCCGAAGGACAGCGTGCAGGACGTGAGCGATCCGGAGGCCTTCGACGCGGTTGTGGCGCGCACGTTCGTGCCCGAGGAGTTCGCGGAGCAGTTCCGCCGGTTGATGGCCACGGGGCGCGAAGCGTCACCGCTCGCCGGCTGCTCGACGCCGTCGCCGGCCGCCTGACGTCTCGGACCGGCGATCGCCCCCGTGGTCCGCGTGCCGAGCGACGTGCGGTTCGCGCGCCGGCGGAAGCCCCTCAGGAGGAATTGCCAGCCGCGGAGAACTCCTTCACCCAGACGAGCGCGTCCTGGTAGGCGTCGGCCAGGTCCGCGATGTCGAGCGAGGCCCGCTCGGCCGCCGTCCATGCCGGTTCCCATTCGCCGCGCTCGTAGAACCTCACCGCGTCGAGCACTCGACGGGCCGGGTTGTCTTCACCGAGCAACGCATCGCGGATGTCTCCGCCGAGCGGGAGCTCGGCGAGCGCGACGGGCATCGGCCGCTTGAGCATCACGTCCAGCAGGGACGCCAGGCCGAGCAGGAACAGCCCGCCCGACTGATCGGGGCCGCCCAGTCTGGCGCCCAGCAGCTCGCACGACCGCGCGCGCAGCACGGCCAGGTTCGCCACTTCCGTCGGCCCGCTGTTCATGCTGGTGAGCAGCCAGACCGCGGCCCACTGCCGGATCCGATTCAACCCCAGCAGCACCACCGCCTCGCGAATCGAGTGAATCTCCCGGCGGAGCCCGAAACCGGCCGAGTTGACGCATCGGAGCACCCGATGGCTCAGTCGCGAGTCCTGCTTGAGCACCTCCTCGACGTGAAGGGCCGACACGTTCGGCCGGTTGAGCGCCGACACCAGCCGCAGGTGTGCGAGATGGTTGGGCGGAATCGCCCCGGACGACAGCGTTTCGGGCCGGCAGAAGTAGAAGCCCTGGAACAGCGTGCACCCCGCCGCCGTCGCGGCCTCGTACGCCTCCTGCGTCTCGACCTTCTCGGCCACGACCTTCACGCCGCGTGCCCTGAGCGACGCCACGAGTGGGCGCAGCCGCTCCCTCGGTGTCGCCAGCAGATCCACCTTGGCGAACGTCACGAAGGGCAGGAAGGGCTCGCTCTGCGGTCCTGGCACGTAGTCGTCCAGCGCCAGGACATAGCCGTGCGCGTGAAGCTGACGGCACGCCTCGACCGTCTCGTGGTCCGCGGGGATGTCCTCCAGGAGCTCCAGCACGCTCGACTCCCGGGGCAGGAGCATCGCCTTGCCGTCCACCAGCATGTCCCGCGTGATGTTGAAGAAGGCGCGCCGGCCCGAGGTGAGCGTCTCGAGGCCGATCCCGAGCAGAGCCTCGTCGATGACCGACGCGCTCGCCCGGGAGGACGATCCCTCGCACGAGGTGTGGCGCGTGGTCTCCCGGAACAGGAGTTCATAGCCGTGCACGGTACCGCGCGTGTCGAGGAGCGGCTGCCGCGCGATCGCCACACCTGCGGTAGAGGCGTGGGGCGAAACCGAAGCCATACCCCCGCCTAATCGGCGGGCCGGCGTCCCGGGTTGAATGCGGGCCTCGCGGTCCGCTCAAGCCCCGCCCGCTTCCGCCGATTCCTCTTGAGCCGGGGTACTGCCCTTCCCGGGGGAGGACGGACAGCACACGATGACGACGACAACGGCCCTGCGTCCCGCGGGCCCCGCCGGGTTCGACGCCACCGCGTGGCTGGCCGAGCACGCGGCCGGGGACATCCTGATCACGCCCGAGGGGTGGATGACCGACGCCAACGGCCCGGCCCGGCGGCTGTTCCGCCTGCCCGAGGGCCAGGGCGCGCGAGGCATGCACTTCCGCCGGTTCTGCCGGGAGCCCGCACGACTGGTCGAAGCCGTCCAGAGCATTCGCGAGACCGGATTCATCCACCATTGGGACGCGGAACTCGTGACCTTCGACGGCTGGCCGGCCTACGCGGTCGTGAACCTGGCCGGTGACTTCGAGGCCGGGGTCCTCGTCGCCGTACGCATCCAGTTGTTCGACATCGGCGAGTGGCGCCGCGCCCAGGAGCGCACGCTCTTCGGCCAGCGCATCGAGGCCATCGGCCGCCTGGCCGGCGGTGTCGCGCACGACTTCAACAACCTCCTCACCGTGATCGGCGGGCACGCCGAGTGCCTGGCAGCCGGCCTGTCCCCGGAGAGCTCGCTCAACCGGTCGGTCCACGCGATCCAGGCTTCGGCGGCACGGGCTGCCACGCTCACCCAGAAGCTGCTCTCGTTCGGGCGGCGACAGGTGCTCCACCCCTCCGAGACCGACCCGGCCGATCTCGTCCAGCGCGTCGCGGCCAACCTGTCCCGCGAGTCACGCGCCCACGCGCCCATCGGCGTCGAGATTGCGGGCCCGCGCTGCCGCGTGCGCGTGGACGTCGCGCAGGTCGAGCGCGCCCTTTCCACGATCGCGCGGCACGCCATCGAGGCGATGCAGGACGACGGCACCCTGGTCTTCCGCCTGAGCCGCGCCGACATCGGCCCGGAGTGGTCGCCGACCAGGGCCTTCGTCAAACCGGGCCGCTTCGCCCGGCTCGATGTGCGCTGCACCGGCATGACGCTGGATCCCGATGCCCATGTCCGGATGTTCGAGCCCTTCTTCCGGGAAAAAGGTGTCGTCCGCGACGGTCTCGGCCTTCCGGCCGCGTTCGGCCTCGTGAAGCAGAGCGGCGGCTACATGTGGGTCGAGGATGAGCATCCCGGCGAGACCGCGTTCACGATCCTGCTGCCGGTCACGGGAACCGACGTCGAGCCGTGCGACTCGCGCCCGGCCGTGACGACACGAGGGACGATTCTCGTCGTCGACGATGATGACGCGCTTCGGTCCGTCATCACTCGGATCGTGGGCACGCAGGGCTACGCCGTGCTCGAGGCGGCAAGCCTCGACACGGCCTCGCGGCTCGCCCGTACCGTGCCCGTGGACGTGATGATCATGGATGTGTTCGTCGACGGTGCGCCGAGCGACCAGATGACCACCGAACTGATGGAGGCGCTGCCGCAGGTGCGGCTGCTCAGGGTCTCGGGCAGTCCCGACGCATTGGAGACCGCCCTGCCGGCCGATCCAGCCCGCGTGGCGGTCCTGGAGAAGCCCTTCAGCGCCGCCCAGCTCATCGACGGCGTGCGCGCGCTGCTGGAACGATGACTGGCGGAGGGCCGACCGGCACCGTCGGGGCGCCGACACCCGGTGGACACCGGTCGCCCGACGCTGCACGATTCCTCACGCGATCGTCGTCGTGTGACCGACGGCACGGATCTGGCCTCGTCCCGCGAATGATGCCCATGGCGAGATCGTCAGAGGGGGCCTCCGCGTGAGCGGCAGACCGGCAGGACCCGCCGAGGCGCGGGTGTGCGACACGCAGGCCCTCGAGGCCATGGGGCGGCTGGCCGGCGGCATCGCCCATGACCTCAACAGCCTGCTCACCGTCATCACCGGATGCTGCGATCGACTCCTGGCCGCGGTGCCGGCCGAGAGTCCCCTCCGTGGGGATCTCGACATGGTGCGGCAATCCGGCGAGCGGGCCGCCGTTCTCACCCGGCAGCTTCTCGACTTCGGCCGCCGTGGTGAGCCCGAGCGTCGGCCGATCGACCTGAACGCGGTCGTGCGTGACGCGACCCGCATGCTCGAGTGCCTGCTCGGGCAGCGCACAGCCCTCGTGACCGTCCTGGATCCGGCACTCGGCGCCGTGGAGGCCGACGCCGGCCAGATCGAGCTGGTCCTGATGAATCTGGCCATCAACGCGCGCGATGCGATGCCCGATGGCGGCACGATCACCGTCGAGACGTCGAACCTCGATGTGCATGCCGGTGCGAATGCGGCCTCGCACGGGCTCGGACCGGGTCGCTACGCCCAGGTGGCCGTGCACGACACGGGACACGGGATGGACGAGGCCACCGCGGCGAGGGTCTTCGAACCGTTCTTCACGACGAAGGCGCCCGGGAGCGGCACCGGCCTCGGCCTCTCCATCGTGGACCGCATCGTGACGCGTGCGGGCGGCCAGGTGGCCGTCGAGAGCCAGCCCGGGCACGGCACCTCGATGCGGGTGTTCCTGCCGCGGATGGAAGGCATCGCGTCCCGCCCCGTGGCGTCACCGGACGTCCAGCCCGTGCCGGCGCCCGTGACAACCGGCCGCGAAACGGTGCTCGTCGTGGAGGACGAGGAGTTCGTGCGGGAGCTGGTGCGCGACTTCCTCAGGGCCGACGGGTACGTGGTCCTCGAGGCCGCGAGCGCGGAGCACGCGCTCGGCCTGCTGGCCGACAGCCGGCAGCCGATCGACCTGCTCATCACCGACGTCGTCCTGCCCGGGATGAACGGGGCGGCGCTCGCCGAGCACCTGTCGCGGCGCGTGCCGCACGTCCTGACGCTCTTCATGTCCGGCTATCCCGGCGACTCGATGTTCGCGGGCGAGACGTTCCAGCCCGGCGCCGCGTTCCTGTCGAAGCCCTTCACGAGACAGGGACTGGCGGGCAAGGTGCGCGAGGTGCTGGCGACGCGCGGCACCATTCAAGGTGCGGTCCGACGTGCCGATTGCCCTGCAAGAGTGTCGGCCGTGCACCCCCCCGATGGCCCCCCGGCGACAGGAGCGCCACGATGTCTCACGATTTGATCGCCCTCGACCTGAAGGGGAGAACGCCGCCGGGCGCCTCGTCGATCGACGATCTGCCGCGGTTGATCGCGCGCGCTCTCTCGGTCGTTCACGTGCTCATCGCCGCCGAGGACGAGCCCGAGGACTTGCCTCTCCTGTCCGAATTGCAGCAACTGGCGGCTCGGTTTCACGTCGGGGCCGTCCCCGAGGATGCGATCCGCACCTCGGCGGAGTGCCTCGAGCGCGTGCGTCCCCTGGCCAACCGGACTCGCGAGCAACGAGAGGAGCAGCGCCGGGAGCTCACCGCCATTGTCAAACTGGTACGGGAAGCGGTGTCGACGGCAGGCCTGGAGCTCGACTCCATTCACTCGGAGATCGAGGCCTCGGGAACCCGCATCGAGACCATCGTCGCGCTCGAGGATCCCCGCCAGGTACGCGACCTGGTGAAGACCCATGTGGCACGGCTCAAGCAACTCGTCTCCGAGCGCCGGGCGGCCTGGGAGCATCAGCGCCAAAGCTTCAGCGATCGGATCGAAGCGCTCGAGCAACAGCTGCAGGCCTCGCGTCAGGAGGCCGCGCTCGATCCGTTGACGGGCGCCGCCAATCAGGGCACGTTCGATCGCGAGATCCAGGCGCGGGTGCTTCGGGCCGGTACGCGGCTCGTCCTCGCCATGCTGGACGTGGACAACTTCAAGACCATCAACGACACTCACGGACACCCCGCGGGCGACCGCGTCTTGAGGGCGGCGGCCGAGGGCCTCCGGCGGGGAACCCGCGACAACGACCTCGTCGCGCGCATTGGTGGCGACGAGTTCGCCGTGCTGATGGACAACATGACACTGCGCCAGGCCGAGATCCGGTTCACGACCCTCCTGGGCTCCCTCAAGTCCGAGATGGCGGCCGCCGCCGGCGGCGGCGCCTCCCCGACGGTCAGCTGCGGCCTGGCCGAACTCTCCGCAGGGGACACCATCGCCAGTCTCTACGAGCGGGCCGATCAGGCGCTGTACTCCGCCAAGCGCGGAGGCCGCAACCGGGTGGCCTGCCGGACCCGGGCCTTCACGCGCGACCTGATGCGGCGCTAGGCGCCGGCGTGCCTGCGGTCGTCAGCCTCGGGCGTCGTCGGACGCCTCGAGCAGGTCGCGAACCGTGCGCAGGAGCGAGACGCCGGTGAACGGCTTGGCGATGAAGTGAGCCTCCAGCTGATGCAGACGCTCCTCGAACTCGGCGTCCTCGGCGCAGCCCGAGGTGAACAGCACGGGTACCGCCCAGCGCTCGCGCAAGCGCGCCGCCACGTCCCATCCGCACAGGCCCGGCATCAACACATCGCTCAAGACCAGGTGCAGCGGTCCCTCGTGCGCTTCCAGCAGGCGCAACGCTTCCTCGCCCGAGCCGGCGGAGAGCACCCGATAGCCCTTCCGCTCGAGGATGCGGCCGATGGACATGCGCAGGAACTCCTCGTCGTCAATCACGAGGATGGTTTCCGAGCCGCGCGCGTCGGCCTCGTCGAGCGTGTCGGCCGCCGCCGGCCGTGGCGTCGTCTCGGTCGTGACCCCCGGGAGCCGGATCGTGAAGGCCGTGCCCTGCCCGGGCTCACTGCCGCAGTGAATGTCGCCGCCGCACTGCGTGACGATGCCGTAGACGGTCGACAGGCCGAGGCCGCTGCCCTTCCCGCGCGCCTTGGTGGTGAAGAACGGCTCGAAGACCCGCGCCCGCGTGTCGGGATCCATGCCGACGCCCGAGTCGCGCACGACCATCTGCACCAGCGCGCCTCCGGGCCCTCCCCCGTCGGGCTCCACGGTCACGTTGGACAGCTCGATGCTCAGCGTGCCGCCGCCGGGCATGGCATCGCGAGCGTTGGCGAGCAGGTTGAGCAGCACCTGCTCGATGTGTGTCGGGTCGGCGAGGACCGGCCAGACCGGACCCGGCGAGGCGATGGCGACCGTGATCGACGGCCCCATCAGCCGCTGGAGGATGGGCGCGAGGCGTCTGGACAGGGCTTCGAGGTCGAGGATCTCCGGTTGGGCGGCCTGACGTCCGCTGAACGTCAGCAGCTGCCGGGTGAGAGCGGACGCGCGCAGTGCGGCTTCACGGATCACCTCGATATCACGCCGGAGCGGGGCGCCGGGCGGCAGCAGGCCGAGCGCAAGGTCGGCCGACGTGCCCATGACCTGGACGAGGTTGTTGAAGTCGTGCGCGATGCCCCCGGACAATTGCCCGACGACCTCGAGCCTCTGAATCTGCCGCAACTGCTCCTCGAGCCGGTCGCGCACGGTGACGTCCCGCACGGCGATGATCACGGTCGGGTCGTCCACGTCGTCCAGGGTCCCCAACGTCACATCGGCCAGGAACTCGGACCCGTCCTTGCGGCGCGCCTGTTGCGACGGCACGCCTGGCGGCGTCTGCGACTGAGGACGTGGAGACGGTGCCGGCCTGTGCTCATGCCGCTCGTCGAACTGGCTGGAGGGGAGAAGGGCGCCGACGGCGGTGCCCACGAACTCGTCCGTCGTGTACCCGAAGAGTCGCTCGGCCTGCCGATTCGCCCGGATGATTGAACCCTCAGGGGTCGCCAGCAGCAGGGCATCCGGCGCGAACTGGAACAGCGCTTCGAAGCGCCGCCGCGCCGCCGCGCCCGCCTCGTCAGCCGTCCGGGCGTCGTGCGGCCGCGTGTCGTCGAGCGGAACGGCCGTCTGCCTGGACGCATCGGGCACGGCCCAGCGTCGCGGTGGCAAAGGGCCGCGTTCAAAGGGCCTCGTCGTGGCGGTCTCGCGCGCGCCACGATCGGAACCGGTCGGCGATCGTTTCGTCCGAGACATGGCGTTCAGCGCGGCAGCGGACCGTCACCAGAGGCCCTGAGCGCAGCTGCGATCGGCTCGTGTCGTCGGTGGCCACCTCGTCGGGGGACAGGTCTGCGTACACTCATGTTCGGTGTCGATCCGGGGGCTGTCTCATCCTGTCGGCCGAAATATGACCGACGGATCGGGGCAGGTCAACCAAACTCCGCGTCAAGGGGAAATTCTCTGTGCAAAACGGCTGGCGGCGGGCGCCAGGCGCTCCGGGCAGGGGGCTGCGGGCCGCACCGGCGCGGGCAATCGCCGGGCTGGAGGGAGGCGCGGATCCGCGGTCGATCTAGCTGAGCGCCTTGATGACGTCCCAGCGCGTGATGATGTAGGTCTCGTCGCTCTTGAAGTCGCGGACGAGCACGGCCGGGCTCTGGTCCGTGAGCATGCCCGCCAGCGCGTCCACCCCCGTGGAGATGTCGGCGAAGGGGATGGCGTGCTCCATGATCGCCTCCACCGGGCCCTTCAACAGCTCGGGGTTCTTCACGATCTCCTCGAACAGGTGGCTCTCGCTCACCGATCCCACCAGGCGTCCGTCGGCGGTGACCGGGAGCTGCGAGTAGGCGTGCTCGGTCATCAGGTTGGCCGCGCGCGCCACCGGCTCACTGCGATCGATGGTCATCAGGCGCGCCTTCTGCCGATCGGCCACGAGGTCCTTCGCCGTGAGGCCCTTCCTGTCGAGGAAGCCCTTCTCGCGCATCCAGTCCGGGTTGTACATCTTCCCGAGGTAGCGCGTGCCGTGGTCGTGGAAGATGACCACGACGGTTTCGCCGGCCTTGAAGTGGGGCGCCAGCTGCAGCAGCCCCGCCATCGCCGACCCGGCGGAGTTGCCGGCGAAGATGCCCTCTTCACGGGCGATGCGGCTCGTCATGATGGCGGCGTCACGGTCCGTCACCTTCTCGAAGTGGTCGATGACCGAGAAGTCCACGTTCTTCGGCAGGAAGTCCTCGCCGATGCCCTCCGTGATGTACGGGTAGATCTCGTTCTTGTCGAAGATCCCGGTCTCCTTGTACTTCTTGAACACCGACCCGTAGGTGTCGATGCCCCACACCTTCACCGACGGCTTCTTCTCCTTCAGGAACTTCCCGGCGCCGCAGATGGTGCCGCCCGTGCCGACGCCGACGACGAGGTGGTCCACCGTCCCACTGGTCTGGTCCCAGATCTCCGGGCCCGTCTGTTCGTAGTGAGCCTGCGCGTTGGACGGGTTGTCGTACTGGTTGGCCTTCCAGCTGTTGGGCGTCTCGCGCTCGAGGCGCGACGACACCGAGTAGTAGGACCGCGGGTCCTCCGGGTCCACGTCCGTGGGGCAGACGATGACCTCGGCGCCGAAGGCCCGGAGCGCGTCCACCTTCTCCTTCGACTGCTTGTCGGTGGTGGTGAAGATGCACGTGTAGCCCTTCACCACGGCGGCGATGGCCAGGCCCATGCCCGTGTTGCCGGAAGTGCCCTCGATGATGGTCCCGCCGGGCTTCAGCCGGCCGTCCCGCTCGGCGTCCTCGATCATCTTGACGGCCATGCGGTCCTTGATGGAGTTGCCGGGGTTGAAGGTCTCGACCTTGGCGAGGACGTCGGCCGCGACGATGCCCTTCGTGAGGCGGTTGATGCGGACCAGCGGCGTGTGGCCGATGGTGTCGAGGATGGTGTCGCAGATCGGCTTGGTCATGAGCTGGGACCGGCGGGATGAAGGGCGGAGTGATTGTAGTCCGTCGCCGGAGGTTCCCCCAACCCGGCCGATGTGTGCTACGGTCACGGGGTTCGAGGAGGTGTGACATGGACATACCCAGGCCTGGCGATCCGCACAAGCGGCTGGAAGCGCTGGTTGGCGAATGGTCGGGAGCCGAGACCGTGCACCCGGCGCCGTGGGACCCGGCCGGCGGGGAAGCCGTGGGGGAGATCGTCAACTCCTGGATCCTGGACGGCTTCGCGGTGATGCAGCAGTACGCGCAGATCCGGAACGGCACGCGGAACTTCGCCGGTCATGGCGTGTTCTGGTACGACCCGGCCGCGGATGAATACGGGATGACCTGGTGGGACACGATGGGCGGGAGCGCCTCTCACTTCCGCGGCCGCTTCGACGGCGATCGTCTGGTGCTCGTGTCGGACATGCCACAGGGCGGCTACTGCCGGAGCATCTTCGACGTCGGCACGCCCGGTCGCTACTCGTTCCTGATGGAGGTGTCGCCGGACGGCGAGCACTGGGCGCCCGCGATGGAGGGGACGTACGAGAAGAGTGCCGGGAGTCGGGAGTCGGCAGCCGGGAGTCGCGAACCGGGAGCCGGGAACCGGAAACCGCGCGCGCGCGCGACGTCCTCGGCGAAGCCTCGCCGGAAGACGCAGCCGGCGGCGAAAACCGCGGCGAAGAAGCGGCCGGCGCTGAAGGCGCCTGGCCGGAAGAAGCCCGCAGTCAAAGCGCCCGCGCGCCGCGGCGCGAAGAAGGCCGCAGGGCGGAGGCGCTGAGAGCGCAGCGCGAGGCGGCATTCGGCACCTCCCTGTGACGGAGGGCCCGCCGCGCGTCGAGCGGATCAACCGCCTCAACGGCCTGCGCACGCTGGACGCGAGACCTCGGTGGCGCTCGGTCGGGGTCCCGCTCATGTTCGGCGGGATCCGACGGCGCCAGGCGCCGACCACCGTGCCGCGACGCCCACGGCGCCCTGGCGCCGCCCACGCGCCGCGGCCACTTCCACTACACTGGGCCCACCCAGGCGGACCCTGTCCCGGAGGTCGCACATGAGAGACGCGCTCGTCGGACTCACCCTGGCCGGCCTGCTGGCTCTGCTGCCGCTGGCTCCGCGCGCCCAGGCGCCCGCACCCGGCGCCCAGCCTCCCGCGCCCCGTCCGCAGACGCCGGCCCCTGTCGCCGATCCCTACGCCGGCAACGCCGCGCCCGGCACCGGCAGGTTCCCCCTGGCCGCGCCCGCAGGCGTGGACAGCAAGGCCAGGGACACGCCCCCGCCGTTCGCCACCAACACCGGCCCGTTCGATCCGGCGACGTGGAAGTACGGCACCGCCTTCGACCCGCCCGCCGACGCCGCCATCTGGAACCCGGTGAAGGCGAAGCTGCTCCAGGGCGGCAAGGTCACGGGCGGGACGCTCTTCGCGGCCACCGATCCCAGCACGTACTGCGCGATGGCCAACGCCGGCTACGACTTCATCTGGACCGAGATGCAGCACGACCAGCGCGACTGGAACCAGGCCGCGCGCATGTGGCGCACGTGCCCGCACGCCCGGGCGGTGCCGGGCGTCCGCGTGGCCTACACCGACGAGCGCGAGATCCAGCACGCGCTGGACGCCGGTGCGCTCGTGCTGGTGGTCCCGACCGTCGACACGGTGGAGGAGGCGCGCGAGGTGGTGAACTGGACCTACTTCCCGCCGCTCGGCCGGCGCAGCAGCGGCGGCGGGCAGGCCTTCGACGCGTCGATGTGGGGCGGTGTGCCCGGCGGCTACCGCACGACGGCCAACGACAACATCGTCCTCATCCTGATGATCGAGACGCTCGAGGGCGTGAACAACGCCGCGGCGATCGCGAAGGTCCCCGGCGTCACGGCCATCTTCGCCGCCAGCGGCGACCTGGCGAACTTCACCGGCTTCCGTCAGGGGCAACCCGACTACGAGCGCGTGATCAACATCGTCCACGACGCCGCCATCAACGCGGGCGTGCGGCTGTGCGGGCCGCTGGCATGGCGCGACCGTCCGGACTTCACGTGCTTTCAGGCAGGGAGCGAGACCGCCGCCATCGCCCGCGGCGTGGCCGCTGAACTCGGCGCGCTGGCCAACACGCAGGGCAAGGTCGCCGCGGGACCATTCGCAGGTCGGCCCTGACCTCGACGACCGGCCGGGGTATGGACGCGAGGGGCCGCCGCGCCCGCATCCCCAGGCGGCGCCGCGTGCTCGAGTCCGTGCTGAACGTCGCCTACCGCGGCGATTGGCCCGCGCGCCTGTGGCATCGCGTCGCTGGCACGGCCGAGGTCTGCGTCGCCCGGTACCGGCTCGCGCGGGCGCATGGCACCCGACCAGGCCGGATCGCGTTCGTCTCCGACCTCCACATCGGGCCCACCACCCCGGTGCCGCTGCTGGAGCGCGCGTTCGACATCATCCGGCGTGCCGAGCCTGACGTGCTCCTGCTCGGCGGGGACTACATCTTCCTGGAGGCCACGCCCGCTCGGCTCGACCAGCTGGGCTGGCTCGTGTCGTCCGTGTCCGCCGCCTCGAAGCTGGCCGTGCTCGGCAATCACGACCTCTGGACCGACCATGGGGCGATTGTCCGGACGCTGGAGGACGCCGGAGCCGCGGTGCTCGTCAACCAGGCCATCAGGCTGCCCGAGCCATGGGATGACGTGGTAGTCGTCGGGCTGGACGACCCGTGGACCGGTCAGTGCGACGCACCCGCCGCGTTTGCCGGAACCAGCGGTGAGCCGGTGCGCGTGGTCCTCTGCCACGGCCCGGATGGCCTTCACCCCGCAGGCGCGTTCGCGTTCGACCTCTTCCTCTGCGGACACACGCATGGCGGGCACGTCGCCACACCGTGGGGACCCGTCTTCATGCCCGAGGGCAGGCTGTGCCGCCAGTATGCGGGCGGGTTCGCCCGTGTGGGCGGCGCTGACATCTATGTGTCGCGTGGCATCGGCGGCGTCGAGGTGCCGTTCCGCACGTTCGCGCCACCCGACGTGCTGCTGATCGACCTCTGAGTTTGTGCCACAATCAAGGCTTGTTCCACTGCTTCAGTTACAGGAGAGCCATGACCCGTACACTTTCGCTCGTTGCTGTTGTGCTGGCCGCCGCGGCGGTGACCCTGAGCGCGCAGATGACCCACGTGACCCTCAAGGACGCGAAGGGCCAGGACGTGGGCATGGTGATGCTCTCGCCGGCCGCCGGCGGCGGTGTCACCATCGCCTACGACCTCAAGGGGCTGCCGCCGGGCGAGCACGCGCTGCACATCCACCAGGTGGCCAGGTGCGAGCCGCCGTTCACCTCGGCCGGGCCGCACTTCAACCCCGAGGCCAGGAAGCACGGGTTGCAGAACCCCGAGGGCCCGCACGCGGGCGACATGCCGAACATCACCGTGGCCGCCAACGGCACGGCGAAGGGGTCGGTCGTCAACAAGCTCGTCAGCATGGGCACCGGCGCCAACTCGGTGTTCACCGGCGGCGGCACGGCCATCATCGTTCATGCGGCGCCCGACGACCTCAAGACCGACCCCACGGGGAACGCCGGCGATCGTATCGCCTGCGGCGTCGTGGTGAAGTAGCCGCCCAGCTGGCTGCGGGCCCGGGGACCGCCCGGCCCGCAGCGTCAGCGTCCGCCGCCTGACGACCGGGCGGCGACACATCTCATGCGTCTTGCGGCGACTCTGCTCGCCTTCGCCCTGACTGCCGCGCCAGCCCTGGCTCAGCCACCACCCGGGCTCGAGATCGAGGCGCCGGCCGAACTGGCACCCGCACGCGCCCGTCTCGCGTCCTGGGATCCTCGCCCCCTGTCCACCATCGTCCGCCTCGTCGGGCTCGAAGAGCCAGGCGCGCCCATGCGCGTCGTCCTGGCGACGCCGTTGAGCGACCGGGCGCGGCCCGTGCCTCCCTGGGCGGCAGGTTACGCCGTCGTCGACGAGGGCCTCATCGTGCTGTTCCCCTCGCGTTCGCCGATGTATCCGCACGACACGCTCGAGGACGTGCTGCGTCACGAGGTGGCGCACGTCCTCATCGGCCGCGCTGCCGGAGGCCGGCCCGTCCCGCGCTGGTTCCATGAGGGGTTCGCGATGGCGGTCGAGCGGCCATGGGCCCTGGAGGACCGCACGCGCCTGGTGTCGGCGCTGCTGTTCGGGCCGCGCCTGTCACTCGGGGACATCGATGGGCTCTTCCTCGGCAATCAGGGACAGCAGGCGCGCGGCTATTCGCTGGCGGCTGCCGTCGTGCGCGACCTGATGCGCGAGCATGGCGACGCCGCCCCCGCGCGCATCCTGCGCGAGGTGGCGAAGGGGCGAACGTTCCCGTACGCGCTCGCCAGCGTCACCGCGCAGTCGATCCCGACCTTCGAGGACGTTTTCTGGAGCCGCCAGCGCACGTGGACGACATGGGTGCCGCTGATCGCGTCCTCCACGGTGTTGTGGCTGGCGGTGATTGGGGTCGCGGGCCTGGCGCACCGGAGGCGCCGTCGGCGCGCCGACGAGATTCGGAAGCGGTGGGCAGAGGAGGAGGCTCCGGGCAGCATGACCGGCTTCGAACGCGACGTGCGGGCCGCCGTTTACGCAGGCTTTCGCGACACGGGTGACGCGCCGACCGCCGATGCGCTTGCCGACACCCTCGGCGCCTCACGGGCCGAGGTCGTCGCCGCGCTCAGCGCGCTGGCGGACGAGCACGGCCTCGTGCTGCAGCCCGACGGCGAGTCCATCTGGATGGCGCATCCGTTCTCGGGCATCCCGACGGACTTCGTCGTGTCGATCGGACGCCGCCGCTGGTTCGCCAGCTGCGCCTGGGACGGCCTGTCCATCCTCGGACTCTTCGGAGACGGGTGCCTGGAAACGCATGCCCCGGGCACAGGCGACCTGCTGCGCTTCGAAGTGACCAGCGGCGTGGTTCGCGGCGAGGGCGTCATTCACTTCCTGGTGCCCGCCGCGCGCTTCTGGGACGACATCGGCTACACGTGAGCCACCATCTGCGCCTTCCGGTCGGAGGGCGACGTGCACCAGTGGGCCGGCTGCGCGGGCGTGACGCCGGGCGCCGTCGTGTCGCCGCAGGTCGTCTACGACCTCGGTGTCGCGTGGTACGCCACGCGCCTGAACCACGACTGGTCACGGCCGGACAAGGACCAGGTGGCCGCCATCTTCGCGCGGCACGGTCTGACGGGCCCGTTCTGGTCGCTCGATGGAGTCAGCGGCGGGGCTGGTTGAGGCCACGGCCACCGCGCGGCTCGCGCACAGCGCGAGGTGACCTTCGGGCGGCGCGGCGCAGCGAGGCAGAAAGCAAAGAGGCCGAGCCCCCGAAGGTGCCCGGCCTCTGACTTCTACTTCTGACTTCTACTTCTGACTTGCCACGTCCCTCTACGGCAGCGCCATGGCCTGGTAGCCGCCGTTCATCGGGATGACGACGTACTGCTTGCCCTGGTGCAGGTAGGTCATCAGGCCGTACCCGCCGAGCCGGGTGGTTGGTACGGCGCCCACGCGCTTGCCCGTCTTCTTGTCGATGGCGAAGAGATGCGGGCGGCCGTCGGCGGTCTGCCCGGTGGCGAAGAGCAGCGTGGAGGTGGCGGCCATCGCGGCGTGGCCGCGGCGGCCCCAGTTCGTGTCGATGTTCATCCCCTTCAGCAGCGGGTTGTTGCGGAAGGCGTCCTGTGCCTTCGCGTCCATGTCGCCGTGCGGAATCATCCACAGGTGTTCGCCGGTGTTCATGTCGATGGCGACGATGCGGCCGATCGGTCCCTTGAAGAGGTCCGGGATGCCGGCCAGGGGGTCGTCGGCCCCGACCTTGGGCCGCGGGGGGGCGGCGCCGCGCGTCGTGGCCCACGCCGCCACCGTCTTGCCGGTCATGCGCGGCGTGTCGCGCTCGATGGCCGGGGCCAGGAGCGTCGGCGAGCACCCGCTCGTCGAGGTGATGTAGAGGATGCCCGTCGCCGGATCCGCCGCCGGCGGACCGGTGATGTTGGCGCCGCCGCCGCCACCGGGGCAGATGTTCACATGCCCCTTGCCTTCGGCGTTGCCGCGATGTCGCGGCGGCGCGAAGAGCGGCGCCAGCAGATCCCACTCACGCGCGCGCTGGAGCGCCAGCTTCCTGATCTCGGGCGTGTAGTCGATGACGTGATCTTCGGTGCGTCCCTGCAGGTCGAAGGGCGCCGGCCTGGTGACGAACGGTTGTGTGGCCGCCAGCTTCTCGGTCGGCACCTGCGACTGCGGCGCCGGCCGCATTTCCATCGGCCAGATGGGCTGCCCGTTCGCCCGGTTGAACGAGTACACCCAGGACTGCTTGGTGACCTGGAACACGCCGGGGATCCGGTTGCCGTTGACCGTCACGTCCAGCAGCACCGGGGCCGTCGGCGTGTCGTAGTTCCAGATGTCGTGCTTGACGAGCTGCTGGTGCCAGACGCGCTTGCCCGTCTTCACGTCCAGCGCGATGAGGCTGGTGCTGAACAGGTTGTCGCCCGGGCGGAAGCCGCCGAAGTAGTCCATCGTGCCACCGTTGGTCGGGATGTACACCAGCCCTCGCTCGGTGTCGGCCGACAGCGGGGCCCAGGACGAGACGTCACCCGACCACTTCCACGCGTCGTTCTCCCACGTCTCGTGGCCGAACTCGCCCGGCCGCGGGATGACGTGGAACTTCCACATGAACTTGCCGGTCTTCATGTCGTAACCGAGGATGTCGCCCGGCACGTTCTCGATGCGCGTCTGGTTGTAGCCCTGCTCGGCGGAGTTGCCCACGACCAGCACGTCGTTGACGACGACGGCGGGAGACGAGCTGGTGATGTAGCCGAGTTCCAGCGGCAGGCCCTTGGCGGGGTCGTAGGCCTGCTTGGACGAGGTCCACGGCTCCCAGTCGGCGATGATGTCCTTCAGCAGGTCGATGGAGCCGCCCTTCGGGAAGCCCTGAATGGGCACGCCCGATCCCCAGTTCTCCACCGGCTGGCCGGTCTTGGCGTCCAGCACGTGGACGAAGAAGGCCGGCGTGACGACGATGATGACGCCGCGGCCGTTGAGGCGGTGATAGGTGACGCCCTTACCGTGGTTCGACCGCATGGAGTACTCGTGCCGTGGGGTCGAGGGCTCCTGGAACGCCCACACCGTCTTGCCCGTGGCCGGATCCATCGCGACGACCGTGCGGCGCGGGCCGGACGTGGTGTAGAGCAGGCCGTCCACGTAGATGGGCAGGCCGCGCGCGTTGATCTCACCAATCTCGAGCCCGGGGACCTCGCCCTTCCACTCCCAGGCCGTCGTCAGGTTGTTGAAGTTCGTCGCGTTGATCTGGTCGAGTGCCGAGTATCGCGTGGAGGTGAGGCCTCCCGAGATCCCCGTCCATTCGCCTTGCTGCTGGGCGCTGCCCGGCAACCCGGCCACCAGCAGGGCGACGACCACGGCCATGCCTCCGACCAGAGCGGGGGTGGTCCAGCTTCGCGTGTGTCCTGTCTTCATGAGCACCTCGGCGTGCAGGCTCCAGCGGGATGTCCTACGCATTCCACCAGCGCGCGTCCAGAACCCTCCGGCCCGTGGCAGATACACCACAGGCCACAAGGGCGCGCCAAAGTATGCTGCGAGGCGCGGCGGGCGTCAACTACGAACCGGCGGATGCCCGGATCGCGCCGCCCGGCGTTGCGCCGACTGGACCGGTGGTGTAAAAGCGATCGACCATGAGCGTGGCCAATCCATTCGCCCGGCGCCGGGGGCGCCGCCCCGGCCATGCCGGTGCCTCGGCCTCGAGACCCTCTTCCCCGTCCGGCTCGCTGAACCTGATGGTGCCGGCCATCGATCGCGCCGTGGCGGGGCTGGGCGATCAGCCGCTCCTGGCGCGGCTGGGCCTGGTGGGCCCGCTCGGCCGGATGAACCTGGCCCACATGGGGGCGTGGATCCTCTTCTTCGGCGTGATGACGGGTCTCGCCCGGACCGATGGCATGCACCGCGGTGACGCCCTGCCGTTCTGGCAGCAGGCGTGTGCCGAGGCGCGGACGGGGGCCTGCGAGCGCCTGTTGATGATTGAAGGGGCGTACTGCGGGGACAACGTGGGGTGGGCGTGCAACGAGTTGGGCCGGCACTCCGTCGACGGCCGGCTCGTGCCGGCCGACACGGACCGGGCGCTCGCGTATTTCTCGCGCGCATGTGAGACGCGGTTTCAGCCAGGCTGCGTGAACCTTGTGACTCCATCGGCGCCGGTCGCGGCCAACCCGCGCGCGCTGGACCTGCGGCTGCTCGTCCGCGAGGGCGGGCCAAACCTTCTGGACATGCCGGAGCCGGAACGCTTCGCGCGGGCGTGCCGCCACGGATGGAGCTTCGCGTGCGAGAAGCGGTCGGCGTCGCGATGACGAGGCGTGGCGTTGCGGCCGCGGCCGCACGGTATCTGCTCGCGTCGAGCCTCGCCCTGGGCGGCGGCGCAGGCGGCGCGGGTGCGCCGCGGCCGGGGATGGAGGCGGTGCTCGGCGCGCAGGCTCCGAGCCCGGCGGTGGCGTTCCCCGACTTCGTGGAGATTCCCGGCGGGCCGTTCGTGATGGGTGCGGACCCGGCCACGGACCCTTCGGCCTTCGACAACGAGCGCTGGTCGCCCGCGCAGGGGACGGGCACCGTGGAGGCGTCCACCTTCTACCTGGCACGTCACGAGGTGACGGTGGCGCAGTTTGCCGCCTTCGCGCGCGCGTCCTCGTGGCGTGTGGATCCGCAGGCGCTGGCGGGCCCCCCCTCGCACCCGGTGGCGTTCGTCTCGTGGCCGGACGCGCTGGCCTACTGCCGCTGGCTGGAGGGCGAAGTGAGGCGCGCGCCCGAGGCGCCCGCGCGCGTGAAGCAGCTGCTGGCCGAGGGGTGGCGCGTGACGCTGCCGACCGAGGCGGAGTGGGAGAAGGGCGCGCGCGGGACCGACGGACGGCGGTACCCGTGGGGGAGCGAGCCGCGCCGGGATCGCGCGAACTACGAGAACCGGGGCACGGCCGCCGTGGGCACGTACCCCTGTCCCGAGTGTCCGTACGGCCTTGCCGACATGAGCGGCAACGTGTGGGAGTGGACGGGCAGCCCGTACCAACCGTATCCGTACGACGCGTCGGACGATCGCGCCAACCTCGAGGCCGACGCGCTGTGGGTGATGCGGGGCGGGTCGTTCGGCGACCAGGCGCGGCAGGTGCGCGGCTCGACACGGGGCGCGGCGGATCCCGGCGCGCGGCGGGCGTTCATCGGGTTTCGGGTGGCGCTGGTGAAGCGCTGACCGACACCCGGGAGCGTGAAGGACGCGGCATTCGACTGGAGGCGGAGATGGACTCGAGAGCGGAAGGCGAGGCGCTCATGACGCTGAGTCGCGAGTGGTCGGCCAAAGTCGCGACGGCTCCCGTCGACGACTGGATCGACGTCTGGGCGGAGGACGCTGTCATGATGCCACCCGGCCTGCCGCCTGTTCGCGGCAGGGCGGCCATCCGGGAGTACGTGGAGACAGCGGCGAAGCTCCCAGGATTCCAGATTCGCTGGGAACCCGAAAGCGTGTGCGTGTCCCAGTCAGGCGACCTGGCGTACATGATCGAGCGCAACGCCACGACTGTCACCGATTCACAGGGCAACCCGGTCACGACCTTCGGGAAAGTCGTCACCGTCTGGCGAAAGGAGGCCGACGGGTCGTGGCGGAACGTCGTGGACATGTGGAATGAGGGGCCCGTCCCCCTGTCCCGAGGACGGCCATGAAGGCGACAAAACGGGATCAGCTGCTGCAGACGTTGAAGGACCGGTTCGAGAAGAACATGTCCCGCCACCACGGTGCCTCCTGGGGGGCCGTGGTGGCCAGGCTCGAAGGCAGCCCCGGTGCCCTCGAGTCGCTCGGCCACATGGACGCAACCGGTGGCGAGCCTGATGTGATCGGCCACGCGGGAGCCACGGGCTCGTTCATGTTCTGCGACTGCTCCCACGAGAGCCCGGCCGGGCGCAGAAGCCTGTGCTACGACCGAGAGGCATGGCGCTCGCGAAAGGAGCACAAGCCGGGCGGCAACGCCGTCGATGCCGCCGCCGCGATGGGGATCGACCTGCTGACGGAGGAGCAGTATCGCGCGTTGCAGGAGCTCGGCGAGTTCGACACGAAGACGTCGAGCTGGATCTCGACGCCCCGGGACGTCCGCGCGCGTGGCGGTGCCCTGTTCTGCGACCGACGCTATGGCCGGGTGTTCGTGTATCACAACGGCGCGGAGTCGTACTACGCGGCCCGAGGCTTTCGAGGCCTGCTCCGGGTGTGAGCGCGCTTCGTCGCCTGGCAGTGGCTGTCCGATCACGCCATCCCACTGCGCATTCGTGGTCCAGGCCGCCCTCTGCGCCGTCCCGTGTCCGACCACTCTGGTGACGTCCGGTGTCCTCATCGGCACCACCCGGCGGGCCCGCGTCGTCGCCGTCGTGCCGATCCCCTGGGCCACGGTCGGCACGTCTGCGGCCCTGGTCCTCGGGATCACGGCCGACGTCGCGCTCATCGTGGCCGCACTGGCCATGGCCGCGGACGTGGCGACGCGCCGCACGCGGCTGGCATAATGCCCCGTACCGCGTGAGACATCGCCACGGCGTCCTCGGCTTCCTCGTCCTGCTCTTCGCGATCACCTACATCGATCGCGTCTGCATCTCCGTCGCCGGGCCCCGCATGCAGGAGGACCTCGGCATCGATCCCGTGGGCTGGGGCTGGGTGACGGCGATGTTCACGCTCTCCTACGCCCTCTTCGAGATCCCCACCGGGACGATGGGGGACCGGCTCGGCCCGCGGCGGGTGCTCACGCGCATCGTGGCGTGGTGGTCGGCCTTCACGGCGCTCACCGGCGCCGTCTCGCACTACTACCTGCTGCTCCTGGTCCGGTTCTGCTTCGGCGCCGGCGAGGCCGGGGCATTCCCCAATGCCTCGATCGTCATCTCGCGCTGGTTCCCCGCCAGCCGGCGGGCCAGTATGTCGGGGGTCATGCTGATGGCCAGCCAGCTGGGCGGCGCGATGGCGCCGCTCCTGGTGGTGCCCATCCAGATGCGCTACGGCTGGCGCGCGTCGTTCTTCGTCTTCGGTGCGGTGGGCGTCGTCTGGGCCGTCGCCTGGTACGCGTGGTTCCGCGACACCCCGGCGGAGCAGCGCGGCGTGAGCGAGGCGGAGCTCGCGGAACTCTCCACCGCGCAGCCGGCCCCCGCGCACGGGTTTCCCTGGCGGTTCGCCCTTCGGTCCGAGAGCGTTCTCGCGATGCTGGGGATGGCCTTCTGCTATATCTACACGTACTCGTTCTTCCAGACGTGGCTGCACACGTTCCTGGTGCGCGGGCGCGGCTTCAGCGAGGGCAGCCTCATGCTGTCCGCCCTGCCGTATGCCATCGCGGCCGTCGCGAACATCGGCGGCGGTGCCGCCAGTGATGCGCTGGTTCGGCGGCTGGGGCCCATGTGGGGCCGGCGGTCGATTGGCGTCGTCGCGCTGGGCGGCGCCTGCCTCTTCACGCTCGCCGCCATGATGACGGCCCACCAGCTGCTGACCGTGGTGTGGCTGTCGCTGGCCTATGGCGCCATCACCTTCCAGCAGTCGGGTGTCTTCGGCGTGTGCCTCGACCTCGGGCGCCGCCACGCGGGCGCGGTGGTCGGCCTGATGAACACGTCGGCACAGGTCGGCGGGCTCATCTCGTCGGTGTCCTACGGCTACATCGTCGAGCGCTACGGGAGCTACGACGCGCCGTTCGTCCCGATGGCCGTGCTGCTCTTCGTGGGCGCGTTGCTGTGGCTCCGGATCGACGCGTCGGAGCCCCTCGCATAGTGGCCCACGAGGCACGGCATCATGCCCTCCACGACTTGCAGCCGCGTGCGGGCCGTGCCACCCTGTGCTGCCGTGCCGGAAAAGGAGAGCCCGATGGACACCGCCGCGTTGAAGGACCTCGCCACCCGATACACCGCGGCCTGGTGCAGCCAAGACGCCTCGAGTGTTGCGGCGTTCTTCGCGGAAGACGGGTCGCTCACGATCAATGACGGGGCGCCCTCGGTGGGCAGGGCCGCCATCACGGCCGCGGCGCAGGGCTTCATGACGGCGTTCCCGGACATGGTCGTGACGATGGACGGGGTGGGCGCGGTGGGGAGCCACGCCATCTACCGCTGGACGCTGACCGGAACCAACACGGGGCCCGGAGGCACCGGCAAGCCCGTGCGCATCAGCGGGTTCGAGGTCTGGACGATCGGCGCGGACGGGCTGGTCGCGGAGTCGCAGGGGCACTTCGACGAAGCCGAGTATCAGCGCCAGCTCGCGTCAGGTGCGATGGGGCGGTGAAGGCCAGCCCGACGCAGGCAAAGCGCCTGGCCCCCGCCATGCGGCGGCTGCTGCCGCGCGACATGCCGGACCTGGTCGTGTCACATGGCCTCCACGAGTCCGTGGCCGCAGACGGGCTGCCCGGGTGCGCGAAGGTGTTGATCAGAATGCGAACATGTGCGTGTACTTCACGATGATGGCGCGCCCGGCGGTGAGGTTCCGGTCGGGGTACCGCTGGTCGTTGTAGACCACGAACACGTCGCTCAACGGGCGGTGAATCAGGTTGAAGCGGACGTTGGCCGAGAACTGCCTCACGTCGGTCCGGTACTGCAGCAGCGAGTCCAGGAACATGTTGGTGTTGAAGGCGTATCCCGACCGCAGGTTCACCAGCGTGGTCGTGAATTGCTCCGCGGGCGCCTCGAGCGTGATGTCGCTCACCTGGATGCCCGCGTCGAACACCAGCCGCGAGTTGGGACGGTAGAGCAGGCTGGCCTGCACGTTCCGCTGCGTACCGCTCCAGAAGCCGCCGCTCGTGAAGCGGAGCGATCCCGAGAACGCGCGGCTGTGATCCGTCTCGACGATGAACAGGTGCTGCGTCCACTCGTAGCGGCCGGGCCGGATGGGTGCCACGTCGGGACGCAGGCGGAACGGCGTCGTGATCGATTCCGTTCTCGGCTCGAACGCGTACTCGAAGATGGCGCCGCTGTTCCACGTGATCTGCGCGCCGGCATGCCCCGTTCGCGAGACCAGGTCGCTCGAAGGGCTGTAGTAACTGAAGACGCGCGCGTGCGGCTGGATCTGCCGGATCCCGCGCTGTCGAAGGCGCTCGGGTTGCGGCATCCATGCCCAGTCGAAGAACGTGCGCAGCACGCCCGTGCGCCTGACGAAGCCAAGGTCGTCGCGGAAGCCCGCGCCGATGTGCATCACCGAGGCCTGCAGGCGCTTCAGGCTGTCCTCCCACCCGATCGCCAGCTTCCCCGTCGCCTGGTTGCGTGTCTCGCCAGGCGTCTCCGACTTCGCCGCGAAGCCGTTGACGTTGAAGTAGCGGAAGAAGCGGAAGTTCGCGTCCAGGCCGTAGACACGGTTGAAGTCGTCGGCGCTGCCCGACGCATCGCGCGAAACGACGATGGCCCCGACGTCCGAGTTGGCCAGCACGTCGCGACGCACCCGCGCCACGGTGTAGTTCTCGCTGGGCCGCACGCCGGACTCCTCGCCCTGCAGCGTCATCAGCCCGAGACCGTAGGCCCCGGCGCGGCCGGTGAGGCGGACGCCGCCGTACAGGGGCATCGGCTCGCCCGTGTCGGTGAGGCCGATGCGGCGGCTGAAGAAGAGGAGCAGGTCCTCCTCCGGCGGACGGAAGCGGCTCGGCTGCCGTGCGTTGCGCGGGATGTCGCCAAAATAGAAGATGCCCGAGTTCTCGAGGAAGAACTCGCGCTTCTCCGGAAAGAACAGGCTGAACTGCGTCAGGTTCACCTGCTGCTCATCGGCCTCGGCCTGCGCGAAGTCCGGGTTGACCGTGAGGTCCAGGGCCATCGACGGCGTCACCCCCATCTTCACGTCCAGCCCCACGCTGACGTCGTTGTCGAACACCTCGCCCCCCACCGGGCGCGTGGCGCCATCCAGCGCGTACGGCTTCACACGGATATTGCGTCCCGGGTCCAGCGGCGGCAGGCCTCTCAGGTCGCCTTCTGACGAGGCGCGATGGATGGAGAACGCGCGGGACACCGGTGACCAGTAGGTGACCTCGTTCTTCCGACGGATCCGCCGCGCGAAGTTGATGCCCCAGCCGCGCCCAGGGCCGCCCTCGAAGCGCAGCGTCTTGAAGGGGATCTTGAATTCGGCGGCCCAGCCCTCGGCGTTCCGCCTGGCCGCCACCCACCACACGGCATCCCAGTTGGTGTTCACCTCGCGGCCCTCGTTGGCGATCTGGGTGTCGGCGCGCGCGCCGGCCGCGTTGGTGGAGAACACGAAGCCGTTGCGGCGGTCGAGGAAGGTGTCGAGCAGCACCTCGAAGGCGTCCTGCTCGCGCGGGATGAAGTCCTTGCGGATTTCGTTGACGATGACGGCCGACGGATCGGAATCGAGGCAGCGGGCCGCGATGTAGAGGAAGTCGCGGTCGAAGGCCACGCGCACCTCGGTCCGCTCGGTGGCGGGCTGGCCCTCGAGAGGATCGGCCTGTACGAAGTCCGTGGCGGGCTCGGCCCGGGTCCAGATGGACTCGTCCAGGATGCCGTCGATGGCAGGCGGCTCGGCGGTCTCCACCGCCGTCAGCGACCGGCGGGTGTCAGCCGATGCCATCGCGCGGTCCTGCGCGCGGCCGGGGGCGGCGAAGGCGAGGAGCAGCGTGAGGAGGCCGAGGACGCGCGCCGGACGAGAGAACATTGCCCGCTCAAGCATAGCGCGGCGGCGCCCATGCGGGCCGCGGGCACTTCGCGCGGGCGCTGCGCGTGGGCGCGGCCTCGCCGCGGAGGAGGAGCGGCGCGCCGGAGGTATGGTTCCCCCACGCCGCCGTCAGGCGGCGCCCACCGGCGCAGCCGGCCCACGGCGCGAAGCGCCGCCCTACTTCACCTTCGCGAACTCCGCCTGCACGCTCGCCAACTCTTTCTGCAGGTCGGCGAAGCGGTCGAAGGCGTCCTTGCCGATCTTCTGGTCGGCCTGCGTCACCATCCGCTGGATGTTGTTCAACTGCGTCGCCAGCATGCCCGGCACGTAGATGCCCGGCGTGTCGGCCACCCGGGCCCAGAGCCGCTGCAGCGGATGTTCGTAGGCGATCTCGCCGGGCGACTTGCCCGGCGGCAGCGGTGCGACGGGCTTCACGCCCGCGCCCTTCATCGCCGATTCGATGTCGGCCTGCAGCTTCCGCGCGTCGCTGATGGCGTCGCGCACCTGCAGCTGGAAGCGGACCTGCTCGGCGATGTCGCCATCGGCCACGCCGTCGGCCGCCACGCGCGGATCGGACTTCACGTCGAGCGTGCGCGTCGTGGTCTGCCCGCCGGACGTCAGCTTGATCGTGTATTTCCCGGGCGGCACCATCGGTCCGCCCGGGCCGCCCTCGGGGGCGTTGGGCGCCCAGGGACCGGGGAAGCGCAGATCCCACAGAATCCGCTGCATGCCGGCCTCGGGCCTGATGCCGGGCGAGCTCGAGGCGCCGCGGCGGAAGAAGCCGCGCATGTCCTGACCGCCGCCGGCCGCCGCGCCCGCCGACAGCACCGTCCAGGCCTTCAGCGCCTGGCCGCGCGCGTCGGTGATCTCGAGTTTCGTATCGCCCGCGGGCGCGGTCTGAAAATAGAGATCGATCTGCGCCGTCGCGCCGGGATACTCCGGCTCGTCCGGTGATGCAGGCGCGGCGCTGTTGCGCACGCGGATCGCCTCGCGCGGCGCGAAGACGATGGTGGCGGGCATGGAGGGCGCCGCCTGCGCGAGCGCCGACGGGCCCGAGGCGAACTCGTCACCGGACGGGCGCGGCGCGCCGCCCTGCGCAATCGCCGCCAGCTGCTGCAGCGGCGTC
>CAUJDN010000127.1 GCA_963169195.1 Acidobacteriota bacterium | reverse complement strand
GCGTCCACTTTGATATCATCTCCGGATGCCCCTCCACGCCGTGTCCGTCGACGACGCCATCCACCGGCTGCGGCCCGACTTCCGCGTGCTGGCGCTGAGGGTATCCGGCCTCCGCAACGGCCCGAGCACGCCCGAGTCCGACGCCTGGCTGGCCGAGGCCGAGGCGACGGCACGCGCCGCGGCGCCGGGCGTGCATCCCCACATCGCGGCGTGGCACGACGCGTACCGGCGGTTCGGCGCGAAGCCCCAGCGCACGCCGTCCTCCGTCGAGGCGCTCTGGCAGCGCGCGGCGAAGGGCGCCCTCCCCCGCGTCAATTGGCTCGTCGATCTGTACAACGCCGTCAGCGTCTCCCACGTGCTGCCCGTCGGGGGCGAGGACGCCGCGCGCTTCGCGGGCGATCTGCGCCTGGTTCGCGCCACCGGTCACGAGCCCTTCGACACGGTCCGCGAGGGCGTCGCCGTCATCGAGCACCCCACACCGGGCGAGGTGGTGTGGGCGGACGACCTCGGCGTCTCCTGCCGGCGATGGAACTGGCGCCAGGGCACGCGCACGCGGCTCACCGAGGAGTCGACCGACGCCCTGTTCCTCCTGGAGCGGCTGGCGCCTTACCCACTCGCCGCCCTGGACGCGGCCGGCGGTGCGGTGCTTCGAGCCATCTCCGCGCGCTGTCCGGCGGCCATCATCGAACGCCATCTCCTCCCCTGGCCCGCCAGCGGGACCGGAGCGCGCTGATGATCTCGCTGATGGCCCTGCTCTCCGCGGTGGTCTACGGCGCGGCCGACTTCCTGGGCGGCATCGCCACCAGGCGCGCGACGATGATCGGCGCCGTGCTGGTGACGCAGGGCTCTGGCCTCGTGTTCCTGCTGATGGCGACGCCGCTCCTGCCGGACGCGCACCTCACGCGGCACGACGTCCTCTTCGGGGTGCTGGCCGGCGTCACCGGCAGCGCGGGCGTGGCGCTGCTGTACCTCGCCCTCGCCATCGGCCCGATGAGCGTCGTCGCGCCCATCACCGCGGTGTGCGCGGCCATCGTCCCGCTGCTGGTGGGCCTTGCCCTCGGGGAGCGCCCGCATCCGCTGGCCGGGCTGGGCGTCCTGGTGGCTCTGGGCTCGGTGGGCCTCCTCAGCCAGAGCGACACGCCTGACGGGGGCGCGCACCCTCCCGCGCGGCTCGGTCGGGGCGTGCGCGTGGCGCTGGCCTCGGGTGTCGCCATCGGCGGGTTCTTCGTCGCGCTGGCGCAGACCTCCGCGGCGGCCGTCATGTGGCCGCTCGCCATCTCACGCACGGTGTCGGTGACCGCGTTCCTCACCATCGCACTGGCAGCCGGACGCCCGGCCGGCGTGCCGCGCGCGGCGCTCGCGCCCGCCCTGGCCTGCGGCGCGCTGGACATGGTGGCCAACGCGCTCTACATGACAGCGGCGCGCCAGGGCCAGCTGGGCCTGGTCGCCACGCTCGCGTCGCTCTATCCGGCCAGCACCGTGCTCCTCGCGCGCATCGTCCTTGGGGAACGACTCGGCGCGTGGCAGCAGGTGGGCGTGGGCGGCGCGGTGGCGGCCATCGTGCTGATTGTGGGGAACTCTTGAGGGGCGTGGGGCGTGCGTCCTGGCGCGAGCCGCCCCTGGGCCTCGAACCTCTGTGCCTTCACTCGAGCGACGCCACCGCCGCGTCGATCGCCGCGCCCAGGCGCTCGACGATCATCTCGAGGTGCGCCTCCTCGACGACGAACGGAGGGGCAAGCAGCACGTGATCGCCCTTGCGGCCATCGATGGTGCCGGGCATCGGGTACGTCATCAGCCCGCGCGCCATGCCCTCCCGCTTCACGCGCGCGTGGAGGCCCGCGGCCGGATCGAAGGGCGCCTGCCTCGCGCGATCCTGCACCAGCTCCACCGCCCAGAACAGGCCCCGCCCGCGGATGTCGCCCACGTGGGGATGCTCCGCGAAGCGCGCGCGCATCCGTGCCTGGAACGACTCGCCGCGTTCCCGCACGTTGGCCAGCAGGCCATCGCGCTCGATCACCTGCTGCACCGCCAGCGCAGCGGCGCACGCCACCGGGTGCCCGAGGTAGGTGTGCCCGTGCTGGAAGAACCCGCTGCCGGCTGACATGGCGGCCACGACCTTCTGGTGCGCCAGAACCGCGCCAATCGGCTGATAGCCGCCGCCGAGGCCCTTGGCGATGGTCATCAGGTCGGGGAACACGCCCTCCTGCTCGCACGCGTGCAGCGTGCCGGTACGGCCCATGCCGCACATCACCTCGTCCAGGATGAGCAGGACCCCGTGGCGGTCGCACACCTCGCGGACCGCCCTGAAGTACCCAGGCGGCGGCGGCGTCGCGCCCTGGGTCGCACCGCCCACCGTCTCGGCCACGAAGCCGATGACGCGCGTCGGGCCGCAGGCGCGGATCATGGCCTCGAGCTCCGCGGCGAGCCGGGCCCCGTAGCCTTCCGGCGTCTCGTCCTCGCGCTGCTCCCGATAGGCGTAGCACGGCGAGACGTGCTTCACGTCGATCAGCAGCGGCTGATAGAGGCGGCGCCGCGGCTCGTTGCCGCCCACGGCGAGGGCCCCGAGGGTGTTGCCGTGATAGCTCTGGCGGCGCGCAATGAACACGCCCCGTTCGGGCTCCCCAATCTCCACGAAGTACTGCCGCGCCATCTTCAGCGTCGCCTCGATGGCCTCGGAGCCGCCGCTGATGAAGTAGACGTGCTCCAACCCTGGCGGCGCGGTGCGCGCGAGCTGGTCGGCGAGCGCCTCGGCCGGCTCGGACGTGAAGAAGCTCGTGTGCGCGTAGGCCAGCCGATCGATCTGCGCGTGCATGGCGGCCGACACGTCCGGGTGCCCGTGGCCGAGGCACGACACCGCGGCCCCACCGCAGGCGTCGAGGTACTGCCGGCCGGCCGCATCGGTGAGGAACACGCCCTGGCCGGAGACGGCCACGGGCGGGGTGGCACGAAGATGGCGATGGATGATGTGTGTCATGACGATCGGCCCTCCATCATAGGGCGGAACACCACCCTGGCGCCGTCCCGTCCGGCCGCTGTAACTACAGGCCGGCCGGCGGCGTCTGAAGAAGAGGCCCGATGATCCACGCCACCCCGTCCCCCCCGCCGCCATCACGGCTCGCGTGCAGCGAGGTCCGCGGGGGCAATCACGTCACGTACGACACCGTGGAGCTGCCCGGGCTTCGGGGCATGCTGTATTCGAGCCCGTGCGCCGGCGCCCGCGGTGGCGACGTGCACTTTCTCTCGGTCTGCGGCTCCGGGTTGCTGGCCCGGGTCTGCCTGGCCGACATCGCGGGCCATGGCGACACGCTGGCGGCGGTCGGCGCCGAGATGCACGCGCACCTCCGGCGCAGCGTGAACACGATCGACGAGCGGCGCGTGCTGGCCAGCCTGGACCGCCGGCTGTCGTCCGATCCGCTCCACGCGCTCACCACCGCGGCCGTGCTCACCTACTATCCGCCCGCCCGCCGGCTCACGATCAGTTACGCGGGGCACCCGCGCGGCTGGTGGTACCGCGCCGCCACCCGCGAATGGCTCCGCCTGGAGGCGGGCGACGCCACGCCAGCCGCGGGCCCGCTGGTGGATCTCCCGCTCGCCACCGGCCTCTCGCCCACCTTCGCGCGCCGCAAGCTGCGCACCGGCCCCGGCGACCGCGTCCTGCTCGTCACCGACGGCGTGCTCGAGGCCCCGTCGCCGGAGGGTGACGAGTTCGGCGCCGACGGCGTGCTCCGGGTGCTGCAGCGGCACGACGGTCCATGTGAAGAGGTAGGAGCCGCCCTCCTGGCGGCCTTGCTCGCACACGGCCGGCGTGACGCGCTGACGCACGACGACGTGACCTTCTTCGTGGGCGAGTTCGTGGACGGGCCCGCCGGGCCGGCCCTGTGGCATGTGGTGAGAAACCGCCTGCTGCGGCCGCTCCTGGGCGGCTGACGGGAGGCGCGGCCCGCATCGGGACTACAATCGCTCGTCATGAGCACCAACGACCGGCGGCTTGGCATGGACGCCCCCATTGCCCGGCGCGACTTCCTCAATGGCATGGCCCTCGGCGTGGGCGGCGCCCTGGCGGCAGGATGGCTCCCCGGTGACCTCGACGTCCTGCTCGCGCAGGGCAGCCCGTATCCCCCGGCCCTGACCGGGCTTCGCGGCTCGCATGCCGGATCCTTCGAGGTCCTGCACCAGTTGCGCGATGGCGGCTTCTGGAAGGCGGCCGGCAGCCCGCAGAACACCGGCGAGGAGTACGACCTCGTGGTCGTGGGGGCCGGCATCAGCGGCCTGGCTGCCGCTTACTACTTCAGGAAGGCCCGACCCGACGCCCGCATCCTGGTCCTCGACAACCACGACGACTTCGGCGGCCACGCGAAGCGCAATGAGTACACCCACAGCGGCCGCACCGCCATCGGCTACGGCGGCACGCAGTCCATCGACAGCCCGGCGCCCTACAGCCAGGTGGCGAAGGACCTCGTCACCGAGCTGGGCATCGACGTGGCGCGCTACCAGAAGGTGCTCGACGCGGGCCTCTACAAGTCGCTCGGCCTCCGGCCGTCGATGTTCTTCGACAAGGAGACCTTCGGCAGCGATCGCCTCGTGGTGGGCGACCCCCGCGAGGAGGCCTTCCAGGCGGCCGCGCCAGTCGGCGACGCCGTGCGTCGCGACCTGAAGCGGCTCTTCACCGAGCGGATGGACCCCATGCCGGGGCTCTCCTCCGCCGAGAAGAAGGCCCGGCTCGCCCGCATGAGCTACAGCGACTTCCTCACCAAGCAGCTGAAGCTCGACGCCGGCGTGG
>CAUJDN010000126.1 GCA_963169195.1 Acidobacteriota bacterium | reverse complement strand
GCCTTCTGCAGGGAACGGCTGGCGGAGTTCAAGCGGCCGAAGCAGATCCACATCACCGAGGCGATCCCGCGAACGGCGACGGGCAAGATCCAGCGCCGCGTCGTGGCCCAGGCGTTCGCCCCGAAGGCCTGACACGCCCCGATGCGCATCGTCATCGTCGGGGCCGGGGCGATTGGCGGGTACATCGGCGCGAAGCTCGCGAAGGCGGGCGCCGACGTCGTGCTGCACGCGCGCGGCCCGCACCTGCGCGCGATGCAGGAGCACGGGCTGCGCGTCATCAGCCCGGACGGCGACTTCACGGTGCAGCCGGTGGTGTCAGGCGACCTCGCGGCCGTCGGTCCGTGCGACGTCGTGTTCCTCGGCGTCAAGGCGCACGGCCTCACGGCGATCGCGCCCGCGGTGCGCCCGCTGCTCGGGCCGGACACCGTGGTGGTCAGCACACAGAACGGCATCCCGTGGTGGTATTTCCAGGGGTGCGGCGGCGAGTTCGAGGGGCTCCGCCTCGAGCGCGTGGATCCTGGGGGCGTGGTGGCGGCGAACATCGAGGCCCGTCGGGTGGTCGGCTCCCTCGCCTATTTCGCGACCGACATCATCGAGCCCGGCGTCATCCGCCACACCGAGGGCAACCGGATCAGCTTCGGCGAGCCGGACGGCAGCAAGTCCGAGCGCGCGCGCCGCATCGCCGAGGCGCTGATTGCGGCGGGCTTCCGCTGCCCGGTGACGCCGCGCTTCCGCCACGAAATCTGGGTGAAGCTCCTCGGCAACGTCGCGTTCAATCCGATCAGCGCGCTGACGCGAGGCACGCTCGAGGAGCTGGCGCGGCACCACGACGTGTCGCGCCTGGTGCGGGAGCTGATGGTCGAGACCGAGGCGGTGGCGGCGAAGCTGGGCATCGAGCTCCCGATCTCGATCGAGCAGCGGATGGCGGGCGCCGAGAAGGTCGGCGCGCACAAGACCTCCATGCTGCAGGATCTCGAGGCCGGCCGGCCGATGGAGCTCGAGGCGGTGGTGGGAGCCGTGGTGGAGCTGGGCGAGCGCATGGGCCTGCCGATGACCGCGACGCGCGCGGTCTACGCCTGCGCGAAGCTGCTGGACGAACACAGCCGGGGCCAGGCACGATAGGGCCCAATTCGCAGCAGTTCCTGCCACCTGCTGCAAGATCTGCGTCGTTTTCGGGCCGACCGTGCCAGGCCCCCCTGGGAGGTGAAGGTGAACATTCACAACCGGTGGTTCCAGCTGGTGGCGTCGCTCATCGCGATGGTGATGATCGCCAACCTCCAGTATGCCTGGACGCTCTTCGTCCAGCCGCTGCAGGCCGGCACGGGCTGGCGCCTGTCGGACATCCAGTTCGCCTTCACCCTGTTCATCCTGTTCCAGACGTGGGTCCAGCCACTCGACGGGTGGCTCATCGATCGCCTCGGACCGCGCGGCTTCATCAGCGCCGCCGGCCTGCTCTGTGGGCTGGGGTGGGCCGGCATGGGCTACGCCACTTCGCTGCCGATGCTCTATGTGCTCTACTGCCTCGCGGGCATTGGCGCCGCCTTCGTCTACAGCGGGTCCATCGGGTCGGCGCTGAAGTGGTTCAAGGATCGCCGCGGTCTCGCCTCGGGCATCATGGCCGCCGGCTTCGGGGGCGGCACGGCCCTGTTCATCCCCGTCATCCAGTGGATCATCGGCACCAGCGGCTATCGATCGGCCTTCATCGCCACCGGCCTCTTCCAGGGGCTCGTGATCCTCATCATGGCGCAGTTCCTGCGGCACCCGCCGAAGGTGACGGCCTCGCCGCAGGCGGCCGCGACCCCGGTGCAGTCCGTCGGCCGCCGGCATTTCACGACGCTCGAGATGCTGCGCACCCCTCAGTTCTATTTCATGTACGTGATGTTCGTGCTGATGGCCACCGGCGGCCTGCTCGTCACCGCCAACGCCGGGCCCATGTCCCGGTCGTGGGGCCTGACCGCCGCAGCCCTCACACTCGCCGCGACCCTCAGCCCGCTGGCCAACGGCGCCAGCCGCATCTTCTGGGGCTGGGCCTCGGATCGGCTGGGCCGCGAGAACACGATGATCCTCACCTTCCTGCTGCAGGCGGTCTGCCTGTTCCTGGTCGTCGCGATCGGGTCGCGCTCCGCGGGGTGGTTCGCCTTCACGCTGGTGCTGGTCTACTTCACCTGGGGGCAGATCTACTCGCTCTTCCCGGCCACCTGCGGCGACTACTTCGGCAGCCAGCACGCCACGTCGAACTACGCGGTGCTGTACACGGCCAAGGGCGTCGCGTCGATCCTGGGCGGGTGGCTCGGGGCCATGCTCTACGAGCAATCCGGCAGCTGGACGATGGGCTTCTACGGGAGCGCGGTGATGGCCCTCGTCGCGGCCGCCATGGCCATGGGCCTGCGCGCCTCTACGGCACCCAGCCGCGTCGTCGTGGGGGCACCCGCGGGCGCGAAGTAGGCGGCCAGCCGACGAAGTCCTGGCCGTGTTCCAGCGTCCGCCTCCACACGGAGGAATGGCTGCTCACGGGATGGCGCGCGGTTGGAGCCATCCGACGATCATCCGCCGAGACGCCAGGACAGGCCGATCGATGCCGCGGCCACGAGGCCCGTCACGAACTCGCGGATGCCGATACGCGTCGCGGTCGCGGCCGGTGCGCGCTGGCGCAGGTCCCAGGCCGCGCGGAGTGCCAGGAGCAGGGCGATCACGCCCACGGCCGGCGGCATCAGACGCGCCAGCGCCAGCCCCGCGGCGGCCGCCAGCGCGAGGGCGTGAGAAGCGGCGGGACCGAGCGCGCGCGGCGCCTCGCCGTGCAGCCGCTGCACCCGCTCGCGGACCGTGACGATGGCGGGGACCACGCGCACGAGCGCTGACGCCCAGAGGGAGAGCGCCGGCGGCCACCCGAGGCCGGCCGCCATGCCTGCCGCACACGCAACCCCGGCGAGTGCGGCTGCGCCTGCGATCTCGGGCGTCAGGCGCCGGCTTTCTCCCCTGCTGTCGTACCACAGTGTCACCAGCCCGAGCGGCGCGAGGGGGGCCACGACCCCCCAGAACGGATGCGCGGCAACGAACGCGGCGCCCGCAACCGCGAGGCCGGCGGCGAGCAGGTAGCCGAGGGCGATCGCCCACGCGACGCGCGTCCGCGGCACATGCCGCCGCCGTAGCGTGTCCTCAAAGGCGACCTTGAGCGGCTGCCTCGAGAGAAACGCCCCCACCGCCGCGAGCGACAGCAGCGCGGTGGCCGGCGCCGGCACCGCCACGAGGGCCAGGACGATGGGCTCGAGCAGGAACCCCCAGGCCCCGTGCTCGACGGGCAGCAGCAGGGGGCGGAGGCGAACCTTCGTGCTTTGGACTATCGCGCTTCCCCCGTGCGAACCTCCGGGTACGTATACCCGAACTGGTCCTTCATCTGGTCGAGGTAGGTCTTGTACTTCGCTGCGTCGAAGTAATACTTTCGCATCTCCGGCCGGTACCGGTCCATCGTCGCCTTGTTCATCCAGATGGCCGGCTGGTCGCGCTCGCGGATGAACGGCGCGTACGTGCGCTGCTTCAGCTGCACGTTCTCGAAGTAGTCGCGCGCCTGCTTCAGCAGCTCGGGGCGCAAGACGAGGTCGAGCGCGGTGAGCGCCTGCACGCGCGCGCCGGCGTTGATGCCCTTGTGCGCAATTGGCGTCGCCATCGGGATGGCGTTCGCCCAGTTGTGTCCCGGCCCTGCCTGAAAGTTCGCCGGGTAGCTGAGCGAGACGGTGGGCACGTTCCAGGTGACGTCGCCGATGTCGTCGGATGGACCGCCGAACTTCTCCTCGTCCGGGATGCGCTCGCGGCCACGGAGCGGGCCGATGGGGCCGGTGGCCAGGCCAGTCTCGGGCACCTTCATCACGCGCTGCGTGGCCTTCGCCAGGGCGATGTCCGCCTCGCTCCACGCCGGCAGCCCCACGTGCTGGATGTTCGCGTACATCGTCTCGGCGAGCGCGCGGTTGGTGTGCCGCGGCCACGCCGTGCCCAGCACACGCGACGACCACTTCGTGTTGGTCATGAGCGCGGCGCCCTCGGCCATCTTGTCGCCGATGTCCCACATGTTCTTCACCGAGTCGTCATCGGTCTCGCGGAAGTAGTACCAGACGCCGGCGTTCCGGGGCACGACGTTGGGCTGGTCGCCGCCGTTGGTGACGACGTAGTGGGTGCGCTGCGAGAGGCGCAGGTGCTCCCGGCGGAAGTTCCAGCCCAGGTTCATCAGCTCCACCGCGTCGAGCGCCGAGCGCCCGCGCCACGGCGCGCCGGCGCTGTGCGCCGTCTCACCCTCGAAGGTGTACTCGACCGACACGAGGCCGCTGCCGCCACCGTCGCCCCAGCTCGTCGAGAGGTTCGAGCCCACGTGGTTGTAGAGCACGGCGTCCACGTCCGTGAAGAGCCCGGCGCGCACGTAGTACGCCTTGGTGCCCAGCAGCTCCTCGGCGACGCCGGGCCAGATCATCAGCGTGCCGGGCAGCTTCTCGCGCTCCATGATGCGCTTCACGGCGATGGCGGCCACGATATTGAGGGGCGTGCCGGAGTTGTGCCCCTCGCCGTGGCCGGGCGCGCCCTCGACCAGCGGGTCGTGATACGCGACGCCGGGTTTCTGCGACCCCTGAGGGATGCCGTCGATGTCGGAGCCGAAGGCGATGACCGGCTTCCCCCTTCCCCACTTCGCGACCCACGCGGTGGGGATGCCGGCCACGCCATCCTCTACCGTGAAGCCGTTCTCGCGGAGGACCTTCCCCAAGTACTTCTGCGTCTCGAACTCCTGGAAGCCGATCTCCCCGAAGCTGAAGACCATGTCGTTCATCTGCTGGCCGAGGTCGAACATGGCCGGCGACGAGACGTCGGCGTCGAGGAGCGCCCTAAGCCTCGCCACACGGGGATCTGCCGGAGCCGCTGGAGCCGTCGTGGGCGCACTGGGAGCCTGCGCCGGCGGCTGCGCGTGCATCAGCGCCACCACGGCCCCGACCATGAGTGCCGCCAGCGCCGCGTGTGTCACGAGGAACCTCCGTGCCTTGAACCCGCCGTGCTTCGAACATCCGTGCTTCGAACGTCCGTGCTTCGAACGTCCGTGCTTCGAACATCCGTGCTTCGAACATCCGTGCTTCGAACCGGCCGGATTATACCCCCCACCCGTGGCCGTCCGCGGGCCGCTCGTCGCCCTGCGGGCGCCACTCGTCTGCGAGGCACGGGCGGGGCGGCCCATCCCTGACTAGAATCGAAGGGTGACCGCCTCCAACGCGGCCGACGTCCTCAACCTGGTGGGCTTCGCCACCGGCACGGCGCTCTACGCCATGCTGCTCGTGCTGGTGCTCCGCGGCGGCGCTCGCGGCGGCGACCAGGCGGGGCGCAAGGACCGGGTGCCCCTGGCCACGGCCGTGCTGGGCCTCGCCTGGAACCTCGGGGAACTGGCGTCCTACGCCCTGCCCCGGCTGGGCATCGCCGACGAGAGCGTGGGCCTGTCGGCGGTGCCGTTCCCGGCACTGGGCGTTCTCGCCGCGGTTGTCGTGCACTCGGTGGCGCGGGACGTCCGCCATGGACGACTGGTGGTCCTCGCGGCATACGCGCTCAGCCTCGTGGCCGCGGTCCTCCACGCGAGGACCATCCTCTCGAGCGATCCGGCCCCGTCGACGCTCGCTTTCCAGATCCTCACGGTGTCGTTCGGCGTGCTCATCGTGCCGCTGGCCGTGCTCACGCGATACCAGCCGAACGGCCGGCGGGCGCTGTGGATGCTGGCGCTGGCGCTGGTCGCCGTCTCGGCCACGCACCTCGGCAGCTTCCACACGAGCGCGGACAGCTGGTGGATGCAGCTGGTCGGCCACCATGCGGCCATCCCGCTGGCGTTCGCGATCCTCTACCAGGACTACCGCTTCGCGCTCGGCGACCTCTTCCTCAAGCAGGCCCTGACGCTTCTCGCCATCGTCGGCATCGCCGTCGCGGGTTACTCGGTCGTCTCCACGGTCCCAGCCGGTCCCGCGGCCGTCGGCCTGACGCTCGCCCTGTGGGTGACGACGGCGCTGGTGGCCCCGCTGGTGCGGCGAGCCGTCGTGCGCTTCGTCGACGCCGTGCTGCTCGGGCGGGTGAACTACGCGGTGCTCCGGCAGACGCTGGCGCGGGAGATCGAGAACGAGGCGTCGATCGCCGGCGTGATGCACGTGGTCTGCTCCCGCCTCGCCGGGGCCCTGAACGCCCGGCGGGTGTGGTGGAGCGAGGGGCCGAACCCATCCGCCGGGACGGGTCCGATGTCTCCGGGGCGGTGCGCCGGGGGTGAAACCCCGGCGCTCCGCAAGACGGTCGTGCCCACGACCGAGGCGCCCCATCCCGTCCTTCAAGTGAGCGGACAGACCGGAGGCCGGCGCCGCCTA
>CAUJDN010000125.1 GCA_963169195.1 Acidobacteriota bacterium | reverse complement strand
TCACCATGATGCGCTCGCTCACGCTCGCGCTGCTGCTGGCGGCAGGCAGCCTGGACACGGTCACGGCGCAGACCCGACCGTTGGCGCTCACCGATTACTACCGCGTGGAGACCGTGAACGGCACCGCGCTCTCACCGGACGGGCGCACGGTCGCCTACGTCCGCACGTTCATTGTCGAGAGCGAAAACCGGCGGCACAGCGAGATCTGGGCGGTGCCGGCCGATGGCAGCGGGCCGCCGCGCCGCCTGACGAACCCGGCCTTCAGCTCCTCCGCCCCGCGGTGGAGCCCGGACGGGACACGGCTGGCCTTCACGTCGCGACGGCGGGTGATCACGGCCGGCGGGCCCCAGGAGGAGTCCGTCTGGTTCCTGCGGATGGACGAGGCCGGCGGCGAGGCGTTCCAGGTCCCCGGCGTCGAGGGCACGCCGGTGTTCAGTCCCGACAACAAGTGGATGGCGTTCACGAAGGCGGTGAAGCCTCCAGCCGGTAACGGCGGTCCCACGCGCACCGAGTCCGAGCGGCTGATCGACGAGCGGTTCAAGGGCCGCAAGTACGACTGGATGAACGCGCGATTCGACGGCCGGGGCTACCTGCCGGATCCACGGGACCCCCGCGCGACGCCGCCCGAGGAGCTGTTCATCGTGCCCCGTGAGGGTGGCGAGGCCCGGCAGCTCACCACGCTCGGCGTCCACGTCCGCGCGGTCACGTGGCGGCCGGACTCCGGCGCGCTGGCGTTCGTCGCCGACACGCACCAGCGCGCCGAGTACTCGTACGACCGCGCGGACATCTTCACGGTCACGCTGACGGGCGTGCTCACGCGCGTGACCGACGACGGGTACGACCACGGCGCGCCGGTGTGGACGGGCACGGGCGACGCCATCGTCGCCGTGCGCGAGCAGAGCCTGAACCAGATCCTGGCCGCGAAGCAGGCCCACGGATCCCCGACGGACCTCTACCGCTTCGCGCCCTCCGGAGGCGCGCCCACGAACCTGACTGGCGAGTGGGACCTCGTTCCCGGAGCGCCGCAGGCCAGCCCCGACGGCCGGCACGTCTACTTCACCGCCGGCACGGCGGGCACGACCCAGCTGTTCCGTGTGCCGGTAGCGGGCGGGCGCGTCGAGCAGGTCACCAGCGGTGAGCGGCGCCGCTCGGACGTGTCCATCAGCTGGAGCGCGGGTCTCATCGCATACGCATCGTCGGCGGTGACGCAGCCGTGGGAGGCGTTCACCGCCGGGCTCGACGGATCGGGAGAGCGGCAGCTGACGCGCGTCAATGCAGCGCTGCTCCGCGAGGTCGCGCTGCGCCCCGCTGAACGCGTGCGCTTCGCGAGCAAGGATGGCACGCAGGTGGACGGCTGGGTGATGATGCCCGCGGCTGCGGCCGGCGCGCGCGTGCCGCTCGTCCTGGCCATCCACGGCGGCCCGCACTCCGCCTACGGCACCGACTTCAACTTCCCGTTCCAGTGGATGGCCGCCAACGGCCTGGCCGTCCTCTACACGAACCCGCGCGGCTCCACCGAGTACGGCGAGAAGTTCCTCTGGGCCACGTGGGGCGGCTGGGGCGGCGTGGACTACGAGGACGTGATGGCCGGCGTGGATCACGTGGTGGCGCGCTACCCCGTGGATCCGAAGCGCCTCGGCGTCACGGGCTATTCGTACGGCGGCTTCCTCACCAACTGGGTGATCACCCAGACCCAGCGCTTCCAGGCCGCGGTCGTGGGCGCCGGCATCTCGAACTGGGTGAGCGACTACGGCACGGCCGACATCCCGCGGACGAAGGAAACGGAGTTCTTCGGCACGCCGTGGGAGCCCAGGGGTGCGGAGACGCTGCTCCGGTGGTCGCCGGTGATGCGCGCCGGCTCAGTGACGACGCCGACGCTCTTCGTGCACGGCGAGTCGGACCTGCGCGTGCCGATCGAAGAGGGCGAGCAGATGTACACCGCGCTCAAGAAGCGCAAGGTGCCGGCCGCGTTCATCCGCTACCCGGACAGCTACCACACGGGGTGGACGCCGTGGAACACGGTGCACCGGTACCATCACGAGATGAAGTGGTGGAAGCAGTATCTCGGTGCAGCAGCGACGACCAGCGAGCCGTAGCACCTCGCTGCCGTCGATGCCCTCGCCCGGCTGCAGGATGGCCGGCCCGCTGCACCTGGAAGCCGCCAAGGTCGCGGACCCGCATCGGCGCATCCGCGGCCTCGGTGCTCAGCGTTTCACATCGTTCTTGAGCTCCACCACGATGACTTCGATGGTCTCCGAGCCCTTGTTCATGTCGCCGTGCTGCGTGCCGGGCGGATCCGCGTCCAGCCAGTAGGCCTTCCCCGTCTCCCACGTCATCTTCGTCGTCGTGGCGCCCTTCGCGTCCACGACGTCCAGCGTGCCGCCCTTGAGCGCCACGATGGTGCGGCCGTGGTCGTGCCGGTGCAGCGACAGCGGCTGGTTCGGCAGGATGATCGACTTCCACACCTTCACCTCGCCGTTCTCGAACTGCGGCTCGCGCCGCGAGACCGACGCCTGCTGCTGCACCGCGTCCACCGCCGCCGTCGCGGCGCAGATGGCAGCCGCCGCCCAGACACTCTTCCACATCGCTGTCATCGCCTCACTCCATGCACCCTGCACCCCTGCACCCCTGCACCTAGAGCCCGAGTATCCGCGCAGCGTTTTCCCCCATCATCTTCCGTCGCTCGTCCTCGGTGACGTCCAGCCCGCGGAGCGCGTGCAGCATCTTCGGAATGCTGCCAATCTGGTGGGGGTAGTCGCTGCCGGCCATGATGTGATCCGCACCCGCGAAGGCCATCGCCAGCTCGATGCAGTTCGGGTCGAAGTTCACCGTGTCGTAGTAGAACTGCTTCAGGTACGCGCTGGGCGGCTGGTCGATGTTCCGCCGGCACTCCGAGAACGCCTCGTAACCGCGGTCCAGCCGCTCGGCCAGGTACGGGATGGCGCCGCCCATGTGGCACAGCACCCAGGTGATGTTCGGGTAGCGCCGCGGCACGCCGGCGAACACCAGGTGCGCCGCGGCCAGCGTCGTGTCCATCAGGAACCCGACCAGGGGCATCAGCCAGTACTGCTCCATCGCCTCGACGCCAAGCGGGTGCGCGGGGTGGATGTAGATGACCGCCTTCAGCTCGTCCGCTTTCCGCCAGAGAGGCTCGTAGCGCGCGTCGGCCAGCGCCACGCCGTTCACGTTGCTGAAGACCATCGCGCCGGGGAGGCCCGCCGCCATCGCTCGTTCGAGCTCGGTCACCGAGGCCGACGGATCGTTCAGCGGCAGCGTGGCGAGGAACGTGAAGGCCTTCCGGCGCCGCCGCTCGGCCGCGTACGCGTCATTGACGGCGCGTGCGAGCTCCACCGCCAGCGCCGGCTCCTCCATGTGCACGCCCGGTGTCGTGAAGGTGGCCACCTGCATGTCCACGCCGTGCTCGGCCAGGACTTCTTCGCGATAGTCGAGATCGCGATGGCCCGGGACGAGGATGTTGTAGTCGCCCGGGTAGTGCAGGCGCGGGTTGCCTTCGGCGTCGTAGTCCAGCTTGATGGACGAGCGACCTGCCTTCACGGCGTCCAGATATTCGGGCGGATAGTAGTGGTTGTGGAAGTCGATGATCATGTCGGGCCAGGGGTCGGGGTTAGGGATCAGGGATCAGGATGGCCCGCCGGAGCCGTGGCGAAGGCGGGACCAGAGCCAGTAGACGGGCAGGCCTGAGAGCACGAGGCCCAGGCCGATCGCGCTCTCGATCGGATCCGCGGCCAGCTGGTTGACCACGATCGCCGCCGAGGCGCCGACGAAGAGGAGCGGGGCAACGGGAACGAGCGGCATCGGCCAGGGGGGATCGTAGCCGGGGCGGCGCCGGAGCAGCAAGATCGCCATGCCCAGCAGGGCGAAGAAGACCCACTCGGTGTAGACGACGCGTGTGAAGAGCGCCCGGTAGGTGCCCGTCCACACCAGGACGCTCGCCCACACGGCCTGCAGCACGATGGCGCGCGCGGGCGTCTGGAAGCGGGGGTGCACGGCGCCGGCCCAGCGGAAGAGCAGGCCGTCCTGCGCCATCTGGTAGTACACGCGCGGCCCCGCGAGGATGATGCCGTTGAGGGCCCCGAAGGCGCTGATCATGACCAGTGCCGAGATGGCCACGGCGCCCGACGGCCCGACCAGCCGATCGAACGTGTCGGCCGCGACGCGGGTCGAGGCCACCACTTCGGGCACGGACAGCACGCTCAGGTAGACCGCGTTCAGCCCCACGTAGCAGACCGTGACGATGGCGATCCCGAGCATCAGCGCCCGGGGGATGGTGCGCGAGGCGTTCACCGTCTCCTCGGCGGTGTAAGTCACCATGTGCCACCCGCCGAAGGCGAAGAGGCCCGCGGACACGGCGAGCATGAGTCCGGTGAGGCCCCACTCCCCCGCCTCGCCCGCCGCCACGGGAGGAGGCGCCGCCGGCGCCAGCCACCAGCCGGCGGCGACAATGGCCACCACGGCCGCCAGCTTCACGCCGGTGATGGCGGCCTGGAACCGGCTGCCCGCGCGCGTGCCGACATAGTTGATCGCGGACAGCAACAGGATGGCGCCCACCGCCAGCAGGCGCGTGCCCGTGTCGCCGAGGCTGAGGAACGTGCCCGCGTAGCGCGCGAACACGGTGGCCACCGCCGCGGCGATGCCGCTGTGCATGCTCCAGAACATCGCCCAGCCCCACAGGAAGCCGAGCGCGGGCGTGTACACCTCGCGGAGGAAGACATACACGCCGCCCGTGCGGGGCCAGGCGGAGGCCAGCTCGGCGCATACCTGTGCGCCGAGCAGCGTGAGGCCGCCGGCCAGCAGCCAGGCCAGCACGACGCCGGCGGTCGATGGCACACGGGCCGTGATCTCCGAAGCCTGGACGAAGACCGAGGCGCCGATGATGGTGCCGACGACGAGCGCCGTCGCGTGCGACAGCCCGATGACGCGTGCGAGACGGTTCAGAGCGGGTCACCCGGGAACATGATGGTCCGGTCGCACCATTCCCGCTCGCGAGACGTGCTCGTGGGCTCGACGTCCATCGGCGATCTCCCGTGCAACCGCAGAAACGTGGGAAAAAAAGAAACCGGGTTCCGCGCCCGCCGAAGGCGGAGCGAGAAACCCGGTTGGTGGTGGTGGACCCGGTGGCCTGTCAGCTCCCGGTTGGGGTGGCCGTCTGCCGTCTGGTCCCGTCCCTGCGCTCGTCGGCTATGCGGCCGCCTTCGATGGCTGCGCGAGGGCGTGCTCGAAGACCTGCACGGACTTCTGCATCTCCTCCATCGTGCCGATGGAGATGCGGACGTGGGTCTTCTCGTAGGGCGGGAAGTCGCGCCCGATGAGCACGCCTTCCTTCAGGCAGGCCTCACGGAACTCGCGGGCCGGCCGCTTGACGTTGATGAACATGAAGTTGGTCTGCGAATCGGTGGGCGTGTAGCCCCGGTCCGCGAACCACTTCTGCGTGAAGTTGCGAGCGGCCTCGTTGCGCTTCTGCTCGTCCTTCACCCAGCTGTCGGGCACGGCCAGCGCGGCCTTGGCGCCCTGGAGCGCCATCACGCTGATGTTGCCCACGCTGTCCCAGTCGGCCATCTTCTTGATGGTGTCCCGGTGGGCGACGGCGTAGCCCATGCGGAGGCCGGCCATGCCGAAGCACTTCGAGAAGGTGCGGGCCACGACCACGCGGGGGTTCGTCACCGCCAGCGGGATCATCGTCTCGTAGCCCGGCATCGTGCCGTACTCGAAGTAGGCCTCGTCCACGAGCACCGTCGTGGTGGGCGAGGCCTTCATGAGCGTGTCGAGGTAGGTGCGGGTGTCCGAGCCCGAGACCGCCGTGGCCACCGGGTTGTTCGGGTTGCAGAAGAAGACGAGCCCGGCGCCCTTCGAGCCCTGCTGCATGGCGTCGAGGTCCATCTTCAGGTTGGCGTCGAGCTTCACGCCCGTGATGGGGTGCCCCATCAGGCGCGCGTAGTCGGCACACTCCTCGTACGCGGGGATCGTGGCCGTCAGGCCGGCCGTCTTCGACGTGAAGACGTGCGTGCACGTGCGCAGGATCTGCGTGGACCCTGACCCGAGCAGCACGTTCTCCGGCTTGACCCCGTGCTTCTTCGCGAGGAGCTCGGTCACCTCCGCCGCCGTGGCGAATGGGTAGCGGCCGGCCTCCGGGAACGCGGCGCCCTTGATGGCGGCGAGCACGTCCTTGTGGCAGCCGAGCGGGTTCTCGTTGCTGGACAGGATGACCGACGGCGGGGGACCGGCGAGGGGCTGGATGCCCTGCGCGAAGAGCGAGGCCTCGCGGCCTCGCGCCGTGATCCACAACCCGGCGCCGCCGACGCCCAGCGTCTGAACGAACGAACGTCGCGAGAGCGACATGGCTGAAACCTCCTTCACTCTGGACATCGGATTACTGCCCGTCCCTGCTGGACGTGGTCGTGGTGGCGCCGAGCACCTTCTTGAACACCTCGACCGCCTTCTGCATCTCGGCCATCGTGCCGATGGAGATGCGGCAGTGTGTCTTCTCGTAGGGCGGGAAATCCCGTCCCACCAGCACCCCCTGCGCACGGCAGGCGTCGCGGAACCCGGCGGCCGGCCGCTTGATGTCCATGAACAGGAAGTTGGTCTGCGAATCGGTGCCGGAAATGCCCATGTCGGCGAACGCCTTCACCGTGAAGGCCTTCACCTCGGTGTTGCGCTTCCGCTCGTTGTCGACGTGCGCCTGGTTCGCCCAGCCGGCAATGGCGCCGCCCAGCGTGAGGGTGCCGAGGCCGTACGGCATCTTGAACGCCTGGATGGCCTTGACCGTCGGCGCGTGTCCGATCGCAAATCCCGCGCGCAGGCCCGCCATGCCATACGCCTTCGAGAAGGTGCGCGTCACGAACACGTTGGGCGTCGAGAGCGCGATGTCCACGACGGACTGGTACGACGGATCCGTGACGTAGTCGTGGTACGCCTCGTCGATGAGGATCATCGTGTCGGGCGACGCCGCGCGGATGGCCTTGACCATGTCGGCCACCGCCGTCCGGCCGTGCACCGTCGCGGTCGGGTTGTTCGGGTTGCAGAAGAACACCAGGCCGGCGCCCTTCGACGCCTCGATCATCTTCGCGATGTCGATGCGCAGCTTCCCGTCGAGCTGGACCTCGCGCACGGGCGTGCCGATCTTCTTCGCCGTGTCGCGGGGGTTCTCGAACGACGGCCACGCCGTCACCAGCGGCTTGGACGCCGAGGTGAACGCGCGTACCGCGTGCGTCAGGATCTCCCCCGACCCGGGGCCGAGGAGCACGTTCTCGTTCTTGGCCTGGAACTTCTGGGCAATCGCCCCGATGAGCGCGCCTTCGGTCTGCCGTGCGTTGAACGGATAGCGATGGGCTTCGGGGAACTTCCCGACGATAGCGTCGAGCACGTGCTGTCCGGGCCCGAGGGGATTTTCATTGCTGGCGATGCGGATGGGCCTGGCTCCAGCCATGCCCTGCTCGCCGTACTCCATCATGCCGGCTTCGCGGCCCCGCGCGGAAATCCACTCGGCCTGAGCGGAGTAGTCCGGGGTCGCAAGACGCTGAAAGAGTCGCCGACGGGTCAGCGACATACGTTGCCTCCTTGGTTCACTGCGGCGATGGACGCCACCTGGGTTGTGCCTCGCCGAAGATTTTACACGCTTTCCACGCGTTGCGGGGATTGATCGTGTCTCTGCTCGTCTCCGTGCTCATCCCCGCGCCCGCCGCCGGCGCCCAGCCGGGCACGGGCCAGGCGGACACTGGCCTCGTCGCCCATCACGTACAGGACATCCCCGGCTTCGAAGACCCAGTCCACGGCGGGAGGAGTGAGGGTCGTCGCCCCGCGTTTCAGGGCGAGAATCGTGGCGCCGGTCGCCGCCCGGAGGTTGACCGCTGCCAGGCTCTGCCCCACCGCCCAGTCCACGGCCGTCAGCTGGTAGCTCGTCACCGGCGTCGCCTTGAGCAGGCCGACGACCTGGTCAGGAGGGGCGGCCGGGGCCGACACGCTCCGGGCGCTGGAGGTGGCCATCAGCCGCCGGGCATCCCCAACCAGCTCTTCGGCCACGTTGCCGGGCACATCCAGGCGCACGAGCAACTGGGCCATGACCTCCAGCGAGGCCTCGAGCTCCTCCGCCACGGCCCGCGTCGCGCCGGCCCGAATCATCCGCTCGGCCTCGGCGCGGTAGCGGGTCCGGACGATGATGGGGACCGCGCGGTTCAGGGCCCGGACGGCCCGGACCGCCCGCTCCGAGGCACCCGGGTCGCTCAGCACCCCAACCACGGCCGCAGCCCGCGTCACCCCCGCGGCCTTCAACGGCTCGGGCGCGGTGGCGTCGCCGTACAGAATGTGGTGCCCCTCGGCCGCGCCGTCGCGGACCGTCGTCCCATCCAGCTCGAGCACGACGTGGGGCGTCTGGACGCCGCGCAGCGCCCAGGCGATGAGCCGGCCTCCGACGCCGAACCCGAGGATCAGCACGTGGCCGGTGAACTCGGGTTGGGGCCCGGCATCGGGCTCGGCCGGCTGCTGCCGCCTCCCACTGACCCACTCGCCGAGAGCCGGGGCCACGCCCACGAGCCACGGCGTGGCCATCATGGTCAGCACGCTGGCCGCCAACAGCACCTGCCAGGCCTCCGGCCCGATGGCGCCGTTGGCCACCGCGCTCGTGCCGAGCACGAACGAGAACTCACCGATCTGGGCGAGCCCGAGGGCGGTCGTGGCCGCGATGCGGAGCGGCACTCGCGCCAGCAGCAGCGCGGCGGTCGCGCCAAGGGTCTTCAAGCCGATGATGCCCAACGCCGCCCCCACGACCCAGGGGAACACCGGGGCCAGGGCAGCGGGCTGGACGAGCAACCCGACCGAGATGAAGAACAGGCTGGTCAGCAGGTCGCGCAGCGGGCGAATCTCCGCGTGAATCTGGTGGCTGAACTCGCTCTCGTCGATCACCAGCCCCGCCAGGAACGCCCCGACCGTCATCGACAGGCCCAGGACCGACGCCAGCCAGGCCGTCCCAAGACTCGCCACGAGCACCATGAGCCCGAAGGCCTCGCGGCCCGAGAGCGTGGCCAGCCGGAAGAGCACGGGCAGGAGGAACCGCGTGGCGGCGGTGAGGGCCACGGCGACGACGGCCAGTTGCAGGAGCGAGCGCCCCAGCCCCGGCGCGTCGGTCACGCCGAACAGCACGGGGGCCAGGACCAGCGCGACCAGCGCCGCCAGGTCCTGGAGGAGCAGGATCCCGACGGCCAGGCTCCCGTGGGGCGCGTGCAGCTCGTTCCGCCGTGAGAGCTCGCGGATGATGATGGACGTGCTCGAGATGGCGACGAAGAACCCGACGAACACGGCGGTTTCGACACGGCCGCCGAGCAGCCACCAGGCGATGGGCGCCGTCACCGCCATGGTGCCCAGCATCTGCGCGCTCCCCCCGACGATGACCCTGCGCCACAGCCGGCGCACCTCGCCGAACGAGAGGTCGAGGCCGACCATGAAGAGCAGCAGCGCGATGCCGATCTCGGACAGGGTCGTGACGGTCTCTTCCGCGCCGACCAGCCCGAGCCCGCCCGGCCCGGCGATGACCCCGGTCGCGATGAGGCTGACGATGGCCGGAGCGCGCAGGCGGCCGCCGATGATCAGCAGGACGAGCGCCAGCGCGTACAGCAGAACGAGGTCCTGGACAATGGAGCCGCCGTGCACGCGGGATCTACTGTAGCGCGACCCTTTGATAAGCTAGCGGGGTGTCGACTCCCCAAGCGCTGACGGGCCGGCGGGCGAGGCGCCGCCGCGGCTCCGAGGCCGTCGACCAGCTTCGCGGTGCGGCGCCCATCGACTGGTCCCGCCTGGATCCCGCCGACCTGTCGGCGCCGGCCCTGTACATCAACCGGGAACTGAGCTGGCTGGAGTTCAACCGCCGCGTCCTCTCGCAGGCCCTGGACCCGTCGCACCCCCTGCTCGAGCGGGTGAAGTTCCTCGCGATTGCCGGCACCAATCTCGACGAGTTCTTCATGGTGCGGGTGGCCACCATCCTGAAGAAGTTCCGCGCCGGCATCGAGGAGACGTCGTTCGACGGGCTCAGCACCGCCGAGGAACTGGCCCTCATCCGCAGCCGGGCCCTCGCGCAGATCGACGAGCAGACGGCCTGCTGGACGCGGGACCTGCGCCCGCAGCTGGCCGCGGAGGGCATTCACTTCCTGGAACCGTCCGACTACACGCCCGCCATCGATGCGTGGCTCGCGCAGTATTTCAAGGCGCACATCTTCCCCGTCCTGACACCGCTGGCCTTCGATCCGGGGCACCCGTTCCCCTACATCTCGAACCTCAGCATGAACCTCGCGGTTCGCGTCCGGCACGGGGGCCGCACGAAGTTCGCCCGCGTGAAGGTCCCGGGCATGCTGCCGCGCTTCGTGGCCCTGCCCGAGGCCCTCGCCCCGCAGGGCGGCGTGGCGTACGTGTTCCTCGAGGACGTCATCCGGCGCAACGTCCAGGAACTCTTTCCCGGAACGCTCGTCGAGGGGGCGCACATCTTCCGCGTGATTCGCGACACCGACATGGTGATCCAGGAAGACGAGGCCGACGACCTGCTCGAGACCGTGGACCGCGGGCTGAAGCAGCTGCGCTACGGCGCCCTGTCGCTGCTGCAGGTCGAGTCGGACATGCCGCGCCGCGTGCTGAACATCCTCGTCGAGAACTTCGAGATCGACGAGGACATCGTCACCCGCACCTCCGAGCGGGTGGGCTTCGGCGACTGGCACGCGCTCACGAAGCTGCACCGGCCGGCGCTCAAGGACCCGGTGTTCACGCCGCACACGCTCTGGGGCCCCGACGATGCCGACACGGTGTTCGAGCAGATCGCGGACCAGGATTTCCTGGTGCACCACCCCTTCGAGTCGTTCACGTCGGTGGAGACGTTTTTGCGCGCGGCCGTCGCCGATCCCAACGTGGTCGCGATCAAGATGACGCTCTACCGGATCGGCCCGAACTCGCCGCTGGTGGACATGCTCATCCAGGCGGCCGAGCAGGGCAAGCAGGTGGCGGTGCTCGTGGAGCTGAAGGCGCGCTTCGACGAGCGCAACAACATCGCGTGGGCGAACCGCCTGGAGGACGCGGGCATCCACGTCGTGTACGGCCTGGTGAACCTGAAGGTGCACTGCAAGCTGTGCCTGGTGGTCCGCCAGGAGACCGACGGCATCCACCGTTACGCGCACATCGCTACCGGCAACTACAACCGGGTCACCTCGCAGATCTACACGGACCTCGGCGTCTTCACCGCCGACGAGCAGGTCCTCGACGACGTGACCGAGGTGTTCAACTCGCTCACGGGCTACTCGAGCCGCCGCTCGTACCAGCGGCTCCTCGTGGCACCGGGCGGGCTGCGGCAGGGCTTCCGGGCGCTGGTCGAACGCGAGATGGCCCACGCGGTGGCGGGACGACCGGCCGGCATCATCATCAAGAACAACGCGGTGGCCGACCCGGCCATGATCCGCACGCTCTACAAGGCCTCGCAGGCGGGCGTGTCCATCGACATGATCGTGCGCGGCGTCTGCTGTCTCCGGCCCGGCATTCCCGGCATCAGCGACCGCATCCGCGTCCGCTCCATCGTGGGACGCTTCCTCGAGCACTCGCGCATCTACTACTTCGAGAACGGCGGCGAACCCGAGATCCACATCGGCAGCGCCGATCTGATGGAGCGGAACCTCGACCGTCGCGTCGAGGTGCTCTGCCCGATCGCCGACCCCGACCTGCGCCAGCACCTGCGCGACGTCGTGCTGGCGGCCGTGATCGCCGACACCGACCGCGCCTGGACACTGCAGACCGACGGCACCTACGTGCGGATTCCGCCCGTGCCCGGTGCGCCCCCCGTGGACTCGCAGAAGCTGCTGCTCGGGCACTACACGACGGGCGACCGGAGCTGAGAGGCGGTGCATGGGGCCGACAAGGCCTTCGGCGGGCGGCGCTGCGGGCCGTCGGCCGCCCTGCGGGCGGTAGGCCTTCGGTCGGATCCCACCCGCCGCAGGCGTGCCCACCGCGCGCGCGAGCGCGCGGCCTACTGCCAGCGGAACAGCCGCAGCGCGAGCGCGAAGGTGCCGAGGCCCCACGCCAGCAGGATGGCCATCTCGCCGCGGAGCGCCACGAGCGACTGGCCCTCGTTCATCACGCCGCGCAGCGCGTCGTTGAGGGCCGTCAGCGGCAGGGCCTGGATGAAGGGCTGCATGACGTCGGGGAAGTTGCTCGAGGCGAAGAAGACCCCCGAGAGCACCCACATCGGCATCATGACCAGGTTCATCAGGCCCGACACCGCCTCGATGGTGCGGGCGCGGCTGGCGACGAGCAGGCCGAGGCCGCCGAAGGTGAGCGCGCCGGCCAGCGCCAGCACCGCCAGCGCCAGCACGCCCCCGCGGACGCCCACGCCGAACACCGCCCAGGCGAAGCCGACGATCACGAGGGTCTCCATCGCCAGGAACAGGAGCCGGCTGAGGACGTGCGAGGCCAGGTAGGCCGCGCGCGACATGGGCGTCGCCACCAGGCGCTTCAGCAGCTTCTTCGTGCGGGCCTGCACGATCGAGAAGCCGACGCCCCAGAGGCCGGTGCCCATGATGTTCATGCCGAGCAGGCCCGGCACCAGCCAGTCGATGTACCGCGATCCGATCGCGTCGATGGGCCGCTCCTCGGGGACGAAGGCGTCCTGGCGGCCCGCGGCCCGCTGCAGGGCGCGGTCGACGGCCAGCCGTGCGACCTGGCTCTCCGCACGCGCCTCGTCGAAGCGGTAGGCGGGCGGCGTGCCCGGCACCACGACCACCGGCGCGCGGCCGTCGCGAATGGCCCGCTCGATCTCGCCCGGCGCGATCGACCGGACCGTGAAGCCGCCCGCCGCCGCGAGGGCGCCGCGCACGGCGTCGGCCCCCGCCTGCTCCGCCACGCCGACGATGACGGGCTCGGCGCCCCGCGAGCGGAAGGCGATGCCGAGCGCGCAGGTCATGATCACCGGGAAGGCGAAGACCCAGAAGACGGCCTCCGGCTCGCGCAGGAACTCGCGGAACCGCGCGAGCGTGAGTTCCACGAGCGGATGCGCAGCGCCGCCCCGATTACTCATCGCGCAAGTGCCTCCCCGTGAGCGAGACGAACACGTCCTCGAGCGTCGCGCTGTGCGTGGCCAGCAGGCTGAGGGCCGTGCCGTCGTGACGCAGGCGATCGAGCAGGGCCGGAATGGTGGCGTGCAGCTCCGAGGTGGCCAGCGCGACGTGCCCGTCCCGGCGACGCGCCTCGCGCACGCCCGGCAGGGCCCGAAGCGCCTGGTCCGGCGGCGGGGTGCCATCCACCGCGAACTCGACGACGTGCTCCGCCCCGATCGACGCCACGAGCGCGCGCGGCGTGCCGAGCGCGATGAGCGTCCCGCGGTCCATGATGCCGACGCGGTCGCAGAGCGCGTGCGCCTCGTCCATGTAGTGGGTGGTGAGCAGGATGGTCCCGCCGTCGGCCCGGAACCGTCCGAGCACGTCCCAGAGCTGCCGGCGCGACTGCGGGTCGAGGCCGGTCGTCGGCTCGTCCAGGAACAGCAGCTCGGGCCGGCCGGCCAGCGCGCAGGCGATGGCCAGGCGCTGCTTCTGCCCGCCCGAGAGCTTCCCGACCCAGGACGCGCGCTTGGCGCCGAGCTCGACGAGGTCCAGCAGCGCGGACACGGCGGGCCCATCCGTGAAGAACGATCGGAAGAGCCGGAGCGTCTCCTCGACCGTGAGCTTGTCGGCCAGCTGGGTCTCCTGCAGCTGCACGCCGAGCCGGCGGCGCAGCTCGTCGCGGTCGGTGCGCCAGCCTCGGCCCAGCACCTCGACCTCGCCTTCGTCCTGATCGAGCAGGCCCTCGAGGATCTCGATGGTCGTGGTCTTGCCGGCGCCGTTCGGGCCGAGCAGGCCGAAGCACTCGCCGCGCCGCACCTCGAGGTCGAGCCCGGCGACGGCCACGATGTCGGGATAGCGCTTGACCAGGCCGCGGCAGGCCAGCGCGGGCGCGTCGGTGGGCACGCGATTCATTGTAGGAGAGGGGCGCATCGCCTGGGATGGCGCACTCACGCGCCGGGCGCGGCCTGCAGCCGTGTCAGGTCTTCCGTCGGGCCCACGGCGCCTCGCGCCGCCCACGCGCCCGCGGCCGTCGGCCGCCCGCGAGTGGTGTACACTCGTTCACCGTGTCGGCGATCGTGCTCATTGGACCGGCCGCTGCGCTGGATCTCCTCCGGAAGCAGCTCGCGTCGGACCAGCCGGTTCAACTGTTCACGGACCACGAAGTGCGCGAGGCCGTGGAGTACATCGCGACGGCCCGGCCGGAGCTCGTGGCCATCGACGCGGAGTTCGCCGTCAGCGCGCGCGGCGAGGCGCTCATCGGCCGCATCGAGGAGGACGCGACGCTGCGCTGCCAGTTGAAGCTCCTCGCGCGCGGCGAGCACGCCGCGCCGCCCGCGCGCAAGAGCGCCACGGGCATCACGCCCGTCGGTGCCCCGGCGCCAGCGCCGTACGAAAAGCACGGGACGCGCCGGGCACGGCGCGTGCGCATGCCCGAAGGCGTCGCGGTCACGCTCGACGGCAGCCCGGCCGAGCTCGTCGATCTGTCCTCCGTGGGCGCCCAGGTGGTCTCGAAGGCCGTCCTCCGGCCCAACCAGCGCGTCCGCCTGCTGCTGCCGGAGGGACACCGCCACCTGCGCTGTGCCGGGTCGGTCGTCTGGGCCGCGTACGAGATGCCGGCGGGCAAGCCGCCGCGGTACCGCGCGGGCCTGAAGCTGTCGGGCGTCGAGGGAGACGCGCTCGAGGGTTTTGCCGCGCGTCACAAGGCCCCGGGCTCAGGCGAGCCGGACTGAGGCCTGCGGGAACCAGCGTCCCGCCACCGTGTCCTCGCGGACGATGGTTTCGCCGCGATCGGATCCCGTCGAGACAATCGCCATCGGCACGCCGCTCACCTCTTCGAGGCGGGCGATGTAGCGCCGCGCCTCGGCGGGCAGCTGCTCGAAGCGCGTGATGCCCTTCGTCGGCACGGTCCATCCCGGCCACGACTCGTAGACGGGCGTGCAGGGCCCGGCGGTGTTCAGGTCGGCCGGGAACTCGGTGAGTGCGCGATCGCCGACGGCGTACGCGGTGCAGATGTCGATGCGCTCCAGGCCATCGAGCACGTCGAGCTTGGTGAGGGCCAGCGCGTCGATGCCGTTGACGCGCACGGCGTAGCGCACCGCCACCGCGTCGTACCACCCGCACCGCCGCGGGCGGCCGGTGGACGCGCCGTATTCCTGCCCGCTCTCGCGCAGCCGCTCGCCCATCTCGCCCGTCAGCTCCGTGGGCAGCGGGCCCTCGCCGACGCGCGTCGTGTAGGCCTTGGCCACGCCCAGCACGCCGTGGACCGCCCTGGGCGGGATGCCCAGCCCGGTGCACGCGCCGCCGATGGAGGCGTTGGACGAGGTGACGTACGGATAGGTCCCGTGGTCGATGTCGAGCATCGTGCCCTGCGCGCCCTCGATGAGGATGCGGCGGCCCGCGCGCATCGCCTCGTCGAGCGCCAGCGACACGTCGCCGGTCCACCGGCGCAGGCGCTCGCCCTGCGCGAGCAGCTGCTCGTACACGGCGCGCCAGTCCATCCTGGTGTCCTTGATGATCTGGTTGCGCGCGTGGACGTTCTCGCGCACCTCGTCGGCCAGGGCCTGCGTGTCCACCAGGTCGCACACCCGAATGCCGCGCCGGCCGATCTTGTCCTCGTAGGCGGGGCCGATCCCGCGCGAGGTGGTGCCGATCCTGCGCTCGCCGCGCCGTGCCTCGCTCAGCACGTCGAGCTCGCGGTGGTACGGGAGGATGAGGTGCGCCTTCTCGCTGATGAGGAGCCGGTCGCCCACGTCGATGCCGAGCGAGGCGAGCTCGTCGATCTCCGCGAAGAGCGCCTGCGGGTCCACGACCACGCCGTTGCCGATCACGCACCGCACACCCGCGTGCAGGATGCCCGAGGGGATGAGGTGCAGCACGAACTTCTTCCCGTGCACGTACACGGTGTGGCCCGCGTTGTGGCCCCCCTGGTACCGCGCGACGACGCCGAAGTGGGGCGTGAGGAGGTCGACGATCTTCCCCTTGCCTTCGTCACCCCACTGCGCGCCCAGGACCGCGATGTTCATGCCCACTACTGTATCCTACGGCCGATGATTCTCCTCGACGGCGCGCACCTGACGCTCGACCAGCTGATCGCGATCGCGGACCGGGGCGCGGCTGTCGCGCTCGCGCCCGCCGCGCGGGACGCCGTCGCGGCCGCGCGCGCCGTGGTGGACCGGGCGGCCGACGGCGACGCGCCGGTGTACGGCATCAACACCGGCTTCGGCAACTTCGCCGAGACGCGCATCGATCACGCGGATCTCGCGCGGCTGCAGGTCAACCTGGTGCGCAGCCATGCCGCCGGCGTGGACGATCCGCTCCCGCCGCGCGCCGTGCGCGCGATGATGGCGCTCAGGGCCAACGTGCTGGCCAAGGGCTACTCGGGCATCCGCGTGGACACGCTGGACCGCCTGCTGGCCCTCCTCAATCACGGCGTGCACCCGCGCGTGCCGAGCCGGGGATCGGTCGGCGCCAGCGGGGACCTCGCGCCGCTCGCGCACCTCGCGCTCGTCCTCATCGGCGAGGGGCAGACCTGGGACGGGCGGCGCGCGGAGGACGGCGCACGGGCGCTGGCCGGCGCGGGCCTCGCGCCGGTGGCGCTCGGCCCCAAGGAAGGCCTCGCGCTCATCAACGGCACGCAGGCCTCGACGGCCGTGCTGGCCCTGGCGCTGGCCGGCGCCGAGCAGCTCTCGCGCGCCGCGGACGTCATCGCCGCGCTCAGCATCGATGCGCTGCTCGGGTCGCGCGGCCCGTTCGACGCGCGCATCCACGCCGCGCGCCCGTTCCCGGGCCAGGTGGCGTCGGCCGACAACCTGTGGCGCCTCATCGAGGGCAGCCCCCTGAACGAGTCGCACCAGGGGTGCGCCCGCGTGCAGGACGCCTACTCCGAGCGCTGCGTGCCGCAGGTGCACGGCGCGGCGCGCGAGGCCCTCGCGTGGGTGCGGCACGTCGTCGCCGTCGAGATGAACGCGGCGACCGACAATCCGATGGTGTTCGCCGACACGGGGGACGTGGTCTCGGGCGGCAACTTCCACGGCGCGCCGGTGGCCCTCGCCGCGGATCTGCTCGCGATGGCGGTGACGCAGCTCGCCACGATCAGCGAGCGGCGGGCCGAGCGCCTCGTGAACCCCGCGCTGAGCGGCCTCCCGGCATTCCTCACGCGGCACGGCGGGCTGCAGTCGGGCCTGATGATGGCGCAGGTCACGGCGGCCGCGCTCGCCTCCGAGCTGAAGACCTCGTGCCACGCGGCCTCGGCCGACACGATCCCGACCTCGGCGAACAAGGAGGATCACGTCAGCATGAGCATGGGCGCCGCGCTCAAGGCGGAGCGCGCGCTGCAGCTCGCACGCCACGTGCTGGCCGTCGAGATGCTCTGCGCCTGCCAGGCCATCGACCTGCGCGCGCCGCTCACCAGCACGCCGGCGCTGATGGGCGCCCACGCCGCGGTCCGCGCGGTGGTGCCGACGCTCGCCGACGACCGACCGCCCGCCCCCGACATCGATGCCATCGCCGCATTGATCGCGACGAGTGCGCTCGAGTACGCCACCGGCATGGTTGTCAACTGATTTCCGATCACATTTTCAATTTGACAAGCGACGCGACGGTGCTTAGTTTCTTATCTTCGCGTTCCGCTCCCGCCCACGCTGCTCGCTGTCGATGACCACCACCGCTCGATCCATCCGCGCGCCGCGCGGCACGTCGCTGACGTGCAAGGGATGGCCCCAGGAGGCCGCCCTGCGGATGCTGATGAACAACCTCGACCCCGAGGTCGCCGAGCGCCCCGAGGATCTGGTGGTCTACGGCGGCACGGGCCGGGCCGCGCGCTCGTGGGACGCCTTCGACGCCATCGTCCGCTCGCTGCGCGCGCTCGAACACGACGAGACGCTCCTCATCCAGTCGGGCAAGCCCGTCGGCGTCTTCCGCACGTCCACGCACGCGCCGCGCGTGCTCATCGCCAACGCGAATCTCGTGCCGAGATGGGCCACGTGGGAGACGTTCCGGGATCTCGAGGATCGCGGGCTCACCATGTACGGCCAGATGACCGCCGGCAGCTGGATCTACATCGGCACCCAGGGCATCCTGCAGGGCACCTACGAAACGCTCGCGGAGATCGCCCGCCGCCACTTCGGCGGGTCGCTGGCCGGGCGCGTCACCGTCACGGCGGGCCTCGGCGGCATGGGCGGCGCCCAGCCGCTCGCCGTCACGATGAACGAGGGCGTGGCCCTGGTCGTGGAGGTGGATCCGGCGCGCATCGAGCGGCGGCTGGCGAGCCGCTACCTGGACGAGACCACCGACGACCTCGACGAGGCGCTCGCGCGCGTGCGCCAGTGGGCCGCCTCGCGCACGGCGCGGTCGGTCGGCCTGCGGGCCAACGCGGCCGACGTGCTCCCCGCGCTGGTGCGCCGCGGGTTCACGCCCGACATCGTCACGGACCAGACCTCGGCGCACGACCCGCTGGGCGGCTACGTGCCCAACGGCGTCACGCTGGCGGAGGCGGCCCGCCTGCGCGAGTCGGATCCGGGGGAGTACGAGCGGCGCAGCGTCGCGGCCATGGGCCAGCACGTCGCGGCCATGCGCGCGATGCAGCAGCGCGGCGCCGTGGCCTTCGACTACGGCAACAACCTCCGCGCGCACGCGCTGAAGGCCGGCGTCGCCGACGCGTTCGAAATCCCAGGCTTCGTGCCCGCGTACATCCGCCCGCTCTTCTGCGAGGGCAAGGGCCCGTTCCGCTGGGCGGCGCTGTCGGGGGACCCCGAGGACATCGGCGTGACCGATCGCGCCGCGCTCGAGATGTTCGCCGAGGACGAGGCGCTCTGCCGGTGGATTCGCCTGGCCGGCGAGCGGGTGGCATTCCAGGGGCTCCCGGCGCGCATCTTCTGGCTCGGCTACGGGGATCGCGCGCGCTTCGGCCTGAAGCTGAACGCGCTGGTGCGCACCGGCGAGGTGCGCGCGCCCATCGTCATCGGGCGCGACCACCTCGACACCGGGTCGGTGGCCTCGCCCAATCGCGAGACCGAGGGCATGCGCGACGGCAGCGACGCCATCGCGGACTGGCCCATCCTGAACGCGCTGCTGAACGCCGCGGCCGGCGCCACCTGGGTGTCGGTGCACCATGGCGGCGGCGTCGGCATCGGCTATTCCATCCATGCGGGCATGGTGATCGTGGCCGACGGCTCCGCCGAGGCCGACGAGAAGCTGCAGCGCGTGCTCACGTGCGATCCCGGGACCGGGGTCGCGCGGCACGCCGACGCGGGGTATCCGGAGGCGATGCGAACGGCGCGCGAGCGCGGGGTGACGATTCCGATGGCGGAGCACACGGGGCGATGATGGCGCCACACGAGGGACTCGAGCGGCGCGTGCTGGCGGCCCTGGAGGCCAGCCCGGCGCGGATTCCGGTGGTCCTCGGCGGCTGCGGCACGGGACGCACCACGCTGCTGCACGCCCTGGCCGATCGACTCGGCCGCGGCCAGTGCCAGTACGTCGACGTCGAGCGCGCGGCCAGCACGCCGGAGCGCTTCAATCGCGCCGTCTCGATCGACTCGCCGTTCCGGCTCCCGGCTGCACCCGCGCCCGAGCCGACCTCCGCGCGCGAGGCCTTCGACCGCACGTTGCGCCTCTTCACGCGGCCCGCGCCCGGGAATGGGCCCGCCACGTTCCTGCTCGACGAGGTGCTCGAGCTGCGCACGTTCGAGAGCTTCCCCGGTCTCCGGCACGTGCAGCGCGAGCTGCTCCAGGCCCTGGCCGACAGCTCCAACCGCTTCGTGCTCACCAGCCGCTACGTCGCGCGCGCACACCGGCTGCTCCGCGATGCGGACGGGCGTTTCGAGGTCATCCACCTGCCGCCACTGAGCGCGGCCGAGGTGGCGGCCATGCTGCCGCCGCTCGGCGAGACGTCCGTCGAGGATCGGGAGTTCCTGGGGCGCGCCATCCAGGCGCTGACCGACGGCCGCGCCGCCTACGTGCGGGCGCTCGGCGACGCCACCGCCGCGATGAGCACGCGGGGCGGGGACCCGATCAGCGCGCTCACGGCGCTGCTCACCGCCGACGGCGCGCTCACGGCCTGGTGCGGCTACCGCTACGAGCTGCGCCTGCACCGGGCCCGCGGGTACGGCGCGCTCAAGGCCATCCTCGAGATCCTCGCGGAGGACGAGCCGCTCAACCTCACCGAGATCGCCCAGCGGCTGCAGCGCACGCCCGGCTCGACGAAGGACTACCTCTCGTGGCTCGAGGACGTGGATCTCATCGTCTCGCGGCAGAAGCGGTACAGCTACGCGGACCCGCTGACGCGGCTCTGGGTGCGCCTGCACTGCCGCCCCGTGCCACCGTCGGTGGACGAGGTCGCGCGCGAGGTCCAGGCCTACGCCGCCGCGCGCCTGCCCGAGGCCGAGCCGGCCGCCGTCGCCCGCAGCGCGGCGGGGGACCGCCGCGTCGTCGGCATCATCGAAATCGACTGATACCCGGGTGCGTGCGGGTGCGTGCGGGTGCGGACGCGTGCGGACGCGTGCGCAATCACGTCGTCTCGCCGTCGGCCCCCGGCGAGAGCCGCTCGAGCGCCGCGCGCGCGGCTTCCTGCTCCGCGTCCTTCTTCGTGCGGCCCACGCCGTCCGCCAGCAGCTCATCGTCCACCACCACCTGCACGGAGAACTGCTTGCGGTGCTCCGGCCCGGCCTCCGCGGACACGCGGTAGTGCGGCAGCGACCGGCCCAGGCTCTGCAGCCGCTCCTGCAGCCGCGACTTGTGGTCGCGGCCGAAATACCCCGGCACGCGCGCCTCCTCGATGCGCGGCGCCAGCTCCCGCACGATGAAGGCCCGGGCCGCCTCGAGGCCGCCATCGAGATAGAGGGCGGCGATGAGCGCCTCGCACGTGTCGGCGAGCAGCGCGGGCTTCCGGCGGCCGCCGGTCTTGTCCTCGCCGCGTCCGAGGATCATGTGCTCGCCCAGGCCGAGGCCCTCGGCCATCTCGGCGAGCGCCGTCGTGGAGACCAGGTTCGACTTGATCTTCGACTTCTGTCCCTCGGACGACGTCGGGAACGCGCGGAAGAGCAGGTCGGCCACGACGAGGCCGAGCACGGCGTCGCCCAGGAACTCCAGCGATTCGTTGTCCACGACGCCGCCGCTCGGGTCCTCGTGCGCCTTCGACTTGTGCGTGAGGGCGTGCTCCAGGAGCCCGCGGTCGCGAAAGCGGTAGCCGAGGCGCGTCTCGAGCGCGGCGAACTGCTGCGGCAGCGGCACGACGAGGCCGCCGCCCACCTGCTCGCGATGCGACTCGATGATGCGCACGGCCTCCTCGGCCTCGTCCTCGCGCACCGCGACGCGGGTCTCCCCCAGCGTGCTCACCGTGAAGGGAAACATGCCTGGCGGCGCGCCCGACGTGCGCACCGACTCGACGCCGTGGCTCTCCAGGAGGGCCTGGACGACATCGGCCTCGATGTCCGAGCGCGTGCGGAAGACGACGGTGAGCGCGGTCATCCCACCTTCATCAGGATCATGGTCATGTCGTCGTGCTGGTCCGCGGTGCCGGCGAACGCGCGCAGCTCGGCGAGGATGTAGGAGCGCAGCTGGTCGAACGGCAGGTGCGCGTACTGCTCGATGACCTTCGCGAGTCGCGCCTCGCCGTAGCAGTCGAAGGCCTCGTTCATCGTCTCGCTGATGCCGTCGGTGAAGAGCACCAGCAGGTCGTCGTGGGCGAGGGGCAGCGTCCGCTCCTGCAGCGTGGCCTCGAACAGCTCGCCGTGGTCGATGTTGAGGCCGACGACGAGGCCGTCGGGGGCGAGGATGCTCGCGCGGCCGAGCCCGGGGGGCGCGCCACCGGGCACGTGGATGAGCGGGCAGTGGCCGGCCCTGGCGAAGGTGAGCTCGTGCCGCTCGAGGTCGACGACGCCGTACGTCATCGTGATGAAGCTCCTGGCGTCCAGGTTCTGCGCCACGACCTTGTTGACCGCGATGAGGAACTCGCGTGGCTCGTGGTGCAGGCGCGCCAGCGACTGCACGATCACCTTCAGCTGCGCCATGTAGAGGCCCGCGGCCAGGCCCTTGCCGGCGACGTCGGCGATGAGCACGCCGAGCATGGTGTCGGTGATGGGCAGGAAGTCGTAGTAGTCCCCCGCCACCTCGCGCGCGGGCTCGCAGAACGCCGCCAGGGTCAGGCCCGGGATGTGCTTCGGCGCCGGCGGCAGCAGCTTCTGCTGGATGTCGCGGGCCGCGTGCATCTCCTGCTCCATGCGGCCCTTCTCGGCCACCTCGCCCAGCAGGGCCGTCACCTCGCCGGTCATCGCGTTGAACGACTCGGCGAGCTCGCCCAGCTGATCGCGCGCGCGGACCGGAATGGCATACGCGAAGTCGCGGTTCCGCAGGTGCTGCGTGCCGGTGAACAGATCGTGCACGGCGCCGGTGATCTGCCGCGCGAGCAGCAGGCCGATGACGAGCGCGACGAACTGGATGACGAGGAACAGCCCGCCGACCAGCGCGAGGAACGCCAGCAGCATCTGGCCGAAGTTCATCTCGCCGACGCTGGCCGACGCCGCCGACAGCCGGTCGTAGATGGTCCACGCGTTGATGCGCATGGCGAGCGTCGCGCCCGACGAGGTGCCGGTGGCCCAGTCCACGTAGTCCAGGAACGCGACCCAGCGCTGCGTGGTCAGCGACAGCGTCTGCTCGCTCCCCAGGGGGTCGGGCGACACGCGCTCGACCGAGCGGCCGGCCACGGGCAGCAGGTTCTCACGCGTGCCGAAGGGGATGGCCGTGACCTCGCCGAGCCGGATGCCCGTCTCCTCGATGATGCGCTGCTCGACGACCTGCGACAGCGGCAGGTCGAGCACGACCGCCCAGGTCGGCGCGGGCAGTTCCGGCAGGGCGACGGCCCGCGTCACCAGGCGGGTGTGCGCCTGCGGGTCGTCGGCGGTGGGCGGGACGCTGTAGGCCAGCAGGTCCGCGAAGCCGTCGCACGTCACCCACTTGGGCAGCGTCGTGGGCGGATCCATGTGGCCCCACGGGCCCGCCGTCACGGGCAGCGTGACCGGCAGCGTGCGGGGCACGCGCACCGCGCGCGCCGGCTCGACCCCGCACGTCAGCCCGCTGACCGGCACGACGGCCACCGACACGAACGGGTAGCGCACGGCGGAGCTCGACTGCCGGCGCTCCAGCGTCTCGAGCGCCGCGCCGGCCGTCGGGCTGCGCTGGAGCTCGACGGCGGTGGTCTGCGCGAGGAACTGCGCCTGGTCGATGAGGCTGCGGATGCGCGACTTCACCAGGTAGGAGCTGACGTTGAAGAAGAGCAGGAGGCCCGCGAGCAGGAAGAACGTGATGACCAGCAGGACCGGCACGACGCCGACGAACACGTACGACAGGATGAGCTTCCGGCGGACGCGCCACAACAGCCGCCGGCGCGCCCAGAAGGCCAGGCGGGTCAGGCCGTAGGCGCACGCGAAGATCAGCGCGAGGCTGCCGACCATGTCGACGGCCTCGAGGACGGGCGGCAGCGTGCCGCCAGCCGCCTCGATGGTCCACGTGAAGGCCTTGACGACGACGCCGATGAGCAGCGAGCGGCCGGGGAAGGTGCCGAGCAGCCATCGCCGCCACGCGAGGCCCCGCGACGGCGTGGGACCGGGCGGCAGCGCAGGCGGACGTTCGGGGACGGTCATGCGGGGCGTGTTTGCGCGCGCAAATGATATCAGAGTATGGTGATCGCTTCCGGACGCCCCGCATGACACTCACCGACACGGCCCGCTTCAGTACCATCTGCATCCACGCCGGCCAGGAGCCGGATCCCTCGACCGGCGCCATCATCACGCCGATCTACCAGACGTCCACCTATGTCCAGGAGGGGCTCGGCCAGCACAAGGGCTACGAGTACGGGCGCACGCACAATCCCACGCGCATGGCCCTCGAGCGCAACCTCGCCGCCATCGAGGGCGGCACGGCGGGCTTCGCCTTCGCCTCGGGCATGGCCGCCATCGACGCCATCCTCACGCGCCTCGAGGCCGGCGACCACGTGCTCGTCAGCGACAATACCTACGGCGGCACGTTCAGGCTCTTCGAGCGCGTGCGGCGGAAGTTCGGCCTCGCCTTCAGCTACGTCGACACCTCGCGCCTGGATCTCATCGAGCCGGCCCTGACGCCGAGGACGAAGTACCTGTTCCTCGAGTCGCCCACCAACCCGCTGCTCCGCGTCACCGACATCGCGGCGGCGAGCGAGATTGCGCACCGCCGCGGCGTGCGCGTCGTGGTGGACAACACCTTCGCGAGTCCCTACATCCAGCGGCCCCTCCGCCTCGGCGCCGACATCGTCACGCACAGCACGACCAAGTTCCTCAACGGCCACAGCGACAGCGTGGGCGGCATCGTCATCGTCCGCCACGAGGACGATGCGGAGTGGATGAAGTTCGTGCAGAACGCCGCGGGCGCCATCCTGAGCCCGATGGACTCGTTCCTGGTGCTGCGTGGCACCAAGACGCTGGACGTGCGGATGGAGCGGACGAACCGGAACGCGCAGGCCATGGCCGAGTTCCTGGCCCGGCATCCGAAGGTGGCGGACACGATCTACCCGGGCCTGCCGTCGCACCCCCAGCACGCGCTGGCGAAGACGCAGATGCGCGGCTTCGGCGGGCTCATCGCGTTCGATACCGGGTCGCTGGACGCGGCGCGCCGCCTGCTGGGCCGCGTGCGGCTGATGGCCCTGGCCGAGAGCCTCGGCGGCGTCGAGACGCTCATCTCCCACCCGGCGGTGATGACGCACGCGTCCGTGCCGCCGGAGCGGCGCGCCGCCATCGGCATCACGGACGGGCTCGTGCGCGTCTCGGTCGGGATCGAGGACGTGGAGGACCTGAAGGACGATCTCGCGCAGGCGCTGGGGTAGGGATCGCTACTGCCGGTACTCCTTGAACGGCAGCTGGCAGTCGTGCTTCCTCAGGAAGTTCAGGAAGCGCTTGTACTCGCGCGGCTCCATGTTGAACAGCTTCGCGACGATCTTGTAGTTGCCGCGGGCCTCTTCGAGGCCCCTGTGCACCAGGTCGCGCACGTTGGCGCGCGTGATCTCGCGGTTCATGTAGAGCGGGTAGACCGTGGTCCAGAACGACTGGCGATCCTGGACCAGCTTCTGGAACAACTCGTCGGCCACCGTGCGCCGGCGCTCCCTCATGGGCTTGCGGGTCGGGAACGGCGCCCGCACTTCCGGCGGCAGGTCCGGGATGTCGATGCGGTGGCTCCGCGCCGTCACCAGCAGGCGCTCCACGACGTTCTCGAGCTGCCGCACGTTGCCGGGCCACGAGGCCTCCTGCAGCGCGCGCATCGCGTCGGGCGTGATCTCCGTCACGACCGGGCCCAGCAGCTGCGAGGCCGGCACCTCGCCCGACTGGACGTGCTCGGCGAACGTGCGGATGAAGTGCTCGACGAGCAGCGGGATGTCCTCACGCCGGTCGCGGAGCGGCGGCACCACCAGGTGGATGACGTTGATGCGGAAGTACAGGTCCTCGCGGAACTGCCCCTGCGTGATCATCTCGCGCAGATCGCGGTTGGTGGCGGCGATCACGCGCACGTTGTGCGCCATCGCCACCTGCTCGGCCCCCACCTTCTGGATCTCGCCCGTCTCGAGGAAACGCAGCAGCAGCCCCTGCATGCGCGGGGTCATTTCGCCGATCTCGTCGAGGAAGATGGTGCCGTTGCGCGCCATCTCCAGCTTGCCCGGCTTGTCGCGATACGCGCCGGTGAAGCTGCCCTTCACGTGGCCGAACAGCTCCGACTCCAGCAGGTTCTCCGGCAGGCCGGCGCAGTTCACCGGCACGAAGGGCGCCGAGGCGCGCAGGGAGTGCGCCCCGATGGCGCGCGCCACCACCTCCTTGCCGGTCCCGCTCTCACCCGTGATCAGCACCTTGGCGTCCGAGCGCGCAATGCGCTCCACCTCGGAGCGCAGATCGCGAATGGGTGTGCTGGTTCCAATCAGTTGCGCGTGGCTATTCTGCCTCATGGCTGGCCAACAGATAAGCAACCTCCCCACCCGTTTGGGCCCGTGACCGGAATATTTCTGCCAAGTCATTGAAAAAAGAGGAGATACCTGACGTCGACGACGTCAGGACTCACGACGGGCCAGGTCTGCCAGACCGAGGAAAGTCGTCGCTTGGAGGAACATCTTCGTCAGAATGAACGACTTCAATACGTCAGTTGTGCCGGTGCTGATAGGTCGAGTGCCCCCAATGGTCTTTTGAGTCGGTCAGAGAACCATAAATGCAGCCGGACGAGACGGTCCCAGTTTGTATCCAGTTGCATACTTTTTACCATTGCTGCAAAAGACTTACGCGCATCTTTTGCGACACTATATGACTATTAAGCAAAAATAGTTGACATTTGTCTCGCCAGGTGCGGTAGGATACGACGCATTGGTCGCTGCGGCGCGGACGGTTTCCAGGCGTGTTCACGCGGCGAGGAGGAAGAACGGTGTCTGTTTCCCCGAACTCTGAAGTCCGCCTCTTGGGCAAGAGCGAGATCGTGCGCGGCATTCTGGCCGATATCGACTGCGCCGCCCGCTCGGGCGCAAAAGTCCTCATCACCGGCGAGACCGGTGTCGGCAAGGAGGTCGTCGCGCGCCTCATTCACCAGCGCAGCGCGCGCGCCGCCGGGAAGCTCGTCACCGTCAACTGTGCGGGCCTGCCCGATTCGCTGCTCGAGTCGGAGCTCTTCGGCCACGTCCGCGGCAGTTTCACCGGCGCCTATCGCGACAAGCCGGGCCTGCTGGAGATGGCGCCCAACGGCACGGTGTTCCTCGACGAGGTCGGCGAGATGAGCGCGCGGATGCAGGTCGTGCTCCTCCGCTTCCTCGAGACCGGCGAGATTCAGCGCATCGGCGCGGACCGCTCGCACACGCGCGTCAACGTCCGGCTCATCACGGCCACCAATCGCGACCTCCCGAAGGAGATCGCCGCCGGCACCTTCCGCGAGGATCTGTTCTTCCGCCTGAACGTGATCCGCATGACCATTCCGCCGCTCCGCGAGCGCATCGAGGACGTCCCGCTGCTCTTCGAGCACTACCTCGCGTACTACTGCGAGCAGCATCACGTCGAGCGACCCGAGATCACGCAGGCCGCCCTCGACGTGCTGCTCGGCTATCGGTGGCCCGGCAACATCCGCGAACTGCGCAACGTGGCCGAGCGCATCGCGCTCAAGTCGATCGGCCAGGTCCTGCGTCCCGCCGACCTGCCCAGCGAGCTGCTGCGGCCGGCGCCCCAGGTGGCGCCAGGCGCCGCCGCCGCCGCCGCACTCGCCCACTCGGCTCAGGTCGAGGAGATGACCCAGCGCATGCTGCGCCACGGTGAGTCGTTCTGGTCCGCCGTCTATCCGGTCTTCATGGCGCGCGACCTCACGCGTGCGGACCTCCGCCGCATCGTCGAGATCGGCCTCGAGAGCACGAACGGCAACTACCGGCTGCTGGTGGCGCTCTACAACATGCCCAACGAGGACTACAAGCGGTTCCTGGGCTTCCTGCGCAAGCACAATTGCCACCTGCCGTTCCAGCGGTTTCGGACGATTCCCCTGCGCGCCGGTTCGGGTACCGTGCACAGAGCCCCGGTGGCAGCGGCTGGCTAAGCGCGCAGGGTGGAACGGGTCATGGCACACGAGCCCGCGCCGGCCACGACGGATGGTCGGGGACCGGTGGTCATTGTCGACGATGACGTGAGCTGCCTGGCGGCGGTCGAGCAGATCGTCCGCCACTGGGGCTACGACACCGTCACCTTCCGCTCGTTCGAGGATGCGCGCGCCTATCTCGCGCGCGCCACGCCAGCGATCGTCATCGTCGATGTCCGCCTCGGGACCTACAACGGGCTGCAGCTCGTCCACTTCTCCCGGGAGCACAGCCCCGCGACCCAGTGGCTGGTGGTCTCCGGCTTCGACGACCCGGTCCTCCGCAAGGAGGCCACGAAACTCGGCGCGCGCTTCCTCACCAAGCCGCTCGACCTCACCCAGCTGCAGGCGCACCTGGAGGGGAACGGCGGCCCCTTGCCAGCCGCAGACTGAGCACCGTTCTCACGCCTCACCCTCTCCAGCCTCCGCCGCCACCCACGCCAGGTACGCTGCTCCCCCGCCGCTGACTGGTACGACCAGCAGTTCCGGCACCTCATACGGATGGAGCTCCCCGATGCGGCGCTCGAGCGCGTCCAGACGTGCCGACGTGGTCTTGATCACCACCTGCCGCTCGCTGGCGGTCTCGACGCTTCCCTGCCATCGGTAGACGGAGGACATCGGCGCCAGGACACTGACGCAGGCTGCCACCCGCGAATCGACCAGGGCCTTCGCGAAACCGTCCGCGTCCAGGTCCACGGGAATCGTCGTCAGGACGAGCACAACGCCGGTTGATCGAAGTGCCAAAGTGTGTCACCTCACGGCTTGGAGTATACCCGTAAAGCCGTTCAAGCATAAAAGGGTTTGCATGTATTCGAGTATTTATGTATAAGTTCGAGCGCGGACTCACGTATACCCGCGTTTAAGTCTTGCCGTATGCCTGTGTTCAAGCCTAGACTGCTGACCGCCGTGGCGGCGAGACGGACCGACAGCGATACGGTGAAGACCACTGTCGAGCTCCCGGGCGAGCTCTGGCGGGCGGCCAAGATCCGGGCGATGGACGAGCGATCGGACCTGCGCTCGGTGCTCATCCGCGCCCTCGAGGAATACCTGGGCCACGCCAGCGCCCAATCGTCGGCCCGCACGGGCTCCGAGGATCGATGACGGAGCCCGACGCTTCGCTGGATCCGCCGCGACGGCCCACGGCTCCGGCCGCGCCGCCCACGCGCCCGCCGGGCCGTGCGCGTCGTGTGGTGCGCTACCTCCTGGTGTCGCTCACCGCGGTGCTGGTGGTGGATGCGCTCGTCGGCGAGAAGGGGCTGCTCGCGCTGCTTCAGTCGCGGCGCGAGCTCGCGGCCGTCGAGCGCGCCCTGGATCGCGCGCGCGAGGACAACGCCGCGCTCCGCGAAGAGGCACGCCGCCTCAGGGAGGATCCAGGCACTATCGAATCCATCGCCCGCCGCCACCTCGGCCTCATCAAGCCGGGCGAGAAGCTCATCATCGTCAAGGACGTCGCGCCCAAGTAGCACGCCGCCGCTCCCGACCCTGCTACGATGGGAGGCTGCACGCACTCATCGAGGAGGATCCGAATGGCACGTCAGGCTACGGCGGAGTGGAAGGGCGACCTCAAGGGCGGGTCGGGACACGTCAGGTTCGGCAGCGGCGCCTACGAGGGCGACTACTCGTTCACCTCGCGATTCGAGGACAAGGCGGGCGCGAACCCGGAAGAGATGGTCGGCGCGGCGTACGCCGGCTGCTTCTCGATGGCGCTGGCCAACACCCTGGCGGGGATGGGCTTCGTCGCCAACAGCGTCCACACGACCGCCGACGTCCACCTCGGCAAGGACGACAGGGGCTTCCTGATCTCCCGCATCGACCTGACCGTCGTGGCCGACGCGCCCGGCGTGGACGAGGCGACGTTCCAGGAGCAGGCGGAGAAGATGCGTACCGGCTGCATCATCGCCCGTGCGCTGGCCGCCACGCCCTCCACGGTGAAGGCCACGCTGAAGAAGTGAAGAGAGAGCAGCGAGAAGAGCCGCCGACCACAAGAGTGGGATAGGGAAGCACGGAGAGGACGGAGAGACGACAGGCTGGGAGAGACCCTGTTCTTCCTGTTCTCGTCCCTCCTCCCTCTTCCCTTGCTTCCCCTATCTGCCCCTGAGGAACGTGCCTTCGCGGAGTTCCGCGAAGGCCTGCCGCAGTTCCTCCTGTGTGTTCATGACGATGGGCCCGTACCAGGCGACCGGTTCCTCGATGGGCCGGCCGGACACGAGCAGGAACCGGATGCCGTCCTCCGCGGCCTGCACGGTGACCTCGTCGCCTCGATCGAAGACCACCAGCGAGCGATTGCCCACATCGGTCATCACCGGCTCGTCGCCCTGGCCGACCAGTTCGGTGGCCACGGCCCGGGGGCTCGAGGCGTCGCGGAAGGTTCCCGATCCGGCGAAGACGTAGGCGAACGCGTTGGTTCCCAGCGCCACCGGCAGCGTCTTGCGCCGCCCGGGAGCGACCGAGATGTCGAGATAGCGCGGGTCGGCCGCGATACCGTCCACCGGCCCGCGCCGGCCCCAGAACTCGCCGCAGATCACCCGCACGTGGGTGCCGTCATCGTCGATGACGGCGGGAATGTCAGGGGCCTTCACGTCCTGGTAGCGGGGCGCGGTCATCTTCAGCGCGCGCGGCAGGTTCGCCCACAACTGGAATCCGTGCATGCGCCCGTGCGCGTCGCCCCTGGGCATCTCCTGGTGGACGATGCCGCGGCCGGCGGTCATCCACTGCACGTCGCCGGCGCCGAGCGAGCCCTGGTTGCCGAGCGAGTCGCCGTGGTCCACGGTGCCGGCCAGCACGTACGTAATGGTCTCGATGCCGCGGTGCGGATGCCACGGGAAGCCGGCCACATAGTCCTCCGGCCGCTCGTTGCGGAAGTCGTCGAAGAGCAGGAACGGATCGAAGTCCCCGGTCTTGCCGAAACCGAACGCACGCCTGAGGTGGACCCCGGCGCCTTCCATGGCGGGCTGCGCTTCGCTGACGTACTTCACCGGCCGCATGGACATGAAGAAACACCCCTCTGTCGGCTTAGATGCCGGCGCCTGCGTGCGCGGTTCCGTGCGGTCCGGACGTCGCGGGCCTCGACCCCACGCGTTCACATCGGGCGGCGCTCCCCGACAGTCCGATTCGCGGTCCCGCCACAGGACGACCACGATGGATCGGCCCGGCTGGATTGACCTTTCCTCGACACGACCGTAAGCTCGGACCATGCGTTTTCGTCTGCTGTCCACGGTGACGCTCCTCGTCGCCCTGACCACCGGGTCGCTGCCGGTGTCGCCCACGGTGACGGACGCCGACGAGCCTCTCCCGGCGGGCTTCGAGCGGAGAGAGGGGCCGAGGCGGTAGCCATGCTGACTCCTCATCGAGCGTCGGCGCTGGCCCTGGCCGTGGCTGGACTCGTCGCGGTCGGCCCCACGGCCGCGTTCGCGCAGGCGAAGCCCGGGCGGGCTGACGCCAGAGCCAGCGGCCGTACGCTCTACATGGAGCACTGCGCCAGCTGTCACGGCACGTCGGGCCGCGGGGACGGCCCCGCGGCCGACAGCCTGCGGGCCCGGCCCACCGACCTCACCCGATTCGCACGCGCCAACGGCGGCGTCTTCCCGGCGGAGAGGACGCGGCAGACCATCGACGGCCGCGGCGTTGCCTCGCACGGCAGCGTCGAGATGCCCGTCTGGGGCACGGTGTTCAAGGCCGCGTCGCCAACCCGCGATGGCCGAGCCGTGCAGGACCGCATCGACGCCATCGTCGCCTATCTCGAGTCCATCCAGGAGCGTGCCGGGCACGAGTAGGGGACGTGGACGAGATGGTGCTGGCAACCTACGTCCACGACATCGACCCGATCATCCTCAGCGTGGCCGGTGTCCACCTCTGGTGGTACGGGCTCGGGTACACCCTGGGCTTCTGGCAGCTCCACCGCTTCGTCCGGCGGCATCGCGCGTCGCTCGGGCTCGACGAACGGGATGCCGCGGCCCTCTCGCTCATCGTCATCGCCGGGGTCCTGGCTGGCGGGCGCGCGTTCGCCATGGTCTTCGACCAGTGGCACTTCTACAGGAACCATGTGATCTTCGCGCCGCGTCTCTGGCTGGGCGGCATGGCCACGCACGGCCTGCTGGCGGGCGCGGCGGCCGGGGTCGCGATCTTCTCCCTCGCCTGGCGTCGATCGTTCCTGCGGCTGGCGGACCTGCTGGTGATCCCGGGCGCGTTCCTGATGGGCGTGGGCCGGATTGGCAACTTCATCGACGGAATCATCGTCGGCGGCCTCACCGACGTGTGGTGGGGGGTACAGTTCCCGTACGCGGAGGGCGTGCGGCACCCGGTGGTGCTGTACGACGGACTCAAGAACCTGCTGCTGGTGCCGTATCTCGCGCACGTGCGCGCCACGAACCCCACTCCCGGCGCCACGGCTGCGCGCTTCGTGTTCTGGTACGCCTTCCTCCGCGTCTTCCTGGATCTCTTCCGCGACTACCCCACGCACCGGCTGGCACTCGGCACAGGGCAGACGTTCAACATCGTGATGGCGATCCTCGGCGCGGTGCTGCTGCTCCGTTCTCGGCTGCGCCGGCTCGGCCGACTGAAGCACGCCGCGATCCCGGCCGACGCGCCACCCGAGGCGTTCCGCGCGCCCCTGTGGTGGCAGCGCGCCGCGCTGGCTGCGATCCTGCCGTGCTGCCTGGCGATTCCCAGCCACTGGACCCAGAACGTGCCGCGGCAGTACGAGGCACGCCATCCGGGTCTCCGGCACTCGTGGCTCTACCCGGACATCGACACGGCACCGCCCGGCGCGGGCGCGACCCGGCTGCCCGCCACCCGATGAGGCCCATGGGCGGATGGCCGACCTCCACTGCTCGAAGGTCGAGGAACTGGCCGCGATGCTGACTGCCGCCCAGCCGCCTTCGCGCGCGGGCGATGCTGCGCGCGCTGCGGCGAGCCTCGCCGTAGCTTTCAGCGGAGGCGGGAACGCAAAAAGGTCGCCGGACACAGGCGACCTTTGCGTGCCGATGAAGTTGGTTGCGGGGGCTCGCAACCAGCGGTACTTGCAGCTGTGGAGCGGCGCGGCGTGAAGTCCTCCGCGGCCCTTATGCAAGGGCTTCCGTTAAGTCGAGTATTTGGTTGACGGCTGCCAGAGCGGCGTTCAAGTTGGCCCGCCTTCCCTTGTAGACACCGATCGCCTCGTGCTTTATTGCATTGACCTCCTTACGGATGTCGTGCAATTGCTGGTTGGGCCAGGCCTTGCCTTTCAATTTGCGATACCGCGCGCCCGCGCCATGCTCGCAGCACCCTTCACCGTGGCTACAGCCAGCGAGCGACTTCGGAAGGCGGTCGAATACGGCAGAGAGTCGGAACATCGCACTGTTGAAGTGAAAGCCGGCCATCCAATTGCCTGAGACCTTTGGCTTACCGCCCGCAATAAGTTTCGACCGATCGAGAATCGGTGGACATTCGCTCTTGCCCAACTTGCCCTTGAAGTTCTCTTGTCGGGCAGCAATCAGAGCGTAAACGGCGCCAAGTAGATCATCGATGACTGCGACTAACGGCTCATTCGCCTGAACTTCTGGCTTTTCCAGCAACTTGACTATTCTCGCGGCGAAGCCGGCGAGTCGCTTCTGCTTGCTGTCCTTGAGATCCAAATCTTTGACCATCGATCGACTCCAACGGGCTGCGCTACTTCACTCTACGAGTTCGGAAACGAACTCATGGTCCTCACAGCCGTTTCCGAATCACGTGGCGGGGCTGATGGACTCGAGTTCCTCATCGTCGATCAGCCGCAGCAAGGAACTCTTTTCCGCAAGTCGGAACGTAATGAATAGAATGTCGTCGGCATCAGCACCTCTACGGACCAAGAACGGACTGTACCCGTACGACGTCCCCTCGTCGTTGACACGCACCGTGCCGGCTGCTAGGCCATTCTCGTCGGTCGCAGGAAACTCCCGCCCTACGACAAAACGTCGTATGGCCGACGGAATGCCTAGGACGAAGTGCGAGGCATCTTCTGGAAGCCTGGCCGCAAGCCACAGCTCTCCACGTTCCGTCCATCCGTGGTCGATAATCCGTCGTTCGTTCGGTCTCGCGGCGTTGGCTTCTCTCAGCGCCTCGACGGCCGCAGCATCAACCTTCGTACCGCGCAGAGACCACATGTCCGTCCCAACGTGGGTGATCACGGGACTGGACGTTAGGTATTGCGAGAACGTGTTCGGATTCATGCCGGAGTCAAAGCAGCTCCTCGCGAGACTGCTTCGGTCGAGCAGGCAAGCAGGAGAGGATCTCAGGACATCAAAGAGCACTCGCTCTGTGGAGTTCAGCTCGCTTGCATACTCGAGCTTATCGACCGAACCAACCATGCCATCTGCATCGATCGAGAACTCTGGATGAACGCGATAAAGCTCCTGCAGAATCGCGCGTGGGGGTGTCACAAGGGGCCAGGAGCTGATTCCGCGGGTTCGGCGGATCTTGTAGTGGCGATGAACGCCCTCGCGGACTTCGCTCACGTTAATCGGCGACGTCACGGAGAGCATCTTGCGGGTGACGTTGCGTAGGCGATTGCGATCGGGGATCCCCTCTTTGTACCAAAGCCAATCTGTGCTCAAGAACTCGATCTCTACGCAGTGATTGAGGAAGCGGCGGATCGCTTCGTGTTCGACATCTGTGTACCCTCGAGAACCAAGTTCAGCGGCAATCTCCTGGATGTTAGTTGCACCGGACGCCTCTGCTTGACGGCAGGCAATTGATAAAGTCGCTCGCTCGAACTCTCGCCGCGTCTCGACTATCACTCGAGGGACGCCTATTGAAGTCTCAATTTCAAATGGCTGCGCTCGACGACAGAACTCCGCCGCAGCCAACAGACTTCTGGGATGGAAAGGATGCGCACTAATGCCCTTTGCTTGCAGGAGCAGGGCTGCGTGGTCGGTGCTAAGCGGGGCCGCCCCTCGAAGTATTTCGATCGCGGCATCGATTTGAGGCATGAAGACTGGATGAGTGGGCAAGCGGTCTGTAAACCGCTTGTGAATCTGCCGCATGCGCTCACGAGTAATGCCAAGGACTGCCGCAGCTTCTTCAAGCGTCGCCGGTTCGTGACCATCGCATCCAAGGCGGCGAAGGAGTGCGCGTAGTCGCGAGCCGTGATAGCCAGTCAACTTCTCAACAAAGTCGGCGAGCACTGCTTCGAGCGACAAGGACGAGATCCGCGAGCGACGCTCTCGAACGGCAGAGAGAGAGCTCGCCAACTGCATCTCCGCGATCGGAGGATCTTCAGGCTCGGTGGTTAGTTGCTCCAAACGCTCAAACACGGTCAAGTGACCTGTTGCAAGAAGGTCGGAGAACCTAGGATCCTGGCTGCTGACCTGGCCCGACCACGGAGCGTCGATCGCCTCGAGCAACAAAGCCGCAGGATCCCCGCTCATTGCTGCTCCTTCATCTCTCACGAATTGATGGCTTGGGGCGAAAGCGGCCTCAGCAACGCAGCTGAAGTCCAACGCTGAAACGGCGCCGAGCGCTGGAATCGAGAGCAGGTCTCCAAATGAGATCGCCGACAAGCGCGAAGCGTCGGAAAGAATGCCCGCTTTCTCGAGGCAGTTGCGCGTCCGATTCGACCACGTGAGAAGCGAGGGGTCGAGCGAGCGAGGCCACGGTCGGACAAACACCCGGATGTCTGCGATCGCTGCGCGCCTCATCGCAACGATGTTGATCAGGAATCTCTGAACGGAATCCGGGAGCACGTCGTGAGGGCATCTGGCCCACGCTTCGACTCCCAAGGACGCGCTGGTGGCGCCATCGACAAGTCCAAGCTCTTCAATTACCCACGCCGGCAGTGCTTCGTCGCCCCAGAGACTCCGGAGGCTTTCGGGCAGAAGCGGACATCCCCTCGTCGACCACCTAGGAACAATTGTCTGCATACGAAAAATATTGCTTGAGCCAAGCTGAGGGCTTCATGCTATCATGTCAACATTTTTAATGTCTAAAAAAACATTGACATCACTGAAAACCACGGAGCTGGTGACTTGGGCGGTCTACCAGCTTGGCGGCGACCAGCGGCATATCGATACCGAGGACGTCGCCGTTCAGGTCTTCCAGTTCACCCCCAAGCGCTTTGGGTGGCGCAAGTATCCCGAGCAGATCAACCTCGAGCTAGTACGGGTCTACCTGTCTGATGCGAAGAAGGCCGAGCATGGCGAGCTGCTGTCCGGCTCGGGCAAAACGGGCTGGAGATTGACGCGAAAGGGGCTGGAGTGGATCGGCTCCGCTCGTAAGCGCCTTGATGCCTTCCAGAAGGACGAGCGGGTTGATCGGCAGTCGCGCGCCGGGTCCGTCGATTCAAATCGTCGGGACCGCGAGCATAAGCGCATCCTGTCTCTTCCAGCTTGGACCCGCTGGGCACAGGGTGAACGGTCAGTGCTTCTCGGCGAGGCGCGTGAGGTCTTCCGGCTCGACAGCTACGCGACTCGTTCTGTTCGCGAATCGAAGCTCACACGGCTCAAAGCCATGTTCGCAGACGATGACGAGATGAGCCATTTCTTAGCTCATCTGTCGGCCGAACTCGATAAAGAGGAGAGAGAGACCGATGGCCAGGATTAACGACATGAAGGTCACGTCGCATGTCGGCCGTGACCTCCTTGCATCAGCGGCAGCATTCAAAACGGAGGCTGCCGTGGTGTGGGAATACGTGGTCAACGGTCTGCAGTATGTAGATCGCGGCACGACTCCGCGAGTTTCCGTTCAGGTTGACCAGTCCGATCGTTCGATCGCGATCAGCGACAACGGCCGCGGGATGACAGACAAGGACTTGCAGCACTACTTCACCATGCATGGCGAGAACGTTGATCGCCTGACAGGCCGCGCCGGTCGCGGCAAGTTTGGCACAGGGAAGTCGGCCGCCTTCGGCATCGCCAAGAGCCTCCGTGTCGAGACGGTCCGAGACGGTCTCCGAAACGTCGTCGCTTTGACCCGGGACATGATCGAACGCTCCGACGGGAAGGACATTCCATTGGAGTGGCGCGTTCGCAACGAACGTTTTGACTCGCCGAACGGTACGACGATCCTGATCGAAGACGTTGTCCTCAGACAGATCCGTACAGCACCCGTGATCGAGTACATCGAGCGCCACCTGCAGGCTTTTCGGGCGGTTGCGCCGGAGGTCGCCGTGAACGACCACGTGTGCGTCTATCGAGAGCCCGAAATCGAGAGCGAACATCGTTTCGAGCCGTCGCCCGAACAATTGGAAGTGATCGGCCCCGTTCAGCTTCTCATCAAGGTGGCCCGTGCTCCCCTTCCAGACGCTGAGCAGGGCGTCGTCATCACCGCGGGTCTGGGAAACCTTGTCGCAGTCGAGAGGGCGGGAACGGAAAACAAGGAGTTCGGGCCGTATTTGCTTGGAGAGGTAGACGTTCCCGCATTGGAAAACCCTGCGATCCCGATCGCCCCGTATGACTCGAGCAGGTCACTTCAGTTGAATCTTGAACACCCCGTGGCGAGCGTGCTTGTGGGCTTTATCGGAGCGAGGCTCGAACAGGTCCGTGCAGAGCTAGTACGACGCGCCAAAGACAGTCGCAAGAGCGAGCAAGCACGCCGACTGGAAATGCAGGCGCAGAGGATCGCCGAGCTGCTAAACACTGACTTCAACACCGTTCGCGATCGCCTGACGAGTATCAAGACCGTGACGGCCAAGCCAGGTTCCGCTGGCGCTCGATTTGGTAGCGGCGGGTCCGGAGATGAAGGTCCCGATTCGTGGGTCAAGGGTACGCTTGAGCGCGGCACACTCGAGCGAACCGACAAGGAACGGAAACCAGGAAATGGCCGCGGAAGAACTGCCCCAACCGTGGCGGTGTCAGGAGTTCCAGACCCCGAAGGCAAGGAGCCAATTGACCCCGCTGGAACTGGCGACGGCACTCGTCGGCGACCCCGTGGAGGCTTTCAGGTCGTGTATCGAAACCTGGGACGGACTGAGCACCGTTCAAGGTACGAAGAACGCTCGCTGAGCATCCTGATTAACCTCGACCACCCAGTGTTGTCGGCCGCGTTGTCAGATGGCAGCGTGGAGGAGCCCGGCGTGCGCCGCCTCTCCTACGAGATCGCTTTCAGCGAGTACGCCATGGCACTTGGATATGAACTGCTTAAGCACGATCCGAACATGCCGGCGGACGACCTTCTGTACGAGGTTCGATCAAGCCTCAACCGAGTCGCTCTTTCGGCTGCCCCCCTTTACCGGTAACCGAGGCACCCAGCCTTGCCTTTCTTCTCGGCGACGGTAAAGGAGCAGGGATTGGCTGGAAAAGTGGGGTAAAAACACTGAAACCGGCCTTGCGGCCGGTTTCGCACCCTCTTCCCGAGGGAGGAGGGGGGATTGATACGTATGAGTTTACGCGGTCCAAGCCGGGCGGTCAAGCCCGAGGAGAAGGTCTGCCGTGGCTGACGTTGTCGTCTACGTCGACGGGTTCAACCTGTACTACGGCTCACTCAAGCGAACCCCGTACAAGTGGCTCGACCTTGGTCGCCTGTGCACCGCAATGCTGCCGAACGACCGGGTGACCGCGATCAAGTACTACACGGCTCGCATCAGTGCTCGCCCCGGCAATGCAACCGCGCCGAACGATCAGCAGATCTACCTGCGGGCCCTTCGCACGATTCCGAACCTGTCGATCACGTACGGCCACTTCCTGACGCATTCCGTTTCCATGGCCCTCACTGGCGTGACGCCGACCAAGCGCGTGTGGGTCGACAAAACCGAGGAGAAGGGCTCCGACGTCAATCTGGCCTCGCACCTGCTTCGTGACGCCTTCCGTGGAGCGTTCCAGGTGGCTGCGCTGATCACGAACGATTCCGACCTCGCCGAGCCGGTGAGAATCGTGCGCCAGGAGCTGAATCTGCCCGTAGGCATCCTCAACCCACATCAGCACCACAGCGCCGAGTTGAAGCGCATCGCAACGTTCGTGAAAAGGATTCGCCAGTCGGACCTCATCGCGAGCCAGTTTCCTACGGTCCTCAATGATGCGAAGGGCGCCATCCACAAACCGCCCTCATGGTGACGCCGCCGCTTCCGTTCGACCCGCTCTCCGCCCATCGCGAGTTCGCGCGTGTCAACCCGCACTGTGGAAAAGCGACATTCCGACTCGGAGATACAACGATTGTCGGCGACGCCGAGTTCCTGCTGCCGGCTGCGGGCCACGCCATCATCGCCATATACACCGAGAAGGACCTCACATCTCAGGATTTCGGGCAGGACTTCGTCCTCGAAGGTACCGGCGAACATGGGACGTTTCGGATCGAGTGCCCGCATGTGTATGTTGGCGGTCGCCGGGAACCGCGTAATTCTGGACTGAAGTCGACAGGCTACGAGGCGCGCCGGGCCTTCTGGGCGCGTTCGGCCTCCCGCAGGCGATAGCTGTCGCCGGTGATCTTCACGATGGCGGCGTGATGGGTCAG
>CAUJDN010000124.1 GCA_963169195.1 Acidobacteriota bacterium | reverse complement strand
GACCGTCACGGCCGCCCGACCTCGACGGCCCGGGACGTCCCACCCGCCGTCGGCGCTGACGCCGCCACGGTCGCCTCGAGCGGCCCACCGCTCTTGACGCGCACGATCCACTCGGCCGTCGCCCGGCCGGCCGGCGCGCCTTCGAGATGACCGAGCGACTGGGTGGCGGGCCGGCCGATGAACTCCACGTCGCCCTTGGCGGCCAGCGTGGCCGTGACCGGCGAGGCCCGCCGGACCCGCTCCATCGCCTGAGTCGCCGTTGGCACGACACCGGTGTTCCGGATGCGGGCGCTCACGCGGTAGAGGCCGCCGCCGAGCGGTGTGGCCACCGCGGACTCGACGCCGATCTCGGGCAGCATCCCGGCCATCATCAGGTTGAAGCGGAACTGCCGGGCCGACTCGTCCTCGAGGTACTTCCCGGGCGGCGGGCTGCTCGTCGTGTACTTCTTCCACCCGCCGATCTCGACCTCGCCGAGTTGCGGATGCGTGAAGGGCGCCCAGTCGACGAAGAGGCTCCCGCCGAACCGCCGGTCGTTCCAGTCGAGCCGCTCGAGGTCGCTGATGACGCCGTCGCCGTCGGTGTCGTGGTCCCACGCGGCCCGCCACTGCTCCGACGCGTAGGAGACGATGCCGAGCATCTCGTAGGTGAACTCGATGGAGCCGCCGTAGGCCGCGTAGGCGTGCGTGTCGTCGCCTTCGGCAGCCGGCACGACGTGTGCCGCCGCCGTGTCGGTCGCGCGGCCGGGGTCTCCTCCGGCCAGCTCGTCACCCCCGAACCCCCCGAACCCCCCGCCCGCCCCGGCCGTGTCCCGCGGGTCGTTGGCCAGGCTCCCGTCCGGACGCCGCCAGGTCTGGCCCGGCTTGGTGTCGGGCGTGCCCGGCGGCCAGCGCCAGTCGTACACGCTGGTCGCCAGCCAGTACCCGGTCTCCTCGAGCGCGCGCGCGGCGATCGTGCGCAGCAGCCGCAGATCGGCCGCCGGGATCGTGCTGTCGTCGTGCGTGGTCGACGGCCGGAGGATGACGCCACCCGAGGAGTGATGGTTCAGATAGCCGGCGATGTTGCGGTGCGTCTCGATGAACTCGACCAGCGCGCGCACCTCCTGGACGTAGAGCGGATACGGGCCGGCGCCGTTCTGGACGCTGACCGGCACCCAGTTGCCCGGGAAGTTGCGGTTGGGGTCCACACCACCCAGCCGATCCTCGTTGTAGCGCCCGTCGCCGTCGTCGTCCCGCCCCTCGAGGAGGACGCGGTAGAACGTGCCCTCGAGATCGCCCGGGCGCCGGCGGACCATCAGCCGCGGATCGCGCGGCGAAATCGTCCAGTCGCCGTCGGGATCCTTCACCCGCATCTGCACGACGTGCCCGTCGCCGTTCACGTCGTCGTCCGGATCCTCGTCGGCGCGGCCATCGCCGTCCTCGTCCATCGGCGCGGCGCTCAGGCTGCGTGCGTTGAGCGGCGTCGTGAGATAGAGCTCGGTCTGGTCGGGCATGATCCGGGGGACCAGGTAGATCGTGCGGCGGTCGAGGATCCGCGTGATGCGCGGGTCACGCCCGTACCCGTCGAGCAGGTGCTTGATCGTGTAGAGCACGCCCTCGCTGGTCACCACCTCGCTCGAGTCGAGGCAGCCGTCGATGAGGAGGGCCGGCTTCTCCTCTGGAGCGCCCGTCTTCCGGTTCGTCAGCGCCAGGAGCCAGAGATCGCGGCCCTGATGGCTCCGGCCCAGCGAGGAGAGCGTGGCCAGGTCGGGATGCGCCGTCGCGGCCTGGCGCAGGAACGCCGTCATCTCGTCGAAGCCGTGATAGCGGTCGACGGCCAGCGGAAGCTGCGCTGAGGCAGGTGAGGCGATGCCGACGGCCAGGATGAACAGCAGGACGCGCATGATCGAACCTCCGGGTCCTGACATGAGGCCATGCCTCGCTCGCGTGACGGTCCCGTCTCGCGGTAAGATGCACGGCCAGGCACGCACGGCCTCCGCGATCGTCCCCGCTCGGTACGCCCGCTCTGCCACGGACCAATGGTGCGCATCTTATCGCTCGTGTTCGTGCTCCTGTTGTCACCGGCTGTCACCGTATCGGCCTCTTCCGGGGGGATGGGGACGCAGAACGACGCCGGAGGCGCCGTCGATGTCCTGCGATCGCCGGATGGACGGCTGCGCGCCGTCGCCGTCGAGACGAGGACGCCGGTCGTCGTCGACGGCGCCTTCGACGAAGACGTGTGGCAGCACACCACGCCCGTCAGCGGCTTCGTGCAGAGCGAGCCGCGCGACGGCGAGCCCGCGACCGAGCGGACCGAGGTGCGCCTGGCATACGACCGCCAGAATCTCTACATCGCGGCCACACTCTTCGACAGCGAGCCCGGCCTGGGCGTGGTCAACGAGATCCGCAAGGACTTCCGCAACGACCAGGACACGTTCGAGGTCATCCTCGATCCGTTCGCGGATCGGCGGAATGGCTTCGTGTTCGCCACCAACCGCGAGGGAGCCCGTGCCGATCAGCAGGTCGCCAACGAGGGCCGGGAGATCAACGCGAGCTGGGACGCGGTGTGGTTCGTGCGCACGCGACAGTCCGAGGACCGGTGGACGGTGGAGATGGCGCTGCCCTTCCGGTCGCTGCGCTTCGAGCGCGGGCTGCAGGACGTGTGGGGCATCAACTTCAGCCGGCGCGTGCGGCGGAAGAACGAGGTGGACTTCTGGTCGCCGGTGCCGCGCGCCTACAACCTCGCCCGCGTCTCGCTCGCCGGGGACCTCACGGGCCTGCCGGCCGTCTCGCCGGGCCGCAACCTCCAGGTCAAGCCGTACGTGCTGGCCCGGACCGTGCGTCCCACGGGGCGGGGCACGGTCTTCGATCCGGACGCCCGGCTGGGCCTCGACGTGAAGTGGGGCGTGACGCCGGCGCTCACGCTGGATCTGACGGCCAACCCCGACTTCGCCCAGGTGGAGGCCGACGAACTCCAGGTGAACCTGACGCAGTTCAGCCAGTTCTATCCGGAGAAGCGCGACTTCTTCATCGAGAACTCCGGGATGTTCTACGTGGGCGACGCGGCGCGCAACAACCGCGTCACGACGACGCCGACGCCCGACGAGGACCTCCTGCTGTTCCACAGCCGCCGCATCGGCCTCGGCGCCGATGGCACGGCGCTGCCCATCTACGGCGGCGCGCGGCTCACCGGGCGGGCTGGCGCCTACGAGCTCGGCCTCCTCAGCCTGCAGGTGCAGGGCACCGAGCAGAGTCCCGGCAACAACTACACGGTGTTCCGGGCACGACGCAACCTGCGGCCGGGGTCCGACATCGGGGCCATCTTCATGAGCCGCCAGTCCGCAGAGTCCGGCGCCGACTTCAATCGCGTCTACGGCGTCGACGCCAACGTCCGCTTCGCCGGCACGACCGACTGGAACTCGTACGTGATCCGGACCGACACGCCCGGCATCGACTCGGGGGAGTACGCGTGGCGGACGTCGATCAACCGCGAGGGCAACTTCTTCCACGGCAAGGGCGGCCTCATGACCGTCGGTGAGGGCTTCAACGACGAGATGGGCTACTACCGCCGGGTGGGCGCGCGGAAGTGGTTCCTCGACACCGGAATTCGCCCGCGGCCGGCCGCCTGGCAGCGGCGGGGCGTGCGCGAGATCCACCCGCACGTCGTGTGGAACTACTACACCGATCTCGACGGCCGCATGGTCGGCAAGCGGCTGCACAGCGGCGTGACGCTGTTCTTCAACAACGGCGGCTACACCGAGCTGTCCTGGAATCCCGAGTTCAACGAGATCACCGCGCCGCTCAGGCTGGCCTCGGGGGTCGCGCCGCTGGCCCCGGGCGCCTACTCCTGGGACGAATGGCAGATCCGCGTCACCACCGACCCGAGCCGCCATGTCTCGTTCACCTTCACGGGGATCGCCGGCGGGCTGTGGAGCGGCACGCAGCGCACGGTGATGGCCGGCGTGACCTGGCGCCCCACCGCCCGCCTCCGCGTGAACACCGGCGTCACGCGCACCAGCGCGGACCTCGGCCTGCCGGGCACGGACTTCGTGACGGCCGTCTGGACGACACGGGCGAACTACTCGTTCTCGACCAACATGTTCCTGGACTCCCTGCTGCAGTACGATCAGGACCGGCACCGCTTCAACGCCAACCTGCGGTTCAACTTCATCCACCGCCCGCTGAGCGATCTGTTCGTGGTGTTCAACGACCAGGAGATCACCAACGACCCGACGATCACGCCGGGCCGGAGCGCCGTGGTGAAGTTCACGCGGATGATGGCGTTCTGAGCCACGGGGCCGCCGTCTGCGGATCATCCGCCGGATTCGAGACCGAGCTCCCGGTGGAGCCACGCGCGGGCCAGGCGCCACTCCCGCTTGACCGTGCGCGGCGAGCGGCCCAGGACGTGTGCCATCTCCTCGACGGTGAGCCCGGCGAAGAACCGCAGCTCGACGATCCGGCCCTGGTCGGCGTCCTGGGCGCTCAGGCGATCGAGGACCTGGTTCACCGCCAGCACGTCGGCCACCGCTCTCTCGTCGGCCGCGTCGCCGGGCAGGTCGGCGCCGGGATCGAGCGGCACGAGCGTCACGGCGCCACCCCGCTTGTCCGTCAGCCGCGCGCGCGCGTGGTCCACCAGAATCCGCCGCATGAGCTGTGCCGCGACCCCGAAGAAGTGCGCCCGGTTCTGCCAGCTGGCGTCGCGCTGATCCACGAGCCGGAGGTAGAGCTCGTGCACGAGCGCCGTCGGCTCCACGGACCGGCCGCTGCGCTCCCGCCGCAGGCGTCGGACCGCGACCCGGCGCAACTCCGCGTAGACAAGCGGCATGAGGCGATCGAGCGCCTCGCGATCGCCGGTGGACCACTGCTGGAGCAGCCGGGTGATGTCGTGCGGGGCCATCATCGTGCGCGGGGCCATGGACGCCTCACCGGAGGCCGACCCGTTCGAGCAGCCGCTCGTATCGCGGCTGCCCACGGAGCGGGTCCATGCCCGGATCGACCGCCAGATAGGCGATGAAGTTGGAGCCCTCGTCGTAGGCGCGCTCGAGCCAGGCCAGCGCCCCATCCATCTGACCGAGCGCCAGGTGGATGTGGGCAATCGTGCTCGGGGGCACGTAGTGGTCGGGCAGCCCGGCCAGCAGCGTTTTCAGTGCCTGCTGCGCCTGCTCGTGATTGCCGCGGCGCGCATCGAGCATCGCGAGGGCGGCCGACGTCGATCCGGTGCCGCCGCTCAGCTCCGCGTTGCGCCGCACGTGCGGCTCGGCCTCGTCGAACCGCCCCAGCGCGGCGAGCACATCCGCCAGGCGATAGTGCGCGGTCGGGTAGGCCGGGTCGAGCTCGACGGCTCGCCTGAGGACCGCCTCGGCCTCCTCGTACCGCCGGGCGTAGGTCAGGACCCACCCGACGTTGGCCGTCACCACGGCGGAGAACGGATCGATCTCGCCGGCCGCGGTCGCCTCCCGCAGCGCCTCGTCGAAGCGCCCGCGCGACATGAGCAGGTTCGCGTACCAGATCCTCGCCAGCGCGAGGCTCGGATTCAGCTCCAGCGCACGCCGCAACAGGCGCTCGGCCTCCTCCCACTGCCACTGGTAGTGGCGGACGAAGCCGAGTGCCGCGTGCGCCTCGGCGAGCGCGGGATCGAGTTGCAGCGCCTTGATGGCGGCTGCCGCCGCACGCGGACGCCAGACGGCCGGCGGCCCGCCGCCCACGTTCACCGTGCCGAACTGGTTGTAGCAGTCGGCCAGGCCCGCGTGCGCGGGCGCGTAGGTCGGGTCCAGCTCGATGGCGCGTTCGAAGTGCGCGATGGCCGCGCGCATCGAGGCCGGCGTCCGCAGATGCCACTGGTAGCGCCCCTGGAGGTACGCCTCGTACACGTCGGGGCTCACGGCACGCACCGTCGTCTGCCGCGCGCGCGCCTCGGGCGTCAGCGTGGCGACAAGCCGGTCCGCAACACCTCGGACGACGTCGGCCTGCAGCGCCAGCACCTCGCGGGCGTGCCGCTCGTAGCGATCGGACCAGATCAGGCGGCCATCGCTGGCGTCGACGAGGCGCACCTCGAGATCCAGCCGGTCGCCAGCGCGCCGTAGCGTGCCCTGCACGACCATCCCGGCGCCCAGTTCACGCCCCACCTCGGCGGCCAGCCGACCGGCGCCGCGGTAGCGCCGGGTCGAGGTCCAGGAGATGACACGCAGCCGGTTCATCGCGCCGAGCTCCCCGATGAGGGCGGCGGTGAAGGCGTCGGCGTAGTAGGCCTCGTCGCCGCTCGCGCCCGACTCGATGGGCAGGACGGCGAGCGTCGAGGATGCCGGATCGGCCACGGGAGGAGCCGGCCACCGCATCGTCCCGCCCAGCCAGGCGGCCACGACGGCAGCGGCCACCAGGACGCCGGCGGCCAGGTGCCGGCGGTAGACGCGCACCGCGTCGGCCCCCGACCACAGGCCGCGCCGCCGTGCCCGATCGAGGGCCGCGTGGACGTCGGCGGCGCGCTGGTAGCGCTTCGCGGGATCCTTCGCGAGACACCGCTGCAGCACGAGGCGCACCGCCACCGGGAGCCGACGGGGCGGCTTCCCCGGCGGGTCGTGCAGGATCGACGAACTGATCTCGAAACTCGTGCGGCCGGTGAACGGCAGCTCACCCGTGAGCATCTCGTACAGCAGCACGCCCAGCGCCCACACGTCGCTGCGCGCATCGCCATACGCCCCCCGCAGCACCTCCGGCGCCATGTAGCTGAGCGTCCCCGCCAGGCCAAACGGGGGACCCAGGCTGGTCTCCGTCGGGCGTCCGTCCTCGTCCGGAAGGCGCCGGGCCAGCCCGAAGTCGAGGACCACGGCGCCGCGGTCCTCCGTCACGATGATGTTCGAGCTCTTCAGGTCGCGGTGCACGATGCCGCGCTCGTGCGCGTGGGCGACGGCGGCGGCGATCTGGCCCGCGAGGGCCAGCGCACGGTCGCGGGCCATCGGCCCCTCCCGCGCCAGGGCGAGGAGCGGTCGCCCATCGACGTACTCCATCACGATGAACGGTATGCCGTCCTGTTCACCCACCTCGTGGATGGCGCAGATGTTGGGATGGCTGAGTCGCGACGCATGTCGGGCCTCGCGCAGCAGCGCGGACCGCGCGGAGGCGTCCGACGCGTCCCTGCCCACGGTCTTGATGGCGACCTGGCGGTCGAGCCGTGGGTCGCGGGCCAGGTAGACGCGGCCCATGCCCCCCGTGCCGATGAGCGAGACGACTTCGAAGCCGCCCAGCCGGGTGCCTGGCGGCAGCGCCGGCTCGATGGCGCCGTCGGCGATCTCGTTGCCGCAGCCGGCCAGCCCGAGCAGCTCGGCCGCGGGCCGGTCGCCGAAGCTTCCGGCCGCCCGGTCACTGGCGAGCAGCGCCTCGACCTCCGCCCGCAGGGCCTGGTCTCCCGCGCACGCGTGGTCGAGAAAGGATGGCCAGGAGGCCGGCGCCTCCTCGATCGCCGCCAGGAAAGTGGCCTTTACGCGGTCCCAGGACGGCCCGGTACGCCCGGCGGGCCCGCCGCCGGCAGCCCCACTCCCGATTGGTCTGAGGGGCCCTGGACGCATGTACACCGAAAGCATAGTCCCGCCGCCGTGACGCGGCAAGCCGGCCTCGAACGGGTCGCTGCCCCCGGGCCGCCGCTGGTATGACCCCTTTTTCCGCCAGACGCCGCGTCCTCAGATGTGGGGTGTGCGCCCGTCACCCGCGTCGCCGAATCCTGACGGCGCATGCACCCGCCACCCCGAGGGAGGAGACATGCACATGATCCGAACGACGGCCGTCACCGCAGCGGTGGGCGGCCTGCTCGCGGCCGCCAGCCCACCGGCATGGGCGGCCGACCACGTATCCGGCACGATCCGCAGCACCTACGTCATCGTCGAGGACACCGAACTCGCGGGCGACGTCGTCTGCGAGGTGACGGGGGGACCGTGCTTCTCGTTCGGCGCCCCGGACGTGGAGCTGCGGCTGAACGGCTTCTCGATCACGGGCCGCGCCGACCCGGTGGCCGCATGCGGCGGCGCGCTGACGGCCGGCGAGAGCGGCGTCTCGACGGGGAACCGATCCGGCGTCACGGTCCGCGGACCGGGGCTCATCCAGCGGTTCCGCCTGCACGGCGTCGCCGTCCTCGGCTCGACCGGCGCCCGCGTCGAGGGCGTCACGGTCGCGACCAACTGCGGCGACGGCATCTTCATCGCACCCACGTCGTTCGACACGCTCGTGCAGCGGAACGTCGTCGTGCGCAACGGCGCCTCGCAGGCCGGCTTCTCCGGCGGCGGCATATGAATCCAGGGCCACAACAGCCGGGTCCGGCTGAACGAGGCAACAGGCAACGGGTACCTGGATCCCGCCGATGACTTCGGCATCGGCGTGACCGGGCAGGCGACGGGCACGATCATCGAGATGAACACCGTCGGCGGCAACACCAATGGCATCTACGTCGCCGCCGGCGCGCGCGACACGACCATCCGGCAGAACACCGCCGTCGGGAATCCCCAGGTGCAACTGGGTGGCAGCCAGCCGGCCGTTCGGGCGGCGGACATCGTGAACCTCGCCCCGGAGGACTCGGTGGTCTTCCACCGCAATCAGTGCGTCACGTCGGTCGGCGGGCCGTGCCCGTCGAACACGGTGCTCGACGGACGGCGTCCGCCGGACTGACGGGCCGTGACACGCGCGAGGGGGTCCCGCGCCCGCGACGCGGGACCCGTTCGGCACGCCTCCGGCACGCCCGACGACACGTCACAGACTCTTCACAGCGCCCATCCCGAGCCGCGTGCATCATGGAAGGACCAGCCTGCCAGACGTCAGGGAGGTTCTTTCATGCACGCACGTTTCGGAGCGGCCGTCCTGGCCGCGATCGTCTTCTCCATCCCGCCGCGGGCATCCGCGCAGGACATCACCGGCGCGTGGGTCCTGAGACCCCATCTGGGTACAAGCCCCGAGCAGGCAGCCGGCTTCGGCCGGCCGGGTCCGTCGACGCCTGGAGAGCACGGCGGCGCGGGCGGCGACGGGGGGATGGGCGGGGGCGGCCGGGGGATGGGTGGCGGCGGGGGCCGGGGAGGCATGGGTGGGGGCGGAGGTCGAGGCGGCATGGGTGGCGGCCGCGGGGGGATGGGGGGCGGGATGATGGGCGGGGGTGGCATCAGCGAGCAGGACCGCGCCCGCATGCGGGCCATGGCGCGCCTCGCGCGCGAGGCGCCGGAACGGCTGACGATCACCCGCGAGGCCTCCACGTTCACGTTCGCCGACGCCACCGGTCGGACGTGGCCCCTGACGGCCGATGGGCGCAAGCGCAAGCGTCTCACAGGCGACGGCGAACTGTCGTCGAAGGCGCGTCTCGATGGCACAGCCCTCGTGGTCGAGGAGACGCTGGGCGGCCCCGTGAAACTCGAGTACCGCTATGTGCCCGAGACGGAGGGTGACGTGCGTCGCCTTCGCGTCCTCGTCTCGATGACCGGCGGGCCGCAGGCCCGCAGCGGGCGGGCCGGGTCGCCTCGCGCGCTGGTGCGGGTCTACGAACTCGCGACGACGCCGCCGGCCTGGTGACGCTCCACGCCGGCGGCGGTGACGCCGGTCGGCCCGTCCGTTCCGGCCGCGTGCTCTCCCGCGGCGGATCGGCGTGCCGAGCCGGCGACGCTACGGCAACTGCAGGCGCACGCCGACGCGGAAGGTCCTGGGCCAGCCGATCGTCCGGATGGGGGTCCGGCCCGTGTCGTACTCCGTGTCGGCGATGTTCTCCACCGCCGCGTACACCTGTGCGCTCCGGCCGATGCTGCGCCCCACGTAGGCGTCCGCGACGGTGAAGCCTCCGAGCCGGAACGTGTTCAGGTCGTCATCGAACTGCTCGCCCACCGTGCGGAGCTGGATCGAGGCCGTGACCCAGCGCGGGTCCGTGAAGATGGCACCGGCCCCGAACTGATGGCGCGGGACCTGCGGCACGCGGTTGCCCTCGAGCGCAGCGAGCGCCGCCGAGGTTCGGAAGGTCGAGTCCGTCCAGACCGCGAGACCCGTGAGCGTCAGCGACGGATGGGGCCGGTACTCGAGCTCGGCCTCGACGCCCGCGGCGCGCACGTTGTCCGCATTCTGCTTCTGCCGCGTGATGAGCGACGGCGTCGTCTGCAGGGTCACGTTGGTGACCACGTCATCGAGGTGGTTCAGGAACAGCGTCGCGCGGGCCTGGTAGCGGCGACCGGAGACCAGCAGGCCCGCCTCGGCACCGGTAAGGCGCTCGGGTTCGAGCAGCGGGTTGCCGGCGGTGAAGGTGTTGCCGACCCGGAAGGAGCGGTGCAACTCGTTGAGCGTCGGCGTTCGATAGGCGCGATAGGCGGAGCCGTGCAGGCTGAGCGAGGGCGTCGCCTGCCAGGCCACCGACGCGCGCGGGCTGAAGAAGTCGATGTCGTGCTCGGGGCTGCTGGGCAGCAGCGGCGTCGAGCGCCAGAAGTCGCCGCGCACGCCCACGACCATCGTCAGGCGGCTGGCAGGGACGAGGCTGGCACGGACGAACGCCGAGCCGATCGTCTCGGTCCCGCCGGTGGTCGTCGAGGCGAGCGGGGCGCCGGCCGCGGTGAACCCGTTCTCGACGACCTCCGCCTCGGTGCGGCGCACCTCCGCGCCGGCGAGAATGACCGCCGTGCCGCGCGTGAGCGTCCACTGGCCCGAGCCGGTGAACGTCTCGTGCGGGATGCGCTGGACGCGTGTCAGCCGCTCGCTGTCGCGATCGGCGGCAACGGCAGAGAAGTTGTTGAAGTACCTCTGGCTCCCGCCGCCCGCGCGCACCAGCCACGTCTGGGCGGCGGCCGCGCCCGAGACCTCGGCCGCGTAGTGGCGCGCGTTGGTGTCGTTGCCGACGAGCGCCGTGCCGTTGCCGCGCACTTCGCTGTAGAGGTTCATCCGCGCCTGGGCCCGCCACGCGCCCGCATCGTGCCCGGCGGTGGCGACGGTGGAGTGGTAGTCGCTCCATGCCGGCACGTCCGCGCTGCCCCGATCCCCGGGTGCCACGATGTACACCCCGTCGGTGTCCAGCCACTCGGCGGCCGCCGAGCCGAACCACCCCCGGTGGACGCCGCCCACGTAGGCCGTGGCGCGCTGCGTGTCGTGGCTGCCCGACTCGATGGTCGCGCGCGCCCTGGTCCGATCCGGCGCGAGCGTCAGCACCTGAATCACGCCGCCGAGGGCGTCGGACCCGTAGATGTCGCCCGAGGCGCCGCGCACGACCTCGACGCGGTCCATGGCGGCCTGCGGGATCCGGTTCCAGTACACCCAGCTGCCGAACGCGTCGTTGAGCGGAAAGCCGTCGGCCAGCACGAGCGTGCGGCTGGCGCCCGACCCTGCCAGGCCCCGCAGCGTTACGCCCTGCGTCGAGGGGTTGGCCACGCGCGAGGAGTTGCGCCGGAACAGGCTGAAGCCCGGCGTCGAGCGCAGCGCGTCGTCGAGCGTCGGCGCCGCCATCACGTTGAGCTGCGCAGAACTCAGCACCGACGCGCTCGCGACCGCGGCCAGTGCCTCGGCGCCCCGCGTGGCGGTGACGGTGACGATCTCGGTGAGGCCGGCCGGGTGCAGGACGAGATCGAGCGAGCCGGCGCCGGCAGGCCAGGCGATCGTGCGGGACGTGGTCGCAAAACCGGGAGCCGACACGCTGAGGGTGATCTCCCCAGGCGGAAGCGGCTCGACCGTGTAGGTTCCGTCGGACGCCGTCGTGCGCTCAATGGCCGGGGCTCCGGCCATCTCGACCGTGACGCGCGCGCCGGGCACGGGCGCACCGGAGGCATCGAGGACCACGCCGGTCGCCGCGACGGCCTGCGCGGCGGACGGGACGGCCCCCAGGGTCACGAGCAGAACAGCCCGTGCCAGAACGAACACAAGACGCGTGGAGTGCAGCATGGTGGCGTGTCTACCAGGTTCGTGATGGACCGCAAGCGGGGACGGCGTCGCGGTCGTTCAACACTTCCATTCTAGTATGCGGCGCGTGGTGCGCCTGGCGCGGCAGCCGCCACGCGCCGTGCCCGACGGCCGCACGCCGGCGATTCATGCGTCACTTGACAGCCTCCATGACCATGGTCTATATTGACCGTGGTCATGATTAGCAGTCGGTCGACACCAGTCCAGCCCTCGCGCGTCGAGCGCCGGATGCGCCAGACGCGGGACCGCATCTTCGACGCGGCCATGCGCCTCTTCTCCGCCAGGGGCCTCGAGGCGACCACCGTCGCCGAGATCGCCGAGGCGGCCGACATCGGCAAGGGCACCTTCTTCACGTACTTCCCAACCAAGGAGGCCATCTTCGCGGAGGTGAGCACCCGCCTGGCCGACGACATGGAACGCGCCCTGGCACGCGCCGCTCGTCCCGCGTCCACTCTCGACCGGACCATCCCCGCGCTGTTCAAGCCGGCCCTCGACTGGCACTCGGTCAACCCGGCGCTCAGCCGGGCGATGCTCGGGGCATTCCTGCGGGACCCGGCCTTCGTGGAAGCCGACCGGCCCGCCCAGCAGCGCCTGCTGGCCGCCCTGATGGCCGAACTCGTGCGCGCTCGTGAGGCCGGGCACATCCCGCGCGCCGCCGCCCTCGACGCCGCCGCCGCGGCCATCGTCGGCACCTACTTCGGCAGCCTCGCCGTCTGGCATGCGGCCGGCGGGCGCGGGTCGCTGCACGACAGCTTCACGAGCGCGCTTGGCCTCCTGCTCCACGGGCTGCTCCGATGAGCGTCCGGCCTTCCCTGCGGATCGCGTGCGCCTGGGCGCTGGCGTGGCTGGCAACGCTCGCACCCGCCCCGGCGCGGGCCGGGCAGGAGTCGGCCGCGCCCGCCCTTGCCACCCGGATCGACGGGCAGCTCATTGCGGCCGCAGGCGCCGTCCGGCCGGCCGACCACGCCCTCAATCCCGGCAACGCGATCTTCCGGCTCCCCAGGCACACGCTGCTCGGCGAAGTGCGCCTCGATGCCCGCGTCGGGGTCGGCCGCCGCTGGCAGATCGTCCTCCGTCCCCGCGGCCGAAGCTCGCTGGACGGCATTGCCGTCGGCGGTGGCTCGGCGGAGTGGCGCGGCGATTCGATGGCCGAGATGACGGAGGCGTACGTGAACTGGCAGGCGCTCGACGCCGCCTCGGTCACCTACGGACTCCAGAACTTCCAGTGGGGCCCCGCCGAGCTGATCGCCCCGAGCAATCGCCTGTTCCACGTGACCGGCGTGTTCCGCGATCCCCTCTTCCTGGTCCGGGGGCGGCACCTGCTGCGCGTGAACCTGACGGCCGGACGCCAATGGAGCCTCGTCGCGCTGGCCGAGCTGGGCGCCACGAGCGAGGCGCCCTTCCGCGCCGGGGCCCGCTTCCGCCGCGCCGTCCAGTCCAAGATCGAGTACGCGTCGCCCTCCGGTGGCGCCTACGCCGGTCTCACGGCTGGCGCGCGTGGCGGCGAGCCGCCGTGGGCCGGCGGCTACGCCTCAGTGGAGTTGCCGGCGGGCCTCGCTGCCTATGCCGACGCCTCGGTGCAGCGCGGCTCGCAGGCCTGGTACCCCGTGGACACCCCCGGCGGGCCGGTCCTTGCCGCCTCCGATCGGCACCAGGGGATGCGCGCCCTCGCGCTTGCCGGCCTGCGCTACACGCACTCGGCGGCCTTCGACGCCCGCCTCGAGATGCTGCACAACGCATCCGGGTACACCCGCGCGCAAGGCGAGGCGGCGGCGCGGGCGGTCGCCCAGGCCGGCTCACCCGACGCGCTGGAGCGGTGGCTCGATCCCGGGCTCGAGTTCCTGGGCCGCGACCTCGCCCTCGTGTCCGTCTCGGGGCGCGACCTGCCGCCGGCCGATCGCCTCGACGTCCAGGCGCGCTACGTCCGCTCGTTCACGGATCGCTCCGGCACGGCGTTCGTCACGGCCAGCCTCGAGACCGGAGACGCCGTGATCCTCTTCGCCTCCGCCATGGTGCCGCACGGCCGGGACCGCGCGGAGTTCACGCGCCTCGCCCGCGCGGCCGCCGTCGCAGGCCTGGTCTGGAGCTTCTGACCGATGTCCACGCCCTTCGTCTCGCTCATCGACGTCCACAAGTCGTACCGCCTCGGCGACACCCGGGTGCACGCCCTCCGCGGCGCCTCGCTCGACCTGCGCCCCGGCGAGTTCACGGCGCTCGTCGGCCCCTCGGGCTCCGGCAAGAGCACGCTGCTCAACATGGTCGGCTGCATCGACGAGCCCGACCGCGGTTCGGTCCTGCTCGACGGAGCCGATGTCGCGCACCTGCCCGACGACGGGCGGGCGCGGCTGCGCAACGAGAAGATCGGGTTCATCTTCCAGTCCTTCAACCTCGTGCCGGTCCTGGACGTCTACGAGAACGTCGAGCTCCCGCTGCTGATCCAGCCGCGGCTCGACGCGTCCGAGCGCCGTCGGCGCATCCGTCAGGCGCTCGACGACGTCCACCTGGCGGACTTCGCCCGCCAGCTGCCCGACCGGCTCTCGGGCGGCCAGCGGCAGCGCGTGGCCATCGCGCGGGCACTCGTCACGGCCCCGCGCCTCGTGCTCGCCGACGAGCCGACGGCGAATCTGGACTCGGCCACCGCCCATCACATCGTCGATCTGATGATCGAGCTCAACCGGAGCCGTGCGGTGACGTTCCTCTTCTCGACGCACGACGAGAAGCTGATGGGACGCGTCGCGCGCGTGGTGCACATCTCGGACGGCGTCATCGTGGACGACGGGATCGGCCCCGGAGGACGCGCGGCATGACCGGTGCCTGGCGCATCGCCGCACGCAACCTCCGGCGCAACCGCCGGCGGAACCTGGCCACCGGCGTGGCCGTGGCGCTGGGCTTCGCCGGCCTCGCGCTGCTCGGCGGCTACGTGACGCGCGTCGAAGCCTTCCTCCGCACCAATGCCGTCTACCTCCAGCACGGCGGCCACGTGACCGTCTACCGTGCGGGCGCGCTCGATCGCGTCGTGGCCAGACCCGCACGGTACAGCCTGGACGAGCGCGAGCAGGCGCTGATCCTCGAGGCCGCCGGCGGCGATGGCCGCGTCTCGTTCACGGCCCCGTACGTGAAGGCCATGGGCCTGGCCGGCAACGGCTGCCGCAGCGTGCCGTTTCTTGCTCTGGGAATCGAACCGGCGGCCGCGCGACGGATCCTGGCCCACCCGGACGTCGCCACTTACAGCGCCGATCTCGCCCGGCCCCTGCGCGGGCGGCACCCGCACGAGGGCGCTCAGGGCGCCGACCGCGTCGGCCTGGCCGTCGGGCTCGCCACGCTGCTCGGCAAGACGCGCGTGCTCGACGAGTTCGACGGCCCGACCCCGGTGCGCATGCCCGATTGCTCCACGCCGGACTGGGCGCAGACGGTGGCCGACGACGCCAACCTGCAGCTGGCGGGCTGGACGCACGACGGCGCGATCGGCGCGCTCGACGTCGACGTTGTCAGCCTCTTCCACACGCCGTCGCTCGACACGGAGGACCAGGTGCTCCATGCGCCGCTGGCGACGCTGCGGCGGCTCTACGCCTCGGACGCGGCCAGCTACGTCGCGCTGTTCCTCCACGACTGGCGCGACGCCGCGTCGGCCGCCGAGGCGCTGCGGGCCCGGCTGGCCTCGGCGGGCCTCGACGCCGAGGTCTTCACCTTCGACGACGCGCGGGTGAACCCGTACTACGTGGGCACGATGGCCTTCCTGCGGAGCATGGCGGGATTCATCCTGCTCATCGTCGTCGCCGTCGTGGTGCTCGGCGTGGCCAACGCCGCCACGCTGACCGTGTTCGAGCGAAGCCGCGAGCTCGGGACACTGCGTGCGCTTGGCTACACGCGGCGCCAGGCGGCCGGGCTGCTGGTGCGCGAGGTCGCGCTCGTCTCGATCGTCGGCACGGCAGCCGGCGCGGCACTCGCCCTGGGCGCCGCCGCCGCCATTCGCATGGCCGACGTCCGCATCAGCCCGCCGGGGGTGCCGGGCACGATGCAGGTCGTCGTGACGCCCGGCCCGGCGGTGCTGGCCGTCGTCGCGGCGCTGCTGCTGGCGTTCACGGTGCTCGTGGCCTGGGGCGTCGCGCGGCGGCGCCTGGCCGAGCGGCCGTCGGATCTGCTGACCGCCATCAACGCGTGAGAAGGAGCCCTGCCATGTCTCGCACGACCGCTCGACGACGCTCCGGCGCCCTCGCCATCGCCGCCCTGCTGGCCGCCCCGGCTGCGTTCGCCCAGGCACCACCGGTGGACGCGCTCCTGCGCGACGCCGACCGCGCGCGGGGCGGCGTGGCCACCGGCATCACGTGGACGGCCACGGTGGAGGCCGAGGAGGACGGGAGGACCACGGTGCGCACGTTCCTCGTCAAGGCGCGCGGCGACGATGCCCTGGTGGAATCGATGGCGCCGCCGCGGCACAAGGGCGAGGTGATGCTGTTCAACGACCGCGTCATCTGGTTCGTGAAGCCGGGACTGCGCCGGCCGGTGTCGATCTCGGCCCGCCAGCGGCTGACCGGCGACGCCGCAAACGGCGACATCGCCAGCACCAACTACGCGCGCGACTACGCGGGCACGCTCGAGGGCGAAGAGGCCGTCAACGGCGAGCCGGCCTATCGACTGGCCCTCGAGGCGCGATCGAAGAACGTCACCTACGACCGCATCACCTACTGGGTGTCGAGGCGCCGGCACCTCGGGCTGAAGGCCGCGTTCCTCACCGTGGGCGGCGACCTCTTCAAGACGGCGGAGTTCGCCTACGGCAACACGCTCCGCTCGCCGGGCGGCGACGTTCCCTTCGTCAGCCGGATGACCATCCGGGACGAGACCGGCGCCGGCACGGTGACGCGCATCACCTTCGACCAGCCGCGCGCGGAGACGCACGCGCCGGCCATGTTCAACGTCAACAACGTGCTGCGATGACACCATCCCTGACCGATCGCCTGGCCCGCATGCCCGTCGGCCGCCTGGCCTGGCGCAACCTGCACGGCCACTGGCGCCACAGCCTCGGGTCGCTGCTGTCGATCGTCGTCGGCTTCGTCGCCATCGCCCTCTTCCAGGGCTATCTCGACGACCTCGAGGACATCCAGGCACGGTGGAACGAGCAGCGGGGCATGATCGGGTCGCTCGTCATCGAGCGCGCCGGCGCCTCCGGCAGCGAGGGGCGCCAGGATCCGCTGGCCTACCCGATCGACGCCGACGGCCGCGCCTTCGTCGACGCGTTCCTCGACGTGCGCCGGTCGGAGGTGGCCGAACAGGTGCGCGTCCTGCAGGTGTCGGGCCTGGTCACGGCCGGGCGGGCGAGCGCGATGTTCCTCGGCCAGGGTCACGACGTCGACGCAGGCGCGCGGCTGCGCGGCGGCTGGGCCTGGAATGCGGTGGCCGGACGCCCGCTGCACGTCGCCGGGGGCGAGGGCTCCATCATGCTCGGGGGCCGGCTGGCGCGCCTGCTCGACTGCGACGGGCCGCCGGTGACCGACGCGGTCGGGTCCGGCGGCGCCTTCATCGCCGCCGAGCGCCCCTTCACGTGCCGGCAGCCGCGGGTGCAGCTCTCGACGGCCACGGTGTCGGGCCAGATCAACGCGATCGACCTGGACGTGTCCGGCCTCATCGATGCCGGCCTGGGCGATCTCGACGCCCGCTTCGTGCTCATGCCGCTCGCGGCGGCGCAGCGCCTGCTCGATACGGACGACATCACGGCGTACCACGTCGCGCTCGCCCGCCGCGACGCCGCCTCGGCCCGCGCCTTCGCAGCGGCGTTCAACGCTGCGGCCGGCGCCGAAGGCCTGCCGCTCGTCGCCACGCCGTGGCGCGAGCACGCCTTCGGCGAGATGTACCGCCGTGGCATGGGCATGCTCGGCATCTACCGCGCGCTCGTCGTGCTGGTGGTGCTCGCCATCGCCGGCATGTCGGTGTTCACGACGATGCTGAAGGCGGTCAACGAGCGGGTACGGGAGGTGGGGACGCTCCGGAGCCTCGGGTTCCGCCAGGCGCAGATCGTCCGGCTCTTCACCCTCGAGGGGGGCCTGCTGGCGCTCGTGGGATCGGCGGCGGGCCTGGCCCTCGCCGCCGCGCTCATCGCGATCGTCAACGCCGCCGGCATCACCTATTCGGCCGGCGTGGCCTCGCAGCCAATCCCGCTCAGCGTGAGCCTGCGCCCGGCAACGGCGGGCGGCGCCGCGGGCTTCCTGGCGCTGGTGGCCATCGCCGCGGCGTGGTCGCCCGCCCGGCGCGCCGCGCGCCTGCCGATCCCGGACGCGCTCGGGCACGCCTAGCCTTCGGGAGCGTCACCGCCCGCACGCCCGCCGGCACGCCGCGGGCGCGAGCCGCTACGTCTCCTCCAGCCCCCTCACCATCAGGATCTTGCCCGACCGCACCAGCTCGATGATGCCGAAGGGCTTCAGCAGGCCGATGAAGGCGTCGAGCTTCTCGGTCTCCCCCGCGCAGCGCAGGATCAGCGACTCGGCGCCGAAGTCCACGACCTTGGCCTTGAAGTTCTCGGCGATCTGCAGGATCTCGGTGCGCTCCTTGAGGCCGACCTTGATCTTCGCCAGCGCCAGCTCGCTCTCGATGACCGGCTGCCCGGTGTGGTCGATGGCGTGAACCACGTCGACCAGCTTCTCCATCTGCTTGATGATCTGCTCCAGCGTGTCGGGATCGCCCGAGCAGGTGATGGTCATCCGCGAGTACTCGCCCGGCGCCGCGCCGAGGCCGGCAATCGACAGCGCGGGCGAGACGACCAGCGACTCCATGTTGTAGCCGCGGCGCGAGAACACCAGCGAGACCCGCACCAGCACGCCCGGCTTGTTGCGCACCAGCAGCGAGATCGTGTGGAGCGGGGGCGTGACGACGTCGGTCACGACATGGCGGTGCGGGGCACGGCCCGGGTCCTGCTCGAAGGCCGCGCCGCGCCTGAGGATGGTGGATGCCATGAGCTGTCTGCCTAGTGCGTACTGCGTTCTTACGTCGACCCCGTCGGCTTCTCCAGCTTCGCCGTCGGCCGATCGATGATCATCCCCGACAGGGGGGCACCGGCGGGAATCATCGGGAACACGTTGTCCTCCTTCACGACCTCGGCCTCGACAAGGCAGGGACCGTCGTCGTGAGCCATGGCCCACCTGAGCACCTTGTCGACGTCGCCGGCCCGCGTGACGCGCCGGCCCGGGATGTCGTAGGCCGCGGCGAGCTTGACGAAATCGGGGTTGCCCTCGAGGTCCGCGCCGGAGAGGCGGTTGTCGAAGAACAGCTCCTGCCACTGGCGGATCATGCCGAGGTAGTGGTTGTTGACGACCAGGATCTTCACCGGCACCTTCTGCAGCTTCGCGGTCGCGAGCTCCGCCAGCGTCATCTGGAAGCCGCCATCGCCGACCACGCACCAGGTCGGCTTGCCGGTCGCCATCGCGGCGCCGATGGCGGCCGGGAACCCGAAGCCCATCGTCCCGGCGCCGCCGCTCGAGATCCAGTGGCGGTTCTTCGTCGTCAGGCAGAACTGGGCCGCCCACATCTGGTGCTGGCCGACGTCGGTGGTGATGATGCAGTCGCGGCCCCCGAGCTTGTCGAGCCGGTCCACCACGTACTGGGCCCGCAGGCCGCCCTTCTTCGGGTACCGCAGGGGATGCTGCCGGCGCCAGCCGGCGATTCGCCCGAGCCAGTCGGCGGTGTCGAGCTTCCCGACCAGCGGCAGCAGCGACTCGACGGCCAGGCGCGCGTCCGCCGCCAGGCACACGTCGGGCCGCACCACCTTGTTGAACTCGGCCACGTCGATGTCCACGTGGATCTTCACCGCGTCGGGGCAGAACTCCGAGAGCTTGCCCGTGATGCGATCGTCCCAGCGCGCGCCGATCGCCATGATCAGGTCGCAGTGCTGCACGGCGAGGTTCGCATAGGCGGTGCCGTGCATCCCGAGCATGCCGAGATGCAGGGGGTGGTCCTCCGCGCAGGCGCCCTTGCCCAGCAGCGTGTTGACGATGGGCGCGCCCAGCGTTCGAGCCAGCTGCACGATGGCCTGGCCGGCCCCGGAGACGACCGCGCCGTGGCCGACGTAGAGCACGGGGCGCCGGCTCTTCTTCAGGAGCGCCGCGGCCTTCGCGAGCGGCGCCGGATCGGGCCGGCCCGGCACGTGGTACCCGGGCAGGTGGACCGTGTCGACGAACGGCGCCGTGCATGGCCCCTGCGTCACGTCCTTCGGCAGGTCGATGAGCACGGGGCCTGGCCGGCCCGTGGTCGCGATGTGAAAGGCCTCCCGCATCACGCGCGGGATGTCCGCGGCGTCCTTCACGAGGTAGCTGTGCTTGACGACCGGATACGTGATGCCGGTGACGTCGGCCTCCTGGAACGCGTCCTTGCCGAGCATGGACGTGATGGTCTGGCCGGTCAGCACGATCATGGGCACCGAATCCATCAGGGCGGTCAGCAGCCCCGTCACGCAATTGGTGGCGCCGGGGCCCGAGGTGACCAGCACCACTCCGGGCTTGCCGGTGGCGCGGGCGTAGCCGTCGGCCATGTGCGTCGCGCCCTGTTCGTGGCGGACCAGGACGAACCTGATGGTCGAGTCCACCAGGGCGTCGAAGATGGGCATCGCCGCGCCGCCCGAGTAGCCGTACACCACCTCGACGCCCTCGCGCTCGAGGCACTGGATGACCTTGTCGCCACCCGACGTCACGGCCTTCGGCGACGCCGGCCCGGTGCGCGGACGGGCGGCTTTTCTGGAAATTCGCGTGTCCGGCGAGGACGTGGCTGGCGAAACCGTTCTTTTCAAGGCCAAAGTAGCGTGTCGACCCATATCGGTGCTGATGATCCTGCCCCAGAAAGGGCCAACTTGGCAAAGTAGCTTTGGTAATGGACCCAAAACATCGGCTTTGGGTGCAGTACTCGCG
>CAUJDN010000123.1 GCA_963169195.1 Acidobacteriota bacterium | reverse complement strand
GCGTTCACGGGCGCTTCGGCCCCGGCTCCTTCCCCATCCCCTCCAGGCCCCGCGCCGACGCCGGCGCCCTCATTCCCAACGCCACCCCGGCCCGGGCGGCCGGTGACGCCGTCGCGGCATTGGGGGTAGACTCGATCGCAGTGCACGGATGGCCATGAGTCCGACCTGGATTTCCGTCGCTCGCGCTCTGAAGCTGCGCGTCCCGATTGCGTGGCAGGAGGCGGTACACGTCGCCCGCGCGGCGTTCCTCGCCTCCGAAGCGCGGAGCTGCCGCCTGACGCTGGAGGGCTGCCTCATCTCCACGGACGGACAGGTGCGCGTCGGCGACCACGGCGCCGACCGCATCGGCAACGCGCTGTCCGAACTGCAGCTGCTCAGGGTGCTCCTCGACGGGCAGAAAGTGCCGCGCGAGCTCGGCGACATCCTCGCCTCGGCCGACGACGCCCTGTCGGGCTTCCCCTCCGAAGAGGACCCCTCCCCGCAAGGCCTCAGCCTGGAGTGGTTCGTGGGCACGGAGCCCGCCGTGGAAATCGCCAGGCTGGCCGCCCGGGCGGTCGGCGCGGATCGCGGCATCGTGACGACGCGGGCGTCGCGCCGGGCGCCGATCCATCCGCTCGGCACGGACTACGAACCCCCGCCCTTCGGCGGGAGGCCGCCGAGCGGAAGCGGAATCGCGGTCGCCGAGCCACCCGGTCCGAGCCCTGTGTCGCCGGCGGTCCCGGTCCCGCCAGCGGTGGTCCCGGTCCCACCGCCGGTGCCGCCGACCACCCCGCGGGATGGGCTGGCCGCCTTCCCGTCCGCCGGCTCACCCGGACTTGAGCCGGCACCGGGCCTGGCGCTCGAACCGCCGCCCCGGGAGGCGCCGCCGCAGGCTCGTGACTCGCGCGAGCAGGACGAGTGGCGGCTGGAGTGGCTGATCGATCGGGCCTCGGCAGCCGTCTCGCACCTGCGCACGGGCGAGCCTCTCGCGGTGGGCGTGGCGGCCGGCGTGGTGGTGCTCGCGGCGGCTGTCGCCGCGGTGGCGTGGCTGGGCTCGGCCCCCCCGGGGCCACGACTCGAATCACGCGCGCTGGCGGTCGCGGCCGCCTATGCGCCCACGATCGCGCCGGATGTGCCGTCGGCTCCGCCGGGGACACGCGGGCAGGCGGGTCGAGGCCTCCCAGGCACGGGTCCCGCGACCGCCGGACCGCCGACCGCTGGTCTCGTGGCCCGTTCATCCGGCGATGCGGCTCCGACGCGGCTCACGCCGACGCCTGTGTCCGTGCCGGTCCTCGCGCCGCCGGCGGTCGCCTCGTCTCCGGGGATCGCGAGGCCGCCGGCGACACCCGGACCACCACCCCCGTCTCGCCCGGCGGATGCCGGAATCGCGCCGGGACCGGCCCTGCCGGAGCTTCGTGTCTATTCGGCCGGGGACCCCGACGTCGAACCGCCCGTCTGGCGCCGGCCGCAGCTGCCATCGGAGCCGAAGGTGGACTCCGAACCCAGCGACTCGTTCGTGGAGGTGCTCGTGAACGAACGAGGCGAGGTGGCGCAGGTGCGGCTGCACTCCACCGACATGTCCCTGAACGACCGCATGATCCTCGCGGCCGTCAAGGCGTGGCAGTTCCGGCCGGCGATGAAGGACGGCCGGCCCGTGCGCTACAGGCTCCGGATGCCCGTCACGCGCTAGCCGTGCGTGCAGGGTCACCGTCGGTGATAACGTAGGGCCCTCCATGGAGGCCCGGATCTGAATCACGGACTGCTCGCGATCCTGCCGCCGCTGGTGGCCGTGGTGCTCGCGATCGTCTCGAGGAACGTCCTCGTCTCGCTGTTCCTCGGCGCCTACCTGGGGGTGGTCATCCTGCAGGGGGGCAACCCGCTCACAGGGCTGACGAGCCTCATCCAGGACCACGTCTTCGTGCAGGCGGCCGACAGCTACAACTCGAGCCTGCTGGTGATGATGATCTTCATCGGCGGGTTCGTCGGCGTCGTCACGCACTCGGGAGGCGCCGCGGCCTTCGCGGAGCGCGCGTCGCACTGGTTCAACACGCGGGCCCGGGCGCAGTTCGCGGTGTGGTTCGCCGGCATCGTCGTCTTCTTCACGGACTCCGGCAGCCCGCTCATTCTCGGCCCCACCTTCCAGCCCATCACCGACAAGCTGCGCGTCAGCCGGGAGAAGCTCGCGTGGCTGCTCGACTGCACGGCCTCGCCCGTGTGCATCCTCATCCCGTTCATCGGGTGGGGCATCTACATCATGGGGCTCATCAAGCAGGAGTTCACGACGCTCGGCATCGCGGAGTCGGAGTTCGACGCGTTCCTGACGGCCCTCCCGTTCCAGTTCTACGCCATCGGCACGCTCTTCATGATTCCCCTCGTGGCGTACCTGGGCTTCGAGTTCAGCGCGATGTACCAGGCCGAGAAGCGCACGGTGGAGACCGGCCAGCCCCTGTGGCCCGGCGCCACGCCCGCGCGCCCGGCCGTGTCCATCAAGGCCGAGGCCGGCGTCAGGCCCCGCGCGTCCATGATGGTCGTCCCGGTCGCGGTGCTGTTCGCCTGCATCTTCGGCCTGCTGATTCCCCAGGGCTTCCCGTTCAGGCAGGTCCCCGGCGCCGTGCTGCGCACCGCCCTGTGCACGGGCTACTTCCTGGGCGGCATGTCGTGCCTCGTCCTGATGGTGCGCCACCGGGTGAAGACCCCGTCGCAGGCCTTCTCGCTCTACATGGACGGGGCGCGCGAGGTCGTGTTCATCCTGATGATCCTCGTGCTGGCCTGGTCGCTGGGCTCGGTGTGCAAGGCCCTCGGCACGGCGGACTACATCGTGGGCCTCACCCGGGGCACGCTGCCGGCCTGGATGGTCCCGCTGCTCGTCTTCGTGACGGGCGCGGGCATCAGCTTCGCCACCGGATCGTCGTGGGGGACCTTCGCCATCCTCATGCCGCTGGCCATCCCCATGGCGGTGGCGCTCGGCGCGCCGGTGCACGCCACGATTGGCGCCGTGCTGTCGGGCGGGCTCTTCGGGGATCATTGCTCGCCCATCTCGGACACGACGATCCTGTCGTCCATGGGCGCGGCCTGCGATCACATCGACCACGTGAAGACCCAGCTCCCGTACGCGCTGCTGGTCGCGTCGGCCAGTGCCATCACCTACGCCGCGGTAGGCAGGTTCGACTCGCCGTGGCTGCTGCTGGTGGCCCTGGCCCTCGTCGGCGTGTTCGTCGTGGGGGCCGGCCGCGCCTGGGGCGCCCGGGTCTCGGATTTCCGCGCGGAAGGCACCTGACGTGAAGCACATCCTCATCCTTGGCGCCGGCCGCGTGGCCGGTCCCTGCGTCCGCTACCTGCTGGAACACACGCCCCACGACCTGACGGTGGTGGACCAGGACGAGCGCAATCTCGCCGCCGTCACCGGCGGATCCCCCCGGGCCCGGGCCCTTCGGGAGAGCGTCGCGGAGGTCCCCCGCGTGCTCGCGTCGACCTCGCCGGACCTGGTCATCAACCTGCTGCCCGCGCCCTTCATGGCCCCGGTGGCCGAGGCCTCGGTGCGCGCCCGCATCGACATGATCAACGCGTCGTACATCAAGGACGACGTGCGCGCGCTCGATGGTCCCGCGCGCGAGGCCGGCATCCTGCTGCTCTGCGAGGTCGGGCTCGACCCGGGTATCGACCATATGTCCGCCGCCCGCACCATCCGGCAGATCCACGCGCGCGGAGGGCAGGTGGACTCGTTCTGGTCCTGCTGCGGCGCCATTCCCTCGGCCGAGGCCAACACGAACCCGTTCGGCTACAAGCTCTCGTGGTCGCCGGCGGGGCTCATCGGCGCGAGCACGCGCGAAGCGCGCATCCTGCGGGACCGCCAGGTCGTCATCTACCCGCCCGGCGACACGTTCCGCCACGGCGGCCTGCTGGAGATCGCGGGGCTCGGCTGGTTCGAGCAGTACGCCAACGCCGACTCGCTGCCCTACGTGGATCTCTACGGCATGCCCGAGGTGACGCACGTCTACCGCGGCACCATCCGCTACATCGGGTGGAGCGAGACCGTGCGGAAGATGCTGGACCTCGGCCTCTTCGAGGAGGACGTGCGCGATCTCCGGGGACTGTCGTACCGGGCGTTCACCGCCCGGCTGGCCGGCGCCCGCGGGGGCGAGACGGCGGCGGAGGCGTTGCGGCGCGCGCTGAATCTCGAGCCCTGGAGCGCCGTGTTCCACAAGCTCCAGTGGCTCGGCCTCCTCTCGGACGAGCCGATTCCGCAGGAGCAGGGCAGCCCGCGGGACGTCGTGGCCGGGCTGTACCTGCGGAAGCTCGTCTACGCTCCCGGCGAGCGGGACATGGTCGTCATGGAACACCGCTACGAGGCGGTCTTCCCCGCGGAAGGGCGCCGTGTTCGCCACACGTCCACGATGATCGACTACGGCGTGGAAGGCGGCGAGACCTCGATTGCGCGCACCACCGGACTGCCGCCAGCCATCGCCGCAAGGCTGCTGCTGGACGGCCGCCTGGCCCTGAAGGGCGTGCACGCGCCGGTGGACCCGGAAGTCTACGAGCCGTCGCTGGCGGAGCTCGCGCGCCTGGGCATCACGTTCCGGGAGAGGGAAGAGCCCGTCGGGACGGCGTGATCCGCGCCGCCCGTGGGTGCGGTGTCAGCAGCAGCGCGGCGGGCGCTCGAAGAGCAGCGTCGCGCCGCCCTTGTCGAAGTGGGCCACGATGTAGTCACGGCGCTTCAGCAGGGCGGAGATCTCCTCGCCGTTCAGGTGCCGTCCCACCGCGCTGCGCACGCCGTCGCGATCCAGCTGACGCAGGCGCGCCAGCAGCGCACGGTCCGCCTTGGTCAGCTGGTCCGGGGATCGGGGCCGGCCGTTCACCCGGAAGGCGCGCGAGTGGTCGATCATCCACATGTTCCAGGTCTTGTCGATCAGCAGGTTCCCCTTGTTGCGATCGACGTTCGCGATGAGCTGATCGAACAGCCGCACGGTGGACAGCTGCTGGTCCCAGTCCGCCTGGCTCGGCGCCGCGACCTTCTGCCGCTGGCGGTCCTCCTCGTCCATCAGGACGTCGTCCACCCACCAGGTGAAGGAGGCGGGCTTGCCCCTGAACACGCGCTCGACGGTGGCGGGGATCATGCCGAGCTCCAGCAGCCGGTCCACGTGGTAGGCGGCGACGTTGAACCGCCAGCTGTCCTTGAAGTTCATCTCGACGCCCTTGGGCGTCTCGTACTTCATGCGGCTCTCGTCGATGGTCTGCACGCTCGCGTCGTGCGTGACGACGCCGTCGCTGAGCGTCACGCGCATCGTCCCGGTGACGCCCTTCGGCGCCGACTCCTGGCTGACGATACGGGCGCCGCCGAGGAAGGCTTCCTGTTCGGCCCGCGTGGACAGCCGCCGGTCGGGCGCGTCCTGCGACGCGGCCCGGGCCGCCCCCGCGGCCGGAGGCGTGGACGTCGAAGCGGCCAGCAGCATGGCGCAGAGCGCCGTGGCATGCACGGCGCGGCGGGTGACGGGCATGGGGGCCTCCAGATTGCGCGCGCGGGTCCGGGATGCTCTCATCGCGCCGTCCTCAACAGCAGCGCGAGGGCCGCTCGAACACGAGGGCCGGACCACCCTTCGTGAAGTGCGACACGATGGCGTCCCGCCGCGCCAGCAGCGCGTCGATCTCGCCGTCGGCCAGGTGGGCGCCCGCGGCCTGGCGAAGCGCCTCGCGGTCCAGCCGTCGGAGGCGCTCGAGCAGCGTGCGCTCCACCTTGGCGAGGTTGCCGGGCGAGCGCGGCGCCGTGTTCATCCGGAACGCCCGCGAGTGGTCGATCATCCAGATGTTCCAGCCCGTGTCGATGAGCAGGTTCCCGAGATTGCGATCGGCATTGGCAATCAACTGGTCGAACAGCCTCGTCGTCCACATCTGCTGGTTCCAGTCCTCGGTGTCCGGCGCGCGGTGCTTTCCGCGGTAGCGCTGCTGCTCGTCCATCAGGACGTCATCCACCCACCAGGTGAAGGACCCGACCCGGCCATTGTATCGGCGCTCCACGGTCGTCGGGATCATACCCAGGCCCAGCAGCCGGTCGAGACGATACGCCGCCACGTTGAACCGCCAGCTGTCCTTGAAGCCCAGCTCGGTGCCACGCGTCCCTTCGAAGACCGCCTTGCTCTCGTCGATGGTCTGGACGCTGGCGTCGTGGGTGACGGTGCCGTCGCTCAGCGTCACGCGGACGGTGTTGGTGACGCCCTTCGCCGCCGGCCTGGCACGAAGGACGCGCGCCGAGGAGAGGAACGCCTCGCGCTCGGCATCGGTCGCAAGCCTGGCGGCCGGCGGATCCGGTGGCGCCTGCCGGGCGGCGCTCGGGGAGGCCGCCGGCTGGACTGCCGTGACCGCGACCATCACGACGCACGCGACGATGCGGGACGACCGCCTGGCGACAGCCATGGTCTTCCTCCTGGTGTCCCAGGGGCCGGGACGACGTGACGCCCGGATTCTACCGCCGGACGGGTGCCGGGGAGAAGAGTGGGGTCCCGACACGCTGCCGTCGCCGCTGTCGCAGTCGATCGGGTATCCAAAGGCTCGAGGCGCCGTCAGGCGACCCTGCCCCTCGCGGCAATCGGGAGGGGCGTCACCTGGCTGCCGTCGAGCAGCCACGCCTGGTCCACCAGGTTCGACACCACGCACGCGTGGTGGGGCAGGATGCGCACCAGGTCTCCGGGCTCGAGCGTTGTCGCACCATCCGCGATACGGACGGTGGCGTGCTCTTCCGACAACCGCTCGAGGACGAGCGTCGGCAGAATCTGCATCGAATTCCAGGCATCCGTGCCAGTCCCCAGCGCGCCCATGGCGCGGGACGACCTGTCAGGCGCGAAACAGGCCGCGGAACCGGGCCGGATCCACGCGGTAGCCCGGGAAGACCCGCGCGGCGGCGGCCGGGCTCGCGCCCAGGTGCGCCGTCACGACCTCGGCGAAGACGTCACGGAAGTCCGTGGTCACCGCGAGGTCGCGCGCCTCGAAGCGCCGCTCGCGCGCGAGTCCAGGCCACTCCCCGAGGACGCGCCGGCCCTTCACGGCGCCGCCGATGATCATCATGGCGTTGCCGTGCCCGTGATCCGTGCCCCGGCTGCCGTTCTCCGCGACCGCCCGGCCGAACTCCGACATCGTCAGGATCACGGTGTCGGCCAGGCGGTCCCCAAGGTCCTGCGCCAGCGCGGCGATTCCATGCGAGAAGTCGTCGAGGCGGTTTGCCATCTGGCCCGTTGCGCCGCCCTCGTTGGCGTGGTGGTCCCAGCCGGTACTCTCGGCGAATGCGACTTCGAGCCCGACATCGGCCTTCGCCAGCGAGGCGATCTCCTGGAGCGCCTGCCCGAACGGCGAACGCGGGTAGCTCGTGAGGCCCAGCGGGCGTGAGCGTGTTCCGGCCTCGCGCGCGAGCGTGCGCATCGCGTCGAAGGCCTCGGCGGCCGTTCCGTTCAGGACCCGGTCCGCCGCGCCGGCATAGGCCGCCTCGAAGGTGGCCTTCGCGGCCATGTCGCCCCTGACGGCGAAGCTGCTCACGCTGCCCATCGCCAGCGCCGATGCCGGGCCCTGCAGCGCGCGCGGCATCTGGCGGGTGAGGGCGACGCCCCTGAGCGGGTTGCGCGCCTCGTCCACCGCCTGGAGGTACCGGTTCAGCCACCCGTCGCGTGTGCTCTTCACGCCGGGCGTGGCGGACTCCATGTAGTCCTGCGCGTCGAAGTGCGACCGCGTGGCGTCGTGCGATCCCGACGCGTGGACGACGGCCAGGTGCCCCTGGTCCCAGAGCGGCTTCAGCACGGCCATGCGCGGGTGCAGGCCGAAGAAGCCGTCCAGGTCCACCGCGCCGTCCGTCCGGCCGGGCCGGGCAATCGCGATCGTGGGCCTCGCGCGATGGTACTCATCCTCGCCGAACGGCACGACCATGTTCAGGCCGTCCACCGCGCCGCGCTGGAAGATCGCGATCAGCAGCTTCTTCCGCGTCCCGGCCGCCTCCACGGTCCTGGCCAGGAACGACGGCGCGAAGCCGAGGGTGACGAGCGCCATCGCGCCCGACTTCAGGAACACGCGCCGACTCCTCATCCGTCCCCCCTTTCCGTACCCGCCCTCATCTGCGTGATCTGGGGAATCTGCGTCCTCTGCGGCGTCTGCGGGCATCGCCCCAGCGCCATCGGCGTCATTGGCGCTGGAACTCCGGCGATCCGATCGCAAGCGCCACGGCCTGATCGGCCGTCGCCGCCCTGTCGAGGGCGGCCCGCGTGGTCGTCGAGATGTGGCCGGCGAGGACGTCCTGGACGATGCGCTCGCGAAGCGCCGTCACATCACCGTCGCCGATGGACACGCCGCGCAGGCGATTGGCCCCCAGTTCGAGCGCGAAGTTCATGCGGGCCACCAGCGCGCCCGACGACACCCAGGGATCAGCCACCTCGTCGTAGCCGGTGGGCGGCTGGCAGAAGTAGAGCGGCATGCCCAGGTCGCGGAGCGCGCGCGCCAGCGGAAGGGCGCTCCGCACCTCCGCGCCCGTCGCCCGGATGGCGCTGGCGACGAACTCCAGCGGGGTCTTCACCTTCGACCGCCCGGCGTCGGCGGCGAGGAACTCGGGCGATGTGATCACGGCACGCGTGACCTCGCCCAGGTCGCCCCGCGTCTCGGCGAAGCGCCGGGCCGCGCGATCCACGAGCGCCTGCGGAGGCTCGTCGGCCACGAAGCGCTGTGCCAGCTTGGTGGCGATGAATCGTGCCGTGGACGGGTGCGCCACGAGCAGGTCCAGCACCCGTCGCCCATCCTCGATGCCCCCGCCCCCCGCGATCCGCTGGCCCAGCACCCTCTTCTCCCCATCGTCGTGCCGTGCGGGCGAGAAGTGGAACGCCGTGCCCTGCCGCGGGCGGAACGTCCAGCCGGTGAACGCGCGCGCCACGTTGACGATGTCGTCCTGCGTGTAGCCGCCGTCCACGCCCAGCGTGTGCAGCTCGAGCAGCTCGCGCGCGTAGTTCTCGTTGATCCCGCGCGTGGGCGATCGACCCTCGGCCTGACGCTGCGCGCGCAGAGCGCCAGCCTCGGCCCGGCCCGGCGCGCGTGTCGGGCCCGGTCGCCGCTGGCCCTGGCGCAGGGTGCGGTCGGCCCGTGCGGCCTCGGGGCTGGTGTTCATCCAGTTGTCGAGATAGAACAGCATCGCCGGGCTCGAGGCCACTGCCTCGAGCATCTGGCGGAAGCTGCCGAGGACGTGCGGCCGGATCACGTCGCGCTCGAACGACGTGATGTAGGCGCGCGTCGGCCCCTTGCCCGCGAAGACGTTGAAGTGGTTGAACCAGAAGTCCACCAGCACTTCCTGGAGCTGGCGCTCGCTGTAGATGGCGCGCAGCAGCTTCGCCTGCTCGAGCTCGACGAGGATGACGCGGTCCGACGCGGACGCCGCAGAAGGAACCGAAGCCGCGGATGACGCAGGTGACGCAGATGGAACAGGAGCCGCAGGTGAAGGAGAGGCCGCCGGCCGACCGTCTCCTCGCTGCCCCTGAACGTCCGGACTCGGCTGCGGCGGTCCGCTCTGCGCCAGCTGCCGCGCTCTCCGTGCCCGGATCGCAGGCTCGTGGTACTCACGGACGATCGTCTCAGAGTCGAGTGTGAGCGTCTCGAACGCCGCGAGGCGAGCCTCGAGCATCCGGTCATCAATGCGCTCGGGATGGAGCTGCTGCTCGATCCAGGCCTCGACGCCGATGCGCTGGATGCGGGCGATGTCGCCGGGACGTGGGCCGTAGCCCAGACGGTTCAGGATGTGGGCCGCAGATGGCGCAGACGGTGCGGACAGGGCCAGCATGCCGGTTGCGGGCGCCTGGAGCACCAGGGTGATGACGACGGCGGCGGCGACGGGTCTCGCGGGGCGGTGCGACATGGGGTAACCTCTGCCGATCGATATGACCAGCCCACGCCCGTCGGGGTTTAACCGCTCCATGCTTCGCGGGAGCGCCGCGCGAGGATCGGGATGGCGCTGACCGTCGTGCCCGCTGTCGGGCCTGTGCTCGAGCGCGTGCTGGACGACACGTTTCTGCTGTGGCACGACGGGCTGACGCGCGAGAACTACGGCCGCTACTGGGCGGCGCAGCGGAAGACGGCCTGGGGCGCCGCGCACCTCGACCGCGTGGCGCTCCAGGACGGCCCGCACACCGTGGCCAGCGCCAAGCGATACGACCTGTCGCTTCGCATCGACGGGCGCATCCGGCGGGTGCTGGGCATTGGCGCCGTCTTCACCGCGCCGGCGTACCGCGGGCGTGGCGCGGCGAAGGAGCTGCTGACACGGATGATGGAGACGGCCGAAGCCGAGGGCCACGAGTTCGCCGCCCTCTTCTCCGAGATCGCGCCGTCGTTCTACGAGCAGATCGACTTCGTGCCCGTGCCCCTCACCGAGCGCCGGCTGGAGGTGGACCGGAAGGGCGGTGGCCCGCCTGCCATGCTCGTGCGGAGCGGCGACGACCGGGACTTGCCCGCGATCGCCGAGATGAGCGCCGCCCGCGCCGAGGGCGCGAGGCTGTCGGTGGCGCGCAGCGAGGACTTCATCAGGTTCGTCGTGGCCCGCCAGCGCCTGCTGGCCGGCCTGGGCCCGCCCGGCCTGCGCGACGTGGAGTTCCTCGTGGCCGAGGAGGGCCACCAGGCCGTCGCGTACGTGCTCTCGGTGGCACATCGCGGCCGGTGGACCATCGAGGATGCCGGCGACCGGGATCCCGCCGGCGCGCGCCTCGGCGCGATGCTGCAGGTGATGCTGTCACGCCACCCGGGCGAGGCGCTGCCCGAGATCCGCGGCTGGCTCCCGCACGGCCTCGTGCCCCCGCAGACGCGCGTGGCGGCCGCGGCCCCCACGCCCGAGGTCCTGATGATCCGCCCGCTGAGGGACCGGAGGCTGCCGCTGCCGCCGCTCTCCCCCGAGGAGGTGGCGTTCTGGCAGGGGGACCGGTTCTGACAGAGCAGAGAGGACCGAGTCAGGGTTGCTGGAGCTCCAGCGTCAGGCTCCGGCTCTCGCCTTCCTCCAGGGCCAGGCGTGTGGCCAGATCCTCCATGCCCGCGAGGAACTCCGGATCGCTGGCCTGCCCGTCCTCCAGCCCCTGCAGTGCCACGGCCATGTAGCTGCCGGGTGGGAGGCCAGTGAGGCGGAAGGTCCCCTGCTGATCGGGCCGTGCGGTCCGGACGAAGCGTGACTGGAACGTGCGCCGGGCCTCATCCGAGGGAAACAGGACCACCGTGGCGTCGAGCACCGGCTGCTTCCGCGCGTCCACCACGGTTCCCGTCAGCGTGCCGATCCTCTGCGTGATCGCCACGCGAAGCCCCGTGAGGTGCTGGCCGGGACCGACGTCGATCGGCGTGTCCGTGATGTCCTCGCCGTTCAGCGTGACCGACTTCAGCATCCATCCCTGCGGGACCGAGACGCGAATCACGCGCGCGTCGGTGAGGTTCCCCAGCTCGAACGTCCCGTCGTCCGAGATGCGCCCTCCACCGCCTCCACCGAGGCCTGGCGCCGCCTCGGGTGAGGCGGGCCGCGCCGAGACCTGAATGGGCTGGCCAGACACGGGCAGCGGGGCGCCGGTGTCGGTGACCACCGCCCCGCTCACGCGGCCGGCCAGCGCGGTGACCAACGTGAGCCCCGCCACATCCTCTGCACCGACGGTCAGATCCATGCGCGCGAACTCGCCTTCGCCGCGCACACCCGTGCGCGCCTGCAGCTGGTACCGCCCCGGCGCGACGTTCGCGATGCGAAATGCCCCGGTGGCGTCGATGCGCCCGCCGCCGCCCGGCATGAAGGCCGCGGCGCCGCGCGCTCCCCCCGGCGGCATCAGCACCACCGCGCCGCCGGGTGGTGGCCCGCCCGTGGAGTTCAGGACCTGTCCCGACACGCTCACCAGCCGCGTCGCGACCAGCCCGAACGACACGCTGCTGTTCTCCTGCGCCAGCCCCAGCCGCACGCGCTCGGCTTCGCCGGGGTTCGGCGTGCCGGGAAAGTACGTCGGGGCGTAGCCCGACGGATCGTCACCCGGATCGGTGACCTCCCGCGTGCGGAGGTTCGCGCTCACGACGTAGTCGCCGGGTGGCAGGCCGTACAACCGGTACTGGCCCTGATCGTCGGTGGTGTCGCGTGCGCCGGCGGGCACCAGCCGCCGCGTGCCGCCGGTATACGCGGAGCGCATCGCCATCACGGCGGCGTTGGCCACCGGCTCGCCGAACTCGTCGGTCACGCGCCCGCTGATGACGCTCCCGCGCGGCAGGCCGATCAGCAGCCTGTCGAGCACCTGGCCGTCGGCCAGTTCCAGCGGCGTGCCCGACTCGCCGGGCCGGCGCTGCCCGTACTGCAGCGTCACGAAGCCGCCCTTGCTGGCCGTCATCGTGTAGCGGCCGGCGGCCAGCTCGCGGACCTCGAAACGCCCGTCGGCGTCGGTGGTGGCCAGGCGCGCCTCGCGGACGCTCTGCGCGCTGACACGCACCTGCGCGCGCCTGACCGGCGCCCCGGTGTCCAGTGCCACCACCTGCCCGCGCAGCACGGCGGTGCCACGAGGAGCGGGCGTCTCGGCCATGCGGCCCGCGCGTGGAGGCGTCCGCTGGCCGCCCACCTGTGGGCGCGCGGTCTGCCCGGAAGCGGTTGACCCGGGCCCTTGCGCCGACAGGGCGGAGGCTGGCATCAGCACCCAGGCGGCCCAACAGGCGCAGGCGACGGCCGCCAGGCGCGCCTGCCGGCGAGAGCGGTGGTCACGAGCAGCGCTGCTGATCATCGACGGCCCCTGGGATCATCTACGCCGCCCGCGGCACGTCCGTTACCTGACCGTCGCCAGTCGCAGGTCGAGCGCCCGCGATTCCCCTTCCCGAATCTCGGCGGTCGCTGCGGCCTCCAGGGCGCGGCCGAGGAAATCCGGGTCGAGTGCTTCGTCCTGCTCCAGGCCCTGCACGGCGATGGCGCGATACCCGTCCGTAGGTGTCAGCCGCACCGTGTACTTGCCGCTGACGTCCGGCCTGGCCGTGCGCACGTAGCGCGACGAGAAGGTCCAGAGGCTCCGGTCCTCCGGAAACACCACCACGGTCGCGTCCGTCACGGGCGCGTTGCGATCGTCGGTCACGAGTCCGGACAACTCGGTGACCTTGCGCGTGAGCGTGATCTCCACCTCCTCGACGACCTCGCCGGGGGCCACGTCCGCGGCCACGTCCGCGAGGTCCACGGTGTCCTTCATCGCGCTCTTCAGCGACCACCCGCCGCCCGGCATGTCGATCGACCACCGCAGGCGCACGCGGTCGGTGAGCCCGGCGATCTCGAACGTCCAGTCGTCGCGCACCGTGCCCGGGGCGACGCCGAAGCCGGGCCGCGTGGGATCCTCGGGCTGCGCGAAGATGCGCATCTGCCGGGGACTGAAGGGCGGCACGGTCCCATCCTCGGTGGAGACACGGCCGCGGATGACGCCGCCCCGGCCGGTCACGATGTGGACGTCGCGGACGTCCTCGCCGTTGACGGTGACGTCCACGCGCGCGACCTCGGCGTCCGGATTGCCGCGGTTGCCCATCGGCTGCACCGTCAGCGTGTAGGCGCCCGGGGCCAGCGGGGCGGTCTGGAACCTGCCGTCCGGCCGCACCTGGGCGCCCGACAACATGCCGCCCCGCACCACGCCGTCGTCCCGCAGCGCCACCATCAGCATGCCGCCGACGTACGGCCCGCCGGCGCTCGTCGCGACCCGCCCGAGAATGCGGCCCAGGCGGGCGGAGGTGAGCGCGAAGGCCACGTTCGGCAGCTCCTGTCCTGCCCGCACCGTGAGGCGGCGCGCGTCCGCGACATTCGAGGTGCCCGGGTAATACGTCGGCGCAAAGCCCTCGGCCGGCGGTGCGGCCGTGTTCATCGGCACGAACTCGAACGCCCTGAGGGTGGCCATCACGTAGTACTCGCCGGGCGGCAGGCCATACAGGCGGAACTGCCCCTGGTCGTCGGTGCGATCCGCCCCTCCCTCGGCGCCGGCTTCCACCAGCCGCCGCGCGCCGCCCAGGTAGGCCCAGCGCTGCGCGCTCACCTGCGCCGACGACACGGGCTCGCCGAACTCGTCCACGACCCGGCCACTGATCGCGCCGCCGCGCACGAGCGCGAAGTGCAGCGTCTCGACGACCTGGCCCTCGCCGATCTCGATGGGCGTGCCCGGCTGGTTCGGCGCGCGTTGCCCGAACGACTGCGCGACGTAGCCGCTTCGCTGCACGCTGACGTGGTACCGCCCCGCCGGCAGATTCGCGATCTCGAAGCGTCCCTCCGCGTCGGTCTGCGCCATGCCGCCGCCCTCGCCGGTCATCGCGAAGGCGCCCACCTCGGCGCGGCGCAGGGGCGTTCCCGTGTCGGCCGCGACCACGTAGCCGCGAATGGCGGCCGTGCCCTCGCGCGGGCTGCCGGGCCGACGATCGCGCGTGGGCGTCTGACCCCGTTGAACAACGGCACCCGTCACACCGCCGGTCACGCCCGCGGCGGAGGGGACCCGGATCGCGCCGGTCTGGGGGTGCAGAGGCGCCGCTCGCGCCGCCAGCGCGAGGGCAAGCATCAGGCCGAGGAGGGCGAGGGGACGCCGCATGTCGAGCCTCCGGAAGTGGTGCCGAATTATAGTGCCGGGGGAGGCGGACGTGGATCCACTGACGAACAAGGGCACGGCCTGCACGCTCGACGAGCGCCGCGCGCTCGGCATCGACGGCGTCCTGCCGCCGCGCGTCGAGTCGCTCGCCGAGCAGGCGGACCGCGTCCTGGCCAAGGTCCGGGCGAGGTCGGGCCCGCTGGAGCGCTACATGTGCCTCTGCGGGGTGCGCGACGAGAACGAGACGCTGTTCTTTCGCGTGCTCGTCGACCACCTCGAGGAACTCCTGCCCGTCGTGTACACGCCCACGGTGGGAGAGGCGTGCACCCAGTGGAGCGACATCTTCGAGCGGCCGAGGGGCCTTTACCTCTCGGCGTGGCAGCATGGCGGGCGCGTCCGTGAGGTGTTGCGCAACTGGCCGCGCGCGCGCGTCGGCATCATCGTCGTGACCGACGGCGGCCGCATCCTCGGGCTCGGCGATCTCGGCGTGAACGGGATGGGGATTCCGATCGGCAAGCTGGCGCTCTACACCGCCTGCGCGGGGGTGCCCCCGGCGCTGGGCCTGCCCATCACGCTCGACGTCGGCACCGACAACAGAGCCGTGCGCGAGCACCCGCACTACCTGGGGGAGCGCCAGCCCCGGCTGACGGGCGCGCGGTACGACGACTTCCTGGAGGAGTTCGTCGAGGCCGCGCAGGACGTGTTCCCCGGCGTCATCGTGCAGTTCGAGGACTTCAACAACGCCTCGGCGTTCCGGCTGCTCGGGCGCCATCGCGATCGGCTCTGTTGCTTCAACGACGATGTGCAGGGCACGGGCGCGATGGGGCTGGCCGGCCTCCTCTCGTCGGGGCGGATTACCGGGAAGGCGCTTCGCGAGCAGCGCCTGCTGTTCGTCGGGGCAGGCGAGGCGTGCCTGGGCGTGGGCGGCCTGGTCGTCTCCGCGATGCGGCGCGAGGGGCTGTCGGAGCCCGAGGCGCTGGGGCGGTGCCTGTTCGTGGATTCACGCGGGCTCGTGGTTGCCAGCCGCACCGATTTGCCGGAGCACAAGCGCCGCTTCGCGCAGGACCGCGCGCCCGTGCCGGATCTGGCCGCCGCCGTCGAGGCGTTTCAGCCGACGACCATCATCGGCGCTTGCGGGCAGGGCGGGCGCTTCACCGAGGACGTGCTGGCCGCGATGGCGCGCCTCAACGAGCGCCCGGTGGTGTTCGCGCTCTCGAACCCCACGTCGAAGGCGGAGTGCACCGCGGAGCAGGCCTATGCGTGGACTGCTGACCGCGCCATCTTCGCGAGCGGCAGCCCGTTTCCGTCGGTGGCGCATGCCGGGCGCGTGCACGTGTCGGGACAGGGAAACAACGCGTTCGTCTTCCCCGGCGTTGGGCTGGGCCTGCTCGTCGCGGGCGCGCGGCGCGTCACCGACGAGATGTTCTTCGCGGCGGCACGCGCGCTGGCCGGGTGCGTGACCGAAGCGGAACTGGCGGAAGGGCGCGTGTACCCGGCGCCGGCTCGCCTGCGCGAGGTATCGCGCGCGGTGGCCGCCGCGGTCGCGAGCGTCGCCTTCACCGACGGGCTGGCGGGGGTGGGCCGGACGCCCGACCTCGCTGCCGCGGTTGCCGCCGCCATGTGGGAGCCGCTGTACTCATAGGCGGCTCATCGGCGATGGCCAGTCCGGGCAATCGCCAGCGGACAGTCGCCGCCGCGGTGCTAGCGCAGGCACCCGGCGATGACGCGGGCGGCGTTAGCCCCGGACCCGCCCGTCAGCCCCGTGCCCGGATGCGTGCCCGAACCACAGAGGAACAGCCCGTCGATGGGCGAGCGGTAGCGCCCGAAGCCGAGCAGCGGCCGCATCATCAACATCTGGTCCAGCGCCAGCTCACCGTGGAAGACGTGCCCGCCACTGAGCCCCCACTCGCGCTCCATGTCGGCGGGCGTGATGATCTCGCTCGCGACGATGAGCCCGCGGAGTCCGGGCGAGTAGCGCTCCAGCGTGGCCAGCACCGTGTCGAGGATGGCGTCGGTGTCCCGGCTCCCGGCTCCCGGCTCCCGCCTCCCGACGCCACGCGGCACCCACTGCACGTACGCCGACAGCACGTGCGCGCCCGCGGGCGCCAGCGAGGCGTCCACGAGCGAGGGAATGGTGAACTCGATCCACGGCTCGCGCGACCACTCGCCGTACTTGGCGTGATCGAACGCCCGCTCCAGGTAGTCCAGCGTCGGCGCGATGCGCACCGGGCCCGCGAGCATCGGCCTGGTCGCCTCGCCGAACACCGGCAGCGCGGACAGCGCCAGGTTGACCTTGGCCAGCGTCCCGCGCGTGCGGACGCGCCGGATGCGCCAGAGGAACTCCGGCGGCAGGTGGTCCGCGTCGCAGAGCGAGAGGAACGTGCGCTTCGGATCCAGGCCGGACACGACGGCGCGTGACTCGATCGTCTCGCCCGAGGTGAGCGTGACGCCGGCGGCGCGATCGCCGCGCACCACCACCTGGGCGACTTCGGCGTGCGTCCGGATGCCCACGCCGTGCCGCCGGGCGGCGGCCTCCAGGGCTCGCGCGACCGCGATGGGCCCGCCCTCGACCTCCGCATCGCGCAGGGCCGCTACCGCCTGGTTGGCTGCATGGAGCAGCAGCTGAAGGCCGCTGCCGGCGGACCAGGGCCCCATCATCCCACCCAGCAGGCCGTCGGCCGCCACGGCTGCGCGCAGGAGCTCGGTCTGGAAGACCTCGCTCGTCAGGTCGGCCACCGCCATCGGTCCCCACCGGAGCAGCCGCCATGCATCGTCCTTCGGCAGCCCTCGGAAGGCGCCGAGCGCGCGCATCGCCGTCCAGAGATCGTGGGCACCGGGATCGTCCACGTCCGGGGGCGTGCGGGCCAGCAGCGTCCCCACGACGCCGGCGACCCTGGAGAGCGACCGGGCGAAGGCGGGCCACGCCGCCGCGTCGTGGTCGGACCACGGCCGGATGGCGCCTGCCGCCGCCGCGGGGTCGGCGAAGAGCGCCAGCGCGCGGCCGTCGGGCGAGAGCGCCGTCATCCGCACGGGGCGCGCGACGAAGGACAGCCCGTGGTTCGCCAGCTGCAGGTCGTTCACGACGTCCGCGCGCAACGGTCCCGTGCGGTGGGCGAGCGTGGGCACGCGGAACCCGGGGGCCAGTTCGTGTTCGGCCGCGCAGCCGCCCACCGCGTCGCGCCCTTCGAGCAGCAGTGTCCGGAGCCCGGCCCTTCCCAGCATCGCCGCGCAGGTCAGCCCGTTGATGCCCCCGCCCATCACGATGGCGTCGTATGTCATCGTCCGAGGATCCGTTCCGCCGCGTTCTTCCCCGGCGCGCCCATGATGCCGCCGCCCGGGTGCGTGGCGGATCCGCACATGTAGAGGCCGCGCACCGGCGTCGTGTACTGCGCCCACCCGGGAACGGGCCGCAGGAAGAACAGCTGCTCGAGCGTCAGCTCGCCCTGGAAGATGTTGCCCTCCGCGAGCCCGAAGTCGCGCTCGATGTCGAGCGGCGTCAGCACCTGGCGATGGAGGATGAGGTCCCGGATGTTCGGGGCGTACTCGGCGATGGTGTCGATGACCGTGTCGCCGAACGCCTCGCGCTGCCGGTCCCACTCGAACTCGGTCGGACTGGAGTCCCGGCGCTCCGGGTCCTCGGACTCCCGGCTCCCGGCTCCCGGCTCCCGCCGCAATTCGTAGGGCGCGTATTGGACGAAGCACGACATGACGTGCTTGCCGGGCGGAGCCAGCGACGTGTCCGTCAGCGACGGGATGACGATGTCGATGTAGGGCCGCCGCGAGAACCGCCCGTACTTCGCATCGTCGTAGGCGCGCTCCATGTAGTCCACGCTCGGCGAGATGGAGATGGCGCCGCGCAGGTGCGGGCCCGCGCCGGGGAGGCACGTGAAGTTCGGCAGGCCGTCCAGGGCGAGGTTCACCTTGCCCGACGACCCGCGGAACTTGTAGCGGCGCACGCCCTCGACGAAGTCCGGCGGCAGCTCCTTCTCGTCCATCCAGCGCTGGAACGTGAGCCGCGGATCCACGCTCGACACGACCGTGTCGGCGTGGAACTCGTCGCCGTTCTCGAGCGCGACGCCCGTGGCGCGGCCGTTCTTCGTGATGATGCGCCCGACCGGCGCGTTCGTCCGGATCTCGGCGCCGAAGCGCCGGGCCGCGTCGCCGATGGCGTTCGACACCGCGCCCGTGCCCCCGCGCGAGAGGCCCCACGAGCGGAAGGACCCGTCGATCTCCCCCATGTAGTGGTGGAGCAGGACGTAGGCCGTTCCCGGCGACTTCACGCCCAGGAACGTGCCGATGATGCCCGACGCGCTCATCGTGGCCTTCAGCACGTCGGTCTCGAACCACTGGTCCAGGAAGTCCGCCGCGCTCATGGTGAGCAGCTGCACCTGGTTGATGCGATCGTGAGGCCGCATGGCGCGGAAGCGCGTGCCGAGCGACAGCAGATCCAGCAGGCCCCGGGGATCGAGCCGGGTCGGGTCCGGCGGCGTCATCGCGAGGATGGGCTTGGCGAAGCGGCCCATCTCGACCATCGCGCGGCCGTACTCGTCGTAGGCTTCCGCGTCCAGGCGCGAGTGGCGCGCGATCTCCCGTCGCGTCTTCTCGTGGTCGTTCACGCGCCACAGGTAGTCGCCGCCCGGCATCGGCGTGAACGTGCCATCCAGCGGCAGGAGCTCCATGCCGTGGCGGGGCAGATCCAGGTCGCGGATGATCTCGGGCCTCAGCAGCGAGACGACGTAGGAGCAGACCGAGTACTTGAACCCCGGGACGATCTCCTCGGTGACGGCGGCGCCGCCCAGCACGTGCCGGCGCTCGAGCGCCAGCACGCGTCGCCCCGCGCGCGCGAGGTACGCAGCGCAGGTGAGGCCGTTGTGACCGCCCCCGATGACGATGGCGTCGTATTTCACGGTGGTGCCGAGATTATACGTGCGGCACGCACGCGGCGCGTACAATGCCCGGAGCGGGCATGCAGGCCATCATCGACTTCATCCTCGAACTCGACAAGCTGAAGGCCGTCACGCGCAGGACGCGGCCGCTGGGGCTGGACCGGTACGAGAACTCCGCGGAGCACAGCTGGCAGATTGCGATGCTTGCCGTGTCGCTCGCGCACCATGCCGGGACCCCCGTCGACATCGACCGCGTCGTCCGCATGCTCCTCGTGCACGACATTGGCGAGATCGACACCGGCGACACCATCGTGTACGCCGAGGACGGATGGGAAGCCCGCAAGGCCGCGGAGCGCGCCGCGGTGGCGCGCATCTTTGCGATACTGCCCGAGGCACAGGCGACCGCGCTCCTGGCGATCTGGCAGGAGTTCGAGGAGGCCGCCACGCCCGAGGCGCGCTTTGCGCACGCCGTGGACCGCGCCATGCCGGCGCTGCTGAACCTGGCGAACAACGGGCAGAGCTGGCGGGAGAACGGCATCACCCACGCGCGGGTCGTGGCCCGGCTGGCAGGCCCGATCCGCGCCGGCTGCCCCGCGCTCTGGGACTACATGGAGGCGAGGTTGGACGAGGCCAGGCACGCGGGGTGGTTCGGGAGCGAGTGAGGCCCTACCCCCCCCGCACCCGTCCGCACCCGCCCGCACCGGTTCGCACCCGTATAATCCTCCCGTGCCCATCGGTTCCGCCTTTCACGCGCGCACCGCGCCGCTCGCCGGGAGCCTCAGCTTCCGCGACTGGGCGGGCTACTACGCGGTCAGCTCGTTCGAGACGCACCACGACCACGAGTACAACGCCATCCGCAACGCCTGCGCGCTCATCGACATCTCCCCGCTGTTCAAGTACCGCCTGCGGGGGCCCGATGCCACGCGCCTCGTGAACCGGATCATCACACGCGACGCTTCGCGCATGGCGGTGGGGCAGGTCTGGTACACACCCTGGTGCGATGACGAGGGCAAGGTCATCGACGATGGGACGGTCTCGCGCCTGGGCGCGGACACCTACCGCTGGACGGCGGCCCACCCCAACCTGCGCTGGCTCGTGGAGAACGCGGCCGGCTTCGACGTACAGATCGAGGAGATCAGCGAGCAGGTGGCGGCACTGGCGCTGCAGGGGCCCACCTCGCGGGCGCTCCTGCAAGCGGTGTGCACCGCGCCCGTGGACGCCTTGAAGTACTTCCGCGTGGCGGGCGGCGAGATCGCGGGCGTGCCCGTGGACGTGTCGCGCACGGGCTACACGGGCGATCTGGGCTACGAGATCTGGATGCCGTGGGACCGGGCGGTGACGGTGTGGGACGCCCTGGCCGAGGCGGGACCGGCGTTCGACCTGCACGCCGCGGGCATGCTGGCCCTGGACGTCGCGCGCGTCGAGGCCGGTCTGCTGCTCATCGACGTGGATTTCCAGAGCAGCCGCAAGGCGCTCATCGAGTCGCAGAAGTACTCGCCCTTCGAGCTGGGCCTTGGGCGGCTCGTGGACCTGGCCAAGCCCGCCTTCGTCGGGCGCCCTGCGCTCGTGGAGGAGCACCGCCGCGGGCACGTGCGGCAGATCGTGGGGCTCGAGCTCGAGTGGACCGCGGTCGAAGCGCTCTACGAGGCGGTCGGCCTGCCCCCGGCCGTGGCCTCGCAGACCTCGCGCGTGGCCGTGCCGGTCTACAAGGGGAGCGGCCAGGTCGGCCGCGCGACGTCCACCACGTGGTCCACGACGCTCAAGAAGATGATCGCGCTCGCCACCATCGACCGGCCGCACTTCGCCATCGGATCGCGTGTGGAGATGGAGGTGACGGTCGAAGCCACGCGCCACCGCGCACCAGCGACGGTGGTGCCGACGCCGTTCTTCAACCCGCCGAGGAAAACGGCGTGAAGATGGTGTCGGGAACCGGGAACCGGGAACCGGAAGTCCGAAGCTGGAAGCCGCGCCTGCTCGCGCAAGGGCCCTGGTGATGGGGGGCTCGAGCGATGAGGCGCGCGGCGGTGTCCAGGCAGGTACGGGCGTCAGGGACCGCCCTCCCGCGGCCGAGGAAGGTCCGGCGAGCCGCACGACCGTTGTCCGGCGCTATCCCTTGCGCGCGCGGCGGGCGGCCATGAACGACTGCACGCCCGTGGCCACGTAGGCGGCCAGCACCAGCGCCGTGACCACCTGCGCCAGCACGGCGGGCCTCATGATTTCGCCCGCGCCGATGGCCGGGATCGCCCGGCCCAGGACGCCAAGCAGCCCCACCAGGCCGACGGCCACCGCGACGTGAATGGCGTGCTTGCGCGCCGACTCGTTGCGGGCGATGAACGCGAGGCCGACGAACGCGATACCGAAGAATGCGGGAATGAGCGCCGTGACGCTCGTCCGCCCGGTGAGCAGGTAGCTGCCGATGCCGAGGAGCATGAGGATGAGACCGACGAGCCGGGTCGTGGCAGGCATGGGCCGATCATAGCCGTTCCCGTCGCGCCCCTGTCCCGACTCCGGACTCCCGACTCCCGGCTCCCGGCGCGATCTACTTCTCCGCCTCCACCCTGTTCCTGAGCGTCCCGATCGACTCGATGGTGCAGGTCGAACGGTCGCCGGGCTTGAAGTACACCGGCGTGGCGCGCGCCGTGCCGACGCCCGCCGGGCTGCCCGTCGAGATGAGATCCCCGGGGTGGAGCGTCATCATGTTCGAGGCGTACTCCACCAGGTCGAACACCGTGTGCGTCATGCGGTCCGTGTTCGAGTCCTGCATCACCGTGTCGTTCAGCGTGAACTTGACGGCCAGCTTCTGCGGGTCCGGCACGAACTGCCGCGGGACGATGAAGGGGCCCAGCGGCGCGAAGGTGTCGTGGCTCTTGCCGAGCTGCCAGTCCGAGCCGTGACGGCCGTCGGCTCGCCCGCCCCGATCCGACACGTCGTTCATCAGCGTGTAGCCGAAGATATAGTCGGCGGCCTGCTCGCGCGACACGTGCCTGGCCGTGCGGCCGATGACGATGTTCATCTCACACTCCCAGTCGATGCGGTCGCGCCCGCGCGGGATGACGATGGGGTCGTCGTGGCCCGTGATGGCGGTGTTGGCCTTCACGAAGAAGTACGGGTTCTGCCGCGGGTCGCCGGGCCGGCGGTCCCAGTAGCCGGGGATGCCCTGCGCCACCTTGGGATCCACGGCCTGGGCCGATGCCGCGGTCGTCGTCGTGCTCCGCATCTCCACCGCGTGCTCCTGGTAGTTCACGGCGGTGCTGAGCAGCACCTTCGGGTCGGTGATGGGGGGCAGCACCTTCAGCTGCGAGACCTTCATTGCCGAGGCGGGCGGGTTGGCCATCGAGTCCGACGCGACCGACGCGAAGCGGTCCGCCGTGGGCGGGCTCCACTGCGCGATGAGCCCCTTGAGCGTCGGTGGCGTGCCGGCGATGGTTCGCCCGAGGTCGATGACCATCTCGTCGTTCAGCACCATCCCGACGAAGACGCGGTCGCCCTGCCGGAACATGCCGAGCTTGTACGGGGTCGGCCCGCCCTGGGCTCCGGGTGTCGCCAGCCCCGCGGCCGCGAGCGTCGCAGCCACAATGGATGCTCGTAGGATTCGAATCACGTCACGCCTCCAGGCCTGCATCATACCTGCGCGCGGCACCTGACACCCCGGCGCCCGTGCACCCCTGCACCCCGGCACCCGACCTTCCGTCATACACTATCCCCCCATGCGCATCGCCCTGGTCCAGCAGCACGCCACGCGCGACAAGGCCGGCAATGTGGCGCGAGGGTTGGCCGCGCTGGAATCCGCCGCGCGGGCCGGCGCCGAGGTGGTGGGCTTCGCCGAGCTCGCGTTCGAGTGGTTCCACCCGCAGCGGCCGGCGGGCGGCGACGTGTCAGCCCTGGCCGAGCCGATCGACGGGCCCATCGTCACCGCCTTTCGACAGAAGGCGCGCGCGCTGGGCGTCGTTGCCGTGTTGAACCTGTTCGAACGAGATGGCGATCGGACCTTCGACAGCTCGCCGGTGATCGACGCCGACGGTGCCGTGCTCGGCGTCACGCGGATGGTGCACATCACCGACTACCCCTGCTTCCACGAGCAGGGGTACTACGCACCCGGCGACAGGGGCGCGCCCGTCTACCATACGCAGGCGGGCCGCATTGGCGTGGCCATCTGCTACGACCGCCACTTCCCGGAGTACATGCGCGCACTGGCGCTGAATGGGGCCGATGTCGTGTTCGTGCCCCAGGCGGGCGCGACCGGCGAGTGGCCCGAGGGCCTCTACGAGGGCGAGATGCGCGTGGCTGCGCTCCAGAACGGCTACTTCGTGGCGCTCTGCAACCGGGTTGGACGAGAGGACTGCGTGGACTTCGCCGGCGAGTCGTTCGTGTGCGATCCGGACGGCGTGGTGATCGCGCGCGCGCCGTCCGGTGCGGATCACGTCCTCCATGCGACGCTCGATCTCTCCGCGCCGGAGCGCTCGCACGCCCGCCGCCTCTTCCTTCGTCATCGTCGGCCGGAGCTGTACGCCGGATGGATGGCCCGGTGAGACGCGCCTTCGCTCACTCCAGGGGGTCACGTCGTGGCTGAACTGCGGCGCGCACTCGGGCGGTGGGACCTCACCGCCATCGGTATCAACCAGGTCATCGGGAGCGCCATCTTCCTGCTGCCCGCCGACGTCGCTCGCCTGGTGGGGGCGTGGGGGCCCGCTGCGTTCGCGGCGGTGGGGCTCGCCTCGCTCAGCATCGCGCTCTGCTTCGCGGAGGTCGGCAGCCGCTTCGAGAAGACGGGCGGCCCCTACCTGCCGGCGCGCGAGGCGTTCGGGCGATTCGTCGGTTTCGAGGTGGGCTGGATGATGTGGTTCACGCGCGTGGCCAGCCAGGCCTCCGTGGCCAACGGCCTGTCGCTGGCGCTGGCATTCTACTGGCCGGTGCTGGCCGCCGGCCCGGCGCGCATCGCCCTGGTGGCGATCCTGACGCTCGTGCTCACGTGGATCTGCGTCGTGGGTGTCAAGCAGTCGTCCTGGGTGGTCAACGCGCTGACCATCGGCAAGCTGCTGCCGCTGACGCTGTTCATCCTCGTCGGCATCTGGTACGTCGATCCCGCGCGCTGGGCCTCGATGCCCGCCGTCACGCCGGACCAGGTGGGCTCGGCCGTGCTGCTGCTGATCTTCGCCTACGGCGGCTACGAGGTGACGGGCGTGCTGGCGGGGGAGGCCTCCAACCCGAAGCGCGACGTCCCCTTCGCGTTCGTCATGACGATGATCACCGTCACCGTCATCATGACCCTCACCTCGATCGTCGCCACGGGCGTGCTGCCGGCGATTGCCGAGTCCCGCACGCCGCTGGCCGACGGCGCGGCGATCTTCATGGGGGTGGCCGGCGCGCTGATGATCTCGGCGGGCTCGTCGGTGTCGATGGCCGGGAACAACATGGGGCAGATCCTGAACGGGTCGCGGACCATCTTCGCCCTTGCGGAGAACGGCGACCTGCCTCCGTGGTTCGCGCGCGTGCACCCCACGTACCGGACGCCCTCGAACGCCATCCTGTTCACGGCGGGGGTGGCGCTCGCCCTCGCACTGACCGGTTCGTTCGTGTTCCTGGCGGCGGTGAGTGCGGTCGCACGCCTCGTGATGTACCTGGCCGTGTGCCTGGCGACGCTGGTGCTGCGGCGGCGGCAGCCAACCGGCGAGATGGGGCCTGCGCTGTTCGTGATCCCCGGGGGACCGGTCGTGCCGCTGCTGGCGGCGGCGATTTCGTTCGGGATTCTCTTCGGCGCCACCAGCCAGCAGCTGGCCGCCGGCGCCGCCGCGCTCGTGGCCGGCGGCGTGCTGTTCTGGATCGCGACACGCCGGTAGCGCCGGCTCCTCGCGGAAACCCACGTTTCGCACGCATCAAGAACTGCAATCATTTAACGGGGATTTTACGGGGACTGTCCCTGTGACACCTGTGACCATCGTCAACGCCCTCCGCGCCCTGGTAGGCGACCGCGTGTCCACCAGTGACGTCGTCCGCGAACACCACAGCCACGCCGAGTCGTGGCACGCGCCGGCCAAGCCCGACGCCGTCGTCTTCCCCGTCTCCACCGACGAGGTCGCCGCCATCGTTCGCACGTGCGCGGAGCATCGCGTGCCGATGATCCCCTTCGGCATGGGAAGCTCGATGGAGGGCCACGTGAACGCCGTCCGCGGCGGCGTGTCCATCGACCTCACGCGCATGACCCGGGTGCTCCGCCTCAGCTCCGACGACCTGGACGTGACCGTCGAGGCGGGCATCACGCGCAAGACCCTGGACGCGCACCTGAAGAACACCGGCCTCATGTTCCCCATCGACCCCGGCGCCGACGCCACCATCGGCGGCATGGCCGCCACGCGCGCCTCGGGCACCACCGCCGTCCGCTACGGAACCATGCGCGAGAACGTCCTGGGGCTGACCGTGGTGCTGGCCGACGGCCGCGTGATTCGCGCGGGCAGCCGGGCGCGGAAGTCCTCGTCCGGCTACGACCTCACCCGCGTGTTCGTCGGCTCGGAGGGGACGCTCGGTGTCATCACCGAGGTCACGCTGCGCCTCTTCGGCCGGCCGGAAGCCGTGGCCGCGGCTGTCTGCCCGTTCGCGTCCATGGCCGACGCCGCGCAGGCGGTGATCGAGGTCATCCAGCTGGGCATCCCCGTCGCCCGGATGGAGATCATCGACGAGACGCAGCTCGCCTTGGTCAATCGCTTCTCCAAGACCGGCTACCCCGAGGCGCCGACGCTGTTCTTCGAGTTCCACGGCACCAGCCAGGCCGTTGTCGACGATCAGGCGAGGACGGTCCAGGCGATCGTGCGCGAGCACCACGCGACCGGCTTCCAGTGGGCGAGCACACCCGAGGATCGCGCCCGCCTCTGGCAGGCGCGCCACGACGCCTACTATGCGACGGTGGCCTCGCGCCCCGGCGCGCGCGCGATGACCACCGACGTCTGCGTCCCCATCTCGCAGCTGGCGCCCTGCATCCTGGAGACGCAGGCCGACGCCCGCGCCTCGACCGTCACGGCGCCGCTGGTGGGCCACGCCGGCGACGGCAACTTCCACCTGATCCTCGTGCTGGATCCCGAGGACGCGGACGAGGTCTCACGTGTCAGCGCGTTCAGCCAGCGCCTCGTCGAGCGCGCGCTCCGCATGGGCGGCACCTGCTCCGGCGAGCACGGCGTCGGACTCGGCAAGATGAAGTACCTGCGGGCCGAGCACGGCGAGGCGCTCGACGTGATGCGCGCGATCAAGCAGGCGCTGGATCCGCACGGGCTGATGAACCCCGGGAAGATGCTGCCGGAGTAGCCGGCCGGCCGACGGGCTCACCCCTCGCGCGTGCGTCCAGGCGCGAAGTAGATCGCCGTCCAGCCCGTGGCCAGCTTGAAGTGCTGCTCCTTCGAGTAGAGCCGGAAGACTCCCGCCGGAGTGATGGCGCCGAGCAGGATCCACTGCTCGATCGGCGTACCCAACCGGTCGGTGAGCTCGGCCCATCCGAACTGCGGGCTGAGCTTCGTCGCCTGCACTGCCCAGCCCCCCGAGAGGCGCTCGTGAAGGAGGTCGAACGTGGCCCCGGGGTCGAAGGCGAAGTACCCGCGCTGCTGCAGCGTCAGGCGCCGCAGCTCCTCACCCGACGCCTGGGGTGTGGCGAGCTGGAACGTGCGATGGCGGCCGTACCGCAGGCCCAGGGCCTTGCAGGCGAGCGCGTTGTAGAAGTCGTTCTCGGTGGCGCACAGCACGTGGCTCAAGTGCTGGGTCTCCAGCGTGTGCTCGGCGTGCTCGGAGAGGATCTCGCCGTAGTAGACGTCGAGGCCCGCCATCCGGGCGTCCTTCAGGCGGTGATAGGCGCCATCCACCATCAGCACGTCGATCTCGAGCTTCTTCAGGGCCGCGCCCAGCGCGCGCGACCACGGCGTGACGCCCACGATCAGCAGCCCGTTGGCGCTACGGGACGCCAGCCCGAGCCGGCGCGCGAGCGGGGCAATCGTCAGGCCGTGGGCGAGCACGGTCGCGATGATGACGGCGAAGGTCACGGGCAGGAGCCGTGCCGCGTCGGCGTATCCCGCCGTCACGAGCTCGGGCCCGAAGATGCCGGCGGTCGCCGCGGCCACGATGCCGCGCGGCGCGATCCACGCGAGCAGGGCGCGATCCTGCGGGCGTATCGGGCCGCCGATGGTCGCGAGCAGGATCGACAGCGGCCGCACGACGATCAGCACCGCCAGGACGAACCCCAGCGTCCGCCAGTCCAGCAGCGCGAGCTGCTCGGCCTGCAGCTGCGAGGGAATCACGACGAACAGCACCGACAGCAGCACGACCGTCAGGTGCTCCTTGAAGCGCTGGAGCGCCTCCCGCTCGACCAGCTGCATGTTCCCGATGACCAGGCCCATGAGCGTCACGCTCAGCAGGCCGGCTTCGTGCTGCACGAGGTTGCTGGCCCAGTAGACCACCAGCACCAGCACCATCAGGATGGGGGCCTTGAGATGCTCGGGCACCAGGCCCCGCCGGTACACCGAACCGACGAGCCACCCGCCCGCCCCGCCGAGGACGGCGGCCGCGCCGATGGCGGCGCCGACGCCTGCAGCGGTCCGGTCCCAGCCGCCGCCGATGGTGAAGTACTGGAAGCTCAGGACGGCCAGCAGCACGCCGACGGGATCGTTGACGATGCCCTCCCACTTCAGCAGGGAGGCCGACTCCTTGTTGAGCCGTGCCTGACGCAGCAGGGGCAGGATGACGGTGGGGCCGGTCACCACGAGGATCGCCCCGAGCACGACCGCCACCGGCCAGCTCATGCCGCCGACGAAGTATCCCGCCAGCGTGCCGAGCACCCACGCCAGCGGAGGTGCGGCCACGGTCAGGCGGCGGACGCCCTTGCCCACTCGCCTGAACTCGGCCAGCTTGAGGTCCATGCCGCCTTCGAACAGGATGATGGCCACGCCCAGGCCGATGATCTCCGTCAGCTCGGCCTGCGGGATTCCCGGCGCGACCGTCCCGCTGACCGGCCCGAGCACCAGCCCCGCGGCAATGAGCACGACGATGGCGGGGAGGCCGATCCACCAGGCCAGCCACTGGCTCAGCAGCCCGGCCACGAGGATGATGAGGAGGGAAGCGGCGGCGTGCACGGTGGTTGATCAGGCGCGGTCCGACATCAGGCCAGGCGCTTCACCAGCACCTTTGAACGACGGCCGCTCCTCTCGTACTTCTCGCGGCGGGCTGGAGGAAGGTCGTCAGGGGTCCCTTCGACGAACCCTCCCTTCGACTGGAAATAGGTGAACGCCTGCGTCGAGAGCGCGTAGACCCGCGTGAGGCCCATCTCGCGAGCCCGGCTCTCCACGAACTGGACCAGCTTGCGCCCGATGCCCTGGTGCTCGTGGGCGGGGTTCACGTAGAGGCACGCGAGCTCGCCGGTCTTCTGGCCGGCATCGACGTGGAGCGCCACGCAGGCCACCGGGTTCCCGTCGATCTCGAAGATGGAGAAGTCCGCGAGCGTCTTCTCGAGGCTCGTGCGGCTGCGGTACATCAGCTCACCGGCCTCGACGCCCGGACGGATCAGCACCTGGATGGCGTGCACGTCCTTCTTCCTCGCGGGCCGGATCTGCTCGTACTGATCGGCGTGGATCATCGTGCCGATGCCCTCGTTCGAGAACACCTCGGCCAGCAGCCCCTCCTCTTCGCGGCCGCTGATCACGTGCACGCGCTCGACGCCCGCCCGGCAGGCCGCCGCGGCCTGCTGGGCCTTCGACACGCTGTCGGGGAGGAAGCCGGCGCGGTTCTTCTGCAGCAGCCCCTCCAGATCGCCCACGCTCAGCTGCCGCACCAGCTCGGCGTCCACGACGATCCCGCTGTGCGTGGTGATGTAGACGAGCTTGACGGCCTTGAGCGCCCTGGCCACCGCGGCTGCGGCCGCATCCGAGTTCACCCGATAGGTCCGGCCATCGCCGTCGAAGCCGAGCGGCGGCACCACCGGGATGATGCCCTGTGCCAGCAGCGCCTGGAGCAGCTCGACGTCCACGCGCTCCACCCGGCCGGTGAACTGCTGATCCACGCCGTGGATGATGCCCGCGGGATGCGCGATGACGGCGTTGGTGGTCGCGGCCCGGAGGTCCGCGGCCGAGAGGCCTTCGAGGATCTCGTGGGTGAGACGGTTGGCCGCGGCCAGCGCCAGCTCCAGCGTCGCGGCATCGGTGACGCCCGTCCCCGCCAGATCGCTCGGCGCCACGCCGCGCTCCGCGCCCAGCCGCTCGATCTGCGCGGCCGCGCCGTGCACGAGCGCCACCCGGATGTTGAGCGAGCGGAGCACCGCGACATCGAGCAGGATGTTCGCGAAGTTCTCGTCGGTCACGATGGCGCCGTCCACCGAGAGCACGAAGATCCGCTCGCGGTAGCGGGGGATGTACTCGAGGATGCCGCGCAGATCGGTCGGCTTCATCAATCCGTCTTCGCCAGCTCGTCGTACGCGATGGTCAGCGCCAGGCCCAGGCGCGGCTTCTGCCCGCCGACGTGCTCGAAGCCCGCCAGCACGTCCGCCTTCGCCAACGTCTCCCGCGTGCGGCCCTCCGTGCGCGCGCGGCGCGCATGGTCGATCGCCGCCGAGAAGCAGTCGCGCTGGTAGAGCAGGTCGGCGCGCGTGCCGATGAAGGGGTGCCCCGCCTCCGCGTGCCCGTAGACGTAGAGGGCGTCGGCCGGGTAGTGCGGCGCCATCTGCTCGAGGACCCTCATCCATCCATGCACGGACGCACCCGCCGGCGCGGACGGCGTCCCGGAGGCGGGCGCCTGCCGGGCCCACCCGTCGGATGGAACAGCGGCGACCGGGGCGGCCAGTGCCGGGGCCTTGACGAAGTCGCGACGTGTCCACGCCATCTGGTCTTCCTCCACACGAACGGCCGTGGGCGTTCCCCGGCCGGCGGTCCGGGTGGCCCGGCCGCGCGCCCGGAACGGATTATACGGCGGGGTCCGGCGGTGGACCCTGTGCCTCGCCGACCGAGTCGGTCGCCGTGCCCCTCGTGTGGCACAATGCGGGCCGGCCTGGCCGTCATCCCCCACGGCCCGAGGAGTTCACGATGAGCAACGTGCAGCACGCGAACGACATCTACGCCGCGTTCGGGCGCGGCGACATCCCGGCCGTGCTGGGCATGTTCCATCCCGAGATCGAATGGCGCGAGGCCGAGGGCAATCCCTATCAGCCGGACGGCACGGCCTGGGTCGGGCCGCAGGCGGTCCTCGAGCGGCTCTTCATGCGGATCGGCGGGGACTGGGACGGTTTCACGGTCAACGTCCACAGGCTCCACGACGCCGGAGAGCACGTGGTGATGGAAGGCCGCTATACCGGCACCCACATGGCTTCCGGCAAGCCGCTCGACGCACAGGTCTGCCACGTGCTCCGCTTCAGGGACGGCAAGCTCGCGAGCTTCCAGCAGTACGTCGACACGAGTCAGTTGCAGGCCGTCATGGCCCCGCGCTGACGGCACCGATGCCACCCGCGGCAGGCAGCCGGCTCGGCCCGCCCGGGATTCAGGGCCTCCCTGGCGCCGGAGGGATGGACGAGGGCCGTGGGCTCACGGATGGCTGCGTCAGGCGAGCCGGAGCCCCGGGATGTCCTCGAAATCTCGGCGGTTGAGCGTCCAGAGCATGGCGCCCTGGTGCATGGCGGCCGCCGCGATGGCGACGTCGATCTCCCGCCCGCGCGGGCGGGAGAGGCGCCGGTACAGGTCGGCCGCGAGCGCCGCGGCCCCTCCGTCGAACGCCACGACCGATTCGGTCGGCAGGAGGGCCTCCTGCGCGGCCAGTTCACCACGCACCCGCGGACCACGCTTCCACTCGAAGAAGACCAGGCTCGAGATCGCGATGGGATGTCCCTGCTCGACGAGCGCCGTCAGCGTCGACAGCGAGCGCCTCGGGCCGGTCAGGGCATCGACCAGGGCCGACGTGTCGAGGTGAACGATCACGCGGACCGCCGGCCGCCCTGCCGTCGTGCCGCCCGGATGGCGCCCAGCTCCCCGTCGACGGCCCGGGCGCTGCGCGTCGGCGCGGCCCTGGCGAGGCCCTCGAGCACGCCCAGCAGCGTCAGGCGCTCGCGCTCGCTCAATCGATCGACCCTCGCGGCGTAGTCGGCGACGGCGTCGCGGACGATGTGGCTCTGGGCCCTGCCGAGGCGGCTGGCGGCCCGGCGGATCTGCTCGACGGTCTCTTCGTCGAGCGAGAACGTCACCTTGACCATACCCATGCCATACTACCATACCGCGACCCGCGCACTGACCGCGGGTCACCGGGAGGCGGCCGACGCACGGCTGGCCCATGGCGCCCGCCGGGGACACGCCCGTCTGACGCGGACCGCTCAGACTCCAGCCGGCACCGACGGCAGCCCCGCCAGCGCCATGGCCAGCTCGCCCTCGTCGTAGTCCCGGTCCTCGAGCCGGCCGGCGAAGTAGTCCTGGTACGCCGCCATGTCGAAGTGGCCGTGCCCGCAGAGGTTGAAGAGGATCGCCTTCGACGTCCCCTCCTCGCGGCACTTCACCGCCTCGTCGATGGCACCCTTCACCGCATGGTTCGCCTCGGGAGCGGGCACGATGCCCTCCGCGCGCGCGAAGAGGACGCCCGCCTCGAAGCACTGGGTCTGGTGCTCGGCGCGGGCCTCGATGAGGCCCAGTTCCTTGACGTGCGAGACGAGCGGCGCCATGCCGTGGTACCGGAGTCCGCCCGCGTGGAAGCCCGGCGGCACGAACGCCGAGCCGAGCGTGTGCATCTTCACGAGCGGGGTCATCCGGCCGGTGTCGCCGAAGTCGTACCGGTAGAGCCCGCGCGTGAGGCTCGGGCAGGCCGCCGGCTCCACCGCGATGACCCGCACCTTCCGTCCCCCCCGCAGCTGGGCGCCGATGAACGGGAAGGCGATGCCGGCGAAGTTCGACCCGCCGCCCGTGCAGCCGACGACGATGTCGGGATAGTCGTCCGCCATCTCGAGCTGCGCGATGGCTTCCTGGCCGACCACCGTCTGGTGCAGCAGCACGTGGTTGAGCACCGACCCGAGCGCGTACTTCGTGTCGTCGTGCGTGGCGGCGACCTCCACCGCCTCGGAGATGGCGATGCCCAGGCTGCCGGGGCTGTCCGGCGTGCGGGCCAACACCGCCCGCCCGAAGCTGGTCTCCATCGACGGGCTGGGAATGCACCTCGCGCCGAAGGTCTCCATCATCAGCCGCCGGTACGGCTTCTGGCCGTACGACACGCGCACCATGAACACCTGGATGTCGATCCCGAAGAGCGCGCCCGCGAACGCGAGCGACGAGCCCCACTGGCCGGCACCCGTCTCGGTGGTGATCTTCCGGATCCCGGCTTCCTTGTTGAAGAAGGCCTGGGCCACGGCGGTGTTCGGCTTGTGGCTGCCCGCGGGGCTGACGCCCTCGTACTTGTAATAGATGCGGGCGGGCGTCTGCAGCGCCTGCTCGAGCCGCCGCGCGCGGAAGAGCGGCGAGGGGCGCCACTGCCGGTAGACGTCGCGGACCGGCTCGGGAATCTCGATCTCGCGCTCGGTGGACACCTCCTGCCCGATGAGCGCCATGGGGAACAGCGGCGCCAGGTCGTCGGGCCCCACGGGCTTCATCGTCCCCGGGTGCAGCACCGGCGGCGGCGGCGAGGGCAGGTCGGCCATCAGGTTGTACCAGGCCTTCGGGATGCGGGATTCGTCGAGAAGGTATTTGATGGCGTCGCTCATGGTGTCCCTCGATCGTGCGGCAGAGTGAATGAGCCTTAGACTTTACGACGAGCGCCGCGCCGAGGGAAAGTCCGGGACCCGCGCCGGCGCCTGCGGCGCAGCACAGACGCTCTGCACGCTGCGCATGGGGTGGGGAAGCCCTGCTATCCTTGGGTCTTGAGGTCTTGAGGTCTTGGGGTCTTGGGGTCTTGAGGTCTTGGGGCCCGACTTCCCGACTCCCGACTCCCGACTCCCGGCTCCCGTTCTGATCTGATGGCCAAACGCCCGTCCGAACCCTCGCTCTTCGACGACGCCGACACCGCGCCCGGCAGCTCCCCGCCACCGCCCGCGGTCCCCCCGCGCGGCGGCGGGCCGCCCTCACCCGGCGACGGCTCGTCGGCCGTGGCCCTGCACGAGGCGGCTCAGGTCCGGTACCTGAACTACGCGCTGTCGGTCATCACCTCGCGCGCGCTCCCGGACGTCCGCGACGGCCTCAAGCCCGTCCAGCGCCGCATCCTCTACACGATGTGGCAGCAGAACCTCACGGCCGACGCCAAGCACCGCAAGTGCGCCAAGGTCGTGGGCGACGTGATGGGCAACTACCACCCGCACGGGGATGCCGCCATCTACGAGACGCTCGTCCGCATGGCGCAGCCCTTCTCGCTGCGCTACCCGCTCGTCGACGGCTCCGGCAACTTCGGATCGCTCGACGGCGACGCCGCGGCAGCCATGCGCTACACCGAGTGCCGCCTGGCGCGCCTCTCGGACGAGGTCCTCCAGGAGATCGAGCAGGAGACCGTCCACTTCCGGCCCAGCTACGACGGTACGAAGCAGGAGCCGGTGGTGCTGCCCTCGCGCGTCCCGAACCTGCTGGTCAACGGCACCACGGGCATCGCGGTGGGCATGGCCACCAACATCCCGCCGCACAACCTGCACGAGGTCTGCACCGCGCTCGTGAAACTCCTGGACGATCCGGATCTCTCCTCCGTGCAGCTGTGCCGCTGGGTGAAGGGGCCGGATTTCCCGACCGGCGGGCACGTCCTCAACTCGCCCGCGGAGCTGAAGGAGATCTACCGCACGGGCTCGGGGTCCGTCCGCATCCGCAGCACCTGGGAGATGGGCGGGCAGTCTCGCAGCAGCAAGATGCTGTACATCACCAGCGTCCCGTACGGCGTCAACAAGGCGGCCCTGGTGGAGCAGATCGGCGACGTCGTCCTCAGTCGCAAGATGCCGCACCTGCTGGACGTCAAGGACCTCTCGACCGACGACGTGCGGATCGAGCTGGAGCTGAAGGGAGGCGCCGACGAGAACCTGGTGATGGCGTACCTCTTCAAGCACACGTCGCTCCAGACGACCTTCGCCGTGAACCTGACCTGCCTGGTGCCCACCGAGAACCCGGAGGTGGGCCGGCCCGAGCGCCTGGACCTGAAGCAGATGCTCTGGCACTTCCTCCACTTCCGCCTGGACGTGGTGACCAGCCGCCTGGAGCACGAGCTGGCGCAGCTCGAGAAGCGCATCCACGTCCTCGAGGGCTTCGAGAAGGTCTTCGACGCGCTCGACGAGATCATCCGCATCATCCGCAAGTCGGACGGGAAGGCCGACGCGGCGGCCACGATCGTCGATCGCTTCGCGCTCGACGCCGAGCAGGCGGACGCCATTCTCGAGCTGAAGCTCTACCGGCTGGCGCGGCTCGAGATCCTCGTCATCCAGAACGAGCTCGGCGACAAGCGGAAGCGCGCGCGGCAGATCCGCGGGCTCCTGCGCGACGAGGGCAGCCGCTGGACGCTGGTGCGCGACGAGATTGCCGAGGTCCAGAAGCAGTACGGCGATCCGAAGATCGACCCGCGCCGGACGAAGATCGAAGAGGCCGAGGAAGTCGAGTACTCCGCCGACGCCTTCATCGTCGAGGAGGACAACGTCGTGATCGTCTCGCGCGACGGGTGGGTGAAGCGGCAGAAGGAGGTCAAGGACCTCTCGACGACGCGCCTGCGGGAGGGCGATGCGGTGCTCGCGGCCATGGCCGGGAGCACGCGCGCGACGGTGGTGTTCTTCTCGAACTTCGGTTCCGCCTACACGTGCCGCGTCGTCGACGTGCCGGCGTCCACCGGCTACGGCGAGCCCATCCAGAAGCTGTTCAAGTTCAAGGACGGCGAGCGCGTCGTCGCGGCCTTCAGCCTGGATCCGCGCGTGCGCGGCGACATCGGCGGCACGCCGGCGGAGGCGGCCGCGGACGACGAGGGCGTCGCGCCGCCCGTGCACGCGCTGGCGGTGACCAGCGACGGCTACAGTCTCCGCTTCCCGCTGGCCGGCTTCGTGGAGCCCAGCACGCGCGCGGGCCGCCGCTTCGCGCGGGTGCCGGACGGCGCGGAGGTGGTGGCCGTGGCGCGCACCACGGGCGAAGAGACCGTGATTGCCGCCACGAAGGACGCGCGCGCCATGCTGTGCGCCGCCGAGGAGATCAACTTCCTGTCCGGTCCGGGCCGCGGCGTCATCCTCATCAAGCTGCAGGACGACGATCGGGTGCTCGGCGCCATCGTGTCGACGGGCGATCGCGACCTGATGGTCGTGGAGACCACGCGCGGCGGCGAGCAGACCATCAGCACCGCGAAGTACGAGGTGACCGGGCGCGGCGGGAAGGGCCGCGAGCTGATGCAGCGCGGCGGTTTCACGCGCGTGATTCCCGGCGAGGTATCGCTGCCGGAGCTGACCGCAGGTTCGTAGCGGACGGCCCCGAGAGGCGTGGAGACGCCTGCCAGGGGTGAACGCGCGGGCAGTGGCGTGCAGATCCGGGAAGCGCGTCGCGGCGTGAGGCCCGGTGGGCACGAGCCCGACACCCTGCCGCGTCGACCGGATGAAGCGGAGCGTTCACCGCGCGGCGAGCCCGTTCTCCGGCTACGATAGGGGTCGCCCTGAGCGTCTCCCATGCCGTTTCGCCTGTTCCCGATCACTCCTGGTGGCCCGGGCGCTCTGCTGTTGCTCGTTCTGGTCATTGGTGTCACCGAGAGCGCCGGGCAACCGGCCGGGTCCAGACCGACTCTTTCCGCCGTGGCGGTGGAGGTGTCAGACGGCGTTGTCCGCATCACGCTCTCGGGCCGTGGGGCGCTCGTCCCCGACCGGCCGCTCGAGGTAAGTGCTCCGCCCCCGCGCCTGGTCCTCGACTTTCCCGGTGTCGAGCACACCGCGCCAGCCCTGACCCCGGTCAACGCCAGTGCCGTGCTGCGCGTGCGGACGGCGCGCTACAGCGCCTCGCCGCTCGTGACTCGCGTCGTGTTCGATCTTGGGCGCCGACTGCCGTACCAGATCGACACGTCGGCACAGGGCCAGGGGCGCATCGTGGTCGTCATCGGAACCGGGAACGTCGCCGCGCCATCCGTTTCGACCCGCCCCTCGGGAGACGCCGCAGTTGCTCCGCCGCCGGACGTCTCAGCGGCGGCGGCGACGTCCCCAACGCGAGCGCCTGCCGGGACCGCAGAGACGTCGCCCGGCTCCTCGCCCGCTTCCACGCCACCGGCCACTGTCCCGCCGCCGACGAGCTCCGGACCTGACGCCCTGCCCCCGGCACCAGCACCACCCGTGGCAGTTGCGGAGCCGCCGCCTGCCGCCGAGGTGCCCGGTTCGCCCGCCTCGTCGCTGTCCGCCGGACGTGGGGGGGAACCGCTCGTCGGGCCCCGGGACGTCTTGTCGATCTCGCTCTGGGACTGGCCGGCTTTCTCGGGGAACTACGAGGTCGGGACCGACGGCAGCTTCGCTTTTCCCATGGTGGGGCGGGTGCCGGCGGCAGGCCTGACGGCGCGGAGCATCGAGGCGGATCTGAAGCGACGGCTGTCCGACGCCTACATCAAGGACCCGCGCCTCAGCCTGTCCGTGGAGCCCTCGCGCCGCCCGCGCATCTTCATCGTCGGGGAGGTCCGACGTCCGGGCAGTCTTGCACTCGCCAGCGGCATGACCCTGACCGAGGCGTTGGGGTTTGCCGACCCGCTCACCCCCGATGCCGGCATGAGGGCCACCATCGTGCGCACCGGCGGCGAGCCTCGCCTCGTGCCCGGTCGCGTCCCGGGGCGCGTGGATCCTGCCGAGGTGCTGGAGGTGGACCTGACGCCGTTCATACGAGGGTTGCCGGCCGAGAACCCGGCGTTGCGGGACGGCGACGTCATCTTCGTGTCCCGCCTCGCACACGCTCGCGTGTTCGTGTTTGGCGAGGTCAGGGCGCCTGGCGTGTACGCCGTCGAGCCCGGCACGTCCGTGCGACAGGCGCTCGAGGCGGCCGGCGGTGCGAGACGTGGCGGAACCGCCGGCCGGCTGACGATCGTGCGATGGATGTACGGCACGCGACTCGAGCTCCGGGCCGTGCCTGAGGACATCCTGCAGCCCGGCGACACGATCGTGGTCTCGAAACCGTAGCAGCCCGTCGGCCTCGGGGCCGGGCGTGTTGCCCGTGTCGTCGTCCCGTCGACGGCGGTCGGGCCCGCAGGGCCGGATGCCGACGGCGCGGCACCCGGGGCCCCTGCAGCCTCAGACTGACCCGGCCGGCCTGTCGTCCAAAGGGTGATGCTCGGCTGGCTTCGCACCGACTCCGGCAGGGCGCGAGCCCTGCTCTGGATGTTCATCGTCGTGGCCAGCATCGCCACGGTGTGGCTCGGACGGCAGGGCTATGCCGTCTACAAGCTCACGCGAGGCGTCGGCGACACCTGGTTCCACACGGCCGACGGCCGGCCGTGGTTCCGCCTCGACGAGCAGCGGCACGACGTGCCGATGGCGGCCATCTCGCCGCACCTGCAGCACGCCTTCGTGGCGGTGGAGGATCACCGCTTCTTCCGGCATCCCGGCCTGGACCCGATTGCGCTGGCGAGAGCCGCGTCCCGCAACCTGCGTGAGCCGGGCACGGTGGAAGGCGGCAGCACCATCACGCAGCAGCTTGCCCGCACGCTGTTCCTGTCGAACCGGAAGAGCTACCTGCGGAAGGCACGCGAGGCCGTGCTGTCCGTCCTGATCGAAGCGCAGCTCACCAAGGAGCAGATTCTCGAGCTGTACCTCAATCGTCTCTACCTGAGCGCGGGCATCTACGGCGTCGAGGCCATGTCGCGCCGCGTCTTCGGCAAGCCGGCCCGGGACCTCTCGATTGCGGAAAGCGCCCTCATCGCCGGGCTCGCCCGGGCGCCGGCGGCGCTCTCGCCCTGGTCGAACCTGGACGGCGCCATCGCGCGCAGCCACGTGGTGCTGGCGCGCATGCGTGATGCCGGTTTCATCACCGTGGCTGAAGAGCAGGAGGCCAGGCGCGCGCGCCTTCGGGTGCGCGCGTACCGGAGCGATGGCGACGCCCGGCACGGCTATGCGAAGGCCCATCTCCGCCAGCGGTTCCGCGATGCCTTCGGCGGTGACCATCCCCCCGACTGGCGGGTCGAGACGACGTTCGTGGCTGCGCTGCAGGATGCCGCCGAGGGCGCCGTGGAGCGAGGCCTCTCACGGTTCGGCGCGCCCGAGCTGCAGGCAGCGCTCGTCGCCATGGATCCGCACACCGGCGACGTGCTGGCGCTGGTCGGCGGGCGCGACTATCGCCGATCGGCTTTCAACCGGGCCAGTCGGAGCCGGCGTCAGCCGGGATCCGCGTTCAAGCCGTTCGTGTTCGCCGTGGCGCTCGAGCGTGGACTGTCGCCCGTGTCGGTCCTGGACGGCCTGGACCGCATTCCCCCGCAGGGCCCCGACGAATGGACGCCGCGCAACGTGAGTGACGACACGCCCGACGCGCTCACGCTGCGAGCCGCCCTCCTGGCGTCGGACAACCGCGCGGCGACGCGGCTGCAGCAGCGCGTCGGGGCGCGCCGCGTGCTGAACCTCGCGTCGCGGGCCGGGCTGGACGATCTGCCGGACGTGCCCTCGCTGTCGCTCGGGACCGGCCTGGTGACCCCGCTGGCCATCACCGCCGCGTTCTCGATGTTCCCCAATGGCGGGATGGCCGTGCGGCCGCGCGACATCCTCCGCGTCATCGACGCCGACGGCGCGCCGGCCCTGCAGCAGAGCGTGGAGGCCGAGCGTGTCCTGTCGCCCGAGGTGGCGTTCCAGATGGTCTCCATGCTGGGGGACGTGGTGGATCGCGGGACGGGAACCGCTGCCCGCCGACTCGGCGTGCGGTTCCCGGTTGGCGGCAAGACGGGCACGACCGACGACTTCAAGGACGCGTGGTTCGTCGGCTTCTCGCCGTCGATCGTGGTGGGCGTGTGGGTCGGCTTCGACCAGCCGGCGACGATTGGGCGCGACGCCTACGGCTCGCGCTACGCGCTGCCCATCTGGGCCGACTTCATGCAGCGCGCGGCGCGCGTGCGGCCCGCGGGCACGTTCGAGCGGCCCGCGCGCCTGCACGACGAAACGCTCTGCGCCATCAGCTACCGCAGGCCGGTGGATGGGTGCCCGCTCTACACCGAGTACTTCAAGGAAGGCGACCAGATCCCGGACCGGCTGTGCGCGGTGCACCGGGGCACCATTCGCCAGCGCGTCGCGCGCACGGTGCAGGGATGGATCGCGGAAGCCGGCCGCCGCGTCCGCGCGATCTTCCGCTGAGCCTGCGACTGGCCGACCCCTGATGCGCAGGGATCACCCCAGCGCCTGCTCGAAGGCGCGGGCCAGCCCGCCGCCCGTCGTGCGGTTCCAGGTCTCGTTCACGCCCAGCATGGTGACGCCTGCGGGCGTGGCGGCAGGCAGTCGGATGCCGCGCCCGGCCAGCGCTCGGGAGACCGCCGCGACATCGACGCCCTTCAATGTGACCCGCGCGAGGTTGGTGCCGTTCGGGATCCGCTCGACGCTCACCATCGGGTGCCGCGCGATCGCCGTGTAGAATTCCTCCGACACCCGCACCGCGCTCGTGAGCCGATCGACGAAGCCGTGCATGTAGTGCCGCGCGACGAGCGCGGCCGGCCAGCCCGCCCACAGGTTGCCGCCGAACATGCGACGCGCGTGGAACATGCCGTCGAGCACGCGCCTGGGCCCGGCCAGGATGGCGCCGATGCCGCAGTTGAAGTACTTCCACAGAGAGACGTACACGGTGTCGAACGGCGTCGCGTACTCCGCGGGGGAGATGCCGGTGTAGGCTGATGCGATGAACAGCCGCGCGCCGTCAAGGTGCGTGCCGATGCCGCGCTCGCGCGCGAACGCGGCGATGCGCTTCGCCTCGTCCCAGTCGAACATACGGCCCGCCAGGCGTCGAACCGGGCTCTCGATGAGGATGGCGCCCACGTCGGTCGCCACGCGGCCGCCCGCGGTGCGGGCGAGCACGGCCTCGACATCCTCGCGGGTGAACGTGGCGGCGCCGGGCGCGAGCGGCATCAAGGCGAGACCCGACAGGGTCTGGCACGCGTCGCCCGTGTCGTTGTAGACGTGGCTCATCTCGGGCACGATGACGCGCCGCTTCGCGCCGGCCAGGGTGCGAAGGGCCAGGTGGTTGGCCAGCGTGCCCGACGGCATGAAGACGGCTGTCTCCTTGCCCAGCAGCGCCGCGCAATGCTGCTCGAAGCGCTCCACCTCGCCACCGAGCAGGTAGTTGTCTTCCTGGACGTCGGCCTTCCGGCTCAACTCGCCGAGGAGCGCCGCGTAGGCGCGCGGCGAGAGGCCGATGCCGTCGCCCGAGAGATGCACGCTGCGGTCAGGCGCGGGATCGGGTACGTCCGCCTGCGCGATCACCGACGGCGCCAGCCAGCCGGCCCCTGCCGTTGCGCCGACCGCCTGCACGAACCCGCGCCTCGAGACTGGTCGCATGTGTCCTCCCACCGCGGCTCACCGTGCGCGGGGATCACGAGAACACGAAGGAGTCCTCCTGTCCGTCGTGTCCTTCCGCCTTCGCCCAGGCTCCGGCGCAATGCCGCAGCTTCAGCGGAGGCTGGTCGAGTTCCCGTGACGCCGCGCTATCGCACCGGCGCGCGGATGGCGCGCCCCGGTCGCGCCTCCGTCAGCGCTCCGTTGTCCACGACGAGCTGGCCGTTCACGATCACCCAGGGAATGCCGGCCGAAGGAATGGCCCCGTCCTCGTAGGTGGCGCGGTCGATCACCGTGTCGGGGTTGAAGATCGTCACGTCCGCGTCGGCGCCGATCGTCAAGCGGCCCTTCGACGCCATGGCCGGCACGCGGCGCTCGAGGCGGCGTGCCGGATCGAGCGTCATGCGCTGCAGCGCGTCCATCAGGGAGACGGCCTTGTCCTCCCGGACGTACTGGCCCAGCACTTTTGCGTAGGTGCCAGACGTGCGCGGGTGGCCCCGCCCGTTCTCGATGAACCCGTCGCTCGCGATCATCGACAGCGGGCTGGCGATGGCCTTGCGCGTCTGCTCTTCGGATCGGCCGTGGATGATCACGGTGCCGCCGGCGGCGCGTGCCCTTTCGAAGGTGGCGCGCGTGAGGCGCTCCCCGGTCGAGACGAGCTGGTGCAGCGCGAAGCGCTCATCGGGCCACGTCCTCCAGTCGTCGAAGAGCGCAGACTGGATCTCGGTCATGCCGGCGCCGTAGGGATAGGCCTCGGTGGTGATGTCCTGGCCCGCATCGCGCGCCGCCTGGATGGCGGCGAGGAACGCGTCGATGTCGTCGCCGGCCACCGAGTTCACGTGGACGATGTGGAGCGGGGCACCGGCAGCCCGCGCGGCCGCGATGGTGTCCTTCAGCCCCTCGATGCCGCCGCGGATGTGGATGTGCGCCGGGAGCCCGGCCTCGGCCGCGACGCGGAACATCCGCTCGAACTCCGCGATGGGCGCACCCGGCGTGTAGGCGCTGCCGAAGCCCATGGCGACGGCGCCCTGCCTGATGCCCTCGCGCAGGATGGCTTCCATCGCCTTCAGCTGGTCTTCGCTCGCCGACCCGCTGCCGCCGATGCCGGCCGGGAGCAGCCCTGTGCCCGGATCACCCAGGACCTTCATGCGGGCGGGAATGTGCCCGATGGACACGCCGTGGTTCACGCGCTGTCCGGCCTCGCGGGCGGCGTACCACGCGGCGACGTCGCCGGTCCCCACCTCGAGCTCGAACGCCGAGGTGACGCCGTCGCGCACCATCATCGAGTAGGACTCGTCCTGCTGGCCGTGCTCGTGCAGGTCGATGAAGCCTGGCGCCACGACGTGGCCCGTGGCGTCGATGGTTCGGACGCCCTGCAGTGGAGTCTCCGAGATGGCGGCGAGGCGGCCGCCCGTGATGCCGACGTGCCGCGCGGCGTCGAGCCGCGACTCGGGGTCCATCACGCGGCCGTTCGCGATCACCAGGTCGTACCGGGGCGCCTCGGCCGGCGGCGTGCCGCACGCTGACACGAGTCCGGCCAGGCCCAGCACCGCACACCACGCCGAGGAGATTCCGCGTCGCGTCATGCCGCTCCTTGAATGGTCCCGAGTGCCGGGCGAAGAAACGAAACCACGAAGACACGAAGAGCACGAAAGACGCACGAAGCATTCAGGCTTGACGCGGCTCTCTTCGCGTTCGACGTCGTGTCCCTCGTGCCTTCGTGGTCTCCCTGCTACCGCTTGGCGATGTTCAGCTCGCCCAGCTTCTTCACCATGTCCGGCCCCGCCGTGGAGGGGGACACGGTCTTCTCGATGTGGAGGATCCTGCCGTCGGGGTCGATGTAGAACGTCCAGCGCCGCGCGACGCCGGCCGGTCCGAGCACACCGTACGCGGTGGCCACGGCCTTCGACACGTCGCTCAGGATCGGGTAATCGGCCTCGTGCATCTGCGAGAACTTCGTGTTGTCCTCGAGCGTGTCGACGCTGACCATGTAGTAGTCGACGTTGTACTGCCGGATGAGATCGCCGCTCTCACGGAGCGACTTGCACTCGGCCGTTCAACCACCGGTGAACGCCTTCGGAAACCAGGCCAGGACGACGGCCCGCTTCCCCTTCGAATCGGCGAGACTGTGGGTCTTGCCGTCCGATCCCGGCAGCGAGAAGGCCGGCGCCGCGTCTCCCACCCCGAGCTCGACCGCAGGGGCCTGGGCGCGCCCGGCCGAGCCGGGCATGACGCCAAGCACCGCGGCCAGCCCCAGGCCAACCAGGGACTTCACACGCATGAAGAGATCCTCCACCGGCGGATGCTAGCACGAGGTCTGCCTGTAAGATCGACACGTGGGGACGAGGATGCACCGGGCGGTCGCCATCTCGGCCGCGGTGGCGGCCGTGCTCGTGATCGCCGTGCTGGCCATTCTTCACATGCCCCCGGCCCGGTCGCGCGTCTTCGCCTGGGTCGGCGGGCTGCTCGACCGCGACTACGGCCTCGTCCTGACGGCCGACACCTTCCGCTACAACCTCCTCACCGGCAGCGCCACCCTCACCAATGTCCGGCTGGCCGCCAGGGGCCACGAGGCGCAGCCGTTCTTCACCGCCGTCCGGGTGCGGGCCGACGTTCCGCTGGCCGCCTACGCCGGCGCCCTCGTGCTGGAGGACGTAGCGGTGGACGGTGGACGGGTGGAGGTGGTGACTGACGCCAACGGCGTGTCGAACATCCCTGATGGCGGCGCGGACGAGCCGCCGCCCGCCATCCCGCGCAGGCTGGCGCTTCGCGGGCTCCACCTGGTCGACTTCGCGTTCCTCTACGACGATCGGTCCGGCCCGCTCCGCATCGTCGCGACCGGCATCGACGCCGCCCTCGAGCGTCGCGAGATTCGCGTGTTCGACGGCATCACGGGACCGTTGGCCGTTCGCGGCGGCGTGGACGTGGAACTCGGCGAGCGCGCCCTGCGTGTCGATCCCATCGACTCGCGGCTTGCCTTCGATGGCAGCACGGTCTCGCTGCAGGATCTGCCGCTCTCTTTACGGGGACTGTCCCCACTGTCCGCTATTGGGACGATCAGCGTGTCCGGGCGGGTGACGCGCGTGCTCGACGCGCCTGCGCTGGAACTGGCCTTCGAGGGACAGGTGGACACCACGGCCGCCGCCCTGTGGGCACCGCCGCCGATGGCGGTGGCCGGCTCGGCGCGCGTGAAGGGATCGCTTGTCGGTCCGGCCGGCGCGCCGGAGACCGCCGTGCGCCTGGACGCCGAGGCGCTGAGCGTGGGCGCCGAGCGCGATCTGACGGTGAGCGCTGAAGTGATCGTGGACGCCGAGCGCGCGACGGGCAACCGCCTCACCGTGTCGCCGTCGAGCGGTGGGGAGGTGGAGGCAACCTTCGACATGCCGTTCGGCGAAGGTCCGCTGACCGCCAACGCCGCGTGGAAAGGCGTGGACGCCCTGGTGTTCATGCGCCTGGCCGACATGGCGGCGTACCCCATCGGCGCGCGGCTCGACGGACAGGCCCGCTTCGCGAGCGGTCCGGACCGCCGGCTCGACGTGAGGACCGAACTCGACGCCATCCGCGCACGCGGCGTGACCCCGCTCGATGGCCGGATCGAGATGGGCCTGCGGGGCGAGCGGTGGACGCTGCAGCACGCCGTCACGACGGCGGGCATCGCGGCGCGCGGCACCGCCGACGGACGGCTCGATGCCGACGCCTTGATGAACTCGACGATCGCGGGCCCGACGACGATCACGATTTCCAGCCTCGCGGAGGCGGGCGACGGCCTCGCGCCGCACGGCATCGCGCTGTCCGAGGCGGTGCGCGCCACGGCCGGCGCCATCGACGCGGATGTGACGCTGGCGGGCACCCTGGCCACGCCCCGCGCGACCATCGAGACGCGCGCACCCGACCTGGCGCTGCCAGGCATCGGTCCAACGGCGTTGACCGCCACCATCGACGCCGATACGTCACGCGTGGTGGTCTCGCCGCTGCGCCTGGCGCGCGGCGGCACCGAGGCCACCGGAGAGGTGACCCTCGACCTCGAGAGGCGAACCCTCTCCGGCACCCTGCAGGCGCGGGCCCCAGACGCCCGCACGTTGCAGGATGCGGTGCCCGAGGAGTGGCGTGCGTCCGGAGCGCTCGCCGCGGACGCGACCATCGGGGGGACCTTCGACGCGCCGCTCGTGGACGTCGCGATCACGAGCCCGCTGCTGCAGGTGGCCGGCGAAAGGTTCGAGAACCTCGACGGCCGCGCGCGCATCACGGACGAGGGAGTCGACGTGCCGTCGCTCTCCATCCGCCAGGGCGCTGGCGCCGTGCGCGCGTCGGGACGCTACGGGTTCGATCGCGCCTTCACGCTCGACCTCGAGGTCGCGGACCTCGTCTGGAGCCGCGCGCTCGTCGGCGAGGCCGAGACCACCGCTTTCGTGAACGGCCGCTTCACCGGTGACGGGACCGTGGATCACCCCCAGGGGCGCGGGCAGTTCCGCTTCATGCTCGCGGGTGGCATCGCCGGCGATCTCATCGGGACCGGCACGGTGGACGTGGCGCTCAACGGGGATCACGGACGCGTCGCGGCGCACGTCCCTTCGCTCGGCGCGTTCGCGCACGGCACCGTCGCCCTCGCGGCGCCCTACGACTATCGCGCGGTGGCCGTGCTGAACCGCGTGGACCTGGCGACGGCCTCCCCGCTCATCGGTGCGGTGCCGGGCACGTTGACCGGCCAGGTGAGCCTCACCGCCGCCGTCCACGGCGCGGTCGGGGACGAAACGCCTCCGCCTCACGTGGCCGCCAACATCCAGTCCATCGACGCGCACGTCGCCGGCGTTCCCCTCACGCTCACCACACCCGCCGCCGCCACCTGGCAGCCTGGGGATCTCGTGGTCCGGGACTTCACGGCGCGCCTCGGCCGCGGGACGCTCTCGGCGTCGGGTGAGCGCACCGGCCGCGACAACACCGTCTTCAACGCCTCGTTCCGCGGCGAGCTGTCCGAGGCGATGACCGCGGCCAGGGCGTTCGGCTTCGAGACCGACATCGTCGCCAGCGGGCCCCTGGCGCTGGACCTCTTCGCGACCGGTCGCCAGGGGGACCTCATCGCCAGCGTGGACTTGACGGGCGGTCGCGTCGAGCTGACGCCAGACGTCGTGCTCTCGGACCTGGCCGTGAACGCCAACCTCACGGGCGAGGCCCTCACGCTCCACGCGTTGAGCGCCCAGGTGGCAGCCGAGCAGGCGAGTGGCCGCTTCGCGGCCAAGGGCCGCGCAACCATCCCCGAACTCGATGCGATGCGCGCCGCCGGGACCTTCGTCGTGGATACCGCAGCATTCGACACGGCCGGCATCGAGGTCACGCAGGCGCGCCCCTCCACCATCTCCGTCAAGGACGGCATCGTCCACATGGACGATGTGGTGTGGCAGGCGGCGGGGAGCCGGCTGACGCTGGGCGGCGCCGTCGACCTGACGAAAGACGAGGCTGCGGTCGACCTGAGCCTGACGGGTGTGGCGGTGCTGCGTGTCCTGTCGGCCTTCGTGCCGACGGTGGCCATCGACGGCACGGCCGACGTGGACGTTCGCGTGCAGGGGACCGCCGCGAATCCGACGCTGGCAGGCCGGATGCAGTTGAACAACGCCGAGCTGGCGCTCTCGTCGCCCCGGCTGGTGGTGTCCGGGCTCTCGGGACCCGTTGCCCTGGCGGGCGATCGCATCGAGCTGCGGGGCCTCACGGGCGCCGTCAACGGCGGCACGCTCGTCGCCGATGGCGGCGTGGTGTTGAAGGGGACCGAGATTGCCGACGCCGAGATTGCCGTGCAGGTCGCGGGCATGGCGGCGGAATATCCGCGCGGGCTGCGCAGCGAGATCGACGCGCTGGTGACCTACAGCATCGAGGACGCGGGTCCGCAGGTCGTCGGCGACGTCCGCGTGCGGCGGAGCTCGTACACCGAGCCCATCAGCCTGGCCGCGCTGGCCACGGCCACCACGACGCGTCCGGCGGCCGTGAGATCCGCCCTCGACGACATCCGGCTGAACGTCGCCGTGACGACCGTCGAGGACATGCGCGTGGACAACAACTACGGCCGCTTCGAGGGCGGCGCGCAGGTGCGCCTCGTCGGCACGGTGGGCCAGCCGGCGCTGACGGGCCGGGCGACGCTGCGCGAGGGCGGCACGGTGTACGCGGCGGGGCGCACGTTCACGATCAACCGCGGAAACATCTCCTTCACCAACCTCGATCGCATCGAGCCGGACCTCGACGTTCAGGCCCAGACGCGCGTCAGCGGCCAGGGCGAGGTGACGCTCACGGTTCAGGGCACGCCGCAGCAGATGTCCGTCGAGCTCTCGTCCAGCGAGGGAGGGAGCCGCGAGGAGATCGCCACCGCGCTCTTCGGCGGCGGCGTCACGACCGGCAATGCGTTCACGCTGCTGTCCGGTGAACTGCTCGGCGTCACCGGGCAGCGCCTCGGCCTCGACGCGCTGCGTCTCGACATTGGCGGGACGCCGGACGAATTTCGCGAGGATCCCGGGCAGCTCCAGCAGGATCTCGAGGACCCGGTGACCCGCCTCACGCTGTCGAAGCGGATCCGCGACAACGTCGAGTTCACCGTGTCGCAGAACCTGCGCGAGAATGGCCGGGCCACCTTCGTGGTCAGCTACTTCCCCATTGGCAGCTTCGAGGTGCGGGCCGTCTCCCGCGACAACTCGAGCTTCGGCCTCGGCCTGCGGCACCAGGTGACCTTTGGCGGCTCGGGTGTGGCGGTCGTTCGGACCGAGGTGCGGGTGGCCCGCGTCCAGTTCGAGGGCGAGCTCGCGCCGCTGACCGAAGCCAGCCTCCGCGACCTGGTCCGGATTCGCGCGGGCGAGGCGTTCAGCTTCTACGACTGGCAGCGGGACCTCGATCGGCTGACGGCCGCCTACGTGGACGGCGGGTACTTCGAGGCCCGGGTGCGCGGGCGGCGAGTCGATTTGCCGGACGGCTCGATTGCCGTGGTGTACGCCGTGAGCCGGGGGCCGGCCACGCGGATCATCGTCGAGGGAGCGCCGATCCCGCAGGACGAGATCGAGGCCATCACCGAAGCCTGGACCCGCGCTGTCTTCGACCGCTTCCTCGTGCAGGATGCCGAGAACCGGCTGCGCCGCTACCTGCTCGCGTCGGGCTACGTCGACGGACACGTTCGCGGATCGGTGGAGCTGGTCGGCGATACCAAGACACTGCATCTCGCCGTGAACCAGGGCGCGCGCGCCGGGCGCCGCGGCTTCGGGTTCCGTGGCAACAGCGAGGTGTCGTCCCGCGAGTTGGAGGCCGTCATCGTGCGGGCGGGCCTGGAGCTGGACGCCTGGATCGATCCCGACGCGGCGGCCGGTGCCCTGTCGGACTTCTACCGGGAAGAGGGGTTCCTGCAGGCCCGTGTCGAGGTGGCCGCGATGCCGGAACGCCGGCCCGATGAGCTCACCTTCGCGATCGCGGAGGGGCCGCGGGCCGCTGTGGGCGAAGTGCGCGTCGAAGGCGTTTCTGATGACGAGCGGCCGCCCGTCGAACGCGCGATCGACATCGTGCCCGGCGAGCCGTATACCGCGCCCGGGCTCGACGCGGCGCGCGGCCGGGTGGCGCGCCACTACCGCCAGCACGGCTTCAACACCGTGCAGGTGACCGCGGCGGCGTCGCCTGCCCCGGACGAGGCGAGCGTCTCGCTCGCCTTCACCGTGGTCGAAGGCCCGCGGCAGGTGCTCCGCGAGGTGGTCACCACCGGCGCCACGCGCACGCGCGAAGGCATCGTGGACCGCGCCCTCAGCCTGCGCCTGGGCGAGCCGGTGAATCTCGAGGAGTGGTCGATGGCCCGCAAGCGGCTGTTCGACACGAACGTGTTCCGCGCGGTGGACATTCAGGCCGTCCCACTGGGCGAGCCGGAGGGTGGCGAGCAGGACGTGCGCGCGGTGGTGACGGTCGAGGAGTACCCGCACTGGCGGCTCCGCTACGGCGTGCAGGGCGACCGCGAGCGCAACGACCCGCTCGAGGGCGAGGAGGAAGGCCGCCTCTCCACGAAGATCGGTGCGATTGCCGAGCTGCGGAACCAGAACCTGTTCGGCCGCGCGGTGACGGCCGGGGTGGCCGGGCTCGTCGAGAAGGACTTCCAGCGCGGAAACGTCTTCCTGTCGAACGCCAGCTTCTTCGGCCTGCCGGTGCGGTCGACCGTGTCCGGCTACCTCAGCCGCGAGGACGTCCAGTATCCCTCCGCTCCGCTCTTCGTCACCGACGATGTGGGCGTCAGCGTCGAGCAGCGGTGGCGGCGCAGGCGCGGCCTCGAGGTGACCTACGGGTACCGGTTCACGCGAAACCACACGTACGAGGCGAACCCCGACCCGCAGGACTTCGAGCCGTTCAACCAGGTCCTGAACCTCGGCAAGTTGACCTCGGCCGCGCTGTTCGACCGCCGCGACGACCCGGTCAACTCGCAGCGGGGGACCTTCTCGTCCGTTTCGTACGAGCACAGCGCGTCTGCCCTCGGGGCGGACGTCAGCTTCGGCCGGGTCCTGGCCCAGCAGTACGTGTTCGTGCCGCTCGGGAGAATCGTCCTGGCGTCGCGCGTCGTGGCGGGGCGCGCCTTCGGCAACGACGACCCGCCGCTGTCGGACCGCTTCTACGCTGGCGGCGGGAACAGCGTCCGGGGGTACAAGGAAGACGGGCTGGGATCGGAGGACATCTTCCTCCGGCTGCCCGTGGGGGGGACCCGCCTGCTGGTGTTGAACCAGGAGGTGCGGTTCCCGATCTACCGATGGGTGCGCGGCGTGGGGTTCCTCGACGCGGGCAAGGTCGTCTTCCCGGGGGCGCCAGGCTCGGACAGCGACCTGAAGATTGGCTACGGCGCCGGCTTGCGAATCGACTCGCCCGTGGGCCTGCTTCGACTGGACTTCGGCATTCCCGGATCGACCCTCAGCACCTCCAGCCGCCGCGCGAACGCTCTCGGCAGCGGCCGGTGGTACTTCGGGATCGGGCACATCTTCTAGCGGCGCCCTACTTCCGCATGGCCCTCATCACGGCCATCACCGCTCCACGGTCCGGCGACTCCGGCGCGAGACGCAGGAAGTAGGTGTAGTGCTCTGACGCCTTCGACAGGTTGTGCAGCTTCTGGAACGCCTGCCCGGCGTAGTAGTGCGCGTAGGCGAAGTCGGGCTTGAGTTCGGTGGCCCGGGCCAGCGCCTGTGACGCCATCCCGTAGTCGTCCGCACCCAGGGCGGAGAGCCCGAGCTGGTACTGGAGATACGGGTGATCCGGGGACATCTCGACGGCGCGCTCGGCCGCGGCGATGGCCTCGGCGTAGTTGCGGTCGAGCATCGCCACACCCGACGCGCCAACCTCACCCCAGGCGCCGCCCTGCTCTTGCAGGCGGCGATACTCGGCACCTGACGCTGCGCCGTTCTCCATCTTCAGGAACGCCAGCGCCGCCCAGTAGGTGTCTTCCGGCGTGGCGGCGCGCCCGTCGGCGGCGCGATCGACCAGGGCCTGGTACTGGCCGGTCTCGTAGAGCTGCTGCGTCGAAGGCTCCTGCGCCGACAGGCCCACGGACAGGACGACGAGACCGACGGCCGACCACTTTGCGAGACGAAGTACCGGCATGATGAACCTCTCTGATGAGAATTGTGCAATGACCGTGCCGGAGCGTGCGGTCAGTTATACTGGGTCGGCCCCGTGAAGCAGCCCGGGTCGAGTCCCTTTTTCTACAGTCCCTGTGTCACCGGCTTCCCATGCGGCCCGGCCTTCCGGCACCCCCGGTCCGGTCGAGCCCGCCAGCGCCTCCCGCGCGCGGCCCTGGATCCTCCTGCTCCTGGTGGGAGTGGGCATCCTAGTGGTGCCCCTGTCTCTCAGGCCGCTGAACCGCGCGGTCGTGGGCGACCTGCCCCCGCTCGGCTACCTCCCCTCCCTCGAGATTAGACGTCCCCACGATCCCTTCCGTGCCGAGGCCATTGACGAGCTGCGGCGAGGCAATCCGGCGTGGGTGTTCATCGGCGACTCGATGCTGGGGACGCGGATCGACCCGGAGCACCTGGGGCGCATCTCCACGACCGGCGACGAGCTCGTCGCCTTCCTCTATCACGCGGCCACCGGGCCAGCGTGGTGGTACCTCGCCTTCAAGAACCAGCTGGTGCCGAGCGGCGCGAAGCCGCGCACGACGTTCATCTTCTTCCGCGACACGAACCTCACCGACACCATGTTCCGCCTGGAGGGCCAGTACGGCCGTGCCCTGGACGCCGTCGCCACCGGGCAGGAGCCCGAGCTCGACCGGCTCGTGGCCGAGCGTCGCAGGGGCGACTGGCACCGCACGCACCGGACGATCGCCAACGCCTATGAGACCGACATCGCCACCGCGTGGATGGAGCCGGCCATTCGGCGCTGGTGGGTGCGGCGCCAGCACCCGGAGCCGGGCGCGGCTGAGGGCTTCGAGTGGAACGTGGACCAGATCTTCTCGGTGGACACGTTGCGCCACGACGTGGGCGCGGACTTCGCGGTGACGGACACCACCGGCGAGCCCGACTTCCACCGCGACCTGCCCACGTCGGTCCTTCCGCTGATCATGGGCCTTTCCCGGGAGCACGGCCTGCCGGTCTGCTTCGTCCGCGTGCAGCGGCGGCCGGTGGGGAACCGTCCGCCGGAGCAGTCGCCCGAGCTCGTGCGCTACGTCGCGGACCTGAAGGCCTGGCTCGAGGCCAACGGCGCCCTGTTCCACGACGACACCGGCGATCCCGAGATGACGCTGGATCTCTACCGTGACGGCGATCACGTGAACGATCGCCGCCGCTACACGGAGATCTTCCGGAAACGGCTCGATCCGCTGTTCCGCCCCCTCGACCAGGCTCGGGGCGGCCTGAGCGCGGTCGAAGGGCGATGATCTTCCACAGCCTCGACTTCCTCGTCTTCTTCGCGGTCGTCGTCTCGATCTACTGGCGGCTCCCGCATCGCTGGCAGAACATCTGGCTCCTCGGCGCCAGCTACGTGTTCTACGGGTGGGTGCATCCCTGGTTCGTCATCCTGATGCTGGTGTCCACCACGGTCGACTACTGGGCGGCGCAGCGGATGGAGGAGGACCCCGGGCGGAAGAAGGCGTACCTCTACGCGAGCCTCGCGGCGAACCTCGGCATGCTCGGGGTGTTCAAGTACTTCAACTTCTTCGTCGAGAACGTGCGGGAGGTGCTCGCCAGCGTCGGCCTCGACGTGTCTCCGCCGGTCCTGGAGCTGGTGCTCCCGGCCGGCATCTCCTTCTACACGTTCCAGGCGCTCAGCTACACCGTGGAGGTCTACTGGGGCCACATGAAGGCGCGCCGGAACCCGGTGGACTTCGCGCTCTTCGTCGCGTTCTTCCCGCACCTCGTGGCGGGCCCCATCATGCGGGCGATGAACCTGCTGGTACAGGTCGAGCAGCCGCGCACGTGGGACACCGGTCGCGCGCGCGATGCGGTGCTGCTCGTCGTCTGGGGCTTCTTCAAGAAGCTGGTGGTGGCCGACAACGTGGGCGTGATCGCCAACCGCGTGTTCAGCCACCAGGACCCCTCGTTCGAGATGCTCTGGGCGGGCGTCTTCGCCTTCGGGCTGCAGATCTACGCGGACTTCTCGGCCTATTCGGACATCGCCCGCGGTACGGCCCGGTGGTTCGGCTTCGAGCTGATCCTGAACTTCAACCACCCCTACATCGCCCGCAGTCCCTCCGACTTCTGGCACCGGTGGCACATCTCGCTCTCGACGTGGTTCCGGGACTTCGTCTACATCCCGCTCGGCGGGAACCGCGTGCCGGCCCTCCAGCGCGAGGCCAACCTGATGGCCACCTTCCTCGTTTCCGGCCTCTGGCACGGGGCCAGCTGGAACTACGTGCTTTGGGGCCTGTACCATGGCACACTAGTAGTCGTCACGCGGACCGTCGGGCGGCTCCTGGGGCTTCCCGCGAAGTGGCCTGGTCCGCTGGCTATCGTCCAGATCGTCCTGACCGTATCGGCAGCGTTCGCCGGCTGGCTGTTCTTCAGAGAGACCAACCCCGACTTCCTGCGCCGATGGCTCGTGCTCTCCCCGGCCGAGAGCACGATGATGGAGCGGCAGGTCGGCGTTTACTTGTTCGTCCTGGCGGCCACATGGGGTGTGCCGCTGTTCCTGGACGACCTGTGGGCGCTTGGACGCGAGCGGGGCGTGCGCCTCGTTCGGTGGGCCGAGTCGCGCTGGGAGGCCCTGGGCCCCGCCAGCGTGTCCCGCGCGCTGCTGCAGGCAGCGGCGGCCGGAGCGATGGTGACGCTCATCCTCGTGCTGAGGAGCCGCGTTTCCCTCGACTTCATCTATTTTCAGTTCTGAGCCTCAAGACCTCAGGACCCCCAAGACTTCAGGACCTAAAGAATGTCAGAGCAGAAACTCAAGATTGCGGTCTTCATCGACTTCGACAACGTCGAGATCGGCGTGAAGACCACCCTCGGCCTCCAGTTCGACATCGGTGCGGTGCTCGAGGCCATCAAGGAGCGCGGCGAGATCGTGACGAAGGTCGCCTACGGCGACTGGAAGCGCTCGGGTGACTACGGCCGCGCGATGTCCAACCATGCGGTGCGGCTCGTGCAGCGTGTGATGACGCCCGGGGGCGACAAGAACGGCGCCGACATCAACCTGGCGCTCGACGCGCTGGAGATGGCCTTCACCCACGCGCACATCAACGCCTTCGTCATCGTGGGCGGCGACAGCGACTTCATCACGCTGGTCGAGAAGCTCAAGCAGTACGACCGCAAGGTGTTCGTCGTGGGCGGGCGATCGTTCACCAGCCAGGTGATGCAGAAGAACTGCACCGAGTTCATCGCCTACGAGAACGTCGTGCCCGACCGGCGCCCGCACCGCCAGGAGCGGGGCGAGCGGCCCCGCGTGGCCGCGGGTTCGCAGGCCATCGACGTTGCGGTGCCGCTGGTGAAGCGCGCCCTGAAGGTGCTGGCGGACCGGGAGGTCACACCGCAGCTGGGCCTGCTCAAGAGCACCCTGCTCCAGCTCGACTCGTCGTTCTCCGAGCGCGACTACGGTTCCGGCAGCTTTCGCGATTTCGCCGACAAGCTCGCCGAGCACGGCATCGTGACCCTCAAGCACCAGGGCCGCAGCACCCTCGTGGAGCTCGTGGAGGGCGTCGAGGCGGCGCCCATGACGCCGATCGAGGGAACGGTCGCGGCCGTGGCGGCGCCGGCCGCCGAGGAGCTCGCGGAGGGAGTGCCGGCGGAGGCTCAGCAGCCGGCGCGGGACGCGCGGCGCCGGAGCGGCGATGACACGCGACGCGGCCAGGAGGACGATCAGCACGGAGCGCCGGGATCGCAATCCAGGCGCGAGACCGTGGATGCCGCCTCGCTGGGCGAAGGCGTGTCGCTGGTGCGCCGGGTGCTCACCGAGGGCGGTGCGCAGCCGCGGTGGCCGATGTACCCGCGACAGTTCAAGCAGTTCCTGCGCGCGGCCGACCCGACCTTCGACGAGCGGAAGTACGGATCGATTGCGGAGCTGATGCGCGCGTGCCAGAAGGACGGCATCCTGAAGCTCGAGCGCGACCGGCAGGGCGGCCTGCGGGTGTTCGCGGCCGGAGGCGGCACGCCCCGCGTGGCGGTCCCGCACGGCTGGTCCATCCTCGCCGGCGGCCAGCCGGGGTCGTCAGCCCTCGAGGAAACCGGCGAAGGCCCGGAGATCCCCGAGGACATGCCCCCGCCGGCCGCAACGGCCAGCCACGAGCTGCCGGACGATGACATCGGCAACCGGATTGTCGGCGGCGCCGTGGACGTCACGCGCGAGATGATCGGAGGCGTGGGTGGCGGCCGCATGGCGCCACCCCTGTCGGACGACGATTCGCAGGCGGAGGTGGACGAGCCCCAGCCGCCCGCGCCGAAGGCGAAGCGGGCCCGCAAGACCGCCGCGAAGAAGACCGCAGCGAAGCGGACGCCGACGCGGAGGCGGAAGGAGTAGGGCCCGCCGCGTCCTCCGGTTTCGGCGGGTGGGCCTGCGGTGTGGCCGCGCTTCGCGGTGGGGATGGCGGGCGCCGGGCCGGGAATGCCGGGGCTTCGGCCCCGGCGGTCGCGTTCAGTACATCGTCTCGACGTAGCCGTGCGCGCGCGTCCACTGGATGCGCCGCAGCATGTCGCGGCGTCCGGGTGAATGGAAGAACACGAGGATCTCGTCGAAGTGCGGCTGCTCCGCGTCGCTGATGGCCCTGGCGATCGCCGCGGCCTCGTCCAGGTGGCGGGTTTCGACCTCGACGACCAGCGCACGGTGTGCGGAGACGCGGTGGGTAATGGTCCAGCGCGGCGGCGGCGGCGGCCCGAGCAGGAGCGTCACCCGGACCAGCCCTCCCGTGACAATGGCGGCCGCCAGAACCCGTGAGACCACCGGCGCGAGCACGGGGCTACGATACCAGCCCGCGATGCCCTCAAGAACCCCAGAACCCCAGAACCTCCGAACCCCCGAACCCCAGAACCTCCGAACCCCAGAACCCCCGAACCCCCGAACCCCCGAACCCCCGAATGCTCCACGTCACCAACGGCTCTGTCGCGCTCTCCCGCCTGCACGATCTGGGTGTGCCGGGCCGCATCGTGCCGTGGGATGACGTGCTGCACGAGGGTCCCGTGCCGGCGGGATTGGTCGACGAGGCGCTGCGGCGGGTGCGGGCGGAGTTCCTGGCGGTCGATTGGGGCGATGCCGCGCAGATCGAGCGCTCGCTGGCCGCGCGCGATGCGGCGCTGGCCGAGGCCGTGTCCGGCGACGAGATCGTCTTGTGGTTCGAGCACGACCTCTACGACCAGCTGCACGTCCTCCAGGTGCTGAGCCAGCTCGCGCCGATTCGTGTCGCGGCGACCGGCGCCATCGCGCGTGTCACGGCGATTCTCGCTGACGATTACCTCGCGGCGCAGCCTGACGAGCAGCTCGCGGCGTGGTTCGCGGCGCGTGAGCCGCTCGGCCCCGGGCGGTGGGCGGCCGCGACCCACGCCTGGGACTGCTTTCGCGCGCCGGAGCCCACCGGACTGGTGTCGTTCGACCATCCTGGAGCGTGGCCCTCCCTCAGGTCGTCGCTACGGCGACACCTGGAGCAGTTCCCGTCGATTCGTGACGGCCTCTCACGCACCGAGCGGCAGACGCTCGCCGCGGTGGCGGGATCGCCGCTCCCCGTTCGCGACGCATTCCGCGCCGCGAACCACGCGGTGGAGGAGGCCGTCTTCATGGGGGACGCCGGATGGTGGTCGCACATCCGGCCCCTCGTCATCGCGGCTGATCCGCTGATGCGAGCCGAGGGCGCGGCGCCTGGCCGCTGGCACGATGCGGACTGGTGGCGCGACGACCCGTCCGCCCCCCGCCTGGCGCTGACGGACGCCGGCCGGCGTGTGCTCGCCGGCGAACTGGATCACGTGTTGCTCAACGGCATCGACCGCTGGCTGGGCGGCGTGCACCTGGTGGCGTCGCCAGCCTCCCGCGGCCTGAAGCCCGACCCCGTCTGGCGCTGGAACGACGCCCGCGACACCTTCGAGCAGCGCTAGAGCCCGCGAACCCCAGAACCCCAGAACCCCAGAACCCCAGAACCCCAGAACCTCAGAACCTCAGAACCTCAGAACCTTTACAATCTTTCCTGCCTTGTCCACGACTTACACAGCCAAAGACATCACCGTCCTCGAGGGCCTCGAGCCCGTTCGCAAGCGCCCGGGCATGTACATCGGCGGCGTCGGCGCCGCGGGGCTGCACCACCTGGTCTGGGAAGTGCTCGACAACGCCATCGACGAGGCGATGAACGGCTACGCCTCGAACATCCGGGTGACCCTGCACAAGGACGGTTCGTCCATCACCATCGAGGACGACGGGCGCGGGATCCCGGTGGACGTGCACCCGAAGACGAAGAAGAGCGCGCTCGAAGTGATCTTCACGGTCCTCCACGCGGGCGGGAAGTTCGAGGCCGGCAACTACAAGACGGCGGGCGGCCTGCACGGCGTGGGCGCGAGCGTGGTGAACGCGCTCTCGCGCGAGCTCGTCGCCACGGTGCGCCGCGACGGCGCGCAGTGGGAGATGAGCTTCAAGCAGGGCAGGCCCACGGGTGCTCTCAGGAAGACCGGCCCGGCGCGCGGCAGCGGGACCAGCGTGTTCTTCCGGCCGGACCCGACCATCTTCCCGAAGGTGGAGTTCGACGGCGCGATCATCCGCGACCGGCTGGAAGTGGCCAGCTACCTGCACCGCGGCGTCAAGGTCGCCTTCGAGGACGAGCCGGCCGGCCGCAAGGACGTGTTCCAGCACGCCGAAGGCCTGGTCGACTACCTGAAGAAGATCGTCGCGGAGCGGCAGGCCAGGCCCGTGCACGAGGCGCCGTTCGTGCTCGAGAAGGAGAACGGCGTCAAGCTGGAGCTCGTGCTCCAGTGGACCGAGTCCACCGACGAGCACCTGCGGAGCTACGTGAACGGCATCCCGACGGGTTCCGGCGGCACGCACGAGAGCGGCCTCCGGGCCGGGGTGGGCAAGGCCGTGCGCAACTACATCGAGACGCACACCCTTTCGCCGAAGGGCGTCACCCTCACCGCCGATGACATCCGCGAGGGCACCACGGGCATCCTGTCCGTGTTCGTGCAGGAGCCGCAGTTCCAGGGACAGACCAAGGACCGGTTGAACAACCCCGAGGTGCTCTCGGCCGTGGATGGCCTCGTGCGGCCCGCGCTCGAGCACTGGCTGAACAACAACCAGTCGGTGGCCGAGGCCATTGTCGCGCGCATCATCCTGGCGGCGCGGGCGCGCGAGGCCAGCCGCGCGGCCCAGCAGGAAGTGGTGCGGAAGGGGCCCACGGCGGGGCGCGTGAACCTGCCCGGCAAGCTCTCCGACTGCACCCATCCCGGCTCCATCACCAGCGAGCTCTTCATCGTGGAGGGCGATTCGGCCGGCGGGTCGGCCAAGCAGGGCCGAGACCGCGCACGGCAGGCCATCCTCCCGCTGCGCGGCAAGGTGCTGAACACCGAGGGTGTGTCCACGGCGAAGGTCCTCGAGAACAAGGAACTTGCGGACCTGGTGACCGCGCTGGGGTGCGGCGTCGGGAAGCACTTCGACCTCAACCGGATGCGGTACGGCAAGGTGATCCTGCTGGCCGACGCCGACTCCGACGGCCATCACATCTCCACGCTGCTCCTCACGTTCCTGTACCGCCACCTGCCGCAGCTGATCACGGCGGGGAAGGTGTACCTGGCGCAGCCGCCGCTCTACCGCATCGACATCGGCAAGGAGACCTACTGGGCCCTGGACGAGGCGCAGAAGAACCAGATCGTGCGGCAGAAGACCGGCCGCGCGACGCCGGAGATCACGCGCTTCAAGGGCCTGGGCGAGATGATGCCGAAGGTGCTGTGGGAGACGACGCTGAACCCCCGCACGCGTCGGCTCCTCAAGGTGCAGGTGGCCGACCAGCTGGTGACGGACCGCGTGATCAACGAGCTGATGGGGAAGGACGCCTCGGCGCGGTTCCGCTTCATCATGGAACGGGCGGAGGATGCGGGGGAGATAGATGTCTGAGGTTCTGGGGTTCTGAGGTTCTGGGGTTCTGAGGTTCTGAGGTTCTGGGGTTCTGGGGTTCTGGGGTTCTCGAGTGCATGTTTCGAGGGTTCTGCGAGCCGAGGGTGTCAGAAATTCTGTGTGTGAGGCATAGGATGAGGAGGTCCCATGCCCCGCAAACGGAAGAGCGAAACGCGTGACGCCGAAATCCTGGCCCCGGTGCCGGTCCAGGTGCTGGACCAGTTCGTGCGCGAAGGGCCGCTGACCGCGGCCGAAAGTCGAGGCCGCCACCCGGCGCTTCAAGAAAGCCATCATCGAGCGCGCGCTCGGGGCGGAGCTGAGCCACCATCTCGGCTATGCCCCCGGCGGGGCCAAGCCCGACGACGCGGCCAATCATCGCAACGGCACTGGCGGCAAGACGGTGCTGACCGATGACGGGCCGCGCGTGTACGCCGCTTCACCGGCTTCGATGACGAGAGCCTCGCGCTATAGGCGCGGGGCCTCACCGTCCGCGAGATTCAGGCCTTTCTGCTGGAAATGTACGCGGTCGATGTCTCGCCGGATCTCATCAGCACCGTCGAGGCCAGCGAGTGGGGCCAGCGCTTCCCGACGATCGGCAAGGCCTGGCGGCGCGTGTCGACGGCCGTGGTTCCCTTCTTTGCCTTCCCGAGCCTAGCACTCAGAACCTCAGAACCTCAGAACCCGCAAACCCCAGAACCCCAGAACCGCAGAACCCCAGAACCCCAGAACCTCAGAACCTCAGAACCCCAGAACCCCAGAACCCCAGAACGAGTAGAATCGGAAGTCCGTCTCGAACCCTGTCTCAGCCGTCTATGGCCGACCCGGCGCCGCGCGCGCAGACGAAGCCCACGCCGTTCGACCGTTCGCTCGTGGAAGGCCCCATCGGCCCGGCCGTGTGGAGGCTGGCGTGGCCCACGATGCTGCAGAACGTGGTGGCCGGACTGCAGGGCGTGGTGGACCACGTCCTGGTCGGCAACCTGATCGGCTACACGGCCAATGCGGCCATTGGCATCAGCTGGCAGATCTTCCTCGTCGTCATCGTCTTCATGGCGTCGCTGTTCACCGGCCAGGCGGTGCTGGTGGCGCGCTTCGCCGGGGCGGGCGAGGAGGACAAGGTCAACCGCACCGTCTACCAGGCCTTCCTGACGGCCCTGGCGATGTTCGGCCTGCTGCTCGCGCCGTTCGGGTACTTCGCGGCGCCGTACCTGCTCGACATGGTGAACGCCGCCCCCGAGGTGAAGGCGCAGGCGCTGCCGTTCCTCCGCATCAACTTCACGTTCAGCATCGGCATGATGCTGTTCTTCATGCTGAGCAGTGCCCTCCGGGCGGCCGGCGACGCGCGCACGCCGCTCCGGCTCGGGGTCACGATGACGCTGCTCAACCTGGTGTTGAACCTGATCCTGGTGCCGAAGCTGGGCACGACCGGGTCGGCCCTGGGCACCGTGATCGCGTCGAACACGGTCAGTGTCGCTGCGCTGTACCTCTTCTTCAGGGGCAAGCTCGTCATCCGCTTCTCGCGGCACATGGACGTCAGGCCCGACTGGGCGATCATCCGATCGCTGTTCCGCTTCGGCCTGCCCACCGGCGTGCAGGGCATCGCGATGAACGTCGCCGGCGTCCTGCTGCTCCGCTTCATCGGGTCGCTGGAGCACAGCGCGGCGGCCCAGGCCGCCTACGCCATCGGCTACACCGAGCTCTTCTCGATGATCACGTGGACCTCCGTGGGCCTGATGGGCGCCGCGGCGACGGTCGCGGGCCAGAACCTGGGCGCGGGGCACCCCGAGCGCGCCATCCTCGGCGTGCACGCGGCGTCGCGGATTGGGCTGTGGGTGGCCGGCGGCGTGGGCCTGGCGTTCGTGGCGGCCCCGCACCTGCTGCTCGGGCTCTTCGGCGCCACCGAGCCCGAGGTCGCCCGGCTGGGCGAGCAACTCCTTCAGTACCTCGCCGTGTCGGGCTTCTTCATCACCGTCGCGCTCACCTACACCGGCGGCCTGCAGGGGACCGGCGACACGCGCAGCCCGCTTTTCATCACGCTGGCCTCTCAGATGGCGGTGCCCATCGGCATGTGCCTGGCCATCCAGGCGACCCGGCCGCTCGTGGCCTCTGACATCTGGCTGGCCATCGTGCTGGGCCATTTCACGCGATGCGTGCTCACCGTGCTCCGCTTCCGCCAGGGCCGCTGGCGACACATCAAGGTGGAGATCGAGGGCGCGAGGGCGTAGCCACACCCTTGTGCTTTGAACCCTTGTGCTTTGAACCCTTGTGCTTCGAACCTCCGTGCCTTCATCGAAGGAATTGACCCATGATTGACGTCCTTGCCGCCCGCCGGCGGGTCCCACCGCCGCAGAACGATCCGAACTTGTCCTATCGCCCGGGCTCGCCCGAGCGGGCCGAGCTGAAGGCTCGCCTGGCTGCCATGGCAGGGGAGCAGATCGACATTCCCGTCATCATCGGCGGGAAGGAGATCCGCACGGGCGACACCGGGACCGTGGTGATGCCGCACAGGCACGGGCACGTGCTCGCCACGTGGCACAAGGCCTCGTCGGAGCACGTGAAGCAGGCCATCGCCGCCGCGCTCGAGGCACGCCGGGAATGGGCGGGATGGCCCTTCGAGGACCGGGCGGCCATCTTCCTGCGCGCGGCCGAACTGCTGACCACGACGTGGCGGCAGACCCTGAACGCGGCCACGATGCTCGGCCAGTCGAAGACGGCGTACCAGGCCGAGATCGACGCGGCGTCCGAGATGGTGGACTTCTGGCGCTTCAACCCCTACTTCGCCCAGGAACTGCTCGCCGAGCAGCCCATCAGCTCGCACGGGTTCTGGAACCAGATTGACTACCGGCCGCTGGAAGGCTTCGTCTACGCGATTACGCCCTTCAACTTCACGGCCATCGGGGGCAACCTCTCCGGCGCGCCCGCGCTGATGGGGTGCACCGTGGTCTGGAAGCCGGCCGCCGCGTCGCTCCTGTCCAACTACTACACCTACAAGCTGCTCGAGGCCGCGGGCCTGCCCCCGGGCGTCATCAATTTCGTCCCCGGCGATCCCGTCGAGATCTCGAATGCCGTGCTGGATCACCCGGAACTCGCCGGTGTGCACTTCACCGGCAGCACGAGCGTGTTCCAGGGCCTCTGGCAGCGCGTCGGGCAGAACCTGGCCAGGTACCGGGGCTATCCGCGGCTGGTCGGCGAGACGGGCGGCAAGGACTTCATCGTCATGCACGCGTCGGCGGACCCGCAGGAGGTGGCGGTGGCGGCCGTGCGCGGCGCGTTCGAGTACCAGGGACAGAAGTGCTCCGCCGCCAGCCGGATGTACGTGCCGCGCTCGCGCTGGAACGACGTGCGCGACCGGATGGTCGGCATGATGCAGGGGATCCGCATGGGGGACGTGCGCGACTTCCGCAACTTCATGGGCGCGGTCATCGACCGGAAGGCCTTCACGAAGATCAGCGAGTATGTCGAGGACGCGAAGAGGAACGCGCGCGTGCTGCAGGGCGGGGGCTGTCACGGCGAGGAGGGCTGGTTCATCGAGCCCACGCTGCTCGAGACCGCCAACCCCGCCTATCGCCTGCTGTGCGAGGAGATCTTCGGGCCCGTGCTCGCCGTGCACGTCTACGACGAGTCGAGGTGGAGCGAGACGCTGCAGGTGGTGGACCGGACCGCGCCCTACGCGCTCACGGGCTCGATCTTCGCGCGCGACCGCGGGGCCATCCGCGAGGCGTCGAACACGCTGAGGAACGCGGCCGGCAACTTCTACATCAACGACAAGCCCACGGGGGCGGTCGTCGCGCAGCAGCCCTTCGGCGGATCGCGTGCCAGCGGCACCAACGACAAGGCCGGGTCGAAGCTGAACCTGCTGCGGTGGGTCAGCCCGCGCACCATCAAGGAAACCTTCGCGCCCCCGACGGATTACACCTATCCCTTCATGGCCGAAGAATAGGCTGTCAGAGGGACCACGAAGTCACGATGGGCAGCAGCTGTCCGCCCCTTGCAGCCCGGAGCCGCGCCGCGTCGCGATGGCGCCGATGCGGCTGTGGGGACCACCTGGCCCGCCTGCAGCCCGATGCGGCGGCTGAAGAACACGACGGGCGCGTTGTTCGTGGGGTTGCTCTGCGTGGCCGAGGGAAGGTTCCTGCTGGATGAATTCGCCGAACGGCCTGACGTCGCGGTCGGGGGCTTCCTCGCTCCCGGCTGAGCGTCACTGGGAACGGTTGACTGATGCCTTGGGGGACTGAATCCGATGAATAGGGTACTCCGCGCGGCGCGTGCCGGCCCGATCACGAATCCGTTTCCCGATGTGCCAGAACAGGACGAGCGAAGATGTGGCGAAACGTCGCCTCCCTGGTGTCAACCCGCAGGGCCTCAGCCAGTTAGGACGGACGACGCGCGTGGATCGGGAATTGCTCGGGCACGGAGCGTCCATGCAGAACGAGCGCGGGTTCACTCTGGTCGAGATCCTTGTCGCGGTGGCCGTCCTGTCCATCCTCGCCGGCGTCGGGATCGGTGTCACCACGACCATCGTCCGGATGACCCGCGGCGAGACGGGTTCGCAGCAGCTGGATGGCTTCCTGAAACGCCACCGGGAGATGGCGGTCGCCCGACGGCGTGACATCGAGATCCGCTTCCTGCCGCCGAACCAGGTCCAGAGCGCGCAGCGGGCCGTTCCCGATCCCCCGGCGGCGACTCCCGCACCCACGGTGCTCGAGACCCTGACGTTCGAGAGCGGCATCGAATATGAGCTCTTCCCGGCGTTGCCCGACACGCCCAACCTGTTCGGCAACGCGACCGCGGTGGCGCTGGGCGGCGCGGCGCCGGTGATGTTCTCCAGCGAAGGCGCGTTCATCGACGCCGCCGGCAACCCCATCAACGCCACCGTGTCGCTCGGCATCGAGGGCGACCCGCTCTCGGCAACCGCTGTCACGATTCTCGGCGCCACCGCCAACATCGAGCGGTGGCGATGGGACGGAGTGGGGTGGACGAAATGACGACCACCGTCTTGACTCCGCGCTCCGAGCGCGGCTTCACGCTGTTCGAAGCGCTCATCGCCATGACCCTGCTGACCGTGGCGCTGCTGGCCCTCGCGCAGGCGCTCGTGCTCGGGTTGAACATCGCGGCGACGTCCACACCCGGCCTGGTGGCACGCGAGAAGGCGCGGGAGGCGATCGAGAGCGTCCATACCGCCAGGGACACGCACACCATCCTCTGGGCGCAGATTCGCAACGCCGCGGTGCCGGGTGCGTGCCCGGTGGGCACGACCGGCGTGGGCGGCGGGGCGTTCCAGGACGGCGAGGTCGACATGCTCGCCCCAGGCCCCGATGGCCTCGTCAACACGGCCGACGACACAGGGCTCGAAGCCACTCCGGGCCCCGACAACCAGCTCGGGACCTCCGACGACGTGCCGCTCGCCGGGTACACGCGCCAGATCGAGATCTGCGACGTGGATGGCAACCCCGATCTGCGGCAGATCATCGTCACCATCCGGTACAACGCGTCGAACGCGATCGGCGAGCGCCGGCGTACGTACCGGCTGTCGACGCTCATCTCGAGGTTCTCGTGACCAGGCACGCGGGTTCGGACCAGGCGGGCTTCACCCTGCTGGAGCTGCTCATCGCCATGACCGTGATGCTCGTCGTGCTCGCGGGCACGACGCAGATCATGAGCGACGCGATGAACGGCAACCAGGCCGCGAAGCGGATGCTGGACATGAATTCCCACCTGCGCGCCGCGATGGATCTGGTCCAGCGCGACATGCTGCAGGTGGGGCAGGGCCTGCCGGTCGGCCGGCGCATTGGCATCCCCAACGGCGGCGCGGCCAGTCCGATTGACCGGCCGGGGCCGGCGCAGAGCGGAGCCTGTCCGGGGGTGGACACGTTCCCCGTCGACTCGACGCTGCCCGCCATCACCGTCGGGGCAGGCCTCGGGCCGCCGATCAACGGGCAGTGCACCGACGTCATCACCATCCTGGCCGCCGACAATCTCTTCGGGCCCGTGTCGCTCGCGTCGATCTCCGCGGACGGGTCGATGGCGGTCATCCACGACTCGGTGGACATCTCCGACGATCCCGACGTCGAATCGGACAACCTGCGCGCCGGCGACCTCCTGATGCTCACCAAGGGCGCGATGAGCACGCTGATGCAGGTCACCGCGGTTGCGGGTCAGCAGGTGACCTTTGGCGCGGGCACCGGGGACCCGCTGGGGCTGAACCAGCTCGACCCGACCCTCGACATGCTCGGGACGATCAACCAGCTCAAGGACGCGGCGCCATCGGACCCCGACGTCCCCGTCGTGGTGGGCGGCGTGCAGCAGCGGGCGCCTTCGCAGGCGACGCGCATCCGGATGATCACCTACTACGTGGACACCCAGACCGATCCAGGCATGCCGCGGCTGGTGCGCGTGGTGGGAGGCGGACAGCCCAATGCCGTCGGTCTCGGCGTGCAGGACTTCCGGCTGACGTACGACATCGCCGACCAGGTGAACAACCCGACCGGCGTCCGGATGGACGCCTCGGATGTCGACGGCAGCGGCGCGTGCAGTCCCGACCCCTGCTCCGAGAACCAGATCCGCAAGGTCAACGTCGTGCTGGCCATGACCGCCGACGATCAGCGGCGGAACAGCCTCGTCAGCCACGGACGGCAGTCGCAGAACGCGCTGTACACGCAGGTGAGCCTTCGCAGCATGGCGTTCGTGGATCGATATCGATGAGGAGACCCTCGATGACGCGACCAACCGACGAGCGCGGCGTCGCGCTGATTGCCGCGCTGCTCGTGATGATGCTGATGTCCGCCATGGTGGCGGGGCTGCTGGCCATGGTCAACGCGGACCAGGCGGCGGGCGGGATCGAGCGCGACCAGACGCAGGCCTATGCCGCGGCGCACGCGGGCGTGGAGAAGCTGACCGCCGACCTCGGGCAGGTCTTCGCGGGGAACTTCAGCCCGACGGGAGGCCAGCTGGCTGCCCTGACGGATCCGGCGATGGAGCCGGACCTCCCCAGCATCAACTTCCTGCGGCCCAACGGCACGTCCGGCTACCGGATCACGTTCACGGACTCGAACGGGGACGGCAATCCCGACGTGGCCGACCCGAACGGCACGCCGATTGGCGCCGGGCCGTATCAGGGGCTCGTGGGCCTGATCACGCCGTACCAGGTGGAGGTCACCGCGCGCACGGCCGGCAACGCCGAGGTGCGCATGCGGCGGACGATGCAGACCATCGCCATCCCGGTGTTCCAGTTCGGCCTCTTCTCGGAGAACGACCTCAG
>CAUJDN010000122.1 GCA_963169195.1 Acidobacteriota bacterium | reverse complement strand
GAACCTCGCCTGGATCCTCGAGCCACAGGGGTTCGGGTTCGCGTCCACCACCGCCGCCGTCAAGGCATCGTTCGTCTCGGTGGCCGCCTGGTGGGCCGTCTTCTCCCTCCCGCTGTTCCGCGGCGTGCCCGAGCCCGCGGTGCGGCTCGATCCGGACGACACGCGGCAGGGATCCGCCATCCGGGCGGCGTTCGTACGGCTGGGGCACACCCTCGGGGAGATCCGCCGCTACCGCCAGGCCTTCCTCTTCTTCCTCGCGATGCTGCTCTACCAGGACGGCATCCAGACCATCATCCGGATGGCCGCGGTGTACGGCGCCGAGATCGGCATCGCGCAGACCGCGCAAATCGCGGCCTTCGTCATGGTGCAGTTCCTCGGCATCCCGTTCGCGTTCCTCTTCGGCTCGCTCGGCACGCGCATCGGCACGAAGCGCGCCATCTTCATCGCCATTGCCGTCTACGCCCTGGCCACCATCCTCGGCTACTTCATGACGACGGTGACGCATTTCTTCGTCCTGGCCGCGCTGGTGGCCACCGTGCAAGGTGGCGCGCAGGCCCTCAGCCGCGCGCTGTTCGCGCGGATGATCCCCGCCAACAAGACCTCCGAGTTCTTCGGCTTCTTCGCCGTGGCCGAGCGCTTCGCCACCGTGCTCGGGCCGCTGGTGTTCACGCTGAGCGTGGCCCTCACGGGGTCGAGCCGCACGGCGGTGCTGGCCATCCTGCTCTTCTTCGTCGCCGGGGCCTGGCTGCTCAGCCTGGTGGACGAAGAGGCCGGCGTCGCCGCCGCCCGCGAGGGCTGACACGGTCCGCCATCTGACGGAACTGTAAGGCTGTTACAGAATCGGACGCTGCCGCCTGGTCGATTTGCGCACACCCTCTCCCGGAGGATCCGTGCAAGTCACGGCGATTCCGTGCGTTGTCGCCGCGGAAACTTCCGGTCCCGGACTTGCAATTCCCGTGCGTTCCTGGACGCCATCCCATGCGTTCGCTGCCTCCGCCAGTCGTCGCACTTGGCCTCGCCGCCGTCGCGGTGCCGCTGTCGGTGTGGCTGGCCGGCGCGCTGGGCATTTCACCGCTCGAGATCGCCGGCCTGACGCTGGCCGCGATGCTGGCCTCCACGCTCGACGCGAAGCCGCTGCGCTCCCGGGAGCTGGACCGGATGCAGCCGCCCTTCGCGATCGATCTCACGGCCTTCCTCCTGCTCGGGCTGCCGGCCGCAATGTTCGTCGCCGCCGCGGGCGAGGCCGCGCGCGGGCTCGCCCGCCGTGGAGGCTGGAGCGGGGCCGGGCGCACGCTCGCGGGCGTGGCGACGAGCCTGCTGGCGCTGGAGGGGGCCGCCGCGGTCTACGTGGCGCTCGGCGGCACGCTGCGCCATCTCGATTGGCCGTGGGCGGCCCTGCCGCTGGCCGGAGCCGTGCTCTCGTACAGCGTGGTGCGGAGCACCCTTGCGGGACGCGTCATCCCGCTCGTCACCCGGAGGCCGGCAGACCCCGCGTGGCCAGCCCGTCTCCTGCTCACGTGCCCGCAGCACGTCGTCGCCGCGAGCATCGCCACGGGGCTGGCCGAGGCCGTCGTCCGCGGCGCATGGGAACTGCTGGCCGTCGCGGCGGTTCCCATCGCATTCGCGTATCGCGCGTACGCAGGCCACGAGGAGGCGGAAGAGGAAGCGCGCCACCGCGTCGCCGTCGTGGATGCGCTGCCGGGGATGGCGGTGCTGGGACCCCGCGGCGAGGTCACCTTCTGGAGCGAGGCCCTCGAGCGCATCCTGGCGTGCCCGCGGCGCCGCGTGCTCGGGCGCCCGCTCGTGACGGCCGTCCCGGCTCTTGCCGGCACCGAGCTGCCGCGGGCGATCGATGATCTGGCCTCGGCCTCCGGCTCCCGCACCACCGTGCGCATCACGGTGCCGACGCTCACCGCCGTACGCGTCCTGGACGTCCAGATCCTCCGCGTCGCCGGCGGGACGACGCTGCTCTGGCAGAACGTGACGGAGCAGGCGCGTCACGACAGCGCGGTGAGGCGGACGGAGGAGCGGCTCTCGCTGGCTGCGGAAGCGGCCAGCGACGGGCTGTGGGACTGGGACCTGAAGACGCACCAGTGCTTCTTCTCCGGCCGCTGGCGCGCCATGCTCGGCCTGCCTCCGAGGCCCGGCGTCGGCCGCGCCGACGAATGGCTCGCGCGCGTGCACCCGGAGGACATCGGCGCGTTCAAGGATGCGATCAACGCACACCTGGGCGGCACGACGGATCGCCTGCAGCACGAGTTCCGGCTCCGGCACGAGGACGGCACGTACCGCTCGTTCCTGTGTCGCGGCATGGCCGCGCGAGGAACCGGCGCGGGCACGCGGCCGACCCGCCTGGCCGGCTCGCTCACCGAGACCGTGATGTCGCGGCATCGGGTCGGCGGCCCCGGACAGATCGATCCGCTCACGGGCCTGGCCAACCGGGCGGTGTTCGTGGAGCGGCTGGGAAGGCGGCTGGCCGACGCCCGCACGCGCCCGGGCGGCGATCGCTTCGCCGTCCTCTACCTCGATCTCGATCGGTTCAAGGTCGTCAACGACAGCCTCGGGCACCTCGTGGGCGACGAGCTGCTCACCGCGGTGTCGCGCCGGCTCGAGTCGTGCCTCCGCGCGAGCGACGTCCTCGCGCGGCTGGGCGGCGACGAGTTCGCCATCCTCCTCAACAGCCTCGGCGACGAGCAGCAGGCCAACGCCATCGCGTTCCGGTTGCAGGAGGCGCTCGGCGCGCCGTTCTCGATTGGCGGCCGCGAGGTCTTCACCTCGGCCAGCATCGGCATTGCCATCGGGCTGACCGACTACGCCAGCCCCGACGAGCTGATGCGCGACGCCGACACCGCCATGTACCACGCGAAGACTCGCGGCAAGGCGCGGCACGAGATGTTCGATGCCGACATGCACGCGCGCGCGCGCGACCGGCTCGGCCTCGAGAACGACCTCCGGCGCGCCGTCGCGGCGGGCGACTTCGAGGTGCACTACCAGCCGATCGTGGCCCTCGTCTCGGGTGCGTGCGTGGGGTTCGAGTCGCTGATCCGCTGGAAGCGCAACGGCGAGCCGGTCCCGCCGGACAAGTTCATCCCGCTCGCCGAGGAGCTCGGGCTCATCGAGCCGCTCGGCACGTGGGTGCTCCGCGAGGCGTGCCGCGCCTTCGCGGCCTGGCAGCGCCGCTACCCGGGCGGGCTCGACTACATCACGGTCAACGTGTCCAGCCGGCAGCTCGTCCAGCAGAACTTCCTCGCCGTCGTCGAGCGCACGGTGCAGGACGCGGGCCTGCAACCGAGCGATCTCCGTCTCGAGATCACGGAGACCGCGTTGATGGAGAGCCCGAAGGCGGCCGCGGGCCTGCTGAGGGACCTGCGCGACTTCGGCGTCAAGATCTACCTCGACGACTTCGGCACGGGCTACTCGTCGCTGAGCCACCTGCACCGGCTGCCGGTGGACGCGCTCAAGATCGACCGCTCGTTCGTGAACAGCCTGTTGCTGCCCGACCGGCCTGCCATCGTGGAGAGCATTCTCGCGCTGGCGCGTACGTTGAACACGAGCGTGGTCGCGGAGGGCATCGAAACCGCCGCGCAGGCGCAGGAGCTCGAGCGCCTCGGCTGCACGCATGCGCAGGGCTATCTCTTCTCCCGCCCGCTCTCCATGCCGTTGGCCGAAGAGGTGATCGCCCGTCGGCAGCCGCTCGGACCGAAGCAACCAGGCCCGGTCGCCGGTCCCGAAGGCCCGGGGCCCCGGAACCCGCTCACGTGGCCCGACCTGGTGCCGGCCGGCACCAGGCCCTCCTCGATGTCACGGGCGGGCTGAGCGCCCCGGACGCGCCCTCACTGGCCGGCGGGCCGCCTGGAGGCCCGGACTTCACACCCGCCCTCAACGCGGTGGCATCAGCAGCCGGGTCAGCGCCCGAGGAGGCGGGACAGGAACGACTTCGGCCGCTCGCAGTCGCACCGCTGCTCGGGCGGCACACCGCGCAGGGCCTCCTCGATGTGCCGGCCGCAGCCGGCCCACGTGGGCTTCCCGCAGGTCTGGCAGTTCACTCGCTGGCACATGCTGGCGGTTCTCCTCTCCCTCGACACCGCAATCGGGGCTCAGGCACTGCGGGGCCTCACTGCCGAGGCCTTCGCGTGGCACGGTGCCCGTTCGAACCGGCGCCTGTCACAGATGCAGATCCGGCCGAAGTGGTGACACAGGTGGGCCCTCGGGCCGGGACACCCACGCGCACCGCGCGCCTCCCGAAGGCACACGGCTCCGACGGAGCCGCCTGGTCAGAACGGGTTGAGGACGTACCCCTCGCGATCGAGCGCCATGTGGGCCACCATCGCCGACCACGCGAAGGCCACGGAGGGCGCCACGACGCCGCGCGGCAGGTTCCGCGCCGCCGAGGTCTGGCCGCACAGGTAGATCTGCACCCCGGCGGCCTTCAGCTCGTCCAGCAGCTTGACATTCGGATTGTCCTTGCCGAACCGCTTCCGGTACTCATCGTTGACGAGCGTGTCCTTCCCGGCGGTGCCGTGGATGATGAGCGCCGCCTTCAGCCGCTCCCGCGGCACGCTCGCGAGCGCGTGCTGGTTGAGGTAGCGGGCCACGGTGTCGAAGTTCATGTTCAGCTCGCCGGCCTCGGCCCCGACGTTCACGTCGAACCGCAGCTTCAGGTCCTGGTCCTTCGGCGGCAGCAGCGTCGCGTCGGGCACCTCGAACACGCCGCCGAAGCTGGGGACGATGGGCCCGAGCTTGCGCTGCGGCGCGGACGAGGCTGGCGCCTGGGCGTCGAGGGGCGAGGAGCCTGTGGCGAGGGCGATGGTGAGCACGGTCAGGGTGAGGAAAAGGTTGCGCATGGCACCATCATAGGGGGCCGCGCCGTTGCGCGGTAGGCCGGAGTGGGCGGCGCGTGCGCGCCGTGGGCCGGCCGTGGAGCGGTCGTCCACGTCCCACAGTCCCGCCACGACCCGCCGGGAGCCCGCGCGAAGAAACGCCCACGCAGACCAGGCGCGTGAGGGGTACGGGGCAGCCCCGCTATTCCGACCAGGTGCCGTTGGTATCGACGTCGATGAACACGCCGACCCCGCCCGCGGGCGATCCCAGCTCCATGCGGATCATCGTCAGGCGGCGCTGGCTCGCCTTGATCAGGATCTCGCCGAAGTAGAAGCGTCCGAGGCTCGGGACGGCGACACCGTTACTGTTGATGAACTCGGCCCCCGGGAAGGGCTTTCCCAGCCACGCCAGCCCCCTGACGATGGTCGAAAAAATCCGGTCCTGGTCGCCGTGCTGCCGGATGACGTTCTTCGCCGCCAGCAGCTTCGCCCGCGTGTCGTAGCGCTTGAACGGCTCGATGTCCACGTCCACCCGCAGGCGGTGGCCGTCGAACGTGACGACGCTGATGGACGCGTTGTCCACGACGACGGACGACTCGGCGCCGGGCTCCGCGCTCTTCGACGTCATCGACGCGCTGACATCGGCCACTTTCATCAGAGGCTCGCGCGGTTCGCCCCGCTCGAGGGGAGGCGCGCCGCCGACCTCCACGCCCCGGACGCGGGCGCTGACCGTCGTGGTGGCCGTCAGGGCCTCGGCGGGGAGCTTCCCGTGCGTCACGCGGATGGCGGCCCCCAGGTCGTCCGCCAGCCCGGTGGCGGAGGTCTCCGCCCGCGCCACGCGAAACGATTTGCCGAGCCGGATGTCTCGGGCTTTCCATTCCGACCGGCCGCCCGCCACCGACAGGGCGCTGCCCCCGGACGAGGCCAGCACCACGTCGTCGGGCCTGACGAAGCGTCCCCCGTAGGCCGCGGCGCTTCCGTTGAAGATGAATCGGCGCTTCAGCTCCATGATGTCTCCGCGCAAACGGCCGCGAGGCGGCGCGGAGATCATACGACAGGCGTGTGTGGGGTGATTGGGGACAGTCCCTGTAAAGACGGGATCTGGCTCCGCAGGCCCGGGAGCACCCACAACTGCTGGTAGCCGACCGCCAGGGCGAGCGTAGCCGCCACGGCCCAGGCCAGGGCCCGAGACCACCCTGCCGACTTCTGCCTTCCGCCTTCCGACGAGCCGCTCGATATACGCCCGATCGAAGTCGTCGCGCGCGAGTGGCAAGGCCGCGATCGCAACCCAGCCTGCTCCCCGTCCATCACGTGGTGCCGCCGAAGACGGATTCGTGACAGACGGGATGAAACGCCGGATCCAGGTCCGTCACTAGGGAGGGAAGGACCCACGACATCATGAGGACGGCAACTTACGGATCTGTGTCGTTCGTCGGCTCCAGCGCCGCCGCCCGGCAGGTGATGGCCGACGTCGAGACCGCCGCCCGGTCGGAGGCCAAGGTGCTCATCACGGGAGAGACCGGCGTCGGCAAGGACGTGGTCGCCCGGCTGCTGCACCTGCAGAGCGCTCGCCGGCACACCGCCCTGTCGGCCATCAACTGTGCGGGCATGCCCGACACGCTCCTGGAATCCGAGCTCTTCGGCCACGTCCGTGGCAGTTTCACCGGCGCGTTCCGCGACAAGGTCGGCCTCCTCGAGGCGGCGGATCGGGGAACGGCATTCCTGGACGAGGCGGGCGAGATGAGCGCGCGGATGCAGGGCGTGCTCCTGCGGTTCCTCGAGACGGGCGAGGTCCAGCGCGTGGGCTCCGAGCGCGGCGCCAGGGTCGTCAACGTGCGGATCATCGCGGCGACCAACCGGGACCTGCTGCAGCAGGTCGGCGCCGGCGCGTTCCGCGAGGATCTCTATTACCGGCTCAACGTCATCCGGATCCACGTGCCCCCGCTCCGGCAGCGTGCCGAGGATGTGCCGCTGCTGTTCGAGCACTTCGTGCGCCTGTTCAGCCTCCAGTACGACGTGGCGCCGCGGGCGCTGACGCGCGAGGCCGCGGAGGTGCTGATGGCGTATCGCTGGCCCGGCAACGTCCGCGAGCTCAAGAACCTCGTGGAGCAGCTGGTCGTGAGGGCTCCGGGCGAGGCGGTCCGGTCCCACGACCTGCCTGCCGAGTTGCAGGGGCCGGTCAGGGTGGCCACCACCGCGGCCGACGGCACAGTGGCCGGCGAGGACGGCCCTGAGGCGTTGGCCCGCGAGCTGGTCCGGCGCATGCTGAGCGAGGGCGCGTCGTTCTGGACGGTCGTGCACCAGCCGTTCATGGAGCGCGACCTGTCGCGCCAGCACGTACGCGCGGTCGTGCGCGCGGGCCTGGAGCAGACCCTGGGCAACTACCGGATGCTGGTCGAGCTCTTCAACATGCAGCAGGCCGACTACAAGCGCTTCCTCGGCTTCCTCCGGAAGCACGACTGCCACGTGCCGTTCCACCCGTTCCGGGTGGCGCGGGTGCCGGCCTCGGCGGTGGCGGGCGCGCCACGGGTCGCGTATCGCGAGGCGGCCGGGATGTAGGAATCCTGGCCCCTGGGGTATTCTCATCGCTCAGGACCGGCGTGTTCCCTCTCCCCCAGGGGTCGGATGGAGTCGAAGCTTCGCGCGTGCGTGCTCGCACTCGTCGGATGCCTGCTGTCGGATTCGCCCGGATACGGGCAGACGCTGGTGGCGGCTCTCGACGGGCGGGTGTCCGATGAACAGGGTCTCGGCGTTCCCGGGGCCCAGGTCACGGTGACCCATCTTGAAACCAACGACGCTCGTTCTACTCTCGCCGGTGACGAGGGTGGCTTTCGCGTCACGGACCTGGTGCCGGGCCGGTACCGGGTGGAAGCCGGCGCCCCCGGCTTCAAGCGGTCTGTTCACCAGCCCGTCACGCTGGAGATAGGCCAGCATCTTCGCATCGACGTACAGCTCGAGGTCGGACCCGTATCGGAGCGGGTCGAGGTCGCCACGGCCCCGTCCCGGACCGACGTCTCGACCTCGTCGCTGGGCAGTGTCGTGGAGAACGCGCGCATCGCGTCGCTGCCGCTCGACACGCGGAACACGTACGCGCTCATCTTCCTGACGCCCGGCGTGGCGGGGGAGATCGGCAATGCCCACAACCGCGTGAACTACTCGGTCAACGGAGTCCGCACCGGGCTGATGGACACGCTGATCGATGGCGCCACGGCGGGCTTCCCCACGGTGAACGGCTTTCATGGCATCTCGGTCTTCCCGCCGGTCGATGCCGTGCAGGAATTCAAGGTCGAAGCCGGCAACTACGCGGCCGAGTTCGGACGGAGCCTGGGCAGCGTGCTCAATCTGGCGTACAAGTCGGGCAGCAACACCTTCCACGGGGTCGTGCACGAGCGGTATCGGAACGCGCGGTTCGACGAGAACACCTACTTCAGCCGGCGTGAAGGCCAGTCGCTGCCTGGCTTCTCGCGCCACCAGTTCGGCGGCGTCGCCGGCGGCCCTCTCGCCCGCGACCGCACGTTCTTCATGGTGTCGTATGAAGGGCTTCGCGAGCGAAACTTCCGCGAGTTGCTGACGACGGTCCCGACGGCGCTCGAGCGGAGCGGCGACTTCAGCCAGACGCGCGGGGCCAACGGACGACCCATCGTCATCTACGATCCCGCGACGACCCGCCCGAATGCGACGGGCACCGGCTACGTGCGGGCGCCGTTTCCCGGCAACCGAATCCCCGTCGCTCGGATGGACCCGGTCGCCCTCGACGTCATGCAGTACTGGCCGGAGCCGAATCGCACCGGCGACGCGGGCACCGGCCGCAACAACTTCTACGCCAGCGGGTTCGGCCGGGTCGAAACCGACAACCTGGACCTGCGCGTGGACCAGCACGTCACCGGCGGACGCCGCATGTTCGCCCGCTACTCGCACCGGCGCTGGCTCACCGCGCCCGCCCAGTTGTTCCCCGGCTCGACCGGCGTCGCCGAGGGTCGCATCAACCAGCATGACGATGGGCACAACGCCGTCGTGGAATTCGCCGACGCCTCTCGCGGGCGGACCGTGCTCAACGCCCGCGTGGGATTCGCCCGCACGCGCTTCCTCTTCGAGAACCAGTCGCTGGGGTTCTCTCCCTCGAGCCTCGGCCTTCCGGACGCCATCGACCGGGAGGTGGACCGCCTGCTGTTCCCGGCGTTTGCCGTCAACGACATCACGCCGCTCGGCGGCAGCGACCATCGGGACAGCAACTTCAACACGCTCAGCGCGATGGCCAGCGTGGCGCGCGACTTCGGCCGACACCTCGTGAAAGTCGGATACGAAGGCCGGGCGTTTCACGTGAACGTCTGGGAAGCGCGCGCGGCCGGGTCGTTCAGCTTCTCCCGGCTGTTTACCCAGGGGCCCGACCCGCTGGTCTCCTCTGCCACGGGCGGGCACGGCTTCGCGTCGTTCCTGCTCGGAGCCGGCAGCAACGGGTCGGTGATACGCAACTGGAAGAACGTCGCGGCCCGCAGCGTCTACCATGCCTGGTACGCGCAGGACGACTGGCGCGTCAGCGATCGGCTGACGATCAATGCAGGGGTCCGCTACGACGTGGACCTGCCGCGGACCGAGCGCGACGACCGCATGTCCTGGTTCGACCCGGAGGCCCGGTCGCCGCTGGCAGACGTCGTGCCGGGCTTTGCCGACCTGCGCGGAGGGTTGCAGTTCGTCGGCGTCGACGGCCACCCGCGGACGCAGTCCGACGGCGATTGGAACAACCTGGCGCCGCGCCTGGGTGCCGTTTACCGCTTGTCCGAACGAGCCGTCGTTCGCGGCGCCATCGGCAGGTTCTTCGGGCCGAGCCCGCACGCCGCGCAGGGCACTGTCGGAGCGCTGGGCTACCGCGTGCAGACACCGTGGCTGAACACGCTGGACAGCCTCACGCCGCACCACTACCTGAGGGATCCGTTTCCGGACGGATTCCTGCCCGTCACGGGATCGGCCGATGGCCTGCTGACGGGCGTCGGCGGCCGGCTCGAGGCACCGCTGTCCGACACCCGCACACCCGGCACGTGGCAGTGGCACGCCACCATTCAGCGGGAGTTGCCCGGACTGGTCCTGCTCGAGGCATCCTACGTGGGCACGCGAGGGTACGACCTCTCACTCGGAGGCGAGAGCGGCTACACGCTGAACCAGCTGGACCCGGGTTACCAGTCCCTCGGCGCGGCGCTGAACGACCTGGTGCCCAATCCGTTCTACGGCCATATCTCGTCCGGCGTGCTGGCCCAGCCGACGGTGCGGCGTGGCCAGCTGCTGCGGCCGTATCCGCAGTTCGGCGACATCATCGCGCTTTTCGCGTCGGGAGCGCGGTCACGATACGACGCGCTGCAGGTCAAGGCGAGCCGCAGGCTCTCACGCGGGCTGGCATTCGAGGGCAGCGTGGTGTGGTCGAAGAGCACCGACTGGGGCCAGAACTACCAGAACGCGTACGATCTGGTCAGCGCGAACGCGCTCGCCGCAGTGCACGTCCCCTACCGGGCGGTCGTCAGCGCCGTGTACCAGGTGCCCGGCGGCGGAACGGGGAACCTGGTGGGCGCCCTTCTCCGCGACTGGCAGGTGAGCGCCATCTGGACGCTGGAGGCGGGCCCCACGCTGGGCGTCACGGGCCCGAATTCGTCGGGCACCTTCGGTCAGGTGACGCGGCCCAACTGGGACGGCCGCGATCCCGCGCTCCCGGGTCCGGCCGAAGAGAAGCTGACGCGCTGGTTCGACACCACCGCGTTCAGCGCATCGCAGGTCTTCACCTTCGGCAACGCGCCCGAGCGGATTCCAGGCCTTCGGGCGCACCATCTTCACAACATCGACGTCGCGGTGGGCAGGGGCCTGCCGTCGATAGGCGCCGTGCGCCCTCAGCTGCGCATGGAGATCTTCAACGTGTTCAACTACGTGCAGTTCGGCGCACCGAACACGAACGTGAACAGTGCCACGTTCGGGCAGGTCACTTCGCAGGCGAACGTGCCGCGACGGATTCAGGTCGGGATCACGGCGAGTTGGTGAGCCCCGCGGCGGCCGGGGCGGGGCTCAGAGACCCTCGCCTTCAGCCAGCAGCCGTGCCGGCCCCGCCTTCCCTCCGGGCGTGATCGCCCATGTCCGCCACCCCTCCGCGGATATCCACTCACGGATCAACGCCGTGGCCCGACGATCGGGGCACTGGTCCGCGCCGTGGTCGAGGCGGCCCTTCAACTCCAGTTCCTTGTGCGCGCCCCAGTAGTTCTGGGTGTAGTCGAAGAAGTCGATCGTGAAGTCCGGGTTGAGGAATACCTGCGATCGCCCGCCGCCCTGCGAAATGGCGGCCTTGAGCGTCGGACCCACGGTCGTGACGTTGACGACGTAGGGGTGCAGCTCGTGGTTGGCGACGGTGAGCTCGGACTCGGGGAAGAGGAAGACGCGGCGCGGGGTGTGGGCTGGACACTCCCGGCAGCTCGCGCGCCGGGGGTCGTCAATCGGGTAGCTGGAGGGTGGGTCGCCGTCGGGCATGAGGGCGAGCGTCGCGCGCTTGTGCTCGTCACTGGCTCCGCCGACCGCGAGGACGCCACCCGATGGGGTGGACCAATAGGTCACCGAATAGATCCGGCCGAACTGGACGTATCGCAAGGCCGGCACCCCGCGCGGATCCACCTCCAGGACGAAGCTCGAACCACCCGTGTGGTGAGCGTACGACACCCAGACGCGCCGGGGCGCCGCCGGACTCAGCGCGAGATTGGTGACGACCCACGGCGCGGTCATCACCCGGTCGGGATACGTCAGGCTCTGATCGGCGCGAACGCTCCACTTGATCAGGCCGTCCTGCGTGAAGCAGTAGAGGCCGTCGCTCGTGGCCGCTTGCGAGCCGCGCGCCTGAAAGTGGACGGCGACCAGCCATTCCGCTACGTCGTCATCATCCATGTCGACGAGCACGGGCGCGGGCCCGGCGCGGCTGACGTCCGAGTCGAACGTGTGGGACCAGACGACAATCCCCCCGGCA
>CAUJDN010000121.1 GCA_963169195.1 Acidobacteriota bacterium | reverse complement strand
ATCATCAAGACGACCCGCGGCCGCGACCTGGCGCTGACCGGCCGGATGTGGATCGAATCGTCCACGGGTGTCGTCGTCAGGACCGAGACGATTGCGGCCGACCCGGTGGTGCGCGCCCAGGTGACCGTGACCTTCCGCCGTGACGGGGAGCTGGCCATGTGGGTGCCCGCGCAGATGGAGGAGTACTACAAGGCCAGCCTTGCCTTCGACGACACCTACTCGACGTCCACCTTCACGAGCCCGCGGGTGTTTCCCTCCGGCAGTCGCTGAGCTGCGGCGCGCGTTCCGCGGCGCGCGCGGACCGCGATGGAGGCGCTACCGGCGCAGCCATGCGCCGTAGTTCTCCGGTGTCATCCTCAGCGTGATCGGGGTGCCGGGCCGCGCCGGCGGCGGCAGGGACTGGCCGTTGAGCGACACCTCCAGGTTCCCCGGCATCCCGACGCGCAGCACGATCTCCCTCGACACGTCGATCGCCTGGCGATCCCCGGGGTTCATCTGCCGGTAGAGCACCTGCGCGCCGTCGGCCGTGGCCGAAACCCAGCAGGAGCCCGTCGCGTGGAGATCCACGCGGAGCACGCCGGCGCTCTGCGCGGAAGCCGGAACCGGGTCGGTGGAGGCTGGATGGATCTCGGCCGCGGCCGGCGCTGCCTCCATCGGCGCCGCGGGCGTGGGCGGCTCCGCCGGAGGCGCGGATGCGGCCTCTTCGGCTGGATCGGCGACATCGGGTGAAGGTGTCCACACGACGTAGCCAGCGGTGAGGAGTGCGATCGCCGCGAGCGCGCCGGCAAACGGCATCACCGCTCGCCGCACCCGAGGCTCCGGTGTCGCCGCGACGTCGGTCACACCCCCCAGCTCCGTCGTGTGGCCGTCCCCGGCGGGCCGGTCAGGTTCGACGGCATCGACCTGCTCCGCACAGCGCCGCCAGGTCGCGTCCGGATCGAGGCCGACCTCACGGGCGTACAGCCGCAGGAACCCGCGCGTGATGACGCCCCCGGGGAGACGCGCGAAGTCGTCTGCTTCCATCGCGCGGAGGACGGACGGGCGGATGTTCGTGCGCCCGGACAACTCGCGCAGTGAAAGGCCGCACTGCTCCCTGGCTGCGCGCAGTTCGGCACCGACGGTCACGGCCGTTCCTCGGGACTTGCGGCGATCCCGCCGTTGATGAGCCTCGGGTCCGCGGGGACAGGCACGGGCATTCGCTTCCTTGATGAGGTGGCGGTCACTCGGTCCAGCTCCAGGGACAGCGGACCACGTCACGTCTTTTCCCGGACCGCCATTATCGTGCCTCGCCGTAGGATTGGAATGATGGGATTTGCCGTGGGCGCACGTGGGCCGAGTGGCGCGGCCCTGACGGCTGCGGTCGCAGTCGTCCTGTCGAGCTGCGGCGGCGGTGCCTCGTCGCCTCCCGGGGGGCCCCCGAACGACACGCCCATCGTGCCCGGTGCCATCGTCGTGACCGGCACGGAGCGCCTGGCGTGGAGCCAGTCCGGCGATGCCTCGGGCCTCCGGTTCCGCGCCTACGTGGACGGCAACGCCGTGGGGCTGGACACCGCGAGGTGCGACGGAGCGGCTGAGGCGGAGTGCTCCGCGCCCCTCCCGACGCTCGCCACGGGGGTCCACACCATCGCCGTGTCCGCGCTGTCCGCCAGCGGCCTGGAGAGCCCGCCGTCGGCCGCCCTCACCGTGCAGAAGGTGGCGACCAGGAGCGTGATGAGCGCCGCGTCGTTCCCCGACGCGCGTGCCTTCTCGAGCGGGTTTCCCCGCCTGGAGTCCACGGTATCCACCGCCGGCGGCGTGGCCTTCGCGGCCGACGTGGTGGCACGGGCGCTGAGAGCGCCCCTGCAGCTCGCATCGACGCCCGACGGCCGGTTGCTCGTGGCCGGCGCGGACGGCCTCGTGCGCGTGGTGCGCCCGGGCGAGCCCGACCGTATCGAGACGGCGCTCGACGCGCGCGCCTTCCTGGCGCCGCCGCCAGCGGGCCCCCTCGGTGTCGCCCTTCATCCGGACTTCGCGGCGAACCGCGTCGCCTATGTGGCATTCCTCGCGGAGGATGGTCACGACGATCCGATCCTTCGCATCGTGCGGCTGCGCGAGGCGGGTGACAGGCTGGGGGAGCCGGCCACGATCTTCGAGGCGCCCGTTGTCGTGCGGGACCCTGCCCCGGCCGGCGCCGGTGCCGAGGGCCCGCGCCTGGCCGTCGGCCCCGACGGCCTGCTGTACGGGCTGCTCCCTCGGGGCGTCGAGTTCGATCACGAGCCCCTGGCGAGCCGGCCACACGCGTCGATGGTGCGGCTGCAGGACGATGGGCGCATGCCCGAGGCCGGGCCGCTCGTGGGGATTGCGGCGCACCCGCTCGGCTTCACGTGGCATCCTGCCACCGGGGTCCTCTGGGCCATGTTCCCGGGCGAGCGTGGCGGGGTGACGGTCTGGCCGCTCACCGGCGGCGCCGGCCCTGGGCTCGACGATCCCGGGCTCTCCGTACTGCGCATGACCGAGGGCCGGGCCTGGTCCTCCGGGGCACTGGCGTTCGAAGACGCGCCGATGGGCGCGCTCGCTCGGGCAGGCGCGTTCCTCACGGGGCTCGATCCTCACGCGGCCGGAGTCATCAGGCTCGCCGTACCCATCCTCGCCGAAGGCCTGCTGACCGGCATCTCCGGCCGGATCACCGACGTGGTCGCGGCGGGAGGCGGCACGCTCTTCCTGGCCGCCTCGAGCACCGAGGCTCCCTCGGGCGGCGCGTCCGACACGGGTGATGTCGTGATGAGGCTCAGGCTGCGCTGAGACCCGGGTCTTCCGGGAAGTGAGCGTGCCGACGTTCATGGGGCAACGCCGTCCGAGGATGACGCCGCCCGTGATGTCGCCGCACACGCGGGACGGTGTCAGCGAGCGCGGGCGGCGGACTCCGGCACGATGACGAACGTGCCGTACATCATGTCGGAGTCGAGCGTGATGGCCCTGAGGCGCGTCGACGCGTCCGAGGTGTAGAGCTCGATCAGCGGGCCGGCCTCGTAGAAATAGAGGACCTGGCCGCTCGAGCTCGTGCGAACCTGCATGCGCGGCCGCGTGGGGATGGCGACGCGGCTCGCGACTCTCCGCGCCGTCATGTCCACCGTCCACAGTTCGTGGCGGCCGACCTGCTCGTGGAGCACGTGCGCGCGCGAGCGATCGGGCGCGATGGTGAAGCTGAGGTCGCCGCCCGCCGGCGCCGGTCCGAGCGGGAAGGTCTCGACGGTCTTCGCCCCCAGATCGACCTGCCCGACGACCAGCAGTGTGCGGTGCTGCAGCGCGTCCCTCATGGTGAACACGCCGGTCATGAACCCCGGCGCGTCCGTCGATTCATCGAAGGCTCCCGGGTCCAGGCGGCCCATCCCCGACTCGATGGGTACCGAGAGATCCCACGAGTCGGCCTGCTGGAACGTCGCGGTGTCATAGACGAGGACCTGGTGTCCGAAGACATACAAGAGGCCGCCGTCCGGGGAGAACCGGAGGGCGATGTTGTAGTACGAAGGCTCCCACTCCGCTGACCAGGGCACGGTGCGCACCACCCGGTGCTCCGTCAGGTCGTACTGGATGAACTCAGGCGCGCCGATCTCCCAGCGGTCGATCAGCTTCGTCGCCGTCCGGGCGACCAGCACCATCGTTCGGTGCTGCGGATCGACCTCGTAGGCCATCGCCCGCACGTGCCGCCGCGCGTCGCCGAGGGTGAAGCTGTCGAGGCTCTGCCGGCTGCGGACGTCCACCATCTCGAAGTGTTCCTGGTTGGCGCTCTGCACGTAGAACCGCGATCGATCGGGCGACAGGCGCACCACGGACGGCGCGCCGGTCCGCAGCGGGATCTTCGACACCCTCCCGGTGGCCTCCTCGATCGCCGTGATGTGGCCCGAGTAGGAGCCGACGAAGATCGTGCCGGTGCCGGCCGGCGGCGACTGCCCGTGCGCCGAAGGCGTCATCAACTGGAGGATCGCGAGCACGAGGGCCAGGCGTGCAGACATAAGAAGGGCTCGATTCTGGCACGGAAACGGCTCAGGTTGCGGGTTTCTCCGCTGATAGCATGGCGGCACGCCTCCCGCCGCGAGCCACGCCGATGCCCAGTCCCGTCCTCGAGCGCTTTCTCCGCTACGTCACCTGCGACACGCAGTCGCGCGACGGCGCGACGACGTACCCCAGCACGCCCGGCCAGCTCGTGCTGCTCCGCGACCTGGTGTCCGAGCTGCACGCGCTGGGCGTGGCCGACGCCGTCATGGACGCGCACGGCTACGTGATGGCCACCATTCCCGCGACGACGACGAAGCCGGATGTGCCGGTGATCGGCTTCATCGCGCACGTGGATACGTCGCCGGAGATGAGCGGTGCGGGCGTGACGCCGATCGTGCACCCCGCCTACGACGGCCGCGACATCGTCCTGCCGGAGGACCCCACCGCCGTGCTCCGTGTGGCGGACTCACCCTACCTCGGCGAGTGCCTCGGCCACGACATCGTCACCGCGTCGGGCACGACGCTGCTCGGCGCCGACAACAAGAGCGGCGTCGCGGAGATCATGACCGCGGCGGCCTGGCTGATGGCGCACCCTGACGTGCCGCACGGCGCCATCCGCATCGCGTTCACGCCGGACGAGGAGGTGGGGCACGGCACGAAGTACTTCGACGCGGGCCGCTTCGGCGCGCGCTACGCCTACACGGTGGACGGCGGCCCGCGGGGCGAGCTGGAGTGCGAGAGCTTCTCGGCCGATGCCGTCACGCTCACGTTCCGCGGCTTCAACACGCACCCGGGCTACGCGAAGGGCCGGATGGTGAACGCGATCAAGCTGGCGGCGCGGTTCATCGAGCATCTGCCGCCGGACCGGCTGTCGCCGGAAACCACCGAGGGGCGGGAGGGGTTCGTCCACCCGTACGTCGTGCAGGCGGGCGTGGATCAGACGGCGGTGAAGCTGCTGGTCCGCGACTTCATGGCCGCGGGATTGATGGAGAAGGAAGCGTGGCTGCGGGCGCTCGCCTCGGAGGTGGTGGCGGGCGTGCCAGGCGCCTCCGTGGACGTGCAGGTGGAGGAGCAGTACCGCAACATGCGCGAGGTGATCGATCAGCACCCGCTGGTCGTGGAGCGGGCGCGCGAAGCCATCGTGCGAGCCGGGCTCCAGGTTCGCGAGCGGGCCATCCGTGGCGGCACGGATGGCTCCCGACTGTCGTTCATGGGGCTGCCCACCCCCAACATCTTCGCGGGCGAGCAGAACTTCCACTCGCGCCTGGAGTGGGTGTCGGTGCAGGACATGGAAAAGGCGGTGGAGGTGATCGTCGAGCTCGCGAAGGTGTGGGAGGAGCGGGCGTAGCCCACCCCTCCCGTCGCGCGCAGCCACCCCGCTACGGCGCCGGCAGCGCCGGCATCTTGTCCTTCGCCAGCCGCGGCAGCTGCCCGTCCCGCATCGCAAGGTGATACACCGCCGCCGCAATCACCATCGCGCTCTGCCGGGCGTCGTCCTCGATGATGCGCTCGTAGGTATCGAGGTTGGTGTGCCAGGTGTGCGTCCCGTACTCGATGGGATCCTGCTGCACGCCGATGCCCGGCAGGCCCACCTCGTTGAACGAGGTGTGATCCGACCCGCCGCGGCGGCGGCTGGTCGTGGCGACGGCGCCGAAGAAGCCGTTGTCCTCGAAGGGCTTCGTCACCTCGCGCAGGATGCCGGCCGCCTCGGGCGGGCCGAAGACGGTCATGCCGCGCGCGCGGCCCGTGCCCGAGTCGATGTTGAAGTAGCCCGCGAAGTTCGCATACTCCGGCTTCTGGCTCTCGAACGTGCCGAAGTGCTCCTTCACGTAGGCCTGCGAGCCGAGCAGGCCCTGCTCCTCGCCGCTCCAGAGCGCCACGCGGATGGTGCGCCGCGGCTTCACGCCGATGGCGTTCAGGATGCGGATCGCCTCGAGCATCGTCGAGCAGCCGATGGCGTTGTCGGTGGCGCCGGTGGCGGAGTGCCACGAGTCCAGGTGCCCGCCGAGCATCACCACCTCGGCCGCCTTGTCCGCGCCCGGGATCTCCGCGATGACGTTGTACTGCGTGCGGCCGTCGGGGTAGGTCTGGTTGACGATGTTCAGCTCGAGCTCCACCGGGCGGCCGGTCGCGTCCAGGCGCCACAGGCGGCCGAAGTCCTCGTTGCGCATCACCACGGTGGGGACCGCCTTCGCGACATCGAAGGTGCGGTTGTTGAACGCGCGGATCTGTCCGTGATCGCGGCCGGCGTCGTTGACGCGTGCGACCGCGCCGGCGTCCACCAGGAACTGGTCGAGCTGCTCGTTCGCCTGGTTCGCGGTGAGGATGTTCCTGTCGGCCGGGACCTGCGGCGGCTGCGGCGGCCCGAACGGCCCGCCCGGCGCGCCCGCGCCCGAGAACTGCGCGCGCACGTCGGCATCCTCGCGCCGCTTCGCGGGCGGGACGATGGTCACGCCCACGGTCTGGGGTGCGTCCACCATCACGACCTTGCCCTTGACCCTCGCGCGCTGCTGATCGAAGAACGCGGCCAGGCTCTCCTTCGTCGGCCGCTCGGGCAGCTCCAGCGGCGTCACCTGTGCGGTGACGGGACCGTTGGTGCCCGGCGTCCAGGCCAGCGCTTCGGTGACGAGCGGATCCTTCACCGGGGAGACGACGTGCACGGAGAGGCGCTCGTTCAGCCAGCCGGGGTGCCCGAAGTCCCACGGCTCGAGGTGCGCGTTCTTCAGGCCCCATGCCGTGGTCTGCTTCACCACCCAGTCGGACGCGCCCTTCAGGTTCGGCGAGCCCGTGAGGCGAGGGCCGTAGACGTCGGTCAGCACCTGCAGCGTCTTCATCAGCTGCGAGTGGTCGGTGGCCTCACGGCGGATCTTCCAGTAGATGTCGCGGTCGATCGTCTCCTGGGCCAGCGGGCTGGAGGTGGCGGCGAGGACCACGACGGACGAGAGGACGAGAAAGCGGAATCGCATGCAAGCTCCCTTGATCAACGAACCACGAGAACGGGGACCGGACAGCGGTTGACGGCCGCCTCGGTCAGTGAACCGATCCGGCCAAGCTTCAGCGTGCGGGACCCGCCGGCGCCGACGACCAGGGCGTCGGCGCGCACGTCATCGACGGCATCGAGAATCTCGGCGAGCGGCGCGCCCGTCCGCATCACCGTGCGGACGCGCCACCCGGCCCGCTTCAAGCCTTCGGCAGCCCGCTGCAGCCGCTGCTTCGCGGCGGCGCGCTCCTGCGCATTATGTGCCGCGATGTCGGCCCGTATCCGCGACGCGAGCTCCCTGGTCAGCATCCCGGTGCGCGGCGGCATCACGTGAGTGACCACAGCGACGACGGTGACACGGCCACCCTTCGAAGGCGTGCACGCCTTCAGGAACCGGACGGCCCGGGCGGCCGTCGGGGAGCCGTCGAGCGCCAGCACGATATGGCGCACCTGCCGTGGCGCCCGCTGGACCACCATGACGGGCACCGGCGCGCTGCGCAGCACGGCCCGTGACACGCTGCCGGCGAGCAGCCGACGGAACGTGCCGTGGCCCCGCCAGCCCACCACGATGGCCCGTGCGCTCTTCCTTCGGGCCGCCGCCAGGATGGCCGTCTCCGGGTGGCCGTCCTCGATGTGAGCCTCCGGCGCTTTCCAGCGGGTTGCCAGCTGCTGGCACGCGTGCTCGGCAATGCTGATGGCGAGTTCCTGTGACCAGGCCCACGTCTTCTGCGCGGCCAACGGCGGCACCAGCCCGCCGCCGCGCGCGACCAGCGCGACGGGCAGCGCGTGGCCGGGCCACGGGAACCTGCGCGCGGTGTCCAGGGCCGCCGTGGCCGTCGGGGATCCGTCCACGGCGATGAGGATGCGGAAGGGGGTCTGGCTCATGCGGATGCGTCCTTCTCGAGTGCCGCGGAGGATTCATCCGGATCGATCAGCTCGCGTGCCGCGGCGCGCGCGAGCATGTGCGACGAGACGGGCAGGGTGGCGAAGAGCAGCAGCACGATGGCCGCCGCCCGCCACCACCACCCGGGCGTGCCGCCGATGACGGCGATGCCGGCCATTGTCGCACCGAGCGCGAGCGTGCCCGCCTTGGTGGCCGCGTGCTGCCGAGCCAGCGCGTCGGGCAGCAGGAAGAGCCCGAGCCCTGCGACGACGAGCAGGGCGGCGCCGATGACGACCAGCCCGCCGCCCACCCACATCATGGTGCCCCTCGCCGCGCCAGGCGCTCGATGATCCGCGCCCACGCGATGGTTCCCACGAAGCTCACCGCAGCCACGCCCATGGCCACGTCCAGCAGGCGTGGCTGGCCGCTGACGAGCGCGGCCGCGCCGGCCAGCGCGATCGACGCTGCGAGCGCCAGGTCGAGCGCCACGACGCGATCGGCCAGCGTCGGCCCGAGCAGCAGTCGCGCGGTGGCCAGCACGAGGGCCGCCAGGGCAGCGACGACGAGCACCGTGACGATCACGACCAGCCCTCCGGGAACAGCACGCGCAGCCGCCGCTCGACGCGCCGCCGGATCTCGGCGATGGCCTCCTCCGCCGCCCGGCCGTCGAGCACGTGCAGCAGGAGACGCCGCCGCCCGGGATCGATGTCGATGGCCGTCGTGCCGGGCGTGAGCGAGACCAGGCATGCCAGCACGACCGCGCCCGTCGGGCTCAGCCCTTCGTAGAGCATCGGCACGAGCGCGGGCGACGGGCGGACGCCGGGCCGCAGGATGAGCCACGCCGTCGTCGTGCCGGCCACGATGACCTGCCAGAGGAACACGGTTCCAAGCGTGACGGCGACGGCCAGGCGGCGCAGCATGTCAGGGCCTCGTGTGGAGAACCGTGGCGGCCATGAAGGTGAACCGGAGCACGGGCTCCGGCCAGAGTCCGAACGCGGTGGTGACGGCCGCCAGGCCGGCCGCAGCGATGGCCGACGCCGGCCGGGCCCCCGGCGGTGGCTGCCAGTCCTCGCGCGGATGGGCCCGCCAGAACGCTTCCAGCCATATCTTCAACATGGAGTAGAGCGTCAGCGCGCCGACGGCGAGGGCCGTCGCGGCCCACACGACGTGCCCCAGGACCAGGGTCTCACGAACGACCAGGAACTTGGCCCAGAAGCCGGACAGGGGCGGGATGCCGACGAGCGACAGCGCCTGCAGCAGGAACAGCGCCGCGAGCCAGGGCCGGGCACTGGACAGTCCACCGATGTGCCGGAGGTCGTAGCTGCCGGCCTCGCGGCAGACGAGGGCGGCGATGAGGAAGAGGCTGCCTTTCACCAGGCTGTGATGGAGCGCGAACACCAGCGCGCCCTGTGCGCCGCCCGGCGTGCCGAGTGCGATGCCGAGCAGGATGTACCCCACCTGGCTGATGCTGTGGAACGCGAGGATCCGCCGGATGTCCCAGTGGTAGGCCGCGCCCAGCACGCCCGTCACCATCGTGCCGACCGCGACCCACCCGAGCAGGTCGCTCATCAGGGGGGCCACGGTGGGAAACACCGCGCCCCCGGTCCTCAGCAGGGCGTACACGCCCACCTTCGTCCCCAGCGCGGCAAAGAGCGCGAGCGCGGGTGCCGGCAGCGTGTGGTAGGTGGCCGGCAGCCAGGCAAACAGCGGGAAGGCGCCCGCCTTCACCAGGAACCCCACGCTCAGCACGGCCACGAAGGGCAGGACGCGGTACGGGTCCGCCATCGTGGCGTGCGCGATGGCCACGTAGTTGAGATGGCCCGTTGCCGCATAGACCAGGGCGACGCCCACCAGCACGAAGAGCGTGCCCACGACGTTGAGCACGAAGTACGTCAGGGCGCCGTCGAGGTGACGGCGTTCCTTGCCGAGCACGAGCAGGCCGAGCGAGGCGATCAGCACGACCTCGAACCAGACGTACAGGTTGAACAGGTCGCCCGTCAGGAAGGCGCCGCAGGCGCCCGCCAGGAACGCGTGGACGAGGGGCACGAAGGCGGGTGAGGCGGGCGCCGGATCGGTATCGTCCTGCTGGAAGAGCAGGGCCGTGAGGCCCATCACGGCGGCGAGCACGACGAGGCTTGCGCCGACGCCGTCGGCCACGAACTCGATGGCGAAGGGCGCGTCCCATCCGCCGAGTGCCGTGCGCACCTGGCCAGCCGCCGCCACCGCACGCGCCAGGACGAGCGCCGAGCCGAGCAGGAGGATGGCGCCGCCGAGCCCGATGGCCTGCTGCACGCGCGGCCGTCCGGCCGACACCGTGGAGGCGACCGCCGCGGCCAGCGGCACCAGCAGGGGGGCCACGACGACGAGAGAGGTCAGATCAGCGTTCATCGTCGGGGAACGCGGGTAGACCGTCCGCGCCGGCCGGCGGCTCCGCGGCGCGCAGTCCCGTGCTGTCGGTGTCGCCGACGCGCTGCCGGATGGTCATGACGAGCGCCAGGGCGAAGCAGGTGAGCGAGAAGCCGATCACGATGGCCGTGAGCACCAGTGCCTGCGGCAGCGGGTTGGCGGCGCCGTCAGCCAGGCGACTCGCGCCCTCCGGCACGAAGGCCGGCATGACCGCATCGAGCCGGCCGGCGGAGAGGACGACGAGGTTGGCGCCGGCGCCGATGAGCGAGACGCCCACGACCGCGCGGAGCGCATCGCGGGAGAGTGCCAGGTAGGCCCCCGACGCGACGAGCGCACCCGCCGACAGGGCGACCGCCCAGATCACGGCCGCACCTCCCCGTCCCGCTCGTCGAGGCCGATCATGTACGCGGCGATGCCGCCGAGCGCGCCCCACACGCTCAGGTACACGCCGAGATCGAACAGCAGCACGGTGGACACCTTCACGCTGGTGACGGCAAGCGGCAGCTCGGCCCAGAGGTGCGTGAGATAGGGACGGCCCGTGACGACCGCGGGCAGGCCGCTCAGCAGCGCGAGGCCGACGCCTGCGGCTGCCAGGCGGAGGGGCCCGAGGGGCATGCGGCGCGCGGCGTCCGCCGATCCCGTGGCGACGGCGCGAACCGCCGTTGCCGCCACGGCCACCATCCCTCCGATGAACCCTCCTCCCGGCTCGTTGTGGCCCCTCACGAGCAGCCAGAGCGAGAACAGCAGCATGCCGGGATACAGCGTGCGGACGACGACCTCGAGAAGGACGGCACGCGTCGTCACGCGGCTCCTCCGTTCTCCGATTCACGCGCACGCAGCCAGCGCAGCAGAGGCCGCGCGCCGATGAAGGTGAGGGCCACCACCGCGATTTCACCCAGCGTGTCCAGGGCACGGAAGTCCACGATGATGACGTTCACCACGTTGCGGCCGAAGGCCTGGGGCATGGCCCGCTCGCCGAAGTACCGGGGCATGGCTTCGTCCAGGGGCGCAGACGCGGCGATCAGTATCAGGGCCGCGACGAGTGCACCGAGCGCCCCGGCCATCAGCGCCCGCGCCCTCGCGTGCTCGACGACCGCACCAGGCGGCGAGCACGCCCGCACCCGGAGGAGCACCGCGGCCACGACGACGACGAAGGCGACTTCCACGGCGAACTGCGTGAAGGCCACGTCGGGCGCGCCGAGGGACAGGGCGAGCACGGCCGTGCCGAGGCCGGTCAACCCGGTGGCCAGCAGCATGACGAACGGGTCGCGCAGCAGGCATGCGGCCAGCGAGGCCGCGGCGATGAGCGCCGACGCCCCGATGACCGCGGCAGGCGGGGCGGACCACGCCGGCCACGTCACAGCGGGCCCGGCGAGGGCCGCCGCAGTGACGGCGGCGATCAGCGTGCCGACGGCCAGGGCGAGATAGCCGGGCAGCCGCCCGTGCTGCAGCCGCGTGGTGACCACGCGCGCCACGGTCGGGATGCGCTTCATCGACCGTGTGTAGAAGGCCGCCAGCCCGAACCGGTCGAACCAGCCGAGCCCCTCCATCCACCGATGCAGGCGGTCCCAACCGAGGAAGATCGCCAGCCCGAGCCCGAACACGAGGAACGTGCCCTGTGTACCCGTCGGGTCCGGAAAGACGACCACGCGTCCAGGCTCGTCGGGCAGCATGGCCCTCGCGGCGTCCCGGATGAGCGGGAGCGCGAGCGAGGGCGCCACGCCGAACACGATGCCGAGCGCCGCCACGGCGAGCGGTGGCGCGATCATGCCCGGCGAGGCTTCGTGAATCCCCGAGGGCAGGGAGGCGCCGCCGCGATGCCAGAACACGCGGACGGCGGCCACCGACGCCACGGCCACGGAGACCGCGCCCGCGACCATCGTCGCCCAGCTCACCCACTCGAAGGCGAGCCCCTCGGTCTTGGCGATGGCGATGAGGTCCTTGGCGACGTACCCGAGCGACAGCGGGACACCGGCCATCGACAGTCCCGCCGCCAGCGCGATGGCGGCGGTCCACGGCATCACGCGCGCCATCCCCGCCAGGCGGTCGATGCTCCGCGTACCGGTGCAGTGGTCCACGTTGCCCGCCACGAAGAACAGCGGCGCCTTGTACAGCGCGTGCGCCAGCAGGAACGCGGCGGCGGCCTCGGCAGCGCCGGGGCCGGGCAGCCCGATGAGGAGCACGAGCGTGCCCAGCGACGACACGGTGGACCACGCCAGGATGCGCTTGAGATCGCGCTCGCGCAACGCGAGCGCCATGGCCCAGAGCGCGGTGACGGCCCCGACGGTGACGAGCGTCGCCTCCCACATGAAGAGCGAGTCGAACGCCGGGTTGAGCCGGGCGAGCAGGTACACGCCCAGCTTGACCATCGTCGCCGAGTGCAGGTAGGCGCTGACGGGCGTCGGCGCGGCCATGGCATTCGGCAGCCAGAAGTGGAAGGGCCACTGGGCCGACTTGGTGAAGGCGCCGACGAACACGCAGGCCAGCGCGACGGGCAGCAGGGGATGAGCCGCCAGGTCCGGTCCCCGGGCGATGAGCGCCTGGATGGAATAGGTGCCACCGATGGCCCCGAGCAGCAGCACGCCGGCCAGCAGCACCAGGCCGCCGCCCGCCGTGAGGAGCAGCGCCTGCTGGGCCGCGCGGCGGTTCGGCTCGTACTCGTGCTTGAAGCCGACGAGCAGGAACGAGACGACGCTCGTGAGCTCCCAGAAGGCGAAGAGGACCACCAGATTGTCGGTGGTCACCGCGCCGGCCATCGCGAGCATGAACGCCGTGAGCAGGCCGAACAGGCGCGGCCGCCCCGCGGCGCCGGCCATGTAGGCCGAGCCGTAGGCGAAGACCGCCAGGCCGATGCCCACGATGAGGGCGAGCATCAGCAGGGAGAGGCCGTCGATGCGGAACGCGAGGTCGACCCCGAGCGAGGGAACCCACGGGAGCACGACGTGGAAGGGCGCGAGGCCGGCCACCATGGTGCCCATCATCCCCGATTCGGCGCCCATGGCGGGGTTTCCTTTTCGAAATGCGTTTGTTAGAGTGCGGCGCGAGGTCCCGGTGCAGCCCACGCGCAGGCAGTTTCTCGAGGCGGCGATACTCGGCGGCGCGGCGACGTCGGTGCTCGGCTTCGACCTCGCCGAGGCGCAGGCGCAGGTGCCCGAACTGAAGATCGCGCGCACCACGGAGACCCGATCGACCTGCCCGTACTGCTCGGTGAGCTGTGGGGTGATCATCCACACGCTGGGCGGCGGCTCGCGCAACGTGAAGGCCTCGGTCGTGCACGTCGAGGGCGACGCCGATCACCCGATCAACCAGGGCACGCTCTGCCCCAAGGGCATCACGCTCGCGCACACCATCGTCAACGATCGGCGGCTGAAGCGGGTGATGTATCGCGCGCCCGGGGCGTCCGCGTGGGAGGAGCGGTCCTGGGACTTCGCCATCGACCGCATCGCGCGGCTGATGAAGGACACGCGCGATCGCACGCTGCGGCGGACCGACGGGCGGGGACGCACGATCAACGCGCTGACGTCGGTCGGCGTCATCGGCGGCTGCACCGACGCCAACGAAGTCAACTACCTGCTGGTGAAGGCCTTCCGCGCGGGGCTCGGGGTCATCCCCATCGAGCAGCAGGCCCGCATATGACACGGCCCCACGGTGGCCAGTCTGGCCGCCACGTTCGGGAGGGGCGCGATGACCAACGGCTGGACCGACATCCGCAATGCGGACGTCGTGCTGGCCATGGGCGGCAATCCGGCTGAGAACCATCCCGTCGGGTTCCGGTTCGTCATGGACGCGAAACGGCACCGCGGCGCGACGCTCGTGTCCGTCGACCCGCGCTTCAACCGGACGGCGGCGGTCGCCGACCGCTTCGTGCAGATTCGCGCCGGATCCGACATCGCGTTCCTCGGCGGCCTGATCAACCACGCGCTCTCGAACCACCGGTACCACGAGGAGTACGTCCGTCTCTTCACGAACGCGACGTTCCTCGTGTCCGAGACGTACAGCTTCGACGACACGCAGGGGGTCTTCAGCGGCTGGGACGGCGAGCGCAGGGCGTACACCGACAGGTCGGGCTGGGCCTACGAGCTCGATGGCCAGGGCCACGCGCGGGTCGATCCGACCATGCAGCACCCGCGGTGCGTGCTGCAGTCGATGAAGGCCTTCTACGCGCGCTATACGCCGGAGATGGTCTCCCGGATCTGCGGCTGCACGCCGGACGCGTTCACGCAGGCCGCCGAGCTGATCACGTCCACCGGCACGCCCGACCGCGTCGGCACGATCGTGTACGCGCTCGGGTGGACGCATCACAGCGTCGCCGTGCAGCTCATCCACGCCGCGGCGATGCTGCAGCTCCTGCTCGGCAACATCGGCCGGCCCGGCGGCGGCCTCAACGCGCTGCGCGGCCACGCCAACATCCAGGGCGGCACCGACTGCGGGATGGCCTACCACAACCTGCCCGGGTACATCGCCATCCCGAAGGCCGACCATCCGACGCTCGACGCGTTCCTCCGGGCCGTGACGCCGCGGGCGACGCGTCCGGAGTCGATGAACTTCTGGTCGAACACCGACCGCTTCGCGGTCAGCCAGTTCAAGGCGTACTACGGCGCGGCGGCGACGGCGGCCAACCAGTTCGGCTACGACTGGCACCCGAAGCTCCCGCAGCTCGCCGAGGGCGGCTACGAGAACTGGAGCTGGGCCTACATCTTCGACCACATGCTCGCCGGCGCCATGGAAGGGTTCTTCAGCTTCGGCATGAACCCGGTCAGCAACGGCCCGCACTCGGCCAAGGCGACGGCGGCGCTCGCGAAGCTCCAGTGGCTGGTCGTAGCGGAGAACTTCGAGCAGGAAACCGCGGTGTTCTGGCGCGAGGACATCGCCGCCCTCGCGGGCCTGAAGCCGGAGGAGATTCCGACCGAGGTCTTCATGCTCCCGGCGGCGAACTTCGCGGAGAAGGACGGCTGCTTCGTCAATTCGGCGCGCTGGATCCAGTGGAAGTGGAAGGCCGTCGATCCGCCCGGCGAGGCGCTCCCCGACCAGGAGATCATCGGTCGGCTGTTCCTGAAGATCCGGGAGCTCTACGAGCGGGAAGGCGGCGTCGCGCCGGAGCCGGTCCGCCACCTGGACTGGTGGTACACGCATCCGTCGAGCCCGTCGCTCGAGGAGGTCTGCCGGGAGCTGAACGGCTGGGCGCTCCGCGAGGTGCGCGACGCAGACGGCGCGGTGATCCTCCGGCCCGGCCAGCAGCTCGCGAGCTTCCTCCACCTGCAGGCGGACGGCTCGACACTCTCCGGCAACTGGCTCTACATCGGGATGTACACCGACGCCGGCAACCTGACGAAGCGGCGGTCGGCCGCCGACCCGAGCGGGCTGGGCCGGCATCCCGAATGGGCGTTCAGCTGGCCGGCGAACCGGCGTGTCATGTACAACCGGGCCTCGGCGGACGGGAGCGGACGGCCCTGGGATCCCTCGCGCCCGGCCATCGCCTGGGATGGCCAGCGATGGGTCGGTGACGTGCCCGACTATCGTGCCGACAGCGCGCCGGCCGCCAGCCTGGGCGCGTTCATCATGCTGCCCGAGGGCGTCGCGCGGCTCTTCGTCCCCGGCCAGCTCGCCGAGGGCCCCTGGACCGAGCACTACGAACCGCAGGAGTCGCCGGTGGCGAACCCGCTGCACCCGCAGCGGAGCGCGAATCCCGTGGCCAGGCCGTTCACCACGCCGTTCGACGTGCTCGGCTCCGCCGAGGAGTACCCGATCGTCTGCACGACCTACCGGCTGACCGAGCACTTCCACTACTGGACGAAGCACAACCCGTACACGATGCAGCTCCAGCCCGAGTTCTTCGTGGAGATCCCGGAGGACCTGGCGGCCGAGCAGGGGATCGCCAACGCGGACATGGTGCGCGTCACCTCGGCGCGCGGCTCGATTGAGGGGCGTGCGATGGTGACGCGGCGCATCAAGTCGATGCAGATCGCCGGCAGGAAGGTCTACCAGATCGGCGTGCCGATTCACTGGGGCTTCGTCGGCCGCGGCGCGCAGCGCGGCTCGCTGGCGAACCTGCTGACCCACACGGTGGTCGACCCGAACTCGTACACGCCCGAGTACAAGGCCTTTCTCGTGAAGCTGGAGAAGGTGTGATGGCGACGCTCGATCTGCGCCGCGTGTCCGCCTCGTCGCCCCCCGCGCCCGGCGTGCGCGAGGCGGCGGTCGTCGCCAAGCTGATCGACACCACGACCTGCATCGGCTGCAAGGCGTGCGAGGTGGCGTGCCAGGCATGGAACGACCTGCCGCCGGAGACGACCGTCCAGGCCGGCACGTACCAGACGCTGCCGGGGCTGGCGCCGAACTTCTGGAACCTGATCAGGTTCACCGAACACGAGGACGACCAGGGCGGGCTGCACTGGCTGATGCGCAAGGATCAGTGCATGCACTGCGCCGAGCCCGGCTGCCTCGTGGCGTGTCCGGCGCCCGGCGCGATCGTCCAGTACGCCAACGGCATCGTCGACTTCCAGCAGGACCGGTGCATCGGCTGCGGCTACTGCATGACCGGCTGCCCGTTCAACGTGCCGACGTTCAACCCGCGGACCGGGCGCGTCTACAAGTGCACGCTGTGCAGCGACCGGACGGCCGTGGGGCTCGAGCCGGCGTGCGTCAAGGCGTGCCCGACCGGGTGCCTGCAGTTCGGCGCGAAGGCGTCGCTGCTCGAGGTCGCCACCGCGCGCGTCGCGCGGCTCGAGGCCGACGGCTTCGCGCAGGCGGCCGTGTACGATCCGCCCGGCGTCGGCGGCACCGGCGTCGTCACCGTGCTCGCGTACGGGGATCGCCCGGAGCTCTACGGGCTGCCGCGCGACCCGCGGATCCCGCTCGCGGTGACGCTCTGGAAGGGCCCGCTCAAGTGGATCGGCAACGCAGCGATCCTCGCCGGCCTGCTGGGCGCCGCGGTCCATTTCGTGCGGTACGGACGGAAGGCCGTTCACGGCGCCGACGCGGCGCCGGCCGGGGAGGCGCGCGATGGACGGTGATCCGGCCCGCCGCATCGTCCGCTACCGCTTCAGCGAGCGGCTCGTTCACACGTTCACGGCGATCGCGTACGTCTACCTGCTGCTGACGGGTCTCGCCTTCTGGACGCCGGCGCTGTACTGGATCGCGATCGCCCTCGGCGGCGGGTACCTCTCGCGCGTGCTCCATCCCTGGGCCGGCATCGTCTTCGTCATCCTCGTCGGATGGATGTACGTCGCCTGGCGGCACGACATGCGCATCACGCCGGAGGACCGCGCGTGGCGCAGGGCCCTCCGGCACTACGCGACGAACGAGGACGCGCGCGTGCCGCCGGCCTGGCGGTTCAACGACGGCCAGAAGGGCTTCTTCCGGGTGATGGTCGCCGCGAGCGTCGCCCTCCTGCTGTCGGGCCTCGGGCTCTGGTGGGTGGACCTGGTCCCGTGGGAGCTGCGCTGGCTTCGATTCGCCGCGGTGCTCGTCCACGCCATCGCCGCGCTCGTGACGATCGGCGGCTTCATCCTCCATGTGTACATGGGGCTCCTGGTCGTGCCCGGCGGCCTGCGCGCGATCGTCCAGGGCGACGTGACCGAGGAATGGGCGCGGGCGCACCACCTGCTCTGGTATCGCAGCCTGCGACAGTCGGACGACCTGGACACGGAGTAGCGCGCGGGGCCGGCTGAACCGGCGCCTCCGCCGCCCGGGCGCACCCGCACCCGCTCGCCGACACACGACTTCACCATGGACGACGTTCTCCGACACCTCGACGCGCGCATCGCCCGGGCGGGGATGCTGGCCGACGAGCACCCGGCGGCGGGCGAGCTGCTGCGGTTCCATGCGGAGGTCGCGCGGTATCAGCGTGCGCTGCTGCGCGACCGGCCGCTGCCTGCGGTCCCGGCACGGCGCGAGGCGCCCTTTCGGGACGCGCTCGACACGGACGCGGCCCTCGACGCGATTCCGCCGTTCCTCGCGTGGCTGCCTTCCCGCGCGCCGGCCCGCCTGGCGGAGGCCGCCGGGATCCTCCAGACCATCGATCGCGGCGAGTGGCGGGAGGCGATGCACGCCTACGCCTCGTCCGAGGCGCCCGGGGACCCGGAAGATTCCGTCATGCGGTTCGTCGTGGCGGCCGTGCTGCAGCCGTTCGCGGAGCAGCTGGCGGCCGAGCGGCGCGCGGTTGACGGCGCGCGGGGCCCGACGCCGGACGGAGCCCGGGGCCGTCAGGCCAGGGGAGCCGACGCCCCCGCCACCTGTCCCATCTGCGACAGCCTGCCCGTGCTGGGCGTGCTGCGGCCCGAAGGCCAGGGCGCCCGCCGGTCGCTGGTGTGCGCGCTCTGCCTCAGCGAGCGGGACTACATGCGCGTCGTCTGCCCCGCGTGTGGCGAGCGCCGGTTCGAGGCCCTGCCGATCTACACGGCCGGCCAGTACGGCCACGTGCGCATCGAGGCGTGCGACCAGTGCCGGACGTACCTCAAGACAATCGATCTGACGGTGGACGGCCTGGCGGTGCCGGTGGTCGACGACATCGCGAGCGTGTCGCTGGATCTCTGGGCCCGCGACCGCGGCTACGTGAGGCTGCGCAGAAACCTCCTCGGGATGTGACTCGGCACGCGCGCCCGCGCCGACGAGTGCACGCCCTGGCCGGGGCTCGAGTCCTGAAGGCCCCCTGCTAGAATCGACGGGTTATGCAGATCGCGAAGCCCGCCATCCTCAAGCCTGGCGTCACGCTCGAGACGCTGCCGGGCCCCCGCCCCGGCGACCTCGCCTCCGCCGGCGGCCAGCACCGCATTCGCGGAACGGCGCTCATCTTCTGGGACCCGAAGGCACCGGGGAAGAAGCTCGACGCCATCGACACCGACCAGATCACGCCCGCGGCCGACTGCGTGTCGGAGAGCCTCGAGACGCTGGACGAGCGGTGGAAGGCCGGCGCCTTCCGCTACCTGATGCCCGATTTCCGCACGAGGGTACACGCGGGGCAGACCTTCGTCATCGCGGGCGACCGGTTCGCCATCGGGAGCTCGCGCGAGATGTCGCCGGCCGGCCTGAAGGCCATCGCCGAGGAAGTGGGCCTCGAGATGGTGATCGTCTGCGGCGCCAACATGGGCGACATCTTCCGGAGGAACGCGTTCAACCTCGGGCTGCACGTCGTCCAGAGCCCCGAGGCCGTGACCGACGCGCAGGATGGCGACGTGTTCACGTTCGATCCGCTGTCGCGCGCCATCGCCAACGAGACGCAGGGGAAGCAGTACACGCCGGTGCCGCTCAGCCCGAAGGAAGACGAAATCCGGCAGAGCGGCGGCATCTTCGCCGTGGGACGGCGGGAGTTCCGCGCGTCGGTCGAGCGGAAGCCGGAGATCGTGTGGGCGGATCCGGATCGCGCGCGCCGCATGTCGACAACGGAGCAGGTCGTGTGGGCGCATCGCGTGGACAAGGACGCCGAGGTGAAGCCGGGCGCCACGCTCCGCGTCTACGCGGACCTGCTGCCCGCCTCGGACGGCACGGCGCCATTCGCCATCCACACCTTCAACCAGATCACCGGCGGCGACGCGATCTTCCCGCGACAGGCGGCGGTGGCCAACGACCACTTCGTCTTCACCGGCAAGAAGGACGATGACCGGCAGACGGAGATCGGGCGGGAGTTCGCGAAGCACCACGGGATCGAGAAGCCGTATTACGCCACGCCCGGCGACGGCATCTTCCACTTCTACTTCCCCGAGCAGGGGCTGGTGCTCCCGGGGCAGTTCATCCCCGGCGCGGATTCGCACTCGCGCGCGTACGGCGCGTACGGCGCGGTGGGCATGGGCGTGGGATCCACGACGCTCGGCTTGGGCTGGTCCACCGGCTACATCTACTTCACGATGGCGAAGCAGCGCCGGGTCACCTTCACCGGCCGGCTCCGCGAGTGGGTGACCGGCAAGGACATCGTCCTCGAGCTGCTGCGGCGGTGGGGGGCGAAGCAGTCACAGGGGATGTCGGTGGAGCTGGTGGATCGGGATCACCAGCTGCCCATCGCGTTCCGGAACACCATCGCGAACATGATGGCCGAGGCGGAGGCGCTGAACGGCATCTTCGCGCCGGACGAGGTCACCGATGCCTGGTATCGCGCGAAGGGCATGACCGACCTGCCGTATCCGCGGATTGCGTGCGGCGCGGATGCCGTCTTCGACCTCGACGAGGAGATGGCGCTGGGCGACGTCATCCCGATGATTGCCAAGCCGTTCAGCCCCGGCAACGCGTTCCCGGCCGAGGATGTGGCGCGCGAGCGGATCACGTTCGACAAGGCGATGATCGGCTCGTGCACCAACGGCAGCTACGACGACCTGCTCTCCGCCGCGCTGGTGCTGGTGGCCGCGCGCGCGCAGGGGCTGACGAAGGCGCAGAAGGAGTTCCTGATTTTCCCCGGATCCGGCGGCGTGAAGCACCAGATCGAGCGGCCCGATCCGCGCCTGGGCGGCGAGTCCATCGCCGACGTGTTCCGATCGGTGGGCGGTCAGATCCGCGCCAGCTGGTGCGGCCCGTGCTTCGGCCAGGGACCGGACGCGCTGCAGCCGGGGCAGCGTGCCGTCACGTCGTTCAACCGCAACTGGCAGAACCGCATGGGCTACGGCGGCGAGGGGTACCTGGCGTCGCCGTCGGTGGTGGCCGCGTCGGCGCTGGCCGGCTACATGGCGCCGCCGAGCGCGCTCGGGCTGTGGTGGGATCCGGAACGGTACGGGTTCTGAGGGGGCCGGGGGGATGGCCGGCGCAACTGCGTGCCGGCGGGGCTGGCCGCCTATGTGCTGCCGGGCGCGCGATTCCCGCTCGTCACGCGTTCGACGAAGGCGTCCAGGCGCTCGGCGATGGCGCCCCGGAAGTTGTCTTCCGTCAGCCGGCGGACACCAGCGTCGGTCGCTCCCGTCGTCGCCGCCAGTCCGCAGGGAAACGCGTCGGCCGTTCGCAGCCACGCGCCGCCCGGCCGCGTGGCCGCGCGCAGCACCTGTGCGTATCCCCACGTGCCGTCCTTCTCGTCATCGCCGTTGCCACAGGACAGCGCAAGGTGGACGGGCCTGCGTTGCCTGGCCGCCTGCCGGATCGCGGCGCGCAGGGGAGCGATGAGCAGGCCGGCCCAGATCGGGCCGCACACCACGACCTCGTCGACGCCGTCCATGTCCGCGGCCGAGACGCCCGTGCCCGTGCTGATGCCGAGGCCGCTCAACAGGATCAGCAGTCCCGTGTGGCTCGTGAACGGGCGCATCTCCCTCACCTCGGCCCGAAGGGCCCGTCCGATGCGGCTGGCCAGGAACCGGCTGTTGCCGGTCCGCGAGAAGTAGAGCACCAGGTACCTCGTCATGGTTCAACCCTGGATCCTACCCGGCCGGCATGCCCGGAACCAGGTGCCGGCCCTGGGCGTCCTACAATCTATTGTTGGCTCGCAGGCCGCCATTGCAGCAAATCCGCTGGAATGGCGTCGGCCGAGACGCGGCATTGGAGGCTAGCCGGATCATGCGTGTTCGTGTGCCAGTCGCTCTCATCACCCTCACCCTCACCCTTACACTGTCCGCCCTCTCGGCGGCACCGGCGTTGGCCCAGAGCGACGACGACGGCGTCGGCGTTGGCGTGCTCGGCGGCATCACCCGGACGACCGTGCAGCCCGAGGAGAACCCCTTCTCGTTCAACACCGATGGCGGCGGCGGCTGGATGGCCGGGATCTGGTTCGGCGGCAACCGCAACGGCCGCGTCGGGGTGATGGGCGAGGCGAACTGGGTGGTGAAGAAGTTCACCGTCGACGAGAGCGAGCAGGAACTCAGGTACGTCGAGATTCCGGTGCTGCTCCGCGTCAACGCCGGCTCGCTGGATCGGAACAAGCCCAGCCTGTATCTGATCGGCGGGCCGGTCTTCGACATCCAGGTCAAGGCCATCGAGGACGGCGAGAGCGTCGATGACGTCTACGAGGGGCTGGACATCGGCGCGATGGCCGGCGTCGGCTTCGAGGCGGCGCGCATCGGCATCGAGGGCCGCTACTCGTGGGGCCTGCGGTCGGTGCTGGCCACCGACGCGGCCCTGGCCGCGGGATTCGGCACCACCCGGCTCAACACGCTGCAGGTGCTGCTGAAGATCCGGTTCAACTGACACGGGGGCCGGGTTTCCGCGGGGCGCGGAGACCCGGCGCGCCCATCCTCATGGGACGGCCTCCAGCCGCTGTCCCGCCATGCCGAGATCGCGATAGGGTTCGAAGCTCGCGTCGTTGGTGAGCACGTAGGTGCCATCCGTCATCCGCCAGGCGTAGTCGTACTGGTGTGACAGCTCGACCGTCCCGGTTCCCGCCTGGGGGTCGGCGTAGGTTTCGACGCCGCGCAACGCCTCGCCGAACTCGCGCGCACGTCGGTCGCTGCTCTCCTGGTAGGCGCTCCAGGCCTCCTCGCGGATCCGCGCAATCTCGGCGTTCGATTGCGCGATGATCGCCGCGCGCTTGCGGCTTTCCTCGAGGGCGACGCGGCCGATCGCGTTGTTGTGTCGAGTGATGCGATTCTCCCAGACGGGGTTCGCCTTGATCGAGCGGCGGATGGCCTCCGCCAGCCCGGTGTCGAGCCGGCCGTTCGGCGCAGCCGCCGACCACGCCGGCAGCGCATACCCGGTGAGCGCCTGCATCCTGCCAAGGCCCGCCGCCTCGGTCACGGTCAGGGAGAACAGCACGGCCGCGGCGACGGTGCCGCGCATGTCGCGGCCATTGTCCTCGAAGGCCAACACCATCTCGCCCGCTTCCGCCCAGTTCCTGACCACGCCCATCGGCATCGGCGTCGTGGAATGGAAGCCCGCGAACTCCTGCTCGACGTCGGGGCGGCGACGGAAGTTCACGATGCGCGAGCCCGGCTTCCAGTGTTGAGCGAGCGCGGTCAGGTACGACTGCACATCCGAGTACGGCGCCGCCTGGCAGCCGGGCGACGAGACCGGCGCGTTGTAGTTGTTCATCTCCCACTTCGTCTGCGGCAGGATCGCGACCGTCATCGCGCCATCCGGCGACCAGGCCGACCACTCGTAGTTGTAGCCGTTCGTGCACAGGAACTGCTGGCCCCAGAAGACCCCGCCGCGCCACTGCCAGCCGACCGGCAGGAACAGCGTGGAGGCGGCCATCGGCCGCTCGAAGCCGGTCGCATCCGGGATGAAGGCGCGTTCGAACCGCATGTGGGCCGAGGGCGTCCTGCCCGGTGCCGTGCCGGGCGGCGCGGGACTGTCTGGTCCGGTGCCACCCGCTGAAGGAGACCGTGGCTCGCCCGGCTGAGCACAACCGCCGCCGGCGGCAAGACACAGCGTGCCGGTCAGTAACATCGCAAGATGTCGCGCTCGCATACGGGATCCTCCGTGGTACTGGGCATTCGACGGTTTCCGATCCAGGACCTCGTGCTCGAAGGGCGTGCCCCCGGGGGCCACGTCGTGGGCGAAGGCCCTGGCATCCGCCCGCCGCCGATCGTGCTGCTGCGGACGCCAGCCCCTGCGAGGCAGCCCCGGACTTCGACGGCCGCGGGCCACGAGTTCGCCATCCGACGCACGGGTCAGGCGCGCCCACCGCTCCTCGTCGAGCATGTCGGAGTCTACTCCGGGCGGTCGGCCGCGACCAGTAACCCGTCACCTTGTGCGACACTGCCGTCGTGGCCATGCTGACGACGCGCGTGCTCCTGACCGAAGATCGGCTGGCGCAGGATCTGCTCGCCGCGCTCGAGCGGCGCGAGTTGCCGGAGAAGTTCTTCTACTGGTTTCCCACGTCGGTCCGCGCCTGGCTCAACCTGTGCGGCGATGGCGCGTACCGGAACTACGTGCGGTCGCGCGGCCTCGTGCAGGCGCATGCCGCGGCGATCGTGGCGCACCTGCCCGAGGGCGACATCACGGTGGTGAGCCTGGGCGCCGGCCAGGGAGACAAGGACCGCCTGGTACTCGAGCAGATGCGGGCGTCCGGCCGACGCCCGTGCTACGTGCCGGTCGACGCCAGCCAGTCGCTGCTCGAGATGGCGTGCGCGGCCGCGGGACCGACCGGCCTGGACACCCAGGGCGTGAAGGCCGACGTGGCCGAGGCTGGTCACCTCGCGGCCATCGGAGACGCGTGGCCGCACCCGCGCCTGTGGCTCATGCTGGGCGGCACGCTCGGGGCCTTCGATGCTCCCGAGTACGCGCGCGTGCTCGCGCGCCTGCTCGCGCCCGATGATCTTCTCGTGGTCGACGGGGAGATCTTCAGCGGCGCCGGCACGCTGGCCGGCTACGACAACCCCTTGAACCGGCAGTTCGCCTTCGGTCCCCTGCGCGGTGTGGGGCTCGTCGAGCCCGTCGACGGCGTGTTGCGGTTCGAGACCGTCGAGGACGAGCGCTGGCCCGGGCTCTTCCGGCTGCGCAAGCACTTCCTGCCGGCCCGGGACCTCACGCTGCAGGTCGCGGGCGAGACGGTGCGATGGCGGGAAGGGGAGCGCGTCGAGATGAACTGGTCCGGCAAGTACGCGCGCGAGACCTTCGCGGCCGTACTGACGGGTGCCGGCCTGGCGCCGGTGGCGCAGTACGCCAGCGTGGATGACCGGTTCGTCATGGCGCTGGTCAGGGCCGCCACCTGATCGCATCGTGTCCACGGGAAACGGGGACAGGCCCCGATCGCGTCGTGAGGCCGGTCCGTGTATGCTCACTGCCGTGGCCGCACACCTCACCGCCCTCCTGGCCGCGAGCCTGCTGACGCTCGCGGCGTGCACCAGCGACCGATCGCCCGTTCCGGGCCCGTCGCCGTCAGGCCCGACCGCGTCGCCTGCCCACCCGCAGGTGCCTGGCGCGTGGCCCTTCCCGCTCGACAAGCCGGCGGCTGAAGGCCGGCAGGGCATGGTGGTGACCGATCAGGCGCTGGCCACGGAGGTGGGCGTCGCCGTGCTGCGCGACGGCGGCAACGCGGTCGATGCCGCGGTGGCCACGGCCCTGGCCCTGGCCGTCGTGCTGCCAAGTGCCGGCAACATCGGCGGCGGCGGCTTCCTCGTCGCCCACGTCGCCGGCCACGCCTACGCGCTGGACTTCCGCGAGACGGCCCCGGCCGCCGCGTCCCGCGACATGTATCTCGACGCCAGAGGCGAGACCGGCGATCGATCGGTGACCGGACATCTGGCCGCCGGCGTGCCGGGCAGCGTGGCAGGGCTCTGGGACGTGCACCAGAAGCTCGGGTCCAGGCCGTGGGCGTCGCTCGTGCAGCCGGCCATCCGCCTGGCCGAGGACGGCTTCGAGGTGGACGCGTACGCGGCGATGGTCATGCGGTCCGAGGCGGATCGCCTCGCCCGCTACCCGGCCTCCGCCGCGCTCTACGTGCCCGGCGGCCGCCCGCTCGACGTCGGCGCGCGGCTCCGCAATCCCGATCTCGCGCGCACGCTGCGGCGCATCGCCGAGCGCGGGCGCGACGGGTTCTACACCGGCGAAACCGCGGATCTCGTCGTCGCCGAAATGGCCCGGGGCGGGGGCCTCATCACCGCGAAGGACCTGGGCGGCTACGAGGCGAAGTGGCGCACGCCGATCGCGTTCCGCTATCGGGGGCACGAGGTCGTCTCGATGCCGCCGCCCTCCTCGGGCGGCCTGGCGCTGGCGCTGATTGCCGGCCAGCTCTCGGCCTTCGACCTCGCCGGCCTCGGCTGGCACAGCCCGCGGGCCGTGCACCTGATGGCCGAGAGCATGCGCCGCGCCTTTGCCGTCCGCAACGAGGTGCTGGGCGACCCGGACTTCGTGTCCTTCGATCAGGCGGCGCTGCTGTCGCCGGCGTTCACCGACACGCTGCGCGCGTCCATCGCGGACGACCGCGCCACGCCGTCGCGGACCATCTCCGGCAGGCCCGCGCCGGCTGAGCACCGCCAGACGACGCACTTCTCCGTGGCCGACGCGGCCGGCAACGCCGTGGCCCTGACGACGACGGTCAACGGCTGGTACGGCTCCGCCGTCACGGTGGCCGGCGCGGGCTTCCTGCTGAACAACGAAATGGACGACTTCGCCGCCAGGCCGGGCACGCCGAACATGTACGGCCTCGTGCAGGGCGAGGCCAACGCCATCGCTCCCGGCAAGCGCATGCTCTCGGCGATGACGCCGACCATCGTCCTCGACGGGGACGGCCGACCGCTGCTGGTCACGGGCGCCAGCGGCGGCCCGTTCATCATCACGACCGTCTTCCAGGCGATCTCGAACCGCCTCGACTACGGGATCGGCGTCTCCGCGCTGATGCAGGCGCCGCGCCTGCACCACCAGCACCTCCCCGATGCCCTCCGCCTCGAGAAGGACGGCTTCGACCCGGCCGCCATCGCGGAGATGGAGAAGCTGGGCCACGAGATCCGCCTCTTCTCGCACGAGGAGGACGGCAGCATCGGCGCGACCATCGAGCGGCGGGATGGCCGGTGGTACGGGCAATCCGACCCGCGCATCACGGGCCTGGCGAAGGGCTACTAACCCCTCGCGAAACGGGGACGGTCCCCGCGGCTCAGGCGCGGCCTCGGGCGTAGGCCGCGGCCACGCCGCTCAGGCCGATGAGCCCCACCATGTTCGGGAACACCTGCAGCACGTTCATCAGGTCGCCCCACGCCCACACGAACTCGGGACGCATCATCGCGCCGAACGGGATGAGCAGGCAGTAGACCCACCGATAGGGCACGGTGATCGAGCGCCCGAAGATGTACTCGAGGAACTGCTCGCCGTAGAACGCCCAGCCGATGAGCGTGGTGTAGCCGAAGAGGAATGCGCAGAACGCCACGACCCAGCCGCCGACGGTGGGCACGGCGGCATTGAACGCGGCCGCGACGGCGGCGGTGCTGGTGACGTAGGCGGCGCCGCTCTGGGCTGCCGCGATCGAGGTCTCGGCCACCCCGGTGACGAGGATGGTGAGCGCGCTGATCGATCCGGTCACGAACGAGATGATGAACACCTCCATCACCGCCTGGAGGCCCTGCTGCGACGGCCGGTCCGATCGCGCCGTGCCGTACGCCACGGCCGCGGTGCCGTAGCCGGCCTCGTTCGCATAGACGCCGCGCGCGATGCCGTAGCGCATGGCGATGAACCACCCGAAGCCCATGGCCGATCGGGTGGTCAACGCCTCGCTGAACACCAGGCCGAACACGTGGGGCAGCCGGTCGGCGAACATCACGAGGACCACGACGCCGCCCGCCAGGTACAGGCCCACCTTGAGCGGCGACAGGAACTCGGCGACACGTCCGATCGACTTGATGCCGCCGATGATCACGGCCCACACCAGCACCGCGATGACGATGCCCGCCACCCAGGTGGGGATGCCGAACACGCTGTCGAGCGCGACGGCGATGGAGTTGGGCTGGGTGAACGGCGTCGTCGTGAGCGCGCCCACGCCGGCGACGAGCGCGAAGGTGCTGGCCAGCCACGGCGACTTCAACCCGTCGCGCAGGTAGTACATCGGCCCGACGCGCAGCGTGTCGCCCTGCGCCTCGCGGTAGCGGACGGCGAGCACGGCCTCGGTGAACTTCACGGCGGTGGCGACGAAGCCGTAGACCCAGATCCAGAAGAGCGCGCCGGGGCCGCCCGAGATGATGGCCGTGGCGACGCCCGCGATGTTCCCCGTGCCAATCGAGGCGCCGAGGGCGGTCATGAACGCCTGGAACGGCGTCAGCGCGCCGCCGGCGGCCTCGGACTGCTGCGCCACCATGGCGCGGAACGCCTCGGGCAGGCGGCGCAGCTGGACGAGGTGGTAGCGCACCGTGAGGAAGAAGCCGGCGCCCAGCAGCATCCAGACGACGATGTATTGGAAGAGGAAGGTGGTGAAGGTGTCGATGAGCTGGGCCATGGGCGCCCCATCCTACCCCACGCCGCCGGCAGGCGTACGCGAATAGGCCGGGGCGCACGCCTACGGCACGAGGCGGGCGTCGGTGGCGAAGCGCCGGTAGTTCGTGTACCGCGCCTCGCTGCGTCCGGGCCCCCGGCCCTGCGCGTAGAACTCCTCCTCCATCCGATCCGGCACCAGCAGCCCGAGCGTCGGGTGCTCGGCGAACCGCACGTCGAGCGTCGTCGGCGCGGCCCTGAGACCCCCCGCCCGTGCGCGCCCGTCCAGCATGCGGACGTGCGCGCGCCAGAGGCGGCCGGCCGCCGGCTCGATCCAGGCGCGAACCACCGTGTAGACGTCGCCGCCTCCCGGCCGCTGGATGACGGTGGGCGTACGCGTCTCCTCGAAGAGGAGCACGGCCGTGTCATGGCCCTTGACACGGTCCGAGTCCTCGACGAGGATGCGGAACCGCTCGCGGTTGCGCCGGTGCACGAGCTCGAGCGGGAGGTTGGGCAGGTTGGTGGTCCGGGGCTCTCCGAGGTTGTGCCTGGCACTGGCGAGGAGGAGCGCACGCGCCAGTTCCGGGCCGGTCGCGCCGCCGAGCGCCAGGGCCTCGATCAGGGAGGGACCCGAGCGCGGCAGGATCTTGCTCCCGACTTTCCTGGTGTCCCTGAAGCCCAGCCACCCCGCCTCAGCGGGCAGGTCCACGAACGCCACGTCCGAGACGATCTCGCGCGTGATCGCGATGGACGC
>CAUJDN010000120.1 GCA_963169195.1 Acidobacteriota bacterium | reverse complement strand
CGGCATCCACGCCAGGCGGTGGACACGCGAGCAGGGCGTGCGCTTCTTCGTGGACGTGAACGGCTCGAACGTCGAGGAGGTCGCCAGCGAGGTGGACCGCTACTGCTCGTGGCCGGGGCAGGCGTGCGGCTACAAGGTGGGGCACACCGAGATCAACCGCCAGCGCGAGCGGGCGAAGACGACGCTCGGCGTGCGCTTCGACGTGAAGGCGTTCAACGACACCCTCGTCCTGGGTGGGAACGTCCCGCTGGACGTGCTGGCGAAGAACGTGGACGAGTACCTCAGTTCGGCCGGCGATGCACTCGACCGCCTCGCCGGCCTTGGCGGCCCTACGGGAGGCATCGATAGGATGCTCGCTGAGATTCGGGCAGGTCGCGGCTGATAGACTTCGCCGTATCGAAGATGCGCGTCCGCGACCAGATTCCGACACCGGCCTTGCTGCTGGATCTCGATCGCTTCGAGGCCAACGTCACGCGCATGGCCACCCACCTCCGTGACCGCGGCAAGGCCTTCCGGCCCCACGCCAAGACCCACAAGTGCCCTGAGATCGCGCGGCGTCTTCTTGCCGCCGGCGCGGTGGGTGCCTGCACCGCTCGCCTCAGCGAAGCCGAGGTGTTCGCCGACCACGGCATCCCCGGCCTGCTGGTCACCACGGCCGTCATCGGCGCGCCGAAGATCGCGCGCGCCGTGGACCTGGCCGCCCGGGCCCCGGACACCATCTTCGTCGCCGAGGCCGGGCAGAACGTGCGCGAGCTGGGCGAGGCGGCCGGCCGCCGGTCCGGAGTCACACTCAACCTCGCGGTGGACCTCTACTTCGGCCGCACGGGCGTCACGCCCGGCGCGCCCGCCTGCGACCTCGCGCGCTTCATCACGAAACAGCCGCACGTGCGCTTCGCCGGGTTGCAGTCCTACGACGGCGCCGCCGCTCACACCTCGCCCTTCGACGCGCGCTGCACGCGGACCAGAGGGAGCCTGAAGCAGGCGGTGGAGACGCGCCGGCTCATCGAGCGCAGCGGCATCCAGTGCCCGCTGGTCACGGGTGGCTCCACGGGCACCTACCGCATCGACTCCGAGATCGACGGTGTCACCGAGATCCAGCCGGGCAGCTTCGTGTTCATGGACATGGAGTACGCCGGGATTGGCGGCCCCGACGGCGCGGAGTACCGCGACTTCGCCCAGGCACTCACCGTGATCACCACCGTCGTCTCGCGTCGGCCTGGCGTGGCCATCGTGGACGGCGGCTACAAGGCCTTCGCGACCGATCGCCCCTTCACGCCCGTGCCGGTGGACCTGCCCGGCGTCACCTACGCCTGGGCCGGCGACGAGCACGGCCGCCTGGACCTCACGAACGCCGACCGCGACGTGCGCGTCGGCGACCGCATCGAGTTCGTGCCGCCGCACTGCGACCCGACGGTGAACCTGTACGACGTGATTTACGCCCTGCGCGGCGACACCATCGAGGGCGTCTGGCCGATCGCAGCGCGCGGAAGGAGCCAATAGACCGCGGCGGAGGGGCTGACGCGCATCGGGGGTCGGGGGGATCGAGCGCCGACCGCCGCGGCGCCTGGCGTCACGGCCGGGGCCGTTCGAGCCCGCTCGCGTCGCGATTCCGGAAACGTCACCGCAGGCGACACCCAACGCCTGGGGTGACGAAGTGGGGCCCCAGGCTTCCAGCCGCAGGAACGCGGCGGACGCGCTGCAGGTGACGTTTCCCGAGCGGGCGAGCCCGTGCCGGCCGCGACACCAGTCGTCGCGGCGGTCGCCCGCCGCGAGTAAGATCGACAGCAGCATGAAGATCGAAATCCGCTATTGCCGCGTCTGAAACTACTACCCTCGCGCCTCCAGGTTGGCGGCGCTCATTGCCAGGGACACCGGCGTCGAGCCCGACGTCGTCGAGGGCGCGCGCGGCGAGTTCTCCATCCGGGTCGGCGGCAAGCTGGTGGCCAGCAAGGACACGCGCGGCTTCCCGGATGAGGCCGACGTGCTGACGCAGGTCAAGCAGGCGCTGGTCGGGTAGCAGGAACGGCAGAAGGCGGAGGGCAAGAAGCGAGAACCGGCTTACAATCGGCTCGCGTTGCACCCGCCCCGGCCCCAGTCCATGTCACCCCGGCCCGATGCCCTGAAGCGGGATCTGGACGCCGTCATCGACGGCGAGGTCCGCGTCGACGCCGCCTCCCGCGCCCTCTACTCCACCGACGCCAGCGTCTACCAGATCACGCCGCTCGGCGTGGTCGTGCCGCGCGCCGTGGACGACGTGGTGAGGACGGTGGAGGTCGCGTCGCGCCACGGCGTGCCCCTGACGCCGCGCGGCGGTGGCACCTCCCAGGCCGGCCAGGCCATCGGGGCCGGGCTCATCATCGACACGTCGAAGTACCTGAACCGCGTCCTGCACGTCGACCCCGGCGCCCGTACGGCCCGCGTGCAGCCGGGCGTCGTCCTCGACGAGCTGAACGCCGCGCTCAGGCCGCACAATCTGCGGTTCGCGCCGGACGTGTCCTCCTCCAGCCGCGCCACCGTCGGCGGCATGATGGCCAACAACTCCAGCGGGGCACGGTCGGTGATCTACGGCAAGACCATCGACCACGTGCGTGAGCTGCACGTGGTGCTCTCCGACGGCGGCGTCGAGCGCCTGCGGCCGCTGTCCCCCGCGGAGCTCGAAGCGGCCCGTCAGGGCGGCGGCGCCGCGGCACGGGCGTACCGCACAATCCCCGCGCTCGCGCAGGCCCACGCCGCGGAAATCGACCGCCGCTTCCCGAAGGTGCTCCGCCGGGTGGGCGGCTACAACCTCGACGCCTTCGTGGACCCGGCCCGGCCCGTGGACCTCTCGCGGATCATGGTGGGCTCCGAAGGCACGCTGGGCTTCGTTGTCGAAGCGACCATCGGTCTCGTCCCCCTGCCTGCCGCCAGGGCCCTGCTGACCGTGGAATTCGATCACCTGCTGGATGCCCTCGGGGCCACGCCCATCGCCCTGCGGCACGCCCCCGCCGCCATCGAGGTGATGGACGACTTCATCCTGAGCCACACGCGCGACAACGCCGCTCTCGACGCCATGCGCCGCACCATCGTCGAGCGCGACGGCTCGTCGCTGCTCTGCATCGAGCTCTACGCGGACCACGCCGGCGAGCTGCCGCCCCGGCTCGAGGCGCTGGCGTGGGACCTGAAGGCCAGCGGCGTCCCGTGCCGCACCCGCGCGATTGCCGATCCCGCCGCGCAGGCACGCGTGTGGAGCCTTCGCGAGGCCGCGCTCGGCCTGTCGATGGCGATGAAGGGCGACGGCAAGGCCGTCTCCTTCGTGGAGGACACGGCCGTCGCGCCCGAGCACCTGCGCGACTACATCGAGCGCTTCTCGCGCATCATCACGCGGCACGGCACTACAGCCGGCATCTATGCGCACGCGTCGGTCGGGTGCCTGCACGTGCGACCGGTCGTGGACCTCAAGACGGCCGAGGGCGTGGCGCGTTTCGAGGCCATCGCCCACGACGTGGCCGACCTCGTCCTCGAGTACGGTGGCGCCCTCTCCGGCGAGCACGGCGACGGCCTGGTGCGCGGCGCCTTCAACGAGAAGATGTTCGGCTCCGCGCTCTACCAGGCTTTTCGCACGGTGAAGCAGACCTTCGATCCCCAGGGGCTGTTCAACCCCGGCCGCATCGTGGATACGCCGCCCATCACGTCGCACCTGCGCTTCGGTGCCGGCTACGCCACGCCGGACCCGGTCACCTTCTTCGACTACTCGGAGTTCGGCGGCTTCGGCCGCGCGGTGGAGATGTGCAGCGGCGTGGGCGCATGCCGCAAGGCGCTCGCGGGGACCATGTGCCCGTCGTACATGGCGACGAGGGACGAGGCGCACTCGACGCGAGGGCGCGCGAACGTGCTCCGCATTGCGATGAGCGGCCGGATGGCCGACGCGGGGCTCGACGATGAGGGCGTGCGCGAGGTGCTGGATCTGTGCCTCGAGTGCCGCGCGTGCAGGAGCGAGTGTCCGGTCGGCGTGGACGTCGCGCGCTACAAGAGCGAGTTCCTGGCCGGCTACTACGACCGCCACGGCGTGCCGCTGGAGGCACGGGCGATCCGGCGCCTCCACGAGCTGGCGCCCTGGGGCAGCCGCTTCGCCCCCATCGTCAACGCGCTGGCGGGAAGCGCCCTGGGCCGTCGGGTGAACGAGGCGCTCTTCGGCATCGATCGTCGGCGCCAGCCACCCCGATGGGCGCGGCGGACGTTGCGCGACCGCCTCGCGCGTGCGTCCGCCGACCCGCCCGCGCCGCGGGCCGTGCTCTTCGCCGACACCTTCACCTCGCACGTGGAGCCCGAAATTGGCGTCGCCGCCTTCGAACTGCTGGACCGGGCCGGCATCGGAGCCACCCTCGCTCCACACGTGTGCTGCGGGCGCCCCCTCATCTCGAAGGGCCTCCTGGCTGACGCGCGCGAGCTGGCCGCGCGCAACGTGGCCGCCCTCTACCCGCGCGCCGCGCGGGGCGAGGCGATCGTCTTCGTGGAGCCCTCCTGCCTGTCGGCGGTTCGCGAGGACGCGCCGGACTTGCTGAGCGGATCGCTTCGGGAGAAGGCCCGCGTCGTCGCGGGCCGGACCGTGCTCCTCGAGGAGCACCTCGAACGAGAGATCGCGGCCGGCCGGGCGCGGCTGGCGCTGAGGCCGGGCCCGTCGTCCGTGCTGCTGCACGTGCACTGTCACCAGCGGTCGATGGGCCTGGCCACCACGGCGGCGGCCCTGCTGTCGCGTATCCCCGGCGCGACGGTCACCGACCTCGACGCCGGATGCTGCGGCATGGCCGGGTCGTTCGGCTACGCGCGCGAGCACTACGACGTGTCGCAGGCCATCGGCGAGCGGAAGCTCCTGCCTGCCGCGCGTTCCATGCCGGCAGGCGCCGTGCTCGCCGCCGCGGGCACCTCGTGCCGCCACCAGGTGGCCCACTTCACCGGCGTGAATGCCGTACACCCGGCCATCCTGCTTCGCTCGCTCCTGGAGGAACCATCCGCATGAGCCTTGCGTGGATCTCGCTCATCGCGCTCGCCGTGGCCGTGACGCTGAGCATGTTCACGAAGGTGAACGTCGGCGTCGTCTCACTGGCCTTCGCCTGGATCGTGGGCGTCTACCTGGGCGGGCTGCCGCTCGGGCAGGTGATTGGCGCCTTCCCGGTGCAGCTCTTCCTGACGCTGGCGGGCGTGACCCTGCTCTTCGGCATGGCGAACGCCAACGGCACCCTGGGGCGGCTGGCCGCGAGGGCGGTGCACGTCTGCCGGGGGAACGCGGGACTCATCCCCGTGATGTTCTTCGCCATCGCGCTCGGGTTGTCCACGATCGGCCCGGGCAACATCTCGACCGCGGCGATTCTGGCACCGATGGGCATGGCCGTCGGCGCACAGGCGGGCATCTCGCCGTTCCTGATGACGCTGATGGTGGGGAATGGCGCCCAGGCCGGCGCGCTCTCGCCCTTCGCCCCGACCGGCGTCATCGTCAACGGCATCATGGACCGCATCGGCCTGGGCGGGATGGAGTGGACCACCTACGCCAACAACCTGCTGGCACACGTCGCGGTGACGTTCCTCGCGTACTTCATCTTCGGCGGGGTGAAGCTGTTCCGGCGCAAGGCTGGGCACGTGGCCGATGTGGAAGCCGCGAGCGTTGAGCCGTTCCAGGCCGTGCACTGGCTGACGCTCGCCGTGCTCGCGGCCCTCGTGGTCGGCGTGGTGGCCTTCGACCTGCAGGTCGGCATGGCCGCGCTGACGGGCGCGGCGCTGCTCTCGCTGGTGGATGCGGCGGACGAGAAGGAAGCGATCAGGAAGATGCCCTGGGGCGTCGTGCTCATGGTCTGCGGCGTGACGGTGCTCATCGGCGTGCTGGAGAAGACGCAGGGCATGGCGCTCTTCTCCGATTTGCTGGCGCGCGCCTCGTCGCCCTCCACCGTCACGGGCATCGTCGCGCTGGTGACCGGCGTGGTGTCGGTCTACAGCAGCACCTCGGGCGTGGTGCTGCCGGCGTTCCTGCCCACGGTGCCCGGCCTCGTGGACCGCCTGGGCGGCGGCGACGCCATGGGGGTTGCGTCGGCCATGATGGTCGGCGGTCACCTGGTGGATCTCTCGCCGCTCTCCACCATCGGCGCGCTGTGCATTGCGGCGCTGCCCACCGGCGAAGACCCGAAGCGCCTGTTCAATCAGCTGCTGGCATGGGGGTTGTCGATGACCGTGATCGGGGCGTTGATCTGCTGGGTGTTGTTTTAGGGACTTGGGACTTGGGGCTTGGGGCTTGGGGCTTGGGGCTTGGGGCTTGAGGGCTTGAGGGCTTGAGTTCCTGGTTCTCGTGTGATCTTCGTGCCCTTCGTGATCGTGGTTTCTGTTCTCACACGAATTTCGGCGGGCGGCCTTCGGTGAAGGCTCGCACGCCCTCGCGGAATTCCGCACTCGCGTAGCACGCCGCGACGATGTCGTCGGCAGCCCCCAGGGCCGGGCTGCGGTGCTCGCGCAGGCGCGCGAGCAGGGCCTTGGTGGCCGTCACGGTGCTGGACGCACGCCGGGTCAGCTCCTCGGCCAGGCTCCGCGCCTCGACCGTGAGCTGGGCGTGCGGGACCACCCGCGTGGCCAGGCCGATGGCCAGCGCCTCTGATGCATCCACCAGTCGTGCGGTGAGCAGCAGCTCCCGCGCACGGGCGGAACCGACGACGTCGGCAAGCCGAGCGAGGTTGGCGATCGACAGACAGTTGCCCAGCGTGCGCGACATGGGCACGCCGAAGCGCGCGCGGTCCGAGCAGAGACGGAGGTCGCAGGCCACGGCGATGAGGCATCCACCGCCCACCGCCGGGCCGTCCACCTCGGCGATGGTGGGTACCGTCACGCGCTCCAGGCGATCCACCAGCGCGTCGAGCCGGCGCTCGTAGCGCACGCCGTCCTCTCCCGCGGAGAACCCGGCGAACTGCGCGATGTCGGTGCCGGCCGCGAAGGCGCCGCCCGAACCGCGTATGATGAGCGCTCGGATGCGCTCGTCCTCGTCCGCCTGCTGGCAGGCGCGATCGAGCGCGTCGTACATCTCCCACGTCAGGGCGTTGCGCGCCTCGGGGCGCGTGAACGTGAGAATCCCGATTGGTCCGCTGATGTCCCAGGCAACGTTGCTCGACGGCATAGTCGTTCTCGATGCGACCCAGGTGATGGCCGGGCCCTACTGCGCGATGTTACTTGCCGACATGGGCGCGCGGGTCATCAAAGTGGAGCCGCCCGAGGGCGATTCCACGCGCTCGATGGCGGGTGCGCGTGGCGGTGACAGTGCCGCCTTCAATGCCGTGAACCGCGGCAAGCTCGGCATCGTGCTCGACCTGGCACAGGAGGCGGGCCGCGACGTCTTCACGCGGCTCGCCCGATCCTCGGACATCGTGATCGAGAACTTCCGGCCCGGCGTGATGGCCAGGCTCGGGCTCGACTACCCGCGCCTGGCGGAGGAGCACCCACGCCTCCTCTACGCGTCCATCTCCGGCTTCGGCCAGACGGGGCCGTTGGCGTCGAAGGGCGGCTTCGACCTCGTCGCGCAGGGCATGTCCGGCATCATGTCGGTGACCGGCGAGCCGGATGGCCCTCCCGTGAAGGCGGGCGTGCCCCTGACCGACCTCGGCGCCGGCCTGTACGCCCTGGCGGGCATCCTCGCGGCACTCCACTGGCGACACACCTCCGGCCGCGGTCAGCACATCGACACGTCGCTCTTCGAGGCGGGCCTCGCGCTCTCGGTGTGGGAGGCGACGGAGTACTTCTCGGGGCGGGGTATCCCGCAGCGGCTGGGATCCGCGCACCGGATGGTGGCGCCATACCAGGCCTTCCGCTGCGCGGACGGCTACATCAACGTCGGCGCGGCCAACGACCGGACCTTCGTGCGACTCGCCGAGCGGCTGGGGCATCCCGAGTGGACGTCGGACGAGCGCTTCCGGAGTGCGACCGCGCGGGTGGCGAACCGCGACGCGCTCGCCGGGCTCATCGAGGCCGTCACCCGGACGGAATCCCGGGCCACGTGGCTGGCGCGGCTCGAGCAGGCCGGCGTGCCGTGCGGTCCCATCCTGGACTACGCGGAAGCCTTCGCGCACCCGCAGGCGCAGGCGCGCGAGATGTCCGTGGAAGTCGATCACCCCATCCTGGGACCGATGCAGGCCATCGGCACCCCGCTGAAGTTGTCGGCGACGCCCGTGGATCCGCGTCGTCGCGCGCCGATGCTGGGCGAGCACACCGACGAGGTGCTGGCCGCCGCCGGCTACGGTCAGGACGAGATCGAGCAGCTGCGCGCGGCTGGGGTGGCAAGGTAGGCGGCCCTTCGGGCCGTGGGCGCGGCGTCGCCGCGAGGCCCACCCGGGCAATGCGTCGCGCCTTGGGCGCTTCGCGTGGGCGGCCGCTTCGCGCCCGTGAGCGCGGCCCACCGAGCGGCGTCAGCCGCGAAGCCCACCCGGGCCCTCCCTCAGTCCTCGACCCGCAGCGTGTCGCGCCCCGCGTGCTTGGCGGCGTACAGGCGCCGGTCCGCCACGGCAATCAGCGCATCGGGGCTGTCCGCGTCCTCGAGTGGCACCGACACGCCGATGCTGAGCGTCACCGGAATCGGCAGGTCCTGCCCGGGGACCACGCACGGCGACTTCGCGAGGGCTGCGCGGACGCGCTCCATCGCGATGGCCGCTTCGCGGCGCCCGGTTTCCGGCATCAGGATGGCGAACTCCTCCCCGCCGAAACGCGCGACGCGATCCAGCCGGCGCAGCGTGGCTTCGAGCACCTGGCCGACGTGCCGGATCACCTGGTCCCCGACAGGGTGCCCGTACGTGTCGTTCACCCGCTTGAACGAATCGATGTCCGCGAGCCCCAGCGCGAACGGGCGCTTGAACCGGACCGCGCGCAGCCATTCGTTCTGCAGCAGGCTCTGCATCTCGCGCCGGTTCAACAGGCCCGTGAGCTCGTCGCGCAGGGCCGCCTCGCGCAGCTGCCGCAGTGTCGCCCCGAGCTTCACCGCGTAGCGGACGGTCCGCTCGAGCAGCCGCGGGTTGAGCTCCGACTTCAGCAGGAAGTCCGCCGCGCCGGCCTCGGCCGCGGCGAGATCGACGTCCTCGGTGTCATCCACCGTCATCATGATGATGGGCGTGTCGAGGCTGAGCCGCCGTGCCTCCCGGATCATGTCGATGCCCGTGCCGCGATCCAGCCTGTGGTCGAGCAGGCAGACCGCGAATCCGTCGCTCGTCAGCTTCGCCAGGCCCTCGTCGTACGTCGCCGCGAACTCGCACGCGTAGGAGGCATGCCGGAAGCCACCGACCAGGTGCTCGACGACGCGGTGCTGTAGCGGGTCGTCGTCGATGCACAGCAGCCGTGGCGTCGGTCCGGCGGTCGGGGGCATGGGGCCGGAAGCGGTCGCCATCTAGCGCTGGTCCACCGGCGTCCACGGCTGCGGATACGCCGGCCCCGTGTACTCGGCCCGCGGCCGGATGAGGCGATTGTTCGAGAGCTGCTCGAGCACGTGCGCCGTCCACCCGGAGATGCGGCTCACCGCGAAGATGGGCGTGTAGAGGTCGATGGCGATGCCCATGGTGTAGTACATCGATGCCGAGAAGAAATCGACGTTCGGGAAGAGCGTCTTCTCGGCCTTGACCAGCGCCTCGATGCGCTCGGACATCTCGAACCACCGCGTGTTGCCCGCCTGCTGCCCCAGCTGCCTCGACAGCTGCCGGAGGTGCGTGGCGCGCGGGTCCTCAGTCCGGTACACGCGGTGGCCGAAGCCCGGGATCTTCTCCTTCCGGGCGAACTTGCCCTTCACGCAGGCGTCGACGCGCTCGGGCGATGCGTCCTGGCCGATCTCGATGAGCATCTTCATCACCTCCGCGTTGGCGCCGCCGTGCAGCGGGCCCTTCAGCGTGCCGATGCCGGCGACGATGGCGGAGTGGATGTCGGTGAGGGTGGCGGCCGCCACGCGGGCCGCGAAGGTGGAAGCGTTCAGCTCGTGGTCGGCGTGCAGCGTCAGTGCGATGTCCATGGCCCGCACCGCGGCAGGATTGGGCCGCGTGCCCGACAGCATGTAGAGGAAGTTGGCCGCGTGCCCCATCGCGGGATCCGGTGCGATGGGGCCGCCGCCCTGCTGCATCCGGCCCCACGTCGCCACCAGGCTCGCGATCTGCCCCGTGAGCCGCACCGCCTTGCGATAGGACGCGGCGGCGGAATTGTCGTGGGCGTCCGGATCGTAATGCCCCAGCGCCGAGGTAAGCGTGCGGAGTGCGTCCATGCCGTCCGACGGCGGGAGCATCTTCATCAACCGGAGGATGGCCTCGGGCAGCGGGCGGGAGGCCACCAGCTGCGACTGCAGATCCCCGAGCTCCGCCCGGCCCGGCAGCCGTCCGTGCCACAGCAGGAAGCAGGTCTCCTCGAAGGTCGCATGCCGCGCCAGGTCGTGGATGTCGTAGCCGCAGTAGGCCAGGACACCACGATCGCCGTCGAGGAAGCAGATGCGCGAGGAGGTCGCGACGATGTCTTCGAGGCCGGCCTTGGCCTGTGCGTCGGGGGGCATGGGGGGATCTTAGCAGGGAGAGACGAGGGTGCAGGGGTGCAGGGTGCGGGGTGCGGCCGTACGCAGCAAGCCGGCGGGCGGCCTCGAGGCCGGCCCGCCGGTTGCGGATGCGCGACGCGTCAGCGAACGGGCACGGCCGACGAGGCGAGCGTGAAGCTGCCGTCGGCCAGCGAGCCCACCGCGAACACCACGTAGGCCGTCCGGGGCAGCACTCGCACGTTGACGGGGCCGAAAGCCGGCGTGCTGCCGCCCGCGGGGAGCAGCGCCACGTCCCAGTTCCCGGCGCGGAGCGGCGTCGACAGGTTCGCACCGTTCGGGATGCCGGTCACCTTCGTCTCGGGCGAGTTGCCGCGGCCATAGGCGCGAGCGACGACGAGTTCCACTTCCGGTGCGGCCGCCAGGTGGAACACGTTGACGCGCGCGGCACCCGCGCCCGCGGGCGACAGGTCGACAGGATACTTGCCGGCCGTAGGAGCGCCCCCCGCAGTCAGGTGCGCCGCAACGGCCGCCGTCTCGCCCGCCGCGAACGTGAGCGCCAGCGGGCCGAGCGCGATGCCGCCCGTGCACGCCGACCCGCCGCCGTAGATGGCAATGGAATAGGCGCCGGCCGGCAGGGCCACCGGACCGAGAACCTGCGTGAACCGGACGTCCGGAAGGCAGACGTCCACGCCGGGTCCGGTCACGCTGATATCGACGGGAAACCCGTCGGCGCCGGGGATCCCGTGCGCGACGAAGACCGAGGCGGGTTGGGCCGCGGCGATGCTGCTGGAACCCACCAGCAGGCCGGCGGCCACGAGCAGGGCGGAAAGGATACGGGTCATCATCACTCCTCCTGGGCGGCCCTCGGCCGCACGTACCAATGAACTGGGGGTAATGACTCTCGTCCTTCCCGGGAGGATCCCGCAGCGGCATGGCCGGCTCGCCGTGTTTCGTACACGACAAGGGCGGCCGCAAGGCCGCCCCCGATTCCCGTCGCGATTGCCGTCCCGTGACGGATCCGACCCCCGGCTCGATCGCTACGCTTCCTTCCCCTGTGCCACCGCCACCACCGTGTCGCCTCCGAACTGCTGGAAGAGGGAGAGGAGGCCCGTGTAGAGGAAGCCGACCTGGAAAAGCATCAGGAACGGCACCGTCCCGTAGATGCCGTTGGCCAGCGCGTAGAAGAGCGTCGCCGTGAAGTACATGCCGAGCGCCACTTCGATGAGCGGCTGGATGGCCACCGACTGGCGGTACTTCTTCGTCGCCCAGTCGTCGGCGCGGCCCTCGACGCCGTACTTCGGCGTGCGGGCGAAATCGCTCGGCTTGTGGAAGAGCGCCTCGAACACCGCCTTCGTGTTGTTCACCGCAAGGCCGATGCCGATGGACATGAGCAGCGGCAGGTATTTCAGCCGGTCGGTCCATGTCCGCGGGTAGAGTTCCCGCTGGCACACCATGTAGAAGTTCGCCACCGACGCGGTCGCCGCCAGGAACAGCGGGATGTCGATGAGCATCATCTCGTACCACCCCATGTTGTAGCGGATGATCATCGACGGCGCCATCAGCACCGACAGCACGCACATCAGCGGGTAGTTGAGGTTGGCCGACAGGTGGAAGAACGCCTCGGCCTTCACCTTCGTCGGCTGGTTCGACCGGAGGATGCGCGGCATCAGCTTGAGGAAGGTCTGGATGGAGCCCTTGGCCCAGCGGTGCTGCTGCGACTTGAATGCGTTCATCTCCACGGGCAACTCGGCCGGGGCCACGTGATCCGGCACGAACACGAACTGCCAGCCCCTGAGCTGTGTCCGGTAGCTGAGGTCCAGGTCCTCGGTGAGCGTGTCGTGCTGCCAGCCGCCGCCATCGGCGATGGCCTCGCGACGCCAGATCCCGGCCGTGCCGTTGAAGTTGAAGAAGCAGCCGCCGCGGTTGCGCGAGCCGTGCTCGAGCACGAAGTGCGCGTCGAGCAGGATGCTCTGGATCTTCGTCAGCAGCGAGTAGTCCTGGTTGATGTGGCCCCACCGCGCCTGCACCATGCCCACCCTCGGATTCGTGAAGTAGTGGATGGTGCGCATCAGGAAGTCCGGCTTCGGCAGGAAGTCGGCGTCGAAGATGGCAATGAACTGCCCGCGCGCCACCTTCAGCCCGGCGTCGAGCGCGCCGGCCTTGTAGCCGCTGCGGTCCACGCGGTGCAGATACTTGATGTCGAGCCCCTGCGCGCGGTGACGCCGCACGGCCAGCTCCGCGATGTCGCGCGTCTCGTCCGTCGAGTCGTCCAGCACCTGGATTTCGAGCAGTTCCCGCGGGTAATCGATCTGCGCCACGGAGTCGATCAGGCGATCGACCACGTACATCTCGTTGAAGAGCGGCAGCTGAATGGTGACGGTGGGCAGCGACGTGAAGCGCTGTGCCGGCACGGGCTGCTC
>CAUJDN010000119.1 GCA_963169195.1 Acidobacteriota bacterium | reverse complement strand
CGAGCCTTCGGAGGTGGCGCCTGCGCGACGAGCGACAGCGCCGACAGGCCCAGGCCAGCGGCGAGGGCGGAGGCGAAGCGAAGCATCGGGGAAGGGTACTACAGAGGTCTTGGGGTCTTGGGGTCTTGGGTCTTGGGTCTTGGGTCTTGAAGGGTGCCGCGAAAAGACAACGCCCGGGACCAGAGTGTTCTGGTCCCGGGCGTCGGTGGTGAATCTCAGAATTCCCGAAATCTCACGATCTCGAAGGCCTCAAGACCTCAAGACCCCAAGACCTCAAGACCCCTTAGAAGCTCATCCTGAACATCAGCTGCGTCAGACGCATGAAGCCGCGCTGCGTCGTGATGCGGCCGAAGGTGGAGGCGCCGACGTTGATGTTCGGCCCCGCCGTCTTCACGGTGTTCGTGATGTTCAGCACTTCGTAGCGGATCTGCGCGCGGGCGCGGCCGCCGAGGCGGATGTCCTTGGTGGCCACGAAGTCCCAGTTGTTGCGGTGCGGCGTGCGCACATCGTTGAGCGTGCGGGGCGCCGTGCCGAGCGTGAACAGCCCGGGGTCGCTGAACCCATCAGGGGTCAGCCAGGTGCCGGAGTTCTGCGCCGTGAAGATACGATCCTCGCGGCCGCCGCTCGTGGCCGGGTCGGCCCCGGTCAGGTTCGGCCGCTGCATCAGGAAGAACGCGGCGCCGAGGTTGTTCGAGTTCCTCGCCGGAGAGATCGGGAAACCGCTCTCGAACGCGATGATCGACGAGATGGTGATGTCGCCGAGGATGGCCGCGGCGGCGCCGCTGGTGGCCCAGCGCTTGCCCTCACCGAAGGGCAGTTGGACGATGGGCGACAGCACGAGCTTGTGCGGCACGTCGAGGATGCTGTAGCCGTACTCGGCGCCCAGGTCATAGGCGTTCTGCGCGTTGCCGTTGACGGCGGAGTAGGTGTTGGTCTCGGCGTAGAAGTTGTCCTTCAGGCGCGACCAGGTGTAGTTGATGCGGCCGCCCCAGCCGCTGCTCATGCGCTTCTCGAACTTGAAGATGGCCGCATGGTACTGGCTGCGGCCAGCGGTGTGCTGGCGCATCAGGATGTTGAGGTACTGCGGGAACGGCCGCAGCAGCTGGGCCCGCGAGATCGTCGGGCTGTTCACGCTGACGCCCTGGCCCTGCGGCAGGCCGAAGAACGGGTTCGGCACCTGCTGCTGGAGGGCCGAGCCGAGCGACAGGAAGCTCGGGTCCAGCTGGTTGATGTTGACCGTGGCGTCGTTGGCGCCGCCCAGGCTCGAGTTGCGGATGGTCGAGCCCGAGTACTCGAAGCCGACCGCCATGTTGCCCGGCAGCTCGCGGTTGATGTCGAACGAGTACTGGTGGACGTAGGGAGCCTTGCGCTCCTGATCGATGAACTCGATCTGGCGGCCGACGCCCTCCAGGTAGCCCAGCGCGTTACCGCGCGGCTGCACGACACCGGACGGGAAGGGGTTCGTCAGCGACGTGGTCGGGAAGAACTGGCCCTGCTGGATGAACGTGTCCTGGCTGTAGCCGACCTGGCCGTAGTTGGCCGCGCCGACGAACTGGTAGGGCCACGGCGCCCAGTAGAGGCCGTAGCCGCCGCGCATGACGGTCTTCTGGTTCGCCGAGTAGACCACGCCGAAGCGCGGCGAGATCTTGATCGGCGGCACGTTCCCCTGCTCCGTGGGCGCGCCGTTCACGCCGGCGTACATCAGCCCGCCGCGCATCGGCTGCCCGGTCAGCGGGTTGACGATGTTGCCGACGGCGCCGCCGGGATTCACCTCGCGGTCGAAGCCCACGGTGAAGCGGTCCTCCGCCTCCCGGAGGCCGCTCTCGTACTCGAAGCGGATGCCGCCGTTCAGCGTCAGCTTGGAGTTCACGCGGAAGTCGTCCTGGAGGTAGCCGCCGTAGTAGCGCAGGTAGTAGTCCGCCGGCGCCGACACCAGGATGCGGCTGAGGTTGTCCGGGTCCCCTGAGGGATAGCCGAGCAGCAGGGCCGCCATGGCGTTACCGGAGGGGTTCGCCCCGTTCACGCCGTTCACGTTCGGATTGGCCGACGTGTAGCGGCGGTCGAAGTTGAAGTTGCCCGCGCCGCCCGAGAACGACTGCGTGTCGATGCCAATGGTCCGGAAGTCGCCGCCGAGCTTGACGGTGTGGCGCCCGATGAGCCGCGACAGCGTCGCGTTGGCGCTCCACGAGTACAAGTTGCGGTCGGACGGGTCGATCGCACCCATCTGCCAGTAGTCGGTCGTGTTCACGCGCGGGAACTTCTTCGTCTGGATAGCGTTGCTGAAGGCCGAATCGAAGCCGAGCGTCGCCGGGTCGAAGTCCACCGAGAGCGTGTCGTCGTCGCGGAACTGCGTCCAGCCGTAGCGGAGCGTCAGCACCGTGTTGCTGCTGGGGAGCCACGTGTTGTTGAGCGACAGGACGTGCACGCGGCGGCGCAGGACGTAGTCGCTGCTGTCGATGAACGCGTTCGCGTCCTTCTGCGGCACCACTTCGTTCGCGCAGGGCTCGTCGGTCTTGTTGTACAGATAGAAGCCCGACAGCGACACCTTGTCGTTGAACCGGTGATCCACCTTGCCCGTGTACATCATCGCCTTGTCTTCGATGATGGGCTGGCTCTCGAAATTCGTCAGGCCGTTGCTGCGGTCGATCTGGGGATCGGGCAGGTAGCTGAGCATGGCGCGGGCCACCGGGTTGATGCGGTTGGCCGGGATGATGTTGCCCGGGAACGGCGTGCGGCCGGCGCCGGTCGTGGGGTCGCCCGTCAGCGGGTCGTAGATCGTCACCAGGTTCCCGTTCGCGTCGGTGGACTGTGAGAAGTCGCCGTTCTTCTCGCGTGCGGTCGGCAGGCGGCCCTGGAAGTTGCGGGTCGTCAGCGATCCGTAACCTTCCGTCGCGAACCAGAAGAACGTGCGGTTCCGCACGATGGGCCCCCCGAAGCCGCCGCCACCCAGGTGGTAGTAGGTGTCCGCCAACTCGACGCCGGCCTTCTCCGAGAAGTAGTTGTTGGCGGCGCCCCAGCGCGGGCGAGTCTGGTAGAAGCCGCTGCCCGCGAAGCTGTTCGTGCCCGAGCGGGTCGCGACGTTGAACGTGCCGCCACCGGTGCGGCCCGTCTCCGCGTCGTACTGGTGCACCTGCACGGCGACGTCGTCCAGGGCCTCGATGGTGGGGTTGGCGGACGCACGGTTGCGGATGTCGCCGACCGGCACGCCGTCAATCAGGTAGTTGTTGCCGCGGCGGGTGCCGCCGCCCAGCGACAGCAGCGACGCGTTGGTCTGGTCCTGCTGCCGGTTGAACTGCGGGTCGCCCGAGGCCACCACGGTGGGCAGCGTCACGGCGAAGAGGAACGCCGACCGCCCGCCGCTCGGCAGCGTCGAGAGCTGCTCGGTGCTGATGACGCCGCCGCCCGTGGCGTTGGACGTGTCGATGAGCGGCGCCGCGCCGGTGACCGTGATGGTCTCCTGCAGCTGGCCGACTTCGAGCGTGATGTCGAGCGTCACGAACTGCTGCGCCGCGACGCGAAGCCCCGTGTTCTCGAAGGTCTTGAATCCCGCGAGCTCGGCTCTCACCGTATAAGTGCCCGGGGGCACGGCAGCAAAGTTGTACTGCCCTTCCTCGTTCGATACCGCGTCACGGCTGGCGCCCGTACCCTCGTTGAGCAGGGTGACGGTCACGCCCGGAATCACGCCGTTGGCATCTCGCACTGCGCCACGCAGACCGCCGGTAAACGTCTGCGCGGCCGCAGGACCCGCGGTCAGCAGCACCGCGAGCACAACGACCAGGTACTTCAAGGGGCTTCTCATTCTTGTTCCTCCACCACGCCTGTGTGCGGCACACATGCCACGCCAGGCAAAACAACGCGCCCGGAGATGCGGGTGGCTGCCACCCGCCCAGGGACCATCGCAAAGGGCTCGTCCAAGAACAACGTGCCGCCGCGGAGTCTATGGCGTAAGCCGCTGCTTTGGCAAGGGGCAAACGCGCAAAAAACTCGGTTCAAGGAATTGGATCGGTGACCGCCCCCAGGCTGGCTGAACCCACCAGCTGTGCATATTTGGCCAGCACGCCGCGCGTGTAGCGCGCGGGCGGCCGGCGCCACGCCTTGCGGCGCGCCGCCAGCTCCCGGGCGGGCACCTCGAGCCTCACCTGGCGCGCCACGGCGTCGATGACAATCCGATCGCCATTCCTCACGAGGGCGAGCGGCCCGCCCAGCGCGGCCTCGGGTGTGATGTGCCCCACCACGAAGCCGTGCGTCCCTCCGCTGAACCGGCCGTCCGTGATGAGCGCCACGTCGGCCCCGAGCCCGCGACCCATGATGGCGCTGGTGGGCGCCAGCATTTCGCGCATCCCGGGACCGCCACGCGGCCCTTCGTAACGGATGACGATGACGTCGCCCTTGCGGATGCGGCCCGCGAGGATGGCCTCCAGCGCGCGTTCCTCGCGATCGAACACGCGCGCGCGGCCCTCGAAGCGCTCGCCCTCCTTGCCGCTGATCTTCGCCACGGCGCCCTCCGGCGCCAGGTTGCCGCGCAGGACGACGAGGTGGCTCTCCTTCTTGACGGGCGCCGCAAGGTCCATCACCACGGCCTGGCCGGCCGGGTAATCGGGCACGTCCGCCAGGTTCTCGGCCAGCGTGCGGCCCGTCACCGTCATCGCGTCCCCGTGCAGCCACCCGCGGTCGAGCAGCCGCTTCAGCAGCGGGGTGATGCCGCCGATGCGCACCAGATCGGCCATGCCGTACGTCCCGCTCGGCTTGAGGTCCGCCAGCACGGGCACCCGCCGGCCGATGCGCGTGAAGTCGTCGAGCGCGAGACGCACGCCCGCGGCGTGCGCCATGGCGAGCAGGTGCAGGACCGCGTTGGTGGATCCGCCCAGCGCGACGACGGTGGTGATGGCGTTCTCGAAGGCGCGCTTCGTCAGGATGTCGCGCGGGCGCAGGTTGCGCCGCAGCAGATCCACGACCGCGGCGCCCGCGCGCTCGGCGTCCGCCTTCTTGTCGTCGGAAATCGCCGCCTGCGCCGAGCTGTTGGGCAGGCTCAGGCCCAGGGCCTCGATCGCGGAGGCCATCGTATTGGCGGTGTACATGCCGCCGCACGATCCCGCCCCCGGGCAGGCGTGCTGCTCCAGGTCCGCCAGCTCCGCGTCGGACAGCCGGCCCGCGGCGTGCTTCCCCACCGCCTCGAACACGGACACGATGTCCACCGGCTGCCCGTGCCAGAGGCCGGGCATGATGGTGCCGCCGTACACGAACACCGCGGGGCGATTGAGCCGCGCCATGGCCATCACCATGGCGGGCATGTTCTTGTCGCACCCGCCGATGGCCACCAGGCCGTCGAAGCCCTCCGCACCCATCACGGTCTCGATGGAATCGGCAATGACCTCGCGCGACACCAGCGAGTACTTCATGCCCTCCGTGCCCATCGAGATGCCGTCCGACACCGTGATGGTGCCGAACAGCACGGGCTTGCCGCCGGCGGCGGCCACGCCGTCGGCGGCCCGCTTCGCCAGCACGTCCAGGTGCACGTTGCAGGGCGTCACCTGGCTCCACGCCGAGCAGACCCCCACCTGCGACTTCGCGAAGTCCTCCGGCGTGAAGCCGACGGCGTGCAGCATCGCGCGGCCCGGCGCGCGGGACGGCCCGTCGAGGACGACGGCGGAGTGCGGGCGCGTGGAGGGAATCGATCGACGACGTTTGGGCGGGGCCACGGCTAGAGCCTAGAGCCTGCGACGGGCAGGTGACAAGCATTCGCGGCCTCGCCTTATGGGGCGATAAGGCGTTGCCGGCCGTCGCGCCGCGAAGGAATGCCGCGCGACCGCCAGATCGGTTACCCTCTCGGTGCACCGTTCACAGGAGGCTGCCGATGATTGCGCTCAAGCACGTCATGGTTCCAACCGATTTCAGCGAGACGTCCGGCATCGCCCTGAAGTACGGCAAGGCCTTCGCGGAGGCGTTTGGCGCCACCTTGCACGTCGTGCACATCATCGAGGAGCCCTACGGACAGCCCTGGGCCGTGGAAGCCTACGGGTTCTCGCTCGCCGCGCTGCAGGACGAGTGGATCAAGGAAGCCAAGGGCCGGATGGAGACGATCCTGACCGCCGAGGAGCGCGCGTCGCTGAAGGCCGTCACCACGACGGTCCTCGGCCATCCGGTGATGGAAATCCAGCGCTACGCGAAGGACAACGGCATCGACCTCATCGTGATGGGCACCCACGGTCGCGGCCCGCTCGGCCACGTCGTGATGGGCAGCGTCGCCGAGCGCATCGTCCGCAAGGCGCCGTGCCCGGTGCTCACGGTGCGCGCGCCGGAACGGGACTTCGTGGAATGAGGTGACGGGAGCGAACCCGTATCGGGTGGCTCATCCCGGGAGAGGGACGCGTCGGAAGATCCGGACCGTCGGGCACGCGGCACCCACACCGGTCCGCACCTGCCGGCGCCTGCCGGCACCTGCCCGCACGCGTTCGCACCTGCCCGCACCCGTTAGTACCCTCCCCCATGGCCCCTCGACTGGACGTCTGGCTCGATGTCGCCTGCCTCTTCAAGACGCGTTCGGACGCGCAGAAGGCGTGTCGCCTGGGCAAGGTGCGCGTGAACGGCACGCCCGCCAAGGCGCATCGTGAGGTGAAGGCCGGCGACGAGCTCGTCATCTCGCGTCCGTTGGGCCGTCACCAGACGATTGTCGTGATCGGCGTCGCCGACACGCACCTCCCGAAGGCCGAGGCCCGCACCCTCTACGAGGACCGGACGCCGCCGCCGACGCCCGAGGAGGTGGAGATGCGCCGCCTGGAGCGCCTCTCTCGCGCCACGGCCGTGGCGGCGGGCCGCCCGGCACGGGACGATCGCCGCGCGCGGCGCCGCCTGACCGGCAAGGACTGACGCCGCCCGACTCCCGACGCCATCTTCTGGCATGATCGCCTGATGGCTGCCCCCACCTCATCCGTCGGTGCGCGCGCACGTCTGGTGTTCTTCCTGCTGGCCGGCCTGCTCTTCTTCGGGCTGCCGGCCGCGCTCTCACTGGCCGCCGACTGGCAGTGGTTCGCGGAGGTTGGCTACCTTCCGGTGCTGACGCTCTCGATCACGGCCGAGGCCCTCATCGGCGCACTCGTCTTCGGGCTCGCGGGCACCTGGCTGGTGCTGAACCTCCGGCAGGCCTGGCAGACACTCTCGGAAGAGCCCCTCGCCTTCACCACGCGCGAGGGCTTCACGGTGGCGCTGCCCACGCGGGCGCAGCTGCGCCCGCTGGCGGTGCTGGCGGCGCTGGTCGGGGCGTTCCTGGTGGCGTCGTACGCGGCCAACCAGTGGCTGACGATCCTCACGTGGTGGCGACAGGTGCCGTTCGGCGCCGCGGACCCGATTCTCGGGCACGACGCGGCGTTCTACGTGTACACGCTGCCGTTCCTCGAGCTGCTGCGCAACCTCGGCTTCGCGCTCGTGCTGCTGGCTGCCCTCGGGAGCGCCGTGCTCTACGCGATGGCCGGGCAACTGGCGATGACGCCCTTCGGGCCCCGCCTCGGCGCGCGCGTGTGGCCGCACCTCTGCTGGCTCGTGGCCGGCCTCTTCCTCGTCCTCGCGCTCGCCGCGTGGCTCAGCCGCGCGCAGTACATGGTGCTGCCCTCCGGCATCATCCAGGGCGCCAGCTATGCCGATGTCGAGGCCCGGATGCCGGCGGCCCTCGTCCTGGCGCTGGCGGCGCTGGCCGGCGCCGGGCTGGCCGCCACGGCGGCGGCCACGGGCCGCACCCGGCTGCTGGTCGGCGCGGCGCTCCTGTACGGCGCGGTCCTGCTCGGCGGGCAGGCGTACGCGGGCCTGCTCCAGCGTTTCGTGGTCGCGCCCAACGAGCAGGCGCGCGAGGCGCGGTACATCGAGCACAACATCGCGGCCACGCGCCGCGCGTTCGCGCTGGACCAGGTCGAGGAGCGCGAGCTTTCGGGCGACGCCGAGCTCACGCGTGACGACATCGCGCGCAACCGCCCCACCCTCGACAACGTCCGGCTCTGGGACCATCAGCAGCTGCTCGAGACCTTCGGCCAGATCCAGGAGATTCGCACCTACTACGACTTCATCGCGGTGGACAACGACCGCTACGAGATCGGAGGCCAGACGCGTCAGGTGATGCTCTCCGCGCGCGAGCTCAACCCCACGGCGCTGCCGAACCGCACCTGGATCAACGAGCGCCTCGTCTTCACCCATGGCCACGGCCTGACCCTGGGCCCGGTGAACCAGGTGACCAGCGAGGGCCTCCCGGTGCTGTTCGTGCAGGACCTGCCGCCCGTGACCACCGTGGACATCAACGTCCGCGAGCCCAGCATCTACTTCGGCGAGCTGTCCAACGAGTACGTCATCGCGCGGACCCGGGCGCGCGAGTTCCACTACCCCAAGGGCGACGACAACGTCTTCGTGGACTACGCGGGCTCCGGGGGCGTGGTCCTCGACTCGCTGCTGAAGAAGCTGCTCTTCGCCGTGTACTTCCGCTCGTACCAGATCCTCCTGAGCGATGACATCACGAGCGAGAGCCGCCTGATCTTCGATCGGCAGATCCGCCGGCGCGTCTCGAAGATCGCCCCGTTCCTGGTCTACGACGACGACCCCTACCTCGTGGTGAGCGAGGGGCGGCTGTTCTGGATCCAGGACGCCTACACGGTGACGGACCGCTACCCGTATGCCAGCGAGGCCGCGCGGGGCATCAACTACATCCGCAACGCCGTGAAGGTGGTCATCGACGCCTACAACGGCACGACGACGTTCTACCTGGCGCAGCCGGACGACCCGATCGTGCGCACGCTGCAGGCCGTGTTCCCGGCCCTGTTCCGGCCGCTCGACGAGATGCCCCCGGGCCTGCGGCGCCACGTGCGCTACCCGGAGGGGATCTTCAGCCTGCAGACCGCCGTGTACTCGACGTATCACATGACGAGCCCGGCCATCTTCTACAACAAGGAAGACCAGTGGGAGGTGCCGGCCATCGACCGCGGCGGCGAGTCGGTGCGCATGGAGCCGTACTACACGATGATGAAGCTGCCGGGCGAACAGGAGGCAGAGTTCATCCAGATGCTGCCCTTCACGCCGCGGCGGCGCGACAACCTGGCCTCGTGGATGGTCGCCCGGAGCGACGGCGAACACTACGGCCAGATCGTCGTCTTCCAGTTCCCGAAGCAGAAGCTGATCTTCGGTCCCCGGCAGGTCGTGGCGCGCATCAACCAGGATCAGATCATCTCGCCGCAGATCACGTTGTGGAGCCAGCAGGGGTCGGAGGTCATCCAGGGGACGTTGATGGTGATTCCCATCGAGGAGTCGCTCATCTACGTGCGCCCGCTCTACCTGCGCGCCCAGGCGGGGCGCATCCCGGAGCTCACGCGCGTCATCGTGGCCTACCAGAACCGCATCGTCATGGACCGGACGCTCGATGCGGCGATCACGCAGCTGTTCGGCGGGGGCGAAGGCGCGCGTGCGGCAGCCGCGGCCGCGCCGGCGCCCGGGTCCGAAGCCGCGGCGGGCACGCCCGGCCCCGTCACTCCGGCCGCGCCGTCGCTGACGCAGCTCTCCGATGAGGCGCGTCGCACCTACGACGCGGCCCTGGCCGCCCAGCGCGCGGGCGACTGGGCGACGTACGGGGAGGAGATCCGGCGGCTCGGGGAGATTCTGGGGCGGATGAAGCAGCCGTAAGGGGCACGCCTCCGGCGTGTGGGCAGCCCGGCGGGCTGTGGGCGCGAGTGGGCACGGCTGCGCCGCGTGGGCAGCCCGGCGACAGCGCGGCCCACCGAGCGGCGGCACGCCGCGAGGCCCGCTCGGGCACGGCTGAGCCGCGTGGGCGGCGCATTCGCGCCGTGAAGATTCCCCACCGCGCGCGCGAGGCCCACCGCGCCACAGCGCGGCCCACCCCCATCGCGCAGCCCTGACCCCTCCGGTATCATGGCAGGAATGGCGCTCCTCGACGCCCACGCCCGGCCCCTCAAGAACCTCCGCCTTTCGGTGACCGATCGGTGCAACCTGCGCTGCCAGTACTGCATGCCCGAGCCGGACTACGTCTGGCTGCCCAGAGAGGACATCCTGCAGTTCGAGGAGACTGAACGGCTCGTGGACCTGTTCCTCGAGCTGGGTGTGGACAAGGTGCGCCTCACCGGCGGAGAGCCCCTTCTGCGCCGCGATCTGCCCGACCTCGTGGAACGCCTCGCCCGTCGCGAGGCCATCCGTGACCTGGCCATCACCACCAACGGCGTGCTGCTGGCCGGCGCCGCCGCCGACCTGAAGCGGGCCGGCATGCACCGGGTGACGGTGAGCCTCGACACGCTGGACCGCGAGCGCTTCAAGTCGCTGGCACGCTTCGACGAGCTGGACCGCGTGCGCGCGGGCCTCGACGTGGCCGCGGAGATCTTCCCCGGCTTCAAGATGGACTCGGTCATCATCCGCGGCACCAACGACGACGAGATGATCCCGCTGCTGGAATTCGCGCGGGCGCGCGGCGCGGAGTTGCGCTACATCGAGTACATGGACGTGGGCGGCGCCACGCACTGGAGCCATTCACAGGTCGTGTCGCGAGCCGAAATGCTCGAGCGGCTGGCGGACCACTACGGGCCGATCACGCCCATCGAAGAGGCCGGCTCCGCGCCGGCGGACCGCTTCCGCCTGCCGGACGGCCAGGTCTTCGGCATCATCGCGTCCACGACGGCGCCGTTCTGCGCCAGCTGCGATCGCAGCCGGCTGACGGCCGACGGCCTCTGGTACCTGTGCCTCTATGCCTCACGCGGCATCGACCTGCGCGGCCCCCTCCGCGGCGGCGCCAGCCGCGAGTCGCTGAGAGAACTCATCACCGGCGTCTGGCACGCGCGCACGGACCGGGGCGCCGAGCATCGCCTGCACGCCCGCGGCCGATCACCGCTGATCCCGGTCAGCAGCCTCAAGCGCGACCCGCACCTCGAGATGCATACGCGCGGCGGATAACCGGCGCGAGAGCTACCACCATGCGACGTCGTCGCCGGTCCGTGGCTCAGGACATCGCCCGCGCGAGCCGCGCGCTCGCGCCGTAGGCACCCCTGCGGCCGGTGGGCCGCGCTGCGCGCGGTGGAATCCTCATGGCGCGAACCTACCTGCCCACGCCCCGCAGGGGCGCCTACTTCGGCCGTTCCACCGCCTTCGCCGCCACCGGTGCGAGCTTCTGCCCGACGGCCGCCTTGTTGAAGTTCGCCAGGTCGCCCTTCGTGATGGCCCCCAGCTCGTCGAGCTGCGCCTGCAGTTCGGCGCTCAGTGTCTTGAACACCTCACGCGACGCGTCGGTCGGTGCGGCATCACCGGTCTCCACGCTCCGCCGAAGCGAGGCGAGCCGGTTGTTGATCTTGATCGGGAAGTTCAGCGGGTCCTGCCCGCTGCGGTTCCGCACCTGGTAGATCGCCTCCTCCACCACGCTCAGCTTGCGCGTGACGAGGTCCCCGATCTCCTTCAGGCGCGGGTTCTTCGACTGCCCGAGGCGCTCCTGGATCTGCGCCTTGACGTCGCGGATGCGGATCACCGCCTCGTTGGCTTCGCTCGTCCGGTCGCGAATCTGGATGGCCAGGTCGAACTGCTGCTGAAGGTCAGCGACCGAGACGTTCTCGAACAACGGGTGCTTCTGCACCTGCAGGGGTACGGTCTGGACCTGCGGGCCCGCCGTCACGCGGACCTGGTACTGGCCGGGCACCGCGAAGGGCCCGTTCGCCGGGTTGCCGCTCCAGATGATCATGCCCGGAAACACCGTCGAGCCCGCGTAGCGCAGGTTCCACGAGAAGCGGTTCATCCCGGCCTTCGTCGAAGGGGGCCCCTGCGGCGGCCCGCCGAAGCCCCCGCCGCCGGCCGGCGCCGGCTTCTTCTCGTCCGCCGCCTCCTCCTCGGCCGTGCGCGTGAACGAGCGCACGAGGCGCCCCTGCGCGTCCAGGATGTCCACCGTGATGCGGTCCACCGCCGAGCCCAGGTAGTAGTCCACGTCCGCCCGGCTGTACGAGCGGATGGCCGGCCGTGGCTCGAACACCTTCAGCGCGGAGGAGGTGATTCCCGGCGTGAGCTGCCGCAGGGTGCTGATGTTCTCGAGGACCCAGAACGACCGCCCGTGCGTGGCCACCACCAGGTCGTCGTCCTTCACCGCGAGGTCGGAGATCTGCGTGTCCGGCATGTTCAGCCGGAGCGACTGCCAGCTGTCCCCGTCATTGAACGAGACGTACACGCCGTGCTCGGTGCCGGCGAAGAGCAGCCCCGGCCGCTTCGGGTCCTCGCGGATGGAGTGCGTGTAGTGATGCGGGGCGATGCCGGTGACGATCTTCGTCCACGTCTGCCCGTAGTCGTCCGTCCTGAAGAGGTAGGGCGAGCGGTCGCCCGGCGGCACGAGATACCGCTTCCCCGCCACGTACGCCGTGCCCGCCTTGCTCGCGTGCGGCGAGGGCTCCACGGTGGAGATGCGCGTGAAGTCGCCGATGCCCGGCGGCGTGACGTTGGCCCAGTGGCCGCCGCCGTCACGCGTCACGAAGACGTAGCCGTCGTCCGACCCGGTCCAGATGAGGCCCTTCGCCACCGCGGACGGGCCGAGGGCGAAGACCGTGGCAAAGATCTCGGGCCCGTTCATGTCACGCGTGATCGGACCGCCCGAGTCTCCCAGCGTGGACGGGTCCGCCCGCGTCAGGTCCGGGCTGATCGTCGTCCAGCTCTGCCCGTCGTCGGTGGTCTTCCACACGTGCTGCGACGAGATGTACAACGTGTTCGGGTCGAACGGGTCGAACACGATGGGGAACGTCCACTGCCAGCGCTCGGGCAGATCGCGGGCGGGCTCGCCGGAGAAGAACCGGGGATAGGGCTGGATGTCCCGGACGTGCCCGGTGGCGCGGTCGAAGCGGGTGATGAGCGCGCCCTGGCTGCCCGAGTAGAAGAGGTTCGGGTTCGTGGGGTGCGGCGTGACGTACCCGCTCTCGCCGCCTCCGGCGGAGAAATACCCGGTGCCGAGTTCACCCGGGCGGGCGCTCACCGGCGCGCACACGGTGGAGTTGTCCTGCTGCCCGCCGCACGCGTAGTACGGGAACGTGTTCGTCACGCTCAGGCGGTAGATCTGCGCCGTCGGGAACTCGAGGTCGCTCCACGTCTGGCCCGTGTTCCACGACACGGTGCCGCCACCGTCGTTGGCGTTGACGAGGTGGGCCGAGTCGTCCGGATCGATCCACAGGTCGTGGTAGTCGCCGTGGGGCGCGCGCACGGTCTGCAGCGTCTTCCCCGCGTCGGTGGAGCGATACATGTTCACGTTCAGCATCCACACCGTGTCCTTCTCGCGCGGGTCGGCGTAGACACGCGAGTAGTAGAAGGCGCGCTGGCGGATGTTGCGGTCGTCGTTCACCAGCGTCCAGTTCGCGCCCGCATCATCGCTCATGAAGAGCCCGCCGTTCTCGTGCTCGACGAGCACCCACACGCGGTTCGAGTCCGCGCGCGACACGGCGATGCCGATCTTGCCGACCGGGCCGGCGGCGGGCAGGCCCGGCGCACGCGTCAGCTCGGTCCACGTGTCCCCGCCGTCGGTGGACTTGAACAGCCCGCTGCCCGGGCCGCCGCTCCACATCTGCCACGAGCGCCGATACGCTTCCCAGAGCGAGGCGTAGATCACGTTCGGGTTGTTCGCGTCGATCTGCACCTCGACGCCCGCGGACCGGTCGTCGCGGAACAGCACGCGCTGCCAGGTCCGGCCGCCGTCGCGCGTGCGGTAGATGCCGCGCTCCGGGTTGGGCGCGACGACGTTCCCGAGCACCGCCACGTAGACGATGTCGGGGTTCGTGGGGTGGATGCGGATGCGGGAGATGGTGAAGCCGGGCGTCTTGAAGGCGACACTCGCCCACGTCCTGCCGGCGTCGGTGGACTTGTAGAGGCCGTCGCCCTGCATGATGTTGCCGCGGATGTGCGACTCGCCCATCCCGATGTAGACGATATCCGGGTGCGACTCGGAGACGGCGACTGCGCCGACCGACGAGCTGTCGATCTGGCCGTCGGTGACCGGCGCCCAGTTCTCGCCGCCGTCGGTCGTCTTCCAGAGGCCTCCGCCGACGGCGCCGAAATAGGCCTCGAGGCGCCGGCCGCGCACGCCGGACACGGCAATCGAACGCCCCCCGCGCTGAGGACCGATGCTGCGCCAGCGGAGTGACTGATAAAGCGCCGGATCGATGGCCCCGGCCTGCGCGCGGGGCGAGTCCTCGAAGAGGGTCGCGGCCAGGGCGGCCGCCAGGATGACAAGTGCCGACGCCCGCAGCGGGCCCCGCGTGCTTCGCATGGACAAACCTCCGAAGCGCGCAGTGTATCCCACGGCGCACCACGTCGCCCACGGCGCGAAGCGACGCCGACGGTGCGAAGCACCGCCCACCGCGCGAGACGCCGCCCTTCCCGCGCGAGGCGCGTCCTACGTGCAGTGCTGCTGGTACGCCGCCTGCAGGGCCGCGGCGATGGCGTCGGCTCCCCGGTTCTCGATCTCGCGCCGCTCCATCATGTAGACGAGCGTGCCGTCCTTCACGAGTGCGATGGAGGGTGAGGAGGGCGGGTACGGCGCGAAGTAGGACCGCGCACGCTCCGTGGCTTCGACGTCGGCGCCGGCGAACACCGTCGTCAGCGCGCTCGGGCGGGCGCCATGCCGCAGGGAGAGGGCGATGCCCGGGCGAGCCTGGCCCGCGGCGCAGCCGCAGACCGAGTTCACCACGACCATCGTCGTGCCGGGCCGCTTCACCGCCTCGTCCACGGCTTCGGGCGTCCGAAGCTCCTCGAAGCCAAGCCTGGTGAGTTCGGCCCGCATGGGCGCGATGAAGGGTTCCGGATAGCGCTGTGCAATCATGAAGTGGGACTCCGGCCGAGTGTGGTTCCGTCTCTTGAGATGCCGATCCGACGCCGTCGGTTCCCGGATCCCGGTTCCCGGTTCCCGACGTCCTATCGTTGATTCTACATGGTGCCCTCCCTCCGTGTGCGCCCGGTCAACGACGCGCCCCTGCATCCCGGGCGCGAGATCGTCCTCTACTGGATGATCGCCGCTCGGCGCACCCACTCGAACTTCGCCCTGGAGCACGCGGCCTGCCACGCCCGGTCCCTGCGCAAGCCCCTGGTCGTGCTGGAAGGGTTAAGGGTCGATCATCCCTGGGCGTCCGCCCGATTCCACCAGTTCGTGATCGATGGCATGCGCGACTCACGCGCGGCCCTGGCGGAGCGACTTGGGGTGACCTACTTCCCCTACCTCGAGCCGGCGCCAGGCGCGGGACGGGGCCTGCTGGCGGCGCTGGCGGCACACGCCGCCGTCGTGGTCACCGACGATTTCCCGGGCCTGTTCCTGCCCGCAATGGTCGCGGCCGCCGGACGCCAGTTGGACGTCCGGCTGGAAGCGGTGGATGGAAACGGGCTCCTGCCGATGCGGGCGATGGCGGAAGTCTTCCCGACGGCCCACGCGTTCCGTCGCGCCCTGCAGAAGGCCCTGCCCTCGCACCTCGGGGACCGGCCTGTCGCCAACCCGCTCGCTGCGCCGATCCCGGCGGCCGCCTGGCCGGTGCCTCGTCGGATTGCCGAACGCTGGCCCGACGCGCTGGCCTGGCTCGACAGCGGACACGGCCTGGACGAGCTGCCCATCGACCACTCGGTGATCCCGACGGCGGCGCGCGGCGGCTCGAAGGCGGCCCGTCGACGGCTGAGCGCCTTCGTGGCGCACGACCTCACGGCCTACGGCGAGGACCGCAACGTGCCCGACCGCGACGTCACCAGCCGACTGTCACCCTACCTCCACTGGGGCCACATCGGCCCGCACGAGGTCTTCGACCGCCTGATGGCGCGCGAAGGGTGGCTCGGCCATCTGCCGGCGAAGGCGACGGGCTCCCGTGAAGGCTGGTGGGGCGTATCCGCCGCCGCCGAGGGGTTCCTGGACGAGTTCATCACCTGGCGCGAGCTCGGCTACAACATGGCGTCGAAGCGCGCGGACTACGCCGACTACGAGTCGCTGCCGGCGTGGGCCCTGAAGACGCTCGAGCGACACGCGCCGGATCCCCGGGAGCACGTCTACACGCTCGAGGCCTTCGAGCGCGCCGCCACGCACGACCCATTGTGGAACGCGGCGCAGGTGCAGCTGGTGCGCGAGGGCCGCATCCACAACTACCTGCGGATGTTGTGGGGCAAGAAGATCCTGCAGTGGACCGCCACGCCCCGGGAGGCGCTGGCGGTGATGATCGAGCTCAACAACAAGTACGCGATCGACGGGCGCAACCCGAATTCCTACAGCGGGATCTTCTGGGTCCTCGGCCGCTACGACCGCCCCTGGGGCCCCGAGCGCCCCGTCTTCGGCGTCGTGCGCTACATGACGTCGGAGAACACAGCGCGCAAGGTGAGCGTGAAGGAGTATCTGAAGCGATACAGACGATAGAGGTGCGGACAGGTGCGGGCGGGTGCGAACGGGCTGGCCCGCCGCAGCTCGCGTGGCGAAGCGGACGAGCGAAGGCGGGCGCCAGCCTCCAACCGTGCGAAGCCGGCCCCCCCGCAGGGCCCACCGCCGCGAAGCGGCGGCCTTTGCTATGCTTCCGCGCATGCCCACCCTGCTCTTCGTCCTGTGGTCCGTGCTCATGCTGGCTGGCGCTCCCCTCGCGCAGGCACAGGTCACCGCATTCGTCGGCGGGCGCGTGATCGACGGCACCGGGCAGGTGATCGAGCGCGGCACGGTCGTCATCCGGGACGGACGCATTCTGCAGGTGGGGCCGGTTTCCGGCATCGCAATCCCCGAGGGCGCCACGCGTGTGGACGTCAGCGGCAAGACGCTCATGCCGGGCCTCGTCAACGCGCATGGCCACGTCGCCGCCACGTCGGGCCTGCGCTCCGGGCCGGAGTTCTATACCCGGGACAACCTGGTCCGGCAGCTCGAGACCTACGCGCAGTACGGCGTGACATCGGTCTTCAGCCTCGGTGATGACCAGGCGGCCGCGTTCGCGCTGCGCGACGAGCAGGCGACGGGCCCCATCGCCCGCGCCCGCATCTTCGTGGCAGGTCCCGTCATCAATGGCGCCACCGCCGAGGACGCACGCGCCGCGACCGACGCGGCCGCGGACATGAAGCCCGACATCCTGAAGATCCGCGTGGACGACAACCTCGGCTCGAGCCGCAAGATGCCGGAGCCCGCCTGGCGTGCCGCCATCGCGCGCGCGCACGAGCGCGGCCTGCGGATGGCCGTCCACATCTTCTACCTCGCGGATGCAAAGGCGACCGTCGAGGCCGGGGCGGACTTCATCGGCCACAGCGTCAGGGACGTCCCCGTGGATGCCGCCTTCGCAAACGCCCTCAAGGCGCGCGACGTCTGCTACTGTCCCACGTTCACGCGCGAGGTGTCGACGTTTGCCTACGACACCACCCCCGCCTGGGTGAAGGACCCCTTTTTTATCAAGGGCGTCTCCGCCGAGATCGTGGCGCAACTCTCGGATCCGGCACGCCAGGCGCAGGTGCGGGCCAGCCGCAACTGGGAGGCCGGCCAGCAGTACAAAGCCGGCCTCGAGGTGGCGAAGAGGAACCTCGAGGCGCTCGTCGATCAGGGCGTGCGGATCGCCATGGGCACCGACACCGGCCCACCCGCGCGCTTCCAGGGCTACTTCGAGCACATGGAGATGGAGATGATGGTCGAGGCCGGCATGTCGCCCATGCAGGTGCTCGTCTCCGCCACGGGAGACGCCGCGAAATGCCATCGCATGGACCACGAGCTGGGCGTGCTCGCTCCGGGCCGCGTCGCCGATCTGCTGGTGCTCGGCGCCAACCCCATCGAGAACATCCGGAACCTGCGCTCCATCGAGCAGGTCTGGATCGGAGGGCGGAGACGACCGTAGATCGCCGAACCCGCGAACCCGAGAACCTGAGAACCCGAGAAGCTCAGTCCGCCCCGTGACCTCCGTCTACGTCGCCGCGCCACCGGGACGTCCCACCGCCCCGCTCTCGTCCCTGGGCCTGTTCTCGCGAGACGAGTACGCCCTGGTGGCCCGCTTCTTCGAGGGCCACCCCGAGCTGGCGCCCACGCCGCTCCGCCCGCTGCGCGGGCTCGCGAACACGCTCGGCCTCGGCTCGCTCCTCGCCAAGGACGAGACTCACCGCTTCGGGCTGAACGCGTTCAAGCTGCTGGGCGCGCGCTTCGCCATCGAGCAGCTGCTGGCAGAAGGCGTCATCAACCGCGGCGACACGCTGGTCTGCGCGAGCGAGGGCAATCATGGCCGGGCCGTCGCGCACACGGCGCGGGCGCTGGGATGCCAGGCACGTGTGTATTTGTCGGAGTCCGTGGCCGCTCCCCGGGCCGACGCCATCGCCGGGGAAGGGGCCATCGTCGTGCGCGTTCCCGGCACCTATGACGATGCGGTGCGGCAGGCCGCGGCGGAGGCAGAAGCGCACGGCTGGACGGTGATCTCCGACACCTCTTGGCCCGGCTACGAGCGCATCCCGCGACTCATCATGTTGGGCTACACGCGCATGATGGACGAGATCCTCCAGGGCATGCCGGACGACTGGCGGCCCGATGCCATCTTCGTCCCGGGCGGAGTTGGCGGCCTGCTGGCGGCGGTGGCATCCTGGAGCGCGTTCTACTTCCCCAGGCCCCCCCACATCGTCGCCGTGGAGCCCTCGTCGTGCGCGTGCCTCCAGGTCTCGGCGCGCGCGGGCAGGCCAGCCACCGTCCCAGGGCCGTTCACGACGATGATGGGCGGCCTCCGGTGCGGAGAGGTGTCGCCGCTGGCCTTCGAAGGGGCGTTCCCCACCGTGGATGGATACATCGCCGTGGACGATGCCTGGGCCGCGCGGGCGATGCGGCTGCTGGGCAGGCCGACCGATGGGGATCCGGCCATCGAGGCCGGGCCGTCAGGCGCCGCTGCGCTGGCCGGGCTCCTCGCGATGCGGGAGGATTCCGCGGCACGCGACCTGTCGCTCTATTTGGACCTCGGCTCCTGGTCCACCGTCGTCGTCATCGTCAGCGAAGGCATGACCGATCCGCCCCTCTGGCAGCGCGTCATGGCCGCCAGGTCCTGACGAGCGGGACGCCCCCCTCGCCTGCCAGTGCCAGCGCGCGGCTGACGACACGCCGTTGCGTCTCGGCGTCGAGCGGCGGCCCCGCCGGCATTCCCAGACCAAAAGGCACGACGAGGGTGCGCGGCGCCCCCAGCTTCGCCGAGAGCTCCGGCAGCACGGACAACGTCACCGTCGCGATGTCCCGGCGTTCGAGCGCCGCGGCAACCAGACTCACGGTCTGGTGGCAGAAGGGTCACACCGGCACGAGCAGGGCCACGTCCACCTGGTCCTCGACGAGCAGGTCGGCCGCCCGTGGCGCGTGGTCGCGGATGAGGCGTCCCGGCGCCGTGATGGAGCCCATGAACGAGAGATGCCGCGGCGCCACGCCGCCGATGTACCGATCACCCGCCAGGCGCTCCAGGGCGGCCAGGGGAAACACCACGTCGAGGTCGGCCGCCAACCCGGCTCGGTCGAACGCGTCGCTGCGATGGTGGACCGTCAGGGTCCGAGAGCTCGTCCCGGTCGGAATGACGCGAAAGCTCGGGTCTCCGCCGCGGACGACCAGATCGAAGGGCGCGTCCCCGGAGGCCACGAGGCCAGCCGTGGTGACCAGCGCGACACGGGCGTCGGCCAGCGGTCGGCGGAGCGTGGCACACGGCGTGGGAGCGATCCGGCGCCACCGGTACGCACCCATCAGGAACCGGTACTTGAGCGGCAGGTCCTCCAGTCGCACGACCTGGGTATAGTCCCACGGGCGGCGGCCAGAATCCCAGTTCCGAACACTCCGGCTGGTGGATGGGGGAACATCCGGCCCCTAAATCTCGTTGTTTCAGAGTGTTGGCCGCCCCGTGCGGGCCTGGCACGACTCATGAACGACGGGATCGAGGAATCATCGGGAACGTCGGCATCCAAACGAGCTGGTTTCTCCGTCTAAGAGGGCAATCCGTGGCAATGGACATTCAGCGTCCCGCATCCGTCGCACGCAAGAAGAAGATGAGGCAGGTGGCCGTGGCCGTGGCGGGCCTGCTGGTGGTTGGCCTGGTGTCGGTGGTGCTCGCGCGGCTCAAGCCCGCGGCACCGACGGTGGAGCGTGCCACGGTGTGGGTGGACACCGTGAAGCGAGGCGCGATGCTCCGGCAGGTGCGCGGTCTCGGTACGCTGGTCCCGGTGGACGAAGCCCGGCGCTGGATTCCCGCGGCCACCCAGGGGCGCGTCGAACGCATCGTGCTGCGTCCCGGTGCCGAGGTCACGCCCGACACCGTGGTCCTCGAACTGAGCGACCCCCTGGCCCAGCAGCTGCTGGATGAAGCCGAGCAGCAACTCCTGGCCACCGAAGCCGACCTGGCCAGCCTGGATGCGCGGCTGCAGACCGAACGGTTGAACCAGCGGTCCGTGGCGGCCACCGTCGAGGCCGACTTCGAGCAGGCGCGCCTCGAGAAGGAAGTCAACGAGGACCTGGCCAGGGACGGCCTGGTCTCGAATCTGGTGCTCAAGCAGTCCACGGTGCGGGCCGACTCGCTCTCGACGCGCAACCGTCTCGAGCAGGAGCGCGTGAAGGTGGCCGAAGACAACATCCGGGCGCAGCTCAAGGCCCAGCAGGCGCGCATCGACCAGCTGCGATCGCTCGTGAACCTCCGGCGCCAGCAGGTGGATCAGCTCCGCGTGCGCGCCGGCATGCACGGCGTGCTGGAGCAGGTGCCCGTCGAGGTGGGCCAGCAGGTCGCGCCGGGCACGAACCTGGCGCGCGTGGCGGATCCCACCCGCCTGAAGGCCGAGCTGCGCATCGCCGAGACCCAGGCACGCGACCTCACCATCGGCCAGGTGGCCTCGGTGGACACGAGGAACGGCATCATTCCCGGCAAGGTGATCCGCATCGATCCGGCCGCGCAGAACGGCACGGTCACCGTGGATGTGCAGCTCGAGGGCCCGCTGCCGCGCGGCGCGCGCCCGGACCTGAGCGTGGACGGCACCGTGGAACTCGAGCGCCTCGACAACGTCCTCTACGTGGGGCGGCCCGCGTTCGGCCAGGAGCAGAGCACGGTGGGCCTCTTCAAGCTGGATCCGGCCACGGGCGAGGCGGAGCGGGTGCAGGTGCAGCTGGGCCGCAGCTCGGTGAACACCATCGAGGTCATCACCGGCCTGTCCGACGGCGACCAGGTCGTGCTGTCCGACATGTCGGCGTGGGACCAGTTCGAGCGCATCCGGCTCCGGTGACGCCCGGAGGCCGGAAGTCGGGAGTCGGGAGTCGGGAGTGAGCAGTCGGATACCGGGCACCGGACATCGGGCACCGGTTCAAAGGAGTCGTCGATGAACGCTTCAGCGCAGCCGCTCATCCGCCTGGATGGGATCAAGAAGGTCTTCTACACGGACGAGGTCGAGACGCACGCCCTGGCCGGGATTCACCTGGAGATCGCGCAGGGCGAGTACATCGCCATCGCGGGGCCGTCGGGCTGCGGCAAGTCCACGCTCCTGGCCATCCTGGGCCTGCTCGACACGCCCACCGACGGCACCTACCTGCTGAACGGACACCAGGTGGCCAATCTCTCGCTCTCGGAGCGGGCGCGGGTCCGCAATCGCGAGATCGGGTTCATCTTCCAGAGCTTCAACCTCATCGGTGACCTGACGGTGTTCGAGAACGTCGAGCTGCCGCTCATCTACCGCGGCATGAAATCGGCCGAGCGCCGCGAGCGCGCCAATGCGGCCCTCGAGCGCGTCGGCATGGCCCATCGCGCCAAGCACCTGCCGTCGCAGCTCTCCGGCGGCCAGCAGCAGCGGGTGGCCGTGGCCCGCGCCGTCGCCGGGCAGCCGTCCATCCTGCTGGCGGACGAGCCGACGGGCAACCTGGACTCGAAGAACGGCGAGGCCGTGATGGACCTGCTCCGCGAGCTGCACCGCGGCGGCGCCACCATCTGCATGGTCACCCACGATCCGCGCTACGCCGCGCACGCCGACCGCAGCGTGCACCTCTTCGACGGCCGCGTCGTTGAAGAGAACGTGGGCGCCGGAGTGTAGCGGGCGGCCGGCGCCGCGTCCATGGGCGACTGCCGATCGCCAGTCGGCAATCGCCTCCCACGCCGGCTCCCGCCGCGCGGCGGCTGACGTCCGCGCGGCCGGCGTGCTATGTTCCAGCGAAGCGCGCGACCGACCCTTCACCCTCCGCCACCCGACCGCAATGCTCAAACTCCGAAACATCGAGAAGTCCTTCCGTCACGGCCTGTCCCAGACCTTCGTGCTCCGGCGCGTCACCGTGGACATCCCCGACGGCCAGTTCGTGTCGATCATGGGGCCGTCCGGCGCCGGCAAGTCCACGCTGCTCCACATCCTCGGCATGCACGACAGCGCGTGGACCGGGGAGTACTGGCTCGGCGAGGATCCGGTCCACCAGCTGTCGGCCAAGGACCGCATGCGGCTGCAGAAGCAGCACGTGGGCTTCGTGTTCCAGAGCTACCACCTGCTGGACAACCTGACGGTCTACGAGAACATCGACCTGCCGCTGTCCTACCGCGACGTGAAGAAGGCCGAGCGGCAAGGCATGGTGGCCGACATCCTCGACCGCTTCAACATCGTCGGGAAGAAGGACCTCTACCCGAACCAGCTCTCCGGCGGGCAGCAGCAGCTGGTGGCCATCGCGCGGGCCGTCGTCGCCAGGCCCTCGATCATCCTGGCCGACGAGCCCACCGGCAATCTCCACTCCGATCAGGGCCGCGAGATCATGGAGCTCTTCACGCGACTCAACCAGGGCGGCACCACGATCGTCCAGGTCACCCACTCGGAGACGAACGCGGCGTACGGCGACCGGGTCATCACGCTGAAGGACGGATGGGTCGTGGATGGGAACTGACGTCACGCCGCGCCTCCTCATCGCCGACGACCAACCGGACGTGATCGAGGCCCTCCGGCTGCTGCTCAAGCCGGAGGGGTATGCGATCGAGACCGCCTCGTCGCCGCAGCAGATCCTGCGCGCGCTGGATCAGAAGGACTTCGACGTCGTGTTGATGGACCTGAACTACGCGCGGGACACGACGTCCGGCGAGGAAGGCCTCGAGCTGCTGCAGCGCGTCCACACCGCGGACGCGTCGCTGCCCGTGGTGGTGATGACCGCGTGGGGCTCGGTCAACGTGGCGGTGGAGGCGATGCGCCGCGGCGCGCGCGACTTCGTCCAGAAGCCGTGGGACAACGAGCGGCTGCTCTCCATCGTCCGGACGCAGACCGAGCTGGGGCGCGCGCTGCGCCGCGGCCATCAGCTCGAAGCGGCGAACCAGGCGCTGCAGGCCGACGGCCGGTCGGCCATCCTGGCCGAGTCGGCCGCGATGCGTCCCGTGCTCGAGATGATCGCGCGCGTCGGGCCCGCGGACGCCAACGTGCTCGTCAGCGGCGAGAACGGCACGGGCAAGAGCCTGGTCGCCCAGGCGCTGCACGCGGTCTCGCCGCGCGCGGGCCGCCCCATGGTCACCGTCAACGCGGGCGGCATGGCCGAGGGCGTCTTCGAGTCCGAGCTCTTCGGGCACCTGAAGGGCGCCTTCACCGACGCGAAGACCGACCGCGTCGGCCGCTTCGAGCTGGCCGACGGGAGCACGCTCTTCCTCGACGAGATCGCCAACGTGCCGCTCACCCAGCAGCAGAAGCTGCTGCGGGTGATCGAGACCGGGGAGTTCGAGCGCCTCGGCTCGTCGAAGACCCGCAGGGTGAACGTGCGCCTGGTGTCGGCCACCAACGCGGACCTGAACGCCGAGGTCACGGCGGGCCGCTTCCGGCAGGACCTGCTCTTCCGCCTGAACACCATCGAGATCCACCTGCCCCCGCTCCGCGATCGGCGCGAGGACATCCCGCTGCTCGCGCGCCACTTCCTGCACCAGCACGCCCGGCGCTACCGGAAGCGCCTCTCCGGCTTCGACCCGGGGGCCATGCAGCAGCTGCTGGACCACCGCTGGCCAGGCAACGTGCGCGAGATGGATCATGCCATCGAGCGCGCCGTGCTCATGTCCACCGGCGCCACCGTGCGCACGCAGGACCTGGGCCTGCGCGTCGACGGCGGCGCGGCCGCGCGCATGGAGGACATGAGCCTCGAGGAGGTGGAGGCGTTCCTCATCAGGAAGGCCATGGCCCGCTACGGGAACGTCAGCCAGGCCGCGCGCGCGCTGGGCCTGTCGAGGAGCGCGCTCTATCGGCGGCTGGAACGATACAAGCTCTGAGCATGAACGGGAGCCGGGAGTCGGCAGTCGGGAGTCGGGAGAGCCGGCGCCAGGCGTCACGGCTGCCCGAACCGTCCGTCCAGCGTTCCCGGTGCCTCAGTCCGTTCTCGGATCCACGCCGTCCACGCCACGGGGGCCGTCGGTCTCGGCTCCCGGCCCGATCGTGAAGCGCCTCACCATCGACCAGCACATCCTCTTGCTGACGCTCGGCGCCAGCCTGCCGGGCGGCGTGGTAGCCCTCGCACTGCTGTGGACCGGCGACTACACGCCGAAGGTCCAGTGGACGCTCACCCTGTTCGTCGTGGCGCTGCTCGTGGGCTTCGCCGCGTCGGTGCGCGCGCGGGTGGTGGTGCCGCTGCAGACGCTGGCCAACCTGCTCGCGGCCCTGCGGGAGGACGATTTCAGCATCCGCGGCCGCACGGCGAATCCCGACGACCCGCTCGGTGCCGCGCTCATCGAGGTGAACGCCCTCGCCGAGACGCTGCACGAGCAGCGCCTCGGGGCCGTCGAGGCCACCGCCCTGCTCCGGACCGTCATGGAGCAGATCGACGTCGCGGTCTTCGCCTTCGATCCCGAGCACCGCCTGCGCATCGTCAACCGCACGGGCGAGCGCCTGATGGGCCGGAGCACCGAGCAGATGCTCGGGCGCACCGCCGGGGAACTGGGCGTCACCGACTGGTTCGGCGACGCACCACGCGTCGTGGACCTCACACCGCCGGGCGGAGGCGCCGGCCGGTGGGACGTGCGGCGGACCACGTTCCGCCTGGGCGGGTTCCCCCACGATCTGCTGGTCCTCTCGGATGTGAGCCGGCCCCTGCGCGAGCAGGAACGGCAGGCCTGGCAGCGCCTCATCCGCGTGATTGGCCACGAACTGGGCAACTCGCTCGGGCCCATCAAGTCCATTGCCGGCAGCATCGAGACGCTTCTCCAGCGCGACCCGCTGCCGCCCGACTGGCGCGAGGACATGCAGCGCGGCCTGCAGGTGATTGCGGCGCGCGCCGAGTCGCTCAGCCGCTTCACGGGTGCCTACGCGCGCCTGGCGCGGCTGCCCGCCCCGAAGCCCGCCGCCATCGTGCTGAAGCCGTTCGTGCAGCGGCTGGCGGGGCTCGAGACGCGTGTTCCGGTCCGGGTGCGGCCCGGCCCCGACCTCACCGTCAACGGCGATCCGGATCAGCTCGAGCAGCTCTTCATCAACCTGCTGAGAAACGCCGCCGACGCCACGCTCGAAGTGGGCGGCGGCGCCCTCACCCTGGGGTGGCGCCGGTCCCGCGATTCGGTGGACCTCTGGGTGGACGATGAGGGACCGGGCCTGTCGAACACGGCCAACCTGTTCGTGCCGTTCTTCACGACCAAGGCAGGCGGCTCGGGCATCGGGCTGGTGCTCTGCCGACAGATCGCCGAAGCGCACGAGGGCTCGCTCCGCCTCGAGAACCGCACCGGCACGCGCGGCTGCCGGGCCACGCTGACACTGCCGGCGTAGGCGCGGCTTCGCCGGGTGGGCGGCGCTTCGCGCCGTGGGCCCTGCGGGTGGGCGCACCTTCGCCGGGTGGGCGGCGGCTGACGCGCCGTGGCACTCCCACCGCACGAAGCGCGGCCCCTACCGGGCGCCGCGAGCCGCGAGGCCCCTACCGAACGTCAGTGAGGCCCACGCGCGCCAACGGCGCGCGCCCTACCGAAGGCCTTTCACGGCCTCGTCCAGCAGGAACAGATCGGTGAGGACCGCGCGGAGGTGCGTGGAGACGTTGAGGTTGTCGACCAGCTGCGAGCTGATGCCGGCGCGCGTCAGGACGATCTTGAGCGCCGCGCGCGCGCCGGACGCATCGCGCGCGAGGATCTGCAGGAAGTCCTCGAAGGCCGCGGCGTCGGCGGACGCACCAAGCACCTCGCGGAAGGCTGGCTCGAGGCCCCCGATGGCCTCGTCCATGCGGCCGAGGAAGGTCCGGAGCTGCTCGCTGTTGGCATTGCCCTCGTCGGTGGCGAGTCCCTGCGCCGCATAGGCGAGCAGGAACTCGTAGCCACCTTCGATGGCGTCCACCCGTTGCTGGAGCGTATCCAGCGCAGATTCCGTGGGCATGCTACTTCGTCGCGACCCAGCGATCCGGGTCGTGGTGCTCGAGGTACTCGCGCTTCGAGATGGTGCCGAAGATCATCGACTTGGTGATCCAGAACTTCTCCGGCCGCAGCGCGAAGTAGATGTGCGCGATGATGAGCCCGACGAACCCGACGCCCGTCAGCCCGTGAATCACGTAGGTGAGGCCGTAGGCCGCATCGCCCATCAGGTACGGGTTGCGCTCGAAGATCGGGGTGCGCACGCGCGACATCATCAGCAGGCCCGACGCGATGGCGCCCACGCCCGCCACCAGGACCGCGAAGTGGTACAGGCGGTTGCCCAGCGGGTACTTGCCCGGCTTCGGTCCGCCGATCTCGACACCGAAGTCGCGCATGATCTCGGCCTTGGCCTCGGGAATGTCCCTCGGTCCCAGCCAGATGGACCAGAAGTCCATGAAGAAGGTGGCGTGGATGACGTGGAAGATGATGGACCCGGTCAGCAGGATGCCCGCCATCCAGTGCCAGTAGACCCAGGCGAACTTGACACCCACCACGGGCAGGAACGCCGTGAACACCAGCGCCAGCATGGCGACGGCCATCACCCAGTGGAAGACGCGCGCCATGAACGAGTGACGCTCGATGCGGGCCGGCAGGCCGGCCCGCTCCTTCTCCATCCGGTCCACCTCGCCCGACTCGCGCTTGTGGTGCGGCGAGAAGAGCATGTAGCCGCCGTGGGCGACGAGAAACAGGATGCCGCCCACGAGGGACGCCCAGAAGAGGTCCCACGAGATGCGGATGAGGATGTTCTCACCCCAGGGGCTCAGCGCCCAGGTTACGAAGTCCATGCACCCGCTCCTCGGATGGCCCGCTTCACCAGGGCTTTCATCAACGGCACCTTGTAGGCGTTGTGGCGCAGCGGCAGCGCGCCCCGCACGGCGAGCGCGCCGGCCTGCTCCGCCGTCTGCTCGTCGCGCGCCTTGCCGCGCACGAACGCCTCGACGGCCTCGAGGCGGTACGGCCGTGCGGACACGCCGTTGACGACGAGGCGCGCCTCGCTGATGGCGTTGCCCGAGGCGTTGATGGCCGAGGCCACGTTCACCAGGGCGAAGTCCCACACCTGGCGGTCGCGCACCTTCTCGAAATAGAACTGCTTGCCGGCCCACGTGCCGGGAATGCGAACGGCCGTGAGCAAATCCCCCGGCCGCAGCAGCGTCAGGCGCGTGATGTCCACGCCCGGACCGACGAAGAAGTCCTGCGCGGGCACCACCAGCTCGCTCGCGCCGCGACGGACCACCATCTGCGCGTCCAGCGCGATGAGGGCCGGCGCCGTGTCGGACGGGTTCACGGCGACGCAGCGGTCCGCATCGAAGATGGCGTGCTCGCGGTTCACCGCGGTGGGCGTGTCGGCGTAGCAGATGTTCCCGCCGGCGCGATAGCACGGCCACCCGGCACGGTAGTACCAGCACCGCGCATCCTGCGCGACATTGCCGCCCATCGTCCCCTGGTTGCGGATCTGCGGCGAGGCCACCAGGCCGGTCGCCTCGGCCAGCAGGCCGAAGCGCTCCTTCACGAGGGCGTTGGTCGCCACCTCGGTGAGCGTCGTCATGGCGCCGATCTCGATGCCGCCCCCGGCGTCCTTGATGCCGCGCAGTTCCGCGACCGCGCTGAGATCGACCACGACCTTCGGCTTCCGGAGCCGATCCTTCAGCCAGTCGAAGGTGTCCAGGCCGCCGCCCATCACCCAGGCATCGGCGCCGTGCCGCTCCAGCAGCCCGAGCGTGTCCGCCACGCTCGTGGGCTGGAACAGCTCGAATGCCGGCATTACATCGCGAATTGCAGCAGGCATCTCGGTTCCTCCTAGATGAACGCCGTCAGCGTTTCATACGCCGGCTTGCCGGCGGCCAGCGACATGAGTATCTGCTCGGGGTGCACCGGCGTCCGCCGGAGAATCCCGTCGCCCACGGCGTCGGCGAGCGCGCAGATGAGGGCGCCGCCACCGGCACCGATGGCCGGCTCACCGATGCCCTTCGCGCCAATCGGATTCGTCGGATCCGGCAACTCGACCGCCGCCCACCGCATCGGCTGCTCGACGGGAACGTCGAGCAGCGTGGGCGGCTTGTTGTTGTACATCCGGTTCGACAGCCCCGCGCCGTAGTGCCGGTCGTAGACCAGGTTCTGGCTGCGCACGTGGCCGAACCCCTGGATGCCGCCGCCGTGGATCTGGCCGCCGAGCGAGTTCGGGTGCATCACGGTACCGACATCGACCACCGCCAGATAGTCGACGATGCGGTAGACGCCGGTTTCCACGTCGACTTCGACCTCGATGAACGCGGCCTGGAACGAGTAGGTGGAGCCGTCGCGCGGCAGGTTGTCGCGCGCCACGCCCATCAGACCGAGGCCCGCCAGGGCGGCGGCCGAGGCCTTGGTCATGCCGTTCAGCTCCTTCGGCACCTCGTGACCGTCGAACTTCCCGCCCCGCTTGATGGCGAGCTCCGCCGCCTTGGCGAACGGAATGGCACGGCCGGGATTGCCCCTCCGGAACACCCGCTCGCCGCCGACGTCGTAGTCGTCGGGCGCGCCGCCGAGCTCGAGCGCGGCCAGCTCCTGCAGGTTGCGCTTGAGCGCCTGGCCCGCGGCGTAGTTCGCGCGGCTGTGCGCATACGTCGTCTGGCTGCCGGCCTGCACCGAACTCCAGGCCACGTGGTTGCCGGTGTTGCCCCACACCACCACGCACTTCTCCCACGGCATGTCCACCTGCTCGGCGATGACACGCGCGGTGTCGATGACCGAGTGGGTGCCGAGGTTGCCGATGCCCTGGTGGATGTAGAGCTTGCCGTCCGGCTTGAGGACGGACAGGCCGTCGACGCCGATCGAGCCGGCCGTGTAGGACCCCGTGGCCACGGCGACGCCGGTGACCTTGTTCCCGCGCCGCTGGCCGCTGCGCTTCGACCGCTCCGCCCAGTTGAACAACTCGGCGCCCTTGTCCAGGCACTCCTTGACGAAGCAGCTGGTGACCTTGTTGCGCGGGCGTCCCGGCGGCGCGTTCACCGGCGCCAGGCCGAACTGCGCCTGCCCTTCCGGCGAGTTGATCTTGCGGATGGCGATGCGATCCAGTCCAAGCTTGCGCGCCGCCTCGTCCACCATCGGCTCGACCATCACCGACGCCTGGAGGCCGCCCGGGGCACGCTGCGACGTGCCGGGCGGCGTGTTGGTGGCCACCGAGACACCGCGGAAGCGCATGTTCGGCACCTGGTACATCAGCGACGTGTTGTTCGCCGACGTCGCGTGGTCGCCCTGGCGGCGGTAGGGCCCGGCGGCCTCGACGATGAACATGTCGATGGCCGTGAGGCGACCGTCCTTCTTGAACCCCATCTTGAGCCAGCCCTGGTAGCCGGGCCGGGTGCGTCCGATGTAGGTCTCTTCCTCGCGCGAGATGCGCATCATCACCGGCCGGCCGTTCAGCTTCCTGGACAGCAGCGCCGGTATCGCCATCGACTGCGCTCCCGGAATCTTGCTGCCGAAGCCGCCGCCGGTGTACTCGCTGATGAGCACCAGTTCCTCGGGCTTGATGCCGATCCATCCCGCAGCCGCGGCCACCGTCCGGGCCACGCTCTGCGTGGACCCATGGAGGTAGCACTTGCCGTTCTGCCAGTACGCCATGGCCGTGCGCGACTCGAGCGGCTGGTGGCTGGTGGTCTGCTGGTAGTGGTCGCGCTCGATGACGAGGTCGGCTTCCGCGAAGCCCTTCTCCACGTCGCCGAAGACCAGCGTCTCGGACGCCGCGGCGTCGGCGGGGAACGTGCCGGCCTCGATCCGGGCGATGTCCGCCGCCGTCCACTTCAGCGTCTCGACGTTCGCCCCGACGAACACGTTGCCCTCGAGGCGGCCGTCGGGGCCCCCGGGCCTGAGCGAGTCGAGCGGGTCGATGACAAACGGGAGCGGCTCGTACTCCACGACAATCCGCTCGATGGCGGCGGCGGCGATGTCTTCCGAGTCGGCTGCCACGGCCAGGATGGGCTCGCCCTCGTAGACCGGCTCCTTGGTCAGGGCCACTTCGGCCGGCACCCTGGGCCGCGGCGGTGCCGGCGGCTGAGCGGCTGCGGGCGCGGCGGCCGCCGCGGCCGCGGCGGGAGCCGCCGCCCCTGCGGCGGCACCCGGCGCGCCTGCCTCTCCCTGCGGCCGGGGTGCGGCTGGCGCCGGCGCCGGCGGGGGCGCGGGCGGCGGGGGGGGCGCGGGCATGTCGTCGGCCGTCAGGATCGCGTGGACACCCGGCATCGACAGCGCGGCGCTGGCGTCGATGCGCGTGACCCGCGCGTGCGGCCGCGGACTGAGCAGCAGCTTGACGAACAGCATGCCTTCGGCGCGGTAATCCTCGGCATAGCGCGCCTTACCCGTGACCTTGGCCACGAGATCCGGCGTGACGTAGTTCTTGCCGATGAGCTTGTAGTCCGCCATCTCAGGCCCTCCGCATCCCTTCGGCGGCATTCATCATGACGTCGAGGATCTTGTTGTAGTCCGCGCAGCGGCACAGATTGCCGGAGAGTCCGTGGGCCATCTCGGCCCGCGTCGGGTTCGGATTGGTCTTCAGGTAGCCGACCGCCGTCATGACGAAGCCCGGCATGCAGAACGCGCACTGGAAGCCCTGGCCGTCCACCACGGCCTGTTGCACCGGGTGCAGCGTGCCGTCGGGCGCCGCCAGCCCTTCGATGCTCACGATCTTCCGGCCCCGGACCGTGTGCGTGAGGACCGAGCACGAGTAATGGGGCACGTCGTCCACCAGGACGGTGCACGCGCCGCACTCCGCCCGGTCGCATCCCAGCTTCGTGCCGGTCAGGCCGAGCTTGTAGCGCAGGGTCATCGCGAGCGTCTCGTGCTTGAGCACGTCCACACGGCGCTCCTGCCCGTTGACGTTGAGCGTGATGAGGCGCTCCACCGATCCTGGCAGCGAGCTGTCCTGGCCGGCGATGTTCGCGCGGAAGAGGTACGCCGACGCGGACACGGTCGCCCCCGCGGCAATCACGCCCTTGATGAAATTGCGTCGGGACACTCCCGGCTGGCCGCCGGGCACACTGGTGATCGGGCCTTCTGGCATGGCTCCCCCCAAATCGTGTGAATAGTAGCAGAATCCGGGTCAACTATGATCAAGGGATGCACGCGTGGCATGACGTCTATGTCGACGACCACCTCATCGAATCCGCCTTCCCGGTGGTGATCGAGGTGCCGATGGGCAGCAAGAACAAGTACGAGCTCGACAAGGAGACCGGATTCCTCCGCCTCGACCGGGTGCTCCACAGCGCGGTGCACTACCCCGCCAATTACGGCTTCATCCCCCGCACGTACTGCGACGACTGGGACCCGCTCGACGCCCTCGTCCTCGGCCAGGAGTCCGTCATGCCGCTCACGATCGTAGAAGCGCGGGCGATTGGTGTCATGCGGATGCGAGATGAGAAGGGCATCGACGACAAGATCATCGCGGTGAGCACGAAGGACCCCGCCGTCACCGACTATCCCGATCACAAGAGCCTGCCCGCCTACATGCTCCGCGAGATCAGGCGCTTCTTCGAGGACTACAAGATCCTCGAGAACAAGCAGGTGGTCGTCGAGAACTTCCTCGGCACCGAGGACGCCGTGCAGATCATCCGCGACTCGCTCGAGATGTACCGGCAGCTGCGACGGGGAGAGCTGAAACGGTAAGGGCGCCGGCTGCGCCGGCGTGGGCGTTGCGACGCAACGCGGGCCTCGCGAAGGGAGTGGCGGCGCTGCGCGCCGTGGGTCGCTCCGCGCGGTGGGCGCTCGCTGCGATCGCGTCGGCGAAAGCACACGCCCGCAGCACGACTGCCCTCACGGGCCGCAGGCCGCCCACCCGTGGCCCAACGCGGCCGCAGGCCGCGCCCACGCTGGCGCAGCCAGCGCCCACCGCGCGAAGCGAGGCCGACGGGCGCACGCGCCGCCCACCCGCAGCCCCGCCTCACCGCACCCGGACAACGCGTCCCTCCGCCGCTCTCAACAACCGATCGTGAATCGCGGCGCCAATCGCCTCGGCGCCCACCCCGATGGCCAGCATCACGTCCGGACCCTCCCGGTCGAGGGCGCGCATGGTGTCGAACAGCCGCCGCGCCGCCTCGTCCGGATCGCGCCGTGGCCCGAAGGCGCGGGCCATCACGCGCCCGCTCGACGCCAGCGCCGCGATGCGCGGCGCCAGTGCCATCACGTCTTCTTCGGGCGCCAGGATGCCCACGCGGCTCCCCTGCCCGGCCAGGTGTCGCGCATCGCGGCCCACGCGCTCGACCACCGCTGCCCCCGTCCCCTCGTAGAGCGTCACCCGGGCGCGGGGGGCGTAGTGCCGGAGCAGCTGTCCCGGGGCCGGCTGGGCGGTGCCCGCGTCGGCCGCGCGCGCCTCGACCACCAGGTCGGGCACGAGGGCCAGCAACTGCTCGCGCGTGACGCCTCCGGGGCGCCGCAGCACGGGCGGCGACACCGTGCAGTCCACGATCGTCGACTCGACGCCGATGGGCGTCGGCCCGCCATCGAGCACGAGGTCGATCCGGCCGCCGAGATCCTCGAGCACGTGCGCCGCCCGCGTCGGGCTCGGCCGCGCGAAGCGGTTGGCGCTGGGCGCCGCCACCGGCACTCCCGCCGTCTCCATCAGCGCCCTTGCCACGCGGTGGGCGGGCACGCGCACCGCCACCGATGGCAACCCGGCCGTCACCGCGTCCGGGATCTCCGGCCTCTTGGGCAGGACCAGCGTCAGCGGCCCGGCCCAGAACGCCCGCGCCAGCCTCCGCGCCTCGGGCGGCACATGCGACGCCACCTGCTCCAACTGCCCGACATGCGCGAGGTGCACGATCAACGGGTCGGTCGAGGGGCGGCCCTTGGCCTCGAAGATGCGGCGGATCGCGTCGGCATCGAGCGCGTTGGCCCCGAGCCCGTACACGGTCTCCGTCGGAAAGGCGACCAACCCTCCACGGCGGATGACGGCCGCCGCCTCGGCAATCGCGGCGGCATCGGGCCGCTCGGGGTCCACCGCCAGCGTGCGCGTCACGACGTGGCCCGCGCCCGCTCGAGTGCACCGCTGCCGAGCAGCAACTGCACCACACGCCCGTATCCGGCCACGCCCGACTCGGCGCCCTGCGCGCGGATGGCCCGGTCGTACGCGACCCAGCTCGCGCGGTCCAGCCAGGGCACGCGGCTCCGCAGGCGGGCCTCGATGGCCCGCTGGTCCCGGCGGGGGCCCTCCGCCAGCCCCGCGAGCACCAGGTCCCGGGTCACCGGCTGCAGCTGTCGCGCGGCCTCGAACACCAGGAACAGCCAGCCGCTGTACCGCGAGGCGACGTCGGCCTGAAGCGCGGCCAGGACGCCGACGAAGCTCGCGTCCTCTTCGGGGGCAAAGCCCGACAGGTGCGCCCACTCGTGCGCCAGCACGTAGGGACGCTCCGGACCCGTCAGGTCGGGATTGAGATAGGTTTCGAGGAACAGGGGCGCGAGCATGCCGCTCACGCCCACCGCCCGCATGTAGGGCGCCGTGAGCGGCCGCTTGGGCGTGGCGAAGACGGTGGGCGTCGGCCGGCCGAGCTCGCGTTCCACCCGGTGCAGAGCCTCGGCCAGGGCACGCGGCACGGCGTCGAGATCCGGAAACCCCTGCGCGTGCGCGGGCGCGTGCAGGCGATTGGCCTGCTCGACGGCGCGATCGGCCAGCGCGCGCACCGCGGCGGGCGTCACGCGGTCCGGCTGGAACCCTTCGATGGACGCCTCGACGCCAGGCCGCCGGTAATTCTCTCCCCAGGCCACGAGGAACCACAGGTAGCCCGCCGACAACACGGCCAGCCCGATCAGGACGACGCGCGCAAGCGGCGCCAGGCGGCGGCGCTTCCAGGCCCGCCGCACGGCCACGACGGCAGACACGGCCAGACCCAGCCCCAGGCCGAGCACGACGACGTCGAACACGGGAACGCGGGTACGGTTGGAGAGCGGCGTGACGACCGACTGAATCGCCGGGTACACGCGAGCGCCGTAGGCGCCGGTCACGGCCTCCGGCACCCCCAGGGTCGCGGTGCCGACCGCCGCGGCCGTCACCAGCCCAGAGAACAGGACGAGCCGACGCATGGTCACTGGCCGAACGCGTGGTCCGGCGCCCGCGTCGCCTAGGGCACCGAGAACGAGACCTCGTTCGAGGCCGGGCTCGTCCCGCAGGCGTTGCGTGAGTAGACGCGAACGAAGTACGTCCCCGCCGGCGTCGAACGGCCAAAACTGGTCTGCGTCGCGGGAACCACGTAGGTGCCCTGGTTGTTCAGGCCGGCCTGGCTGCCCACCTCGATGACGTACGTGGTCGGCAGGTTCTCGCCCGTGGGCGCCGTCCAGGTGCCGGTCACCATATCGCCGTTCTTCGTGTACGCGAGGTTCGCGGGAGCCGAAGGCGGCGCCGAGCAGTCGAACCGGCGCCCGCCCGGGCGGTTCTGCCCGCTGCGCATCACCCAGAGCCCCACCAGCACGACCGCGGTGATGACGACAACGACCGCAACGATTCCGTTCTTGTTCATGTGTCGGGTCCGGACGCCGCGAGGCGCGACGCGGCCTCGCGGCGGTTCATGACGTGGTCGGGATGCCGGGATTCGAACCCGGGACCTCCTGCACCCCAAGCAGGCGCGCTAGCCAGGCTGCGCTACATCCCGATACTGCACTTGCTCCGCGCGGCACGGCACGCGCCCCACGCGGCGGGCACGGCCCTGCGCTCACGCGCTTCGTCGCCGGGCGCCCTTGCCCCCGCGTCTGGCCTCGGGTGCCGACGCCGCCAGCACGAACTCGGTCGGCGTGCCGTCGCTGGACAGCATCTGCAGGATGCCCCGCAGGCCGTCGCGCACGGCGCGCACGCGCTCGCGTGCCCGCTCGCCCAGAACCTCCTCGACCAGCACCGTCGGACGCTCCGATCCGTCGTCGGACTCCTCCAGCCGTCGCCGCGCGCCGGCCAGCGTCAGGCCCTCCCCGAACACCAGGGACTTGATGCGCAGCACCATCTCGACGTCTTCCCGCCGATAGGTGCGCGCCCCGCCGCTCGGAGGAGCCTGCCCCAGTTGCGGGAACTCCGCCTCCCAGGAGCGCAGCACGTACGGACGCACCCCGGCGACTTCGCACACCTCGACGGCCTTGTAGAGCTCCCGCTTGGGTGCTGGCATCTCCAGACGTGTCCCGCACGACAGTATACCCGGTCTTGGGTGTTGGGTTCTGGGGTTCGG
>CAUJDN010000118.1 GCA_963169195.1 Acidobacteriota bacterium | reverse complement strand
GCGCACGCGGTGATGGCTGGCCGTCCTACTCGCTCCTGAGCGTGACCAGCGCGTCCACGCGGGACGCGCGCCAGGCCGGGCCCAGGCAGGCCAGCACCACCACCGCGCCTTCGAGCGCCGCCACGGCCAGGTAGACGCCGGGGCTGAGTACGTTCACGCCGATGAAGGCCGCCTGCACCACGCGCGTGGCGGCGGCCGCCAGCGCGACCCCGACGGCCAGGCCCGGCAACAGCAGCCCGAGGCTTCCGGCCAGCACGTCGGAGACGATGTCGCGCGGTGTCGCCCCGACCGACACGCGCACGCCGAACTCGCGACGGCGCCGGCTGACGGCGTGAATGACGACGCTGGCCAACCCTGCCGTGCCGAGCAGCAGCGCCAGTCCACCGCAGATCGAGAACACCCACGTCGTCGTGCGGAACGGCCACAGCTGCACGGCCATGCGCTGCGCCATCGTCTTCACCGACAGCAGGGGCACGTTCGGATCCACGGACTGCGCCGACGTGGTGAACGGGCGTACCAGCGACGCGGGCATCGCCGTCCGCACGACCATCGTCAACGGGCCCTCGAAGTGGTCGCGCGAGAGGGGCACGAACAGCGCCGGCGCTTCGCGGTCGAACCCGCGCATCCGCAGCCGGGCTGTGACGCCCACGACCCTGGCGGCGGTGCCCTCCTCGCCCACGCGCAGCACCCGGCCGAGGGCACGGCCGCCGGGCCAGAGCGCCTCGGCAAGGGCCTGGTTGACCACGACCTCGGCGACCGCGCCCTCCCGCTCGAACTCGCGGCCCTCGGACATCCCGACGCCGAGCGTCCGGAAGTAGCCGGGCCCGACGGCAACCGTCGGCCAGGCCGCACAGGCGCCCGCTTCGCAGGTGCCGTCCATCGGCCACGCCGGCGTGAGGCGATCGAAGCCGACGAAGAACGGCGCGCGATCGGAAATCGCGACGGCCCTCGCGCCCGGGAGCGCGGCCGCACGTTCGGCGAGCCGCGCCGCGTACCGTTCGGCACGTTCGGCAGGGTAGCCTTGCGCGGCGGGCTCGAACTCCGCGACCAGCAGCTCATCACGCGCAACGCCGACGTCGGCGGACGAGAGGAATGCGTACGACTGCGTGAACAGCACAGCCACGACGAGGAAGGCCGTCGAGCCCGCCACCTGTGCGCCGACGAGCCACGAGCGGAGCGGCGCGCGCTGCCCGGCGATGGTGCCCGCGCCCCGGGAACCCAGCGCGTGCACCACGCCGGTGCGCGCGGCCGCCAGCGCGGGCCAGAGCCCCGGCAGCACGCCGGCAACGAGCACGAGCAGGGCGATGAACCCGACGACAGTGGCGTCGGGCGTGAGATCCAGGTGCTGCGGCGTTTCGATGGGGATGGCGAAGGCGCCGACGAGCGCCTGCGTCCACCACGCGATGGCCAGCGCGCCGGCGCCGGCGAGCGAGGCCAGGACGAGGCCTTCGGTGATGACCAGGCGCACCAGGCGGGCGGGCCGCGCGCCGAGCGCCGCCCGGATGCCCATGTCGCGCTCGCGCTCGAGGGCACGCGCCAGCAGCAGGTTGGCCACGTTGAAGCACGCCAGCAGCAGGACGAGGCCGATGATGCCCATCGCGATGGCGGCGGCCGTGCCGCGCAGCTCGGTGCCGGCCTCGCGCAGCAGGAGGAAGCGTGCGCCACGGCCCGTGTGGGTGTCCGGCCAGTCTTCGGCCATGACCGAGGCGGCCGTGTCCAGCTGTCCCTGCACCTGGGCCACCGTCGCGCCGGCGGCCAGGCGCCCGAGAACGAACAGCCATCTGGTGTCGCGTTTCTTCAGCGACGGGGACGTCCCGAACACCGGCAGCGCGTCGAGGGGCACCCAGGCGTCCGGGGCGTACAGGCCCGCGGGGCCCGTGAAGGACTCGGCGATGATGCCGGCGACCTGCACGTCGGTGTGGTTCAGACGCAGCGTGAGGCCTGCGATCGACGGCGCGCCCAGTCTCTCGCGCCAGAAGCGCTCGCCGATGACGACCGACAGCGGCCCGCCCGGGACGACCTCCGCGCGGAGCCGGCCCGCGATCACTGGCGCCGTCACGATTGAGAAGTAGCCCGGCGAGACCGCCAGCACCCACGCGGTCTCCGCCGTACCGTCGTGGCGCCAGGCCATGGTCAGGCGGCCCTCGGCGGCGACGTCCAGGGCGCCGCTGGTGGCGGCCGAGAACCGTTCGAGCTCCCCCAGCGACGCGTGGCCGCTCTCCTCGCTGCCGGGCGTCGTGATGATGCGCCCGACATCCATGCCAACGGCGTGTCCGGCCCTCTTCAGGAAGACGCTGTTCACCACCGTGAACCCCACCGCGTTGAGGCCCATGCCAATCGCGAGCGTCAGGACGACGGCCGCGGCGAAGAGGGGCCGGCGGGCCAGCTGGCGGAGCGCGAGCGTCAGGTCCTGGAGAAGGGGGGCCATCCCACGGAAGAGACGGAGCGGCCCTGGCCGGCGTTCGCGGGGCCGTCCAGCTCCTCGCCATGTGACGACAACGGGTGCGCCACCCAGGTGCATCGAGGGGCTAGAATTGCAGGGTGCGCTCCCGGCCAGCGAACGACACGCGGCACGATTCGCCCTGGGCGGAGCCTGTCAGCACGGTCGAGCGCTGGCGCGCGGCGGCGTCGCTCGCCTCCGCGGCGCTGCTCCTCACGCTGGTGGTCCTGGCGATTGCGTTCGACCACTTCGCCGCCACGGGCGTGCTCCTCGTGGCGTTTCTCTCGTTCATCGTCGCCTATCTGATCGGACCCGCCGCCGAGTGGCTGCGTCACGCCGCGGCGCCCTCCCGGCGCGGCCGCCCGTTGTCGCGCGGCCTGGCCACGCTCGTCGTCTACGGCATCATCGCGACGGCGACGTTCCCCGTGTGGGCGTTTGGCGGCCCGAGGTTCAATGCCGCACTGGGGCGCATGCGCGTGCTCGTGCCCGAGCACACCACGCGCTTCGTCGAGCAGTTGCGCGCCTCGGAGCGCTGGCACGAGACGTTCGCCTTCCCGGTGACCGTCAACGAGTCGCTGAGCGCGGTCACCCGGTACGCCACGCGAAGCCTCGAAGGCGAGGTTCGCGAACTGGCGGCCGAACTCGTGAACATCCGCGGCCTCGTGCCCTGGCTGTCGCTCGTGCCGGTGATGGCCTTCCTCATGCTCACGCGCTGGCGCCGGTTCCGCCGGTCCACCACCCGCGTCCTGCCGACGCCGCACCTGCGGTGGCGCACGGACGAGTTCCTCCGCAACCTCAACACCCTGCTCGCGGCCTACACGCGCGCGCAGGCGATGTCGGCGATCATCATCGGCGCCAGTTGCTGGCTGGGCTTCGCGGCGCTGGGCCTGCCCTATCCGGGCACGCTGGCCCTGACGGCGGGGCTCCTCGAGATGGTGCCGCTGGCCGGCCCCATCGTCACCGCCGTGGTTGCCACCTCGATGGCGCCGGACCGCGTGCTGCCCATCCTCGGGTTCCTCGCGGCCCTGCGCGTGTTCCAGGACTATGCCATCTACCCGCGCCTCATCAGCCGGACGATGCACCTGCACCCGCTGGCGGTCGTCGTGGCCATCTGGCTCGGCGCCGGGTTCGGCGGCCTCGTCGGCGTCTGTCTCGCGGTTCCCCTGGTCGGCATGCTGCAGGTGACGCACCGCCACTGGCGCGAATACCAGGACATCGAGACGCTCGTCGCCGACGCGGGCGCACACCGGGCGGCCGCGCACGGGAAGAGCGCCGACGAGATCGACACCCCGCTGGACAAGGTCGGCTGAGCGGTCGGTCACTCCTGCGCCGGCGGGGACTCGGACGAGCCAACTCCCGACGCGAGCCGATAGGTCCCCCGCGACATCATCGTCGCGTAACCTTCCGCCACCAGCGCCCGGTTGCCGCGGCCGGCGTCCGGTCGCGACAGGCCGGTCACGCGCGCCAGTTCGCCCGGAACGGTCATGCCGGCGCCCGCCAGGAAGCACCGCGCGATCTCCCGCAGGGCCGTTTCTCGGCCGACGCGTCGCGCGAGCGCGTCCGGGAACCGGCCGAGGGCGAGGCTCCAGATGTACGTGAACGCCGGCTCGTAGGTGACGGCGCTCGGCACCACGAGCATCGCGGCCTGCAGTTCGTCCATCGCGCGCGTGAAGCGGAGGCGATCCTTCACGCCCGACTCGGCCCGAAGGTCGGCGGTGGCCATCTCCCATTCATGGCGGAGCACGCGCAGGACCGCCCGGGCGTCCCTGCCGAGCCGCGCCGGCTCCTCGCTCCGCTTGAGGCCCCAGACGGCCTTGAAATACGGAACCATGCGCGGAGAGACGAACGTGGCTTTCCCGCGGGCGAGCTTCGCGTAGTAGACCTTTCCGCGCGCGATGATCTCGTCCTTCAGCACCCACGTCAGCGACGCCTCGGGGTCCTTCTGCACGTGGCGCGGCAGCACCGCGTCGCGGCGCCCGCACACCGCGACGTAGAGCGAGGGCCCCGGCCGTCGCGAGTCGGTCAGGCAGGCGGCAAACCCCACCTGTTCGATGAAGTGCTCGGCCGCCAGGGCGGTCTCCACCTGCCGGGTCCCCTCGCGGCGCCAGCGCGCGTCGCGGTAGTCCTCGATCTCGGAAGGCAGTTCGAGGCGAGCCATCAGGTCACGCTAGCACGAGGGCGCGCCAGCCGTATCGGGGCCCGCGGCCGTCTCGCGCCCCGGCGTGCTACCCTGACGCGCGTGCTGAGTGCCGTCCCCCGGCGATCCGGTTGGCTGGCGCGCTGGCTGTTCCGCGGTTTCTCCCTCGTCATCGTCCTGCTGCCAGTCACCCTCGTTGTGGCGTGGTGGTACTCGCGACCGCCTCGCCCCGACGCCTTCTACGACGCGCCCGCGGACGTCCCGCCGGCGCCGGGCACGCTGCTCCGCCACGAGCCGTTCACGCGGGGGCTGCCTGCCGCCACGCGCGCGTGGCGCATGCTGTACACCACGACGCGCGCGGACGGCTCTCCCACGCTGTCGGGCGGACTCGTCCTCGCGCCGGTCACGCGGCTTCCCGGGCCGCTCCCGGTCATCGCGTGGGCGCACGGCACGACCGGGGTGGCGGTGGGCTGTGCCCCGTCGCTGCTGCCCGATCCGTATCCGTTCACCGGCATCGTGCCCGCGCTCGAACAGGTGTTCGCGCACGGTTGGGTACTCGTGGCGACCGACTATCCGGGGCTCGCCACCGCGGGCCCGCACGAGTACCTCATCGGGCAGGGTGAAGCCCGCGCGGTGCTCGACGCGGTGAGGGCCGCGTGGCAGCTGCCGGCCCTGTCGCTCGATCGGCGCACGGTCGCCTGGGGCCATTCGCAGGGTGGGCACGCCGCGCTGTGGACGGGGAGCATGGCGGCGGCCTATGCCCCGGAGGTCGACCTCGCCGGCGTGGCCGCGATGGCGCCGGCCACGCACCTCACGGCACTCGTGGAAGCCGGCGTGGACTCGCCCATCCGGACGATGATGTCGTCGTATGCGATGCGGGCGTACAGCGCCGTGTACGCCGACGTGCGCTTCAACGAGTACGTCCGGCCTGCCGCCCGCCTGCTCGCACACGGCATGGCCGGGCGGTGCCTGGCCGCGCCGGGCGGGTACTTCTCCCTGTACGAGGCCCGCCTGCTCCGCCGCAACATCTTCGGGCGCTCGCCGGGGAGCGGCCCGCTCGGGGCCCGCTTCGACGAGAACACACCTCGACTCCCGATTGCCGCGCCGCTGCTGATCGCGCAAGGCGACACGGACGATCTCGTGCTGCCAGACGTCCAGGACGCGTACGTGGCCGAGCGCTGTGCGGCCGGCCAGTCACTCGAGTACCGCGCGTATGCGGGGCGCGATCACCTCGGCCTGGTCGCGGCCGACTCGCCCCTCGTCACCGACCTGGTGCGCTGGACGCAGGATCGGATGGCCGGCGTGCCCGTGGCGCCGGGGTGCCACACACCGGGTCGGGTGCGGCGGGGGCGAACGGGTGCAGCGGGTGCGGGCGGGGGCGAACGGGGGCGAACGGGTGTGGACGGCGGGTCCGAACGAGTCGGCACGATGAACTGACGCGCGACGGGCACCTGCCCGCACCCGCCCGCACCCGTCCTACCTACCACGGCGGCAGCGTCTTGTGCATGTAGTCGCGCAGGTACGGGTCACTCGACCCGAGCAGATCCGCCGCGGAGCCCTCGAATTGCAGCCGCCCCTCGTGCAGCACCATGAACTTCACCTCGTGCGCGCGGGTGGGATGGGACTTCACGAAGCGCAGCGTGCCGTTCTCCCGCACGGCCTCGTGCGTGGCGATGTAGACCGCGTCGCGGATCTGGTGGGTCACGACGATCGAGGTCACGTCCTCGAGGTCGCGGAGCTTGATGATCTCGTTGTCCACGACGGTCGCGACCAGCGGGTCCAGGCCGGTGATGGGATCGTCGAAGAGCAACAGGCCCGGCTCCGGCGCCATCGCGCGGGCGATGGCCACGCGCCGCCGCTGCCCGCCGGACAGCTCCGAGGGCAGCCGATCCATGTACTCGCCGAGGCCGATGAATCCGAGGACCTCTTCCACGCGCGCCTGCACGTCGGCCGGTGACAGGCCCGCTTCCTCCGAGAGCCGGTAGCCGACGTTCTGGGCCACGGTCAGCGAGTCGAACAGGGCGTTCTCCTGGAACACCATGCCGATGTCGGCCCGCACGCGCAGCAATTCGCGTTCGGTCATCGTATCGATGCGCTGCCCGTTGACCTCGATGGTGCCGGCGTCGGGCTTGAGCAACCCGAGGATCAGCTTCAGCACGACCGACTTGCCCGAGCCGCTGGCGCCCAGCAGCATGCGCATCGAGCCCTTCGGAATGCTGAAGCTGAGGTCGCGGAGCACGACCGCATCGTCGAACGCCAGGGAGACGTGGCTGAACGCGACGGCGGTGGACGCGGCCGGCTCGGCCGTGGCGCCCGGCTTCACGGCGGTCGGAACCAGGTCGCGGGTCAAGAGGTCGAGGGTAGCCACGCTTCTGACCTTAGCAAATTCAGGACCATGACCCGTGTGGCTCTTGCACGCGTGATTCTGCCCATGTCGTCAGACAGCAAGAGCGATTCCCACGGCTGGTGACGAGAATCCCCCGCGTCTACAATCGGGTCATGCCCGTCCCACTGACCGCGCGCGACCGCGCGCGACTGAAGGCCCGCGCCCACGCGCTCGAACCCGTCGTGCAGGTCGGGCAGGCCGGCCTCACCGACGCTCTTGCGGCGGAGGTGGACCGCGCGCTCGCCGCGCACGAACTCATCAAGCTGAAGGTTGGCGGCACGGACCGCGAGGCCCGGGCCGCGCTGGCCGGGGCGATCTGCGCGCGCGTGGACGCGGCGCTCGTCGCGCAGGTGGGCAAGGTGTTCGTGCTCTGGCGACCGAGGCCGGAGGCACGAGCCGGAGACTGATCGTCAGCGGCCGCCGGCGGCGAAGACCAGTACGTCGTCGTGATCGAGCCCGATGTCGTCGCTCCTGCAGAACAGACTGACCGTCGTGGGAAAGTACAAGCGCACCGGGGCGCTGATGCTGACATGTTGCCGGGTGGGCCGTCCGCCCGGGGCTGGCAGCGTGACCAGTGCTTCGTTCGAGGGCCAGGTACCCGCACTGCCATTGTCGAGCGCCGCGTGACAGACGATCGTCCGCCTGTTGTCCTGCAGGACATGGTCCGCAAGGCTGGTGAGCCTCACGTTGGCGTGGAGCACGAAGAAGCCCTGTGGGAGGTTGACCGTCGCCACCCGCGTGGACGGCTCGCTGATGACGTTGATGGCCGGGCACGGCGGCGGCGCCTCGTCAGACGACCCAATCCGGCAGGAAGGCTGAGAGACGACATCGGCGGGGTCCGACGGCTCCCTTCGGTCCCATGTGGCCCTTTCTCGCTCCTGGGTCGCCGACTGCACGGGCGACGGCGCACGCTATGAACTGTCTGGTTATGATTCCGCCGTGGCACGCCGCCGTCCCCTTCCCGGGCCACCGGCCGCGCGCGCCGTTCCAGAAAGGACGCCTGACCATGCCGGGCACGCACACCCTGACGATGACGACCGTTGGTGACACCGACCTGCTGTTCACGCGCGACTTCGACGCGCCGCGCACGCTCGTGTGGGAGGCCCTCACGCGGCCCGAGCTGATTCAGCGCTGGCTGCTCGGCCCCGACGGCTGGACGATGCCGGTGTGCGACGTGGACCTGAGGCCGGGCGGCCGGTTCCGCTACGTCTGGCGGAAGGGCAACCGCGACATGGGCATGAGCGGCACCTTCCGCGAGAAGGTGCCGCCGGAACGGATCGTCCACACGGAGATCTTCGACGAGGACTGGACGGGCGGCGAGACCGTGGTCACCACGACGCTCACCGAAGCGACGGGCCGGACGACGATGTCCATGACCGTGCGCTACGGCTCCGCGGCCGCTCGCGAGGGTGCGCTGAAGACCGGCATGGCGGATGGCATGGCGGCGACCTACGACCGGCTGGAGGCGATGATCGCGCGCGGCGAGATTGGCGCGCGCACCTGAATCGCCGGCGCGCGTGGTGTAGCATGCGGACGAGGGCCATATGGCGAAGACACGCAGGACCTCCAGAGCACGCGCTCGCTCGGCGAAGGGCCCTGGGCTGGACGAGGCGCTCATCGCCCTGTTCATCGGGGCGATGCACGCCAACGCGCACGCCTCCCGCGAGGAGCTGGCCCGCGCCCACCATCTCATCTGGTCCGCCCGGCGGTTCCGGCGGAAGTCCGGGGAAGCCGTCGGGCGGACCATCGAGGAGATGAAGCAGCGCCTCGAGGAAGGGGACGTGCCCGCCCTGATGCGCGCCGCCGCCAGGGCCGTTCCGGCGCGGCTGCGCCCGTCGGCCTTTGCGCTCGTGGCGGATCTCCTGCTCGCCGATGGAACGATCGAGGCGGCGGAGCGGCGATTCCTCCAGCGCCTGGCGGCCGACCTTCGGATGCACCCGGACGAGGCCGCGCGCGTGATGGAGGTCATGCGCGTCAAGAACCGCCTCTGACGGCGGATCGACGCCAGGTCAGAGCCGTTCGGCGCCCGGCCGCTTCCCGAGGTCGCGGTCGAACGTGCCCAGCGGAAGGTGCCCGGCCTTGCGGGCCACCGCAATCATCAGGCAACCCGGGAACCCGAGACGGGGCTTCGACCGGAAGTCGGCGAGCGCGGCTCGCACGATGTCCTCGTCCTGGACGGTCAGGTTCCGGTGGTGGAGGAGCATCTCCACGGCCGTTGCGATCTCGGCCGGCTTGCGGTCGTAGACCGCCTCGAGTACCCGGGTGGCCTCGGCCAGGGCGAGCTGCGGGACCCAGGCGCCCGGCGCCACGAACGCTTCCGCCGCGTTCATCTGGTGAAGGTCGTCGCGCGTGATCAGGCGCACGAGCACGTTGGTGTCAACGGCCCGCATGGCGGTCTCGCACGCGCCGGCGGATCCCGGCCTTCAGCTCGTCCAGGCTCCGGCGCCCGGGCCGGCCCTCCGGGAAGACGGCCTTGTGCAGGTCGTCGGATGAGTGGCGACCGGCCTTGCGGACCACGATCGACTCCCCCTCCTGTTCCCACTCGAGGATGGAGCCCGGGCCGATGCCCAGCCGCCGGCGCACCTCGAGCGGGACCGAGATCTGCCCCTGGGCCGTGACCTTCGAATGCGCGAGTGCCATCGGGTGGAGATTACCATGGTAATGCTGCAGCGCCGTGCTACGCTCTCGCGCGTATGCGCAGCCATGCCCGGGCCGGCGTGACGGTCCTCCTCGCGAGTCTGGCGACCGCAGGGGCGCTCCACGCGCGCCAGGGCGACGGCAGCGGCATCACCGACACGACCATCCGCATCGGCGTCGAATCCGCC
>CAUJDN010000117.1 GCA_963169195.1 Acidobacteriota bacterium | reverse complement strand
CGGCGCCCGGGGCCGGGCGCCGGCCGGAGTCCGCTGAGGGGGCGGGCCGTCCGCTTACCGGGTCTGGTCGCCGCTGCGACGGCGGAGCACGAAGCCGAGGAGGAGGAGCCCGACGCCGATTCCGACGACGACGGCGAGGTTCATGCCCGTGAAGGGCAGGCTGCCACCGCCGCCGGTCGAGCCGGAGACCGACAGCACGTCGCCGGTCGAGGGGTTGCCGGCGTGCCGGCAACCGCGCGCAACCGGTCGCTACCGCAGCTCGGCGGCACGCCCCTTCAGCGTCTCGGCCATGGCGCGCATCCGCGCGGCGTCGCGCGGCCGGGCGCTGGCGGCATCCCGCTCGATCTCGCCGGCGAGCGTGGTGATCTCTGCCGCCGCAGCCGGCGCGCCCTTGTCGCGCGCCGTCACGCGCTCCGCGCGATCCAGCGTGGACGAGACAACCGCGGCCCGGTCCTTCGCCACCGCGTTCCCGCGCACGAGCTGATCGAGGTACGCCCGCGCCACGACGATGGCGGGCGGCCAGCTGACCTTCGGCTGCTGCTGCGAGTTGAACTCCTCGAAGCGTACCAGCGAGGCCGCCTCGAGCTCGTTTGGCGACAGGTGCTCGCTCGGGAGCAGCCGGAAGATGTCGATGCCGCGCGCGATCTCGGCGCCGTAGATGAAGCCGTTGTACCAGTACGACGACCAGTAGCCGCCCAGGACGAGCTGCTGCGCGTCGATGGGACCGCGATCGAAATAGGCAATCTCCACCGGGTTGGCCGAGTCGGTGAAGTCGAACACCGAGATGCCGCCCTGGTACCACGACTGCACCATGATGTCGCGGCCCGGCACGGGGATGAGCGAGCCGTTGTGCGCCACGCAGTTCTCCTGCTCGGTCTGCGGCGCCGGCATCTTGTAGTACCCCTTGAACACCAGCTTGCGGTCGACGATGTCGAAGATGGCGTCGGCGCCCCAGGTGATAGGATCGGTCGCGCGGCAGCGCGGCCGCGATCCGCCGCCCCATTCATCGGTGAAGACGACCTTGGTGCCGTCGTTGTTGAACGTGGCCGAGTGCCAGTACGAGAAGGCCTTGTCCACGACGAAGTCCACGCGCGTCGGGTTCATCGGATCGGAGATGTCCAGCAGCAGGCCGTTCCCCGAGCAGGCCCCCGCCGCCAGCCCGATGGACGGGAACACCGTGATGTCGTGGCACTGGTTGGTCATCCGCGAGGTCTGCGTGCCCTCGCCGTGGTTGCCGCCCTGCCAGAGGCCGGCGATGTTGCCGGTCTCGTCCATGAAGATGCGCGGGCGATTGACGATCGTCGCGTTCTGCGGCGCCGCCAGCGGCACCTCGATGACGTCGATGCTGAAGAGCGACGTGTTCGGATCCTCCCTGGCGTCCTTGCCGGAGCAGCCCTCGAGCTCCTCGCCGGGCCGCACCGAGCTCGTACCCGACCCGTAGACGAAGATGCGCGACGGGTCCTTCGGGTCCGGCACCAGCGTGTGCGTGTGCGACCCGCGGCAGGTCTGCACCGCCGCCACCTGGCGCGGCTTGCGGATGTCGGAGATGTCGAAGATGCGCACGCCGCGGAAGCGCTCGGCGCTCACGGTCTCCTGCACGCCCTGCAGGCCGCAGTCGAGCCGCCCGCGCGTCTGCTCCACCGACATGAAGAGCAGGGTCCCCCACACCGACACGTCACCCTGCCCGCCCGGGCACACGACCGAGGCGATCAGGCGCGGCTTGCGCGCGTTCTCGATGTCGTAGGTGTTGAAGCCGTGGTAGTTGCCCACGACGACGTGGGTGTCGAAGAAGGCCAGGTCCGAGTTGGTGAAGCCGGATCCGGGCGGCGTCGGAGGCGGCGGCGTGCCCGGCGCCGGCGGCGGCGCCGGCTTCTCGCCGGGCGCGCGCTCGGGCGCGACAGGCGCACCGGCCGGCGCCGCGGGATCGAAGAAGCCCTCGGGCTTGGGCAGGTTCGCCAGCAGTTCCATGTGCTTCGCGGCCGTTCCCGCGTCGCGAAGCCCCCCCTTCAGGCCGATGCGAGGGTCCTGGGGATCCGGCGGCGCCTGCTGGGCGCCCAGGCCCACCCCCACCCACACGACACCCACGGCCAGCACGCCAGACACGATACGGTCGAGCTTCATCATGCAATCCCCCTGACAGTGTCCCGATGGCCCGATGCCCCATCGCCCGATGAGTCGCCAGTCACCACCGGCAATTCGCCCATGGGCACGCGTCAGTACTGGCGCCCCTTCTGCCGCGTGATGTCGAACTTCGCGGTGTCGGCGATGGCCATCACAGCCATCACCCCCGCCTGGAGCGGGTCCGAGACGACGAGGTCGGCCACCTCGCGCACGCTGCCCACCATGTTGAGCGCAATCACCTTCAGGCCCTGCCCCTGGATATCGCGCACGGCCTCGGCGATCTCGCCGCCCATGATGGCCCCGGCCAGCACGAGGATCTTCGCCCGAGGCAGCCGCGCCACGGCGCGCACGGCGCCGGCGAGCGCCTGCTCCCCCACCAGGGGAATGGTGTCCACCGAGATGCGCTCGCCGCGGATGTTGTGGCGGTCCGCCTCGCTGATGGCGCCCACCGCCACCTGCCCGACCTGGGCGCCCCCGCCGATGATGATGACGCGCTTGCCGTACACGGCCATCAGCGAGGGCTCGCGGGTCACGCGATGCACCACGGGCAGCGCCAGCAGTTCGTCCACCAGCCGCGCCGGATCGGTGTCCCCCTCGGCCTCGATGGTCATCGCGGCGCGGCCCTCGGCGCTCGACAGCATCTGGATGCCGCTGATGTTGGCGCCGCGCGCGGCGAAGACGGCGGCCACCCGCGACAGCACCCCGGGGGTGTGGTCGGCCTCGATGAAGAACGTGTGCGGGGTGCCGGCCATGCTCAGCGTGTCACGACGAAGGCGGCCAGCCCGGACTCGGCGACGGGTCGACCGTCCTTCATGGCGACCACCGACCAGAAGTACGTGCCCAGGTCGAGGGGCGCATCCGCGGGCCAGGCCAGGGAGGTGTCGGTCAGGCGGTCCGCCCGGAACACCGGCCTGTCCACCTCGTTCCACACCCGGAGCAGGTAGAAATCGGCACCGTCGATGTGGGACCATTCGAACCGGCCCGGCGTGGCGCCAACCGAGTCGGGCACCGGCGCCAGGTGATCGATGTCCGGGCTCGAAGCCGCGGCCGCCTGGGCAGCGGCGGCCGGGGTTTCCGACGCCGCCGGCTGGGCCGCGCAGGCCGAGCCGAGCGCCGCCACGAGAGCCAGCGTCGTCAGGGAAAATCGCATCGTGAGGCCGTCCAACAGACACTCAGCTTAGCAGGAGGAGTTCCATGGCGCGAGGGCTCCTGGCGGTCGCCCTTGGCCTCTCGCTGGCCTCCCAGCCCGGCAGCGATGCCGCGCTGAGACCGGAACAGGTCGAGGCCTTCATGCGCTCGGCCAGGGTCGTGGCCGCGCGCACCACCCCCCTGGGCGTGACCCGGCCGACGCGGCTGACGCTCTCGGACGGCACGCTCACGCACGACGCCCTGTTCCAGCCCGTGGACGAGCGCAAGCCCGTCATGCGCTTCCCGGACGGCGGTATGGAGGCGAACTTCGTGGACTCCTGGCGCTACAACGTGGCCGCGTATCGGCTGGCAGGCCTGCTGGGACTGGCATCGATGATGCCCGTCACGATCGAGTACCGGTTCCGGGGCCGGGACGGGTCGCTCGCCTGGTGGGTGGATGCCCTGATGGACGAGGGCGCGCGCCTGAAACGGAAGCTCGAGCCGCCCGACCGCGAGAAGTGGAACGAGGACATGTTCCGCCAGCGCGTCTTCATGGAGCTCGTCCACGACACCGACCGCAATCTCGGCAACGTCCTCGTCTCGCCGGAGTGGCGCGTCATCATGATCGACTTCACGCGGGCGTTCCGGCTCTGGCCCACCATTCGGCCAGCGGAGCTGCTGAGGGCCGATCGGCGGCTGCTGGCGCGGCTCGAGGCCCTGTCCCGGGACGAGGTGGTCACGGCGACGAACGAACACCTCAGCCCGGCCGAGGTCGACGCCATGCTGAAACGACGCGACCTCATCCTCACCCACTACCGGGCGCGCGTGAAGCAGCTGGGCGAGGCGCGGGTGCTGTACTGACCCGCCGCCTCCGGTGGCGGGGACTCGTCGGGCTGCGCCGGGAGTCGGAAGGCGCGCGCCATCGGGCGCCTGCACGCGCCGGGACTGGACGTCGTGATGCTGACGGGCGATCATCAAGGGCACGGTGGTCGAGGTGCGGAGGCTGAGGCCTCGTGCGAGGAGAGCGTGAGGGCAGGGGCGGGAGTCGGGAGTCGGAGAGAGGTCATCATGCAGAACCAGTCATCATCCATCACCAGGTCGTTCATCGTGACGGGCATGTCCTGCGGTCATTGCGAAAAGGCCGTGCGCGAGGCCGCGGCGCACGTGCCAGGTGTGTCGTCCGTCGTCGTCGATCTGAAGGGGGGCCGCGCCACGGTGTCATTCGACCCGAACGCGACCACGCTGACGGCCATCGCCGCAGCCATCACCGAGGCCGGCTACGAAGCCACGGAAGCCTCGAGCGGCGGCGCCAGCGGCCACTGGTAGGACGCCGATGGTGCGAATGACGACGCAGGAGCCGCAGCGGATGCGGAAGGCGCAGGCCACGGGCAGCATGAGACATCGGGCAGGGTCGCCTGGGATTGACGTCCAGTCGAAGTCCGAGCCATCTGCACCATTCGCGGCGACCGTGCTGTCTGCGTCCTCTGCGGCCCCGTCCCATCGGCGTTGAGTCCACGTTGCGGTCGGTCGATCTCGGTCCCATCGGCCCGGAGGAGCAGACGGAATCGCCGTTCGATCTCTTCCTGATCTTCGTCGGCGCCAACATCGTCTCCACCACCCTGCAGGTGGGCGCGAGCCTGCCGGCCACCCTGGGGCTGCCCGTCGCGCTGGGCGTGATTGCGATCGGCGCCGTGGGCGGCGCGGCGCTCACCGCCGTGCTCGCGCCCATCGGCACGCGCCTGCGCGTGCCGTCCATCGTCGCGTCGCGGGCGCCGCTCGGCCTTGCCGGCGCGCGCGCGCTCGCCCTGCTGCTCTTCGTCACCAACTTCGCATGGATTGCGCTCAACAACGCGATCGCCGCATCCATCTGCGCACGTGTGACCGGCCTGGGTCCGGCCGAGGCCTGGGCCGTGGCGCTCGGGCTGCTGGCCACGCTCGTGGTGCTCGGGGGGCCGCGAGTGGCGGCGCTGGTGGACCGCGTGGCGGTGCCACTGTTGCTGGTGGCCGGCGGCGTGTTCACGATCGCCCTCCTCCGGGCACCTGCCCCGTCGTGGCCCGAGGGTCCCGCGCCGTTTGGAGACATCGTCCGCGGCCTCGACGTGGTGGCCGGCTACCAGGTGTCGTGGCTGCTGATGTTCGCCGACTATCCGCGCTTCACGCGCTCGGCCCGGGCCGCGGGCATCGCCGTGTTCCTCGGCCTCGCCCTGACCGCCCTGTGGTTCATGCCGCTGGGGCTCGTGGCGTCGGCCCTGGCGGGTTCGTCGGATCCCGGCGCGATGGTCGTCGCGCTCGGGCTCGGATGGTGGGGCGCAACGCTCCTGGCCCTGGCGGCGCTCACCACCAACTTCGTGAACATCTACATGTCGGCACTCGCGCTCAAGAGCCTGCGGCCGTCGATTGCCGACGCCACGGCGGTCTGGACGATCGGGGGCATCGGGTCTGCCCTGGGCCTGCTCTCGACCGGACTGCTCGAGCGCTTCGCGGGCTTCACGCTCTTTCTCGGCGGCGCGCTGGTGCCGATCGGCGGCATCCTGCTCGCCCACTACGTCGTGCTTCAGCGATCCGTGCGCGTCCCCGAACTCTACGACGAGCGCGGCCCTTGCGCGTCACGAGGCGGCTGGTCCGTCGCGGGCGCCACCGCCTGGCTGAGCGGGGCCGCGGTCTTTCACCTCGCCGGAGGCATTGGCGGGGTGCTTCCGTGCCTGGCCGTCTCAATCGCCATCTATGCGGCGCTCTCACGGAGGCAGTAGCCGCTCGATCGCGTCGCAGGCCGTGGCGGCCCCTGTCTCCGAACGCACCGTCGCGGCCACGTCGCTCGCGCGCCGCGCGTAGCGCTCGTCCTCCAGCAGGGCCCGCAGCTCGCGTGTGACGGCGCCCACCGTGTACCGTTTCGGATACAGCGTCCGCGCCACGCCCAGGCGGGTCACGCGCCAGGCGTTGTCCGGCTGATCGTGGGCGTACGGCACCACCAGCATCGGCCGGCCGCCCGCCAGCGCCTGGTGCGTCGTGCCCGCGCCGCCCTGGTGGACGACGGCCGCCGCCCGCGGAAAGAGCGCGGCATGCGGCGCGTAGTCGACCGCGAGGATGCGATCGTCCGCAAGGCGAGGGCGATTGTGCGCGTGGCGGCCCACCAGCATCACCGCGCGCTGCCCGAGCCGCCGCACGGCCTCCGCACCGATGTCGTAGAACGACCCCGCCGCCTCGACCGCGGACGAGCCGAGCGTGAACACGATGGGCGGAGGGCCAGCCTCCAGGAAGGCCTCGATCTCGGCGGACACCTCGGGCGAGCCCGGGCCGTTGTAGAGAACCGGTCCGGCCAGGCAGGTATTCGGCGGCCAGTCCGGCTGTGGCTCCGCCAGCACCCTCGAGAAGAGCGCCAGCACCAGATGCGCCGAATGCTGTCCCGCGAGGATGGGGTTCCCGCCCGCCTCGAGCCCCAGCGACTCGCGGAAACGCTGCACGGGTCTCGCCCACTGCCGCGTCACCCGATCCGCGAGGCACACGAACAGCCGGCTGAGCGCGCGCGACCGGGTCAACAGACCGTGCACCCAGGGTGCCGGTGGCGGGACGACGGGATCGGTCACCGAGAAGAGCGACATCGGCGCCAGCACCGTGGACGCCCACGGGCGCCCCAGCGCCTGCGCCACGATGGGCCCGACCAGCGCCGCGGGGTGCGTGATGACGAGGTCGGCATCCGCGCATATCACCCGGAGGTCGTCGAACGTCGCCCGCAGGGAGGGAACGACAATCTCGCCGAAGATGGCTTCGGTCCCGCGCGCGGGGTCCATGATCCGCTGGATCAGGGCGGTGTCGTCCGGGTCGAGGTCGGGCCGGACCGCGTGGAATTCCAGCCCTTCCCCCTCGATCGCGGCGCGATAAACCGCCGGCATGGCCAGCAGGGGCCGGTGCCCGCGGCGACGGAGTTCGAGCGCCAGGCCCACGTACGGGTTCACGTCCCCGTAGGAGCCGAACGTGCTGATGACGATGCGGGACATGCCGGGTACAGGAGAAGGGCGCGACCTCGGATGAGGCCGCGCCCTGATTATCCCTTCATCGCCGGGCTGGAGCCCGACGCGAGGCTAGTCGATCGCCGAGGACAGCACCGCCGGCTTCAGCGCGTTGGCGATGTTGGTGAGCGCCTTCTCGAGGGTGCGGCGCGAGGTGCCGATGTTCATGCGCATGTGGTTCTCGCCACCGCGCCCGTACGACGCGCCCTGGTTCAGCTGCACCTTCGCGTGCTTGATGAGCCAGCGCTCGAGCATCTGCTCGGGCTTCAGGGCAGGCGCGTTCGCGGCCCTGGTGCGGTTGTGCTGCTCGGCCATGGCCTTGGTGTCGATCTTCTCCGCCAGCGCGGTGAAGTCCAGCCACATGAGGTACGTCCCCTGGGCCTTGTAGGCCTTGACCATCGGGATGTTCTTCCCGATGAAGTCGACGGCGAAGTTGTGGTTGCCATCGATGTACTCGACCAGCTGGTTCAGCCAGTCCTCGCCGCCGGCATAGGCGGCCTGGTTGGCCACGATGCCGAGCGTGTTGAGGTCGGCGCGGTGCTGCACCCGGATCTTCTTCAGCATGTCCGGGTTGGTCGTATAGAACCAGGCCGTCTTGTGCGCCGCCAGGCCGAACGACTTGCTGGCGGCCTTGTAGGTGATGCTGTTGTCGACGATCCGCTTGTCCTTCAGGCTGGCGAACGGCGTGTACTTCTGGCCCTTCATCACGAAGTCGCAGTGGATCTCGTCGGCCAGCAGCACGACGCGCCGCTTGAGGCAGATCTCGCCGATCCGCATCAGGTCGTCCTCGCTCCAGCAGTTGCCCGTCGGGTTCTGCGGGTTGCAGAGGATGAAGCTGTACGTGTCTGGCCCGATGCGCGACTCGAAGTCGTCGAAGTCCATCTCGTAGCGGCCGTTGACGAACTTCAGCGGGCTCTCCTCGGCGATGGTCTGCGAGGCCGTGAGGTCCGAGTAGAAGCCGTTGTAGGTGGGCGTCTGGAGCAGCACCCTGCTGCCCACGGGCGAGAACGCCTTCAGCGTGGCAATCAGGCCGGGGTGCACGCCCGAGGTGATGATCATCTGCTCGGGCTTGATGTCCACGTTGTAGCGTCGCTTGTTCCACGCGATGACGCCCTCCCCGAACGTGGACGGCAGATCCAGGTATCCCCAGACCTCGTGGCGGAGGCGCTCCTGCAGCGCCCGGGTGATGGACGGCGCCGCCCGGAAGTCGATGTCGGCGATGCCCATGCCGACCTCCACGCTGCCCGCGCCGTGGACGCGGTTCGGCTGGTCGTACTTGACCGAGTGGGTCCCGAAGCGGCTGTACGGGGTGTCGAAGTCGAACTTTCCGTTCGGCCCGGGCGCAAACTCCTGATCCTCCGAGGCGGCACCCAGGGGGACGCCCGTGCCGGCGGCGCCGGCGGCCAGGGCGGTCAGCCCGGCATTCCTCAGAAACACTCTCCGGTTCAGGCCTTGATGTTGTGACATACGTGCGGCTCCCTCGTAACTGCCTCTCGGACCTCGGATTTCCGGTGCCGTCCGACCCCAATCGCCGGAACTATCTGCCGGGCACATACTACACCCACACAGCCGTTATGTAACATTCCGTTCCCGCCGGGTAGCATAGACCCGGCCATGTCCGCCGCCGCCCCCTCCGCCCTCACGGCCCGCACGGTCGCCATCGACACCTACCGCGAGAATGTCGTCTACCTGCGGCGGACCTGCCCGGTGTACCGGGCCGAGGGCTTCCAGGCCCTGTCCAAGGTCGAGGTCGGCGCGAACGGGGCCACCATTCTCGCCGTCCTCAACGTGGTCGACGACGCGCGGCTGGTCGGGGAGCGGGAGCTGGGGCTGTCGGAGGAGGCCTTTGCCCAGCTCGGCATCGCGGAAGGGAGCACGGTTCACATCGCCCACGCCGAGCCGCCGGCCTCCATCGCGTCGCTCAAGCGCAAGATCGCCGGCGAGCGGCTCACGCGCGACGAGCTTGGGGCGATGGTCCGCGACATCGCGGCGCACCGCTACTCGAAGATCGAGCTGGCCGCCTTCCTGGTGGCGACCAGCCAGATGGATCTCGACCACGACGAGGTGCTCCACCTCACCGAGGCCATGGTCGGCGTCGGCCGCCGCCTCGACTGGCACGAGCGGCCCGTCGTCGACAAGCACTGCATCGGCGGCATCCCCGGCAACCGGACGTCCCTGCTGGTCGTGCCCATCGTCGCGGCGCACGGGATGCTCATCCCGAAGACGTCGAGCCGGGCCATCACCTCGCCCGCCGGCACGGCCGATACCATGGCCTGCCTCGCCGAGGTCGAGATCCCCTTCGATCGGATGGAGGCCATCGTCCGCACCTACCGCGGGTGCCTGGCCTGGGGCGGCCGGGCGGCCCTCTCTCCCGCCGACGACGTGCTCATCTCGGTGTCGCGCCCGCTGTCGCTCGATGCGCCGGGCCAGATGGTGGCCTCGATCCTGTCCAAGAAGATCGCCGCCGGATCCACGCACCTCGTGCTCGACATCCCGCTCGGCCCGACCGCCAAGGTGCGCCACATGTCCGACGCGCAGCGGCTGAAGAAGCTGTTCGAGTACGTCGCGCGCCACATGGGCCTGACACTCGACGCCGTGATCACCGATGGGCGCCAGCCCATCGGGCGCGGGATTGGGCCGGCGCTGGAGGCGCGCGACGCCCTGGCGGTGCTCAACAACGACCCGGCCGCGCCGGCGGATCTCAGGCTCAAGGCGCTCCGGCTGGCGGGCCGCGTCCTCGAGTTCGATCCCGACCTGCGCGGGGGCGACGGGTTCTCGGTCGCGCGCGACATCCTCGACTCGGGTCGGGCACGGGATCGACTGAACGCCATCATCGATGCCCAGGGCCGGAAGGACTTCGACTGGCGCCACCCGCACCTCGCGCCGCTCGTGCACGACGTGTCGGCCAACCGCGACGGCGTGGTCGTCGGGGTGGACAACGAGCGCCTCGCGCGCATCGCGCGGTTGGCGGGCGCGCCGAAGGCGGAGGGGGCCGGCGTGGACCTGTTCCGCCGGTTGGGCGACGCCGTGACCCGCGGGCAGCCGCTCTATCGCGTCCACGCGGCCAGCCCGTCCGAGCTGGAGTTCGCGCGGCGGCAGGTGCTCGTCGGCAGCGGGTTCACGATCGGGCCCGCCGACCATCCGCTCCCGCTCGTCTCGACGGAATTCTGATGCTGCTGCACTTCGAGGACGAGGAGGGCCTGGCGCGTCGGATCGCGCGGGCGGCCGGCATGCCGGCGGCCGCGGTGACGCGGCACCGGTTCCCGGACGGGGAAATCAAGCTGACGCTGCCCGTGCGGCTGCCCCGGCGTGTCGCGCTCCTGCGGTCGCTCGATCGCCCCCACGAGAAGCTCGTGGAACTGCTGCTCGCGGCGCACGGCGCGCGCGAGCTAGGCGCGCGCGATCTCACGCTGGTCGCACCGTACCTCGCCTACATGCGCCAGGACCACGCGTTCGCGCCGGGAGAATCGGTGAGCCAGCGGCACGTGGGCGGCTTCCTGGCCGCCCTGTTCGATCGCGTGATCGCGGTGGACCCGCACCTGCACCGGGTGGATCGCCTGGACGACGTGCTCCCCGGCGCCGAGGCGGTGGCCTTGTCGGCCGCGCCCCTCATCGGCGGCTACCTCCGCGCGCATGGCATCGAGGCGTTGCTGCTCGGGCCCGATCGGGAATCGAGCCAGTGGGTGGAGGCCGTGGCGCGCGCGAGCGGCGAGGCGTGCGCCGTGTGCCGGAAGGAGCGGCGCGGCGACCGCGACGTGCGCGTTCACCTGCCGGAGATCCCCTTCGCAGGTCGTCGCGTGGTCGTCGTGGACGACGTGGCGAGCACCGGCCGGACCCTCGCGGAAACCGCACGGGCCGCACGGGAGGCCGGCGCCGCACGCGTGGACGTCGCCGTGACGCACGCGCTGTTCGTCGACGACGCCATGACGATGCTCGCCGCGGCTGGCGT
>CAUJDN010000116.1 GCA_963169195.1 Acidobacteriota bacterium | reverse complement strand
ACCACGGCGTCTGCAAACGAGGCCACGATGCCATCGTAGGGATCGGGAGCAGCCACCAGCGCGTGCGCCACGAGCGGCCTGCCGGTTCGTGCGAGGATGGCCATGAGTGCCGAGCGGTTCGAGAAGACGTGGACGAGATCGCAGTCCCGCGCCAGTCGACCCAGGGCGGCGGCCCCCGCCGGAATCGAAGGCGGGATGGGCCGCTCGTCGCCCACGCCGACGAGCCGACGCGCACCCGGCACGGCGACGACCGGCGCGCAGCCTCGCGACAGGAGATCGCGCACGAGCAGGACCAGCCCCACTTCGCCGCCTCCGAGCACGAAGTCGCAATTGGCGACCAGGAGCGGCTTCACCATGGGCGGATGGTGAAGGGCGGAGACCCGGCCACCCGGGCCGGCGTCGCCCACCGCCAACGCGGACGACGCCGTCGTTGCCTTGACACCGCGGGATGGTTCACCTAAGCTCCGCGCTGACTATAGCCCAGCGTCGAGGGAGGTTTCATGAGCGTCCAGAAGGCCAAGGACTTCCTGGTCCACATCGCCACCGACGAGGCCGCGTCGGCCAAGGCCCGCCAGGCACACGAGGCCGCGCTGCTCGAGGTGGCCTCCGAGCTGGGCTTCTCGTTCAGCGCCGAGGACCTGCAGGCGGCCATGGACGACATGGGCAGCCTCGACGAGCTGTCGGCCGCGGAGCTGCAGGGTCTGGCCGGCGGCCGTGCGCGGCGGTTCTACGACAGCTGAGTCCCCCGAAGGCCGCGGGCCCTCGCTCGGCTGACCACCCTCCCTTGAGCACGCTGCTGGCCGTTGTCGACGGACAGTCAGCACGGGCCGGCATCGACGAGGCCTTCGCCCGCGACCTCGGAGCGTGGCTCCCGTGTCGCGTCCAGGTCTTCCGCGTCGACGGCCCCGGCCGGCTCGCGCGATCGCGCGTGGCGCTGGTTGGCGCGGTGCGGACGCTCCTGCGCGACGGGCACGGCGAGGCGCCTCCTATCCTGTGGTTCATCGGCGACGAGACGCGCCAGCGGCGCTGGCTCTGGAGCCTGATCGTCGCCGGACTTCGCCCTCGCGTGCGTGTGGTCGTTCACGTGCGCGCGCCCTGCGTTCCCGTCGATCCCGCACTCGCGGATCTCTTCCAGCTCGCCGATCTGATCGTCACGGAGTCGGACTTCGGGGCGCGCGCGGTAAGGCGGTGTTGCCGTGACCGGGGGGCCGAGGCCGGGGGCCCCGTCGTGTCCATGCCTCCGCTGGTCCCCGCGCGGGTGCGGGCGCAGGACGGGACCGTCCGTCGCGATGCTGTTCGCGCGATGGCTGGTGCGACCTCCGGGGATCTGCTGATTGCCAGCGGGGGTGCGACGACGGCCGTCACCCTCCGGGCAATGGCCGTCTTCCAGGTCTTTGCCGACGGCTCCTATCGGGCGTGCGGGGGCTGCCATCGAGTCACGCCCTTCACCAGCCGCGGCGCCTGCGAACGCTCGCCCGTACCGGTCTGCGGCGCGTGCGGCTCGACGGAGAGCCGCGTCGGCCGGCCACGGCCAGAGGCCCGGCTGTTCGTGGCTCCAAGCGCCCCCGCCGGGGCCAGCGCCAGCCCCCTCGGTGCGTGGTCGGCCGAGCACGCCAGCCGCCTGCTGGGCCTCGAGGGTCGCGCCCACGTCGAGACCGACGCCGGCGTGGAGCCTCGACTCACCCTCGCCCACGCCCTGTCCCGGCTGGCAGCGGCCGACATCCACCTGGCCCCGCACGATCTGTCCGACCTCGATTCGACGGTGCTGGCCTCGTGTGCGCTCGGCGTGCCCACGGTGACGACCCGGTTCGGCGCCGCGGCCGAGATCCTGCCGGGTGTGGCGCGGCTCGTCCCCCCGGCCATCACGCTCGACGCCTCGGAAGGGCACCGGCTGGCCATCATGGATATCGGTGGCGCCGTCCGGGAACTGCGGGACCTCGCCGACGACGCGGAGGCCCTCCGCGAGACCGGCGCCCGCGCCCGAGAGGCGATGCACCGCATCGATCCCGCGGCCGTGGCCGCGCGGTGGCACGCGCTCCTGGTGCCGCTCGCCCGGGCGTGACGCATGCGGCCCCTGCTGATCGTCGGCGATCACCCGCTGCTCCACCGCGGGTTCTCCACGGTGGGGCGCCACCTCGCGCGGGGCCTGCACGCCACCGGGGGATGGCGGGTGACGATGATCGGACGCTACCCACGTCCGGATGATGGACACACGGAGCCCTATCAGGTGCTCGAGGCCGACCGGATCGACGATGTCGCTGGCGAGGGAGACGCGCGGTGCGGCAGGCTGCTGCAGGCCGCTCTGGGCAGGGAGCCGCACGAGGGTGAGCCCACCCCGCTGATCTCGATCGGGACGCCCGCCGACCAGCAGCGGCTGCTCGACGGCCTCGCAGAGACCAACCTGCGCTCGCGCGTGCGAATCGTGGCGTACATGGCGGTGAACTACACGCCGCTGCCGCCCGGTGCGGACCGATTCCTGGGGCGATTCGACGCGGTCGTGCCGTTCACGGCCGTTGCCGCCCGCGCGATCGGCGACGTATGCCCTCGCGTGGGGCCGCCCGCGGTCACGACACCCATCCCCCACGGCGTCGAGACCGGCCTCTTCAGGCCGCCCGATCCGGCGACCCGCCGCGCCCTCCGCGCCGCGCGCTTCGGCCTCGATGATTCGGGGTTCCTGGTCGGCTACTTCGGCCGGAACAGCGGCCACAAGCGGGCCGACCTCGCACTGCGCATCTTCAGCACGTTTGCCCTCGGCGCCTGGTCCCGCTGCGAGGGGTGTTCGGAAACGACCGCGTGGGCGCTGGATCCCACCGACGACTCGCGCACGCCGCCGGAGGCCTGCCGCCAGTGCGGCTCCAGCCGGCTCGTGCCGGGCACGCCGCATCGGCGCTCGCGACTGTACCTGCACACCGACCTGCTGACCCGCGAGCAGCGGGCCTGGTCCGGCGGATGGGATCTGGCCCGGCTCATCGCGGCCAGCCGGGTCGAGGATCGGGTGGACGTCGCGCCGGCGCTCCGTGTCGGGGAGGGTGTGAGTGAGACCGACCTGGCAGCTCTCATGGGCGCCTGCGATGTCCACCTGCTGCCCTCCGAAGGGGGTGGCTGGGAGCTGACCGTCCTCGAGACCGCCGCGTGCGGCGTCCCCAGCGTCATGACGGACGCCGGGGCCCCACCGGAATACGCGGCGCCCTGCTCGATGCTGGTGCCACCAGCCGCGTCCGTGCTGGACTCGGTGGGTATGCGGGCCTTCATCGATGAGGGGCTGGCGGTGGGCGCGCTCGTGCGCCTCGCCGCCGACGGCGACCTGCGGGCGCGGCTCGGGGCGGCCGGTCGGGCCGTCGCCATCACCCACCGATGGGCGTCGATCGTGCCCGCGTGGGACCGCCTGCTCGCGGAGCTGTCCACGGACGGCCCGCGGGCGGTCGGCAATGCCCCGTGACGTGCCGCGGCGAACACGGCGCGCCTCGACTCAGTCTCCGTCCCCGCGCCTGAGGCAGCGCCCCTTCGCGACGCAGGCGTCGACGAAGAGCGGCACCCAGGTTTCCGGCGGCGCGCTCGCCCTCGCGGCGCGGTACGCGCGTTCGAGATCGAGCGCACGTCGCCAGTGCCACGGCGGGCAGCCGGGCAGGTGATCCATGCCGCGCCGCACGCGCTCGGCCATCCCGAAACCAACGTAGTACCGCTGGAGGTAGCCGAGGGTGAGGCGCTCGGCCGGAATGATGTGATCGACCCGCGCGTCGGGCACCCAGTGGCCGCCGTGCCCATCGGCGAGCATCTGTCGGACCATGGTCGTTTCTTCACCGCGGACGCCGTCCTCTCCGCGCTGGCCGAGGGCGGCATCGAACGGATACCGGCGCTGGATGTCGGCGCGTACCACGAGGTTCGCGCCGTAAGGCACATGGCGACGATCGAATGCCAACGGCCGCGCCCCGAGATCACGCGCGGCGTACGCGTCCGCCAGCCGTGCCCAGTTGGCCGTCAGCCAGGCGGGTGGCGCCGTCTCGAAGGCCGGCCTGATCGGGCCACCGAAGAACACGTCGTCGGCCCATCGGGTAATCGCCCCGTGGTGGCCTCGCAGCCATCCACGGTCCACGAGCACGTCGTCGTCGGTCCAGGCGATCCAGGCACCCCGGGCCGCGTGCGCGGCGGCGTTGCGGGCGTGCGACAGGCCCGCTCGTGGCTCGACGAGGCACCGGATCGGGAGTCGGTGGGCCGCCGCGTCGACCACGCCGAGCGTCGCCTGGTCGTCGGCATTGTCCACAATCAGCAGTTCCCAGTCGAGGCCCGCGGTGTCGACATCGGCAAGCCGGCCGAGCGTGCGCTGGAGCAGCCCGCTCCGCTTCCACGTGCAGATGGCGACGGTGAAGAACACGGGGGTCAGGCCTCTCGCGCGAATGACGAGGCGCGCGTCGGGGCGGCTGGCCCGGCGAGGCCCAGGAACCGTCGCAACCGGGCGGCGAACGGACCCTCCTCGCCCGGCACCCCGGGCAATCCGAGCAGGAGGCGGACGGTCGCCAGGTCGCGCTGCTGCCAGGCGCCAGCCAGTTCCGTACGCCACTGCTCGCGCATGGGCGCGTCCATCGCCGATGCGCGGGGCGACGCCGGTGAGGCCTGGAGTTCGGCCCGGACCAGCATGCGCGACTGCCATATCGACCGGTGTTGACGGGCGATGTCGGCGCTCACCTGGCTGGGCGCGTGCCGCCATCGGTAGTTGGCCGTCACCTGGGGGGTCCAGACGAACGGCCACCGCACGGCGAGGCGCAGCCACAGGTCGAAGTCCACCGCGGCCCGGAGTGATTCGCGGAAACCGCCGACGTCGAGACATGCCGTGCGTCGGGTGACAGCCGCCATGATGGGCACCACGCAGCGGCGGGCGGACTCCGAGAGCAGGTCAACAGGGCCCGGGCAGGGAGCGGCAAGCCCCCAGGGGATGCGGTTCGACCGATCCACGAACCGCACCCGCCCGAAGGCCACCGCCGCGTCGGAACAGCGTTCGATCAGCGGCGTGACGGTCGCGAGGTGGTCGGTGTCCCAGAAATCGTCGGCGTCGAGCCACGCAATCAGATCGTGCGCCGCCGCCCGGATGCCGGCGTTTCGGGCCGCGGCGCTCCCGCGGTTGGCCTCCAGCCGCA